>DATBJJ010000094.1:0-8771 GCA_036556425.1 Vicinamibacterales bacterium
GCCCTGACCAAACCGGTCGACGACTTCGCCAACGTGATCGACGACGCGAGCGAGCGCGAGCTCGAGCGGCGCATCGTGGCGCTGCAGCGGACGACGGGCGATGTCGTCATCGTCGCGACCGTGCCGACCTTTCAGCCATACGCCGACATCAAGGAATACGCCGTGAAGATGTTCGAGAATCACGGCAAGGGGATCGGCGAACGCGCGAAAGACAACGGCTTGCTGATTGTCGTTGCCGTCGAGGATCGCAAGGTCGGCATCGAAGTCGGCTACGGGCTCGAGCCGTACATCACCGACGGGTTCTCGGGCCAGACGATTCGCGAAGCGATTCTCCCCGAGTTTCGTCAGGGCAAGTACGGCGCGGGGCTCGTCGCGGGAACGACGCGGATCATCAACCGGATCGCGGAAGCCCGGAACGTGACGCTGCAGGATGTGCCGCGAACGCCCGTGCCGGCGCCATCGAATGACGGCTCTCGACGACGGTCATTCCCAGCCGGTCTCTTCGTCGTCCTCCTGCTGCTGTTCATCATGATGAATCGCCGTCGACGGCGGCGGCGCTGGGGCCGCGGACCGTGGAGCGGCTGGAACAGCGGCGTCGGACCGTTCGGCGGCGGGTTCGGCGGATTCGGATCCGGAGGCAGCTTCGGCGGAGGATTCGGCGGCTTCGGCGGCGGTGGCGGGGGCGGGTTCGGCGGATTCGGCGGAGGCCGCAGCGGTGGCGGCGGCGCCTCTGGAGGTTGGTGATGACGACGAGGATTCGAGACATTCTCCATCTCGCTCTCGCGATCGCGATCGCGCTGAGCGTGTCCGGTTGTTCGTACAACAAGTTCACGAGCCAGGAAGAGGCCGTCAAGAGCGCGCTGTCGGAAGTGCAGAACCAACTGCAGCGCCGGAACGATCTCATTCCCAATCTGGTCGAGACGGTGAAGGGCTACGCGAGCCAGGAGCGCGACATCTTCATCGCGATCGCGGAGTCGCGGTCGAAGATGATGAACGCGAAGACGCCTGACGAGCAGGTCGAAGCGGCGAACGCGCAGACCGCCGCGCTCTCGCGCCTCCTCGTCGTCGTCGAGAACTACCCGCAGCTCAAGTCGGACGCGAACTTCCAGCGCTTGATGGACGAGCTCGCCGGGACCGAGAGCCGCATCGCCGTGGCGAGACGCCGGTACAACGAGACCGCACAGCAGTACAACACGCTGCGCCGCAGCTTCCCGTCGAACGTGACCGGAAAAGTCTTCGGCTTCAAGGAGTATCCCTACTTCGAGGCGCCCGCCGAGGCGCAGAAGCTGCCGAAGGTGGACTTCAAGCGGTAAGCATTCGCGCCGGATCGGACGTAACTTCGCCTACAATCACCAGCGGTTGAGGTTCAGGGTTGGGTGTGCCCGGCCTGCTTTGAGGGGAAGGACATCGATGCCGCAAAACCTGCGAATGCGTCTGCTCGTGTGGATTGGACTCGGCGTTCTTGCGATCGGTGGAGGCCGCAACCTCGTTGCCGAACAGGGGCAACCAGCCCAGGACGCCGCACCGCCTCCCGTGCTCAACGAGAGCACCGATCCGCTGCTCAAGCGATTCGTGTGGCGATCGATCGGGCCGGCGGTGATGGGCGGCCGCGTCGACGCGATTGCCGTCGACGAGAACAACCCGTCGGTCATGTACGTCGGCTACGCGACGGGCGGCATCTGGAAAACGGTCAACAACGGGACGACGTGGACGCCGATTTTCGACAAGTATCCGGTCGCGTCGATCGGCGACATCGCCCTCGCGCCATCGAATCCCGAGATCGTGTACGTCGGCACCGGCGAAGCGAACAATCGCCAGAGCTCGTCCTTCGGCGCCGGCGTCTACAAGTCAACCGACGGCGGCAGGGAGTTCACGTACGTCGGCCTCAAGGAAACGCAGAGCATCTCGAAGATCGTCGTCCATCCGAAAGATCCGAACATCGCGTACGTCGCCGCGATCGGACATCTCTTCGGACCGAACCCCGAGCGCGGCATCTTCAAGACGACCGACGGCGGCAAGACCTGGACGAACGTGAAGTTCATCGACAACGACACGGGGTTCATCGACATGGTGATGAGCCCGATCGATCCGAACACGCTGCACGCGGCGTCGTACCAACGGCGGCGCCAGCCGTGGGGATTCAACGGCGGTGGTCCGGGCAGCGGCATCTGGCGCACGAACGACGCCGGCAAGACGTGGACGAAGCTTTCGGGCAACGGCCTGCCGACGAATCCGATCATCGGACGCATCGGCCTGGCCTACAGCCGATCGAAGCCCACGATCATCTACGCGCAGATTGAAGTCGGCGCGAGCGGCGGAACCGGCGCGCAGGTGAACGACGACGGATCGCTCGTTCAGCCGGGCCAAGGCCGCGGCGGTGGCGGCGGCGGGTTCGGCGGCGGCCGCGGCAATCAGCCGCCTCCGCCGCCCGATCCGACCAAGAGCGGCGTGTGGCGATCGGACGATGGCGGCAAGACGTGGGGGTTCCGGGGGAACAACAACAACCGCCCGATGTACTACAGCAACATCCGGGTCGATCCGAGCAACCCCGAGATCGTCTATACGACTGGCGCGAGCGCGTACCGGTCGCTCGACGGCGCCAAGACATTCCAGACGTTCGATCAGATCGGCCCGAACGGCCCGAGCCACAGCGATCATCACGCGCTCTGGATCAATCCGCGCAACGGCAAGCATCTCGTCATCGGCAACGACGGCGGGCTCGACGTCAGCTACGACCAAGGCGAGACGTGGGAGGAACTCAGCCTCTCGGCGCTCGGCCAGTTCTACGCGATCAGCGCCGACATGCGGAAGCCGTACTACGTCTGCGGCGGACTGCAGGACAACGGGTCGTGGTGCGGACCGAGCGCGGTGCGCACGAACGGCGGCAGCACGAACGCCGAGTGGTACCGGATCGGCGGCGGCGATGGCTTCTACACCGCGAACGATCCCAGCGACTGGACGATCGGGTACTCGGAATCGCAGGACGGCAACACGAATCGCTACAACCTTCGCACCGGCGAGACGCGGAGCATTCGTCCGCGGACCGCGCTCTCGGCGGCGCTGCCTCCGGTCGGAGAAGGCGGTCCGCCGGCGGGCCAGCAGCAACCACCCGCGGGTCAGCAGCAGGGCGCGGCGCAACAGCAAGCCGCGGGACAGCAGCCGGCCGGCGGCCGCGGCGCGGGCGGCGGCGGTGGCGGTTTCGGCGGCGGCCGCGGCGGCGGCGCGGCGAACGTCTTCCCTCCGCCTCCGGCCGGCACGAACTTCCGCTTCTATTGGAGCACGCCGTTCAAGCTGTCGAATCACGATCCCAAGACGATCTATCTTGGCGGAGAGCGGCTGTTCAAGTCGTCGACGCGCGGCGACAGCTGGTCCGCGTCGGCGGATCTGACGAGAAACATCGGCCGCAACGACCGGCCGATCATGGGTGTTGCGGGCAACGCGCCGATGGCATCGAAGCACGACGGCGCCGCCAGCTATAGCAACATCGTCACGATCGGCGAGTCGCCGGTCACGAGCGACGTCGTGTGGGTCGGCACCAACGACGGCAACGTGCAGGTCAGCCGCGACGGCGGCGCGACCTGGAAGAACGTCGCCGAGAACGTCAAGGGCGTGCCGCAGGAGACGCACGTGTCGCGCGTCGAGCCGTCGCACTTCGACGCCGGGACCGCGTACGCCACGTTCGACGGACATCGCACGGACGATCACAAGCCGTACGTGTTCGTGACGCGCGACTTCGGGCAGACGTGGACGTCGATCTCGAGCAACTTACCCGAAGGCAACGTGAACGTGATCCGCGAGGATCCGAGGAACAGGAACCTCCTCTACGTCGGCACGGAGTACGCGTTCTTCATCTCGCTGAACGGCGGCCGGGAGTGGAAGAAACTCATGAACGGCCTGCCAACCGTTCGCATCGACGACATCCTGATCCATCCGCGCGACAACGATCTCATCATCGGCACGCACGGACGGAGCATCTGGATCATCGACGACATCACGGCGCTGCAGCAGTTGACCGATCCCGTGTTGACGGCGGACGCGCACCTCTTCTCGGTTCGCACGGCGACCGCCTGGGTGACGGACACCATGAAGGCCACCGGCTTCGGGGGAGACAAGCACTTCCGCGGACAGAACCCGCAGGGCGGCACGGCGATCAGCTACTACCTCAAGTCCGCTTCGTCGGGCGACGTCAAGATCACGATCAGCGAGCCGAGCGGACGCGTCGTCCGCGAGCTCGAGGGACCGAAGGAGGCGGGACTGCATCGCGTGCAATGGAACCTCGGACCGACTCCACCGCAGTTCCAAGGACGCGGCGGTGGCGATGCGCAAGGCGGACGTGGACGCGGACGCGGCGGACGCGGCGCGCCGTTCATCACGCAGAACGCCGTCGATCCGGGAACGTACGTCGTCAAGCTGACCGTTGGCGGCAAGGAGCTGTTCACGACCGTTCAGGTCGACGCGGACGATCTTCGATAGCATGCCGATCATCGACGCGCTGCTGCCGGAGTTCGATCACGAGATGGCCACGACGCGGCGGCTTCTGGATCGCGTACCGGAAGCGCCGCTCGCGTGGCGGCCGCACGCGAAGTCGATGAGCCTTGGCGAGCTCTCGGGACACGTCGCGAACATCCCGCACTGGTGCACGCTGACGATGACGGCGACGTATCTCGATCTCGACGAGCTCGGTCCGCGGCCCGAGCCTCCCACGTCGCGCGCCGAGTTGCTGGCGGCATTCGACCAGAAGGTCGCCGCGGCGCGCGGGCATCTCGCGCCCGCGACCGATCCGGAGCTGCTGGTGCCGTGGACGTTGAAGCAAGGCGGCCAGGAGTTCTTCACGATGCCGCGGATCAGCGTGCTGAGAACGTTCGTGTTGAATCACATGATTCATCACCGGGGACAGCTCACGGTCTACCTCCGACTGAACGACGTTCCGCTGCCGCCGATCTACGGGCCGACGGCCGATGAAAGGTTCTAGCGGCTGGGCGCCTCCACTCTGGTGCCTGCTCCCGTTTCTTCTTCTCGCGACGATCAACTCCGCCGGCTATCGTTACGGCGCCTCCGATCAGGCGTTTTACACGCCGGCCATGCTCGAGGGCATCGATCCCTCGCTCTATCCGCGTGATTCCGATCTGATCCGATCGCAGGCGAAGCTGACGCTGGCCGACAACGCGATCGGACCGATCGTGCGCCTCACCGGTCTCTCGCTGCCGCATCTCTACCTCGTGCTCCAGGCAACCGCGCTCGGCCTGCTGATGATGGCGGGCTTGCGAATCGGAGCGGCGCTCTATCGCACGGCGTGGGCGCCACTCGCACTCGTCGCCGCGCTCACGCTCAGGCACGCGATCAGCAAATCGGGAACGAACACGCTCGAGGGCTACTTCCATCCGCGCCAGCTGTCGTTCGCGCTGGGTGCGCTCGCGATCACGGGCTTCCTGCGCGGGCGCTACGCGTTGACGATCTCGCTCGTCGCGATCGCGGGGGCGCTGCACCCGACGACTGGCTCGTGGCTCGCGATCTGGCTGGCGATCGCGATCTTCGTCGCGGAGCCGCGGCTCCGGATCGCGATTGGCCTTGCTGCCGCCGGTGCCGCGATCGGAGCCGCGTGGGCTCTCACCAACGGACCGCTCGCGGGACGTCTCGTCGTGATGGACGCCGACTGGCTCGCGACGCTCGCGTCGAAGGACTATCTGTTTCCGCTCACGTGGCCGATCGTCACGTGGATCGTCAACCTCGCTTACGTACCGATCATCGTGCTGCTCTACCGACGACGGCGGAGCGCGGGGCTGATCGCCGCGCGCGAAGGCGCGCTCGTCGCGGGATGCGTCGCCCTCGTCGGCGTGTTCGCGCTGACGCTGCCCTTCAACGCCGCACGCGTGGCGCTCGCGATCCAGCTTCAGCCCGCGAGGATCTTCTGGATGCTGGACTTCCTCGCGGTGATCTATGTGGTGTGGGCGATTGCCGAAGGAACGTCGCCGGCGCCCGCGCCCGCTCGCGCGCGGACGGCCGCGGCGGTCCTCGTCGCGCTCTCGATCGTCCGCGGCTCGTACATCATGTTCGTCGAATTCCCCGAGCGGCGGGTCGTTCAGGTCGACGTGCCGGACGACGATTGGGGGCGCGCGATGGCATGGGCGCGGACGACGGATTCGCGGAGCGGCTGGCTCGCGGATCCCTCGCACGCGGTTCGGTACGGGACGAGCGTTCGCGTCGCCGCGCACCGCGACGTCTTCGTGGAAGCGATCAAGGACGGCGCCGTGGGCATGTACGATCGCGCGGTTGCGATGCGGACGCGCGATCGGGTGCAGGAGGTCGGCGATTTCACCGCGCTCACGCCGTCACGCGCGCGAGCGCTCGGAGCGCAGTACGATCTCGACTATCTCGTGACCGAGCAGGATCTCGCGCTGCCGGTTGCGTTCCGGTCGGGCGTGGTGAGGATTTATCGGCTGAAAACAGATAGTCGGTAGTCGTCGGTCGGGAGTCGTCAGTCGCAGTCGTCAGTCACAGTCGATCGTCGACAGTCGATCGTCGACAGTCGATAGTCGACAGTCGAACAGTCGGGAGTCGATCGTGACTACCGACTGTGACTGACGACGACAGTCGACCGTCGACTGAGACTGACGACTGCGACTGACGACTCCCGACTCACGACTGCCGACTGACACGCTCACCATCACGCCCGCTTTTCACGCAGCGTTCGCATCCACTGCCGGGCGTGATCCGTCGCAACGACCCACGACGCGAAGCTCGAGGCTTCCGCCATCACATATTGAATCGTGCGCTGCATGACGGTGTGCGCGTCGGCGCCGTCGATCATGTGCTCGTAGGCCGGCGCCTGCGCGATGCGCGCGCCGATCGTTGACTTGCGAACGCCGCCCAGCAGCACGAAGTACGCGCCGCCGATCAGCGCGAAGAGGAGAATCAGCGCCGGCAGCGCGGGGCGAAGAATGTCCGGCGTGCGAACGCCGGCCGCGAGCGCCGTCAGCTCGACCAGCGCGAGGTCGATCGCGACGAGAATGGCGAGGTCGATGAGCGCGGCGACCTGCGGCCTCCACGGCAGACCGATCGCCGTCGCGTGAGAAACCTGCGGCGGATCGACCGCGCGCGACATCTTCGAGGGCGGCCGCACGATGCCTCGCACCCGCGCGAGCCCATTCATGGGATCCTCGGGCTCGCGCAGCCGGAGCCCGACTTCGGCGATGGCGTCGTCCGCGCACAATCCGACCGCGGCGGCGTACGCGCGAACGGCCGTACGGCCGTAGAGTCCGGTCGGGAGCTGCTCGAACGCATCCTGCTCGATGAGGACGAGGTTCGATTCGCGAACGCCGCGCTCGTGCGCGATGGCCGCGAGCGAAAGTCCTCGCTGCTCGCGCGCCTGCCGTAGTCGTACATGCAACTGCTTGCTCATCTTTGCACCGCGTCCCCTCTCTCTCCCGCCTATCGGCGCGTGCGGTACACTTGTTTACAGATGCTGTCGGAACCGAAGTACACGCCGCGGCGCGGCCTGAAAAACGGCCACGTGATGACGATTTACACGTGGGGGAAGCCCAGGCGCTTTCCACAGCTCCCGCCGCCGGCGGATCGGTTGTTCGACGTCGCGCCCGAGACGAGAATCCTCGCGCACTGCCACTGGCAGGCGGATCGCGCGGCGAGACCGGCGCTCCTCGCGCTGCACGGGCTCGAGGGATCGAGCACGGCGCACTACATGCGCGGGCTCGCCGATAAAGGCTATGCGGCCGGCTTCAACGTGATCCTGCTGAACCAGCGCAATTGCGGTGGAACCGAGCGGCTCGCGGCGGGCCTCTACCATTCCGGGCTCACGGCCGACGCGGATCACGTCATCCGCGAGATCGCGTCAACCGACGGCATTCGTCAGGTCATCGTGGCCGGCTATTCGCTCGGCGGAAACCTCGCGCTGAAGCTGGCGGGCGACTACGCCGACGCGCCGCCGCCCGAGCTGCGCGGCGTCTGCGCGGTCTCGCCGGTCATCGAGCTCGAGCTCTGCGTGCGCGCGCTCGAGCGCCGTCAGAATTTCTTCTATCAGTGGAACTTCGTGCGCGGATTGCGCGGGCGCATGCGGCGCAAGGCGGCATGGTTCCCGGGGCGCTTCACGATCGATCGCCTCCGCGAGATCGCGACCGTCCGGGAGTTCGACGAAGCGTACACCGCGCCGCACTTCGGATTCCGCGACGCGTCCGACTACTACCATCGCGCGAGCGCGATGCGCGTCATCGATCGGATCCGTGTGCCATCGCTCATCATCACGGCCGAGGACGATCCGTTCGTGCCGAGCGCACCGTTCCGCGATGCGCGCGTCCAGTCGAACCCTCACCTTCAGGTGATCGTCACCGAAGACGGCGGACACTGCGGCTTCCTCGCGGAGCCGGAGCATGGAGACGATGGGTATTGGGCGGAGCGGCAGATTCTGAAGTTCGCGCGCGCGCGAACGGACGCGCTCGAGCCGCACGCTACAGCAGCGCCATCAACCGCTTGGCAAACTCCGGTCCCAGACCCTGTTCTTCGTGCTTGAAGTAGACGAACGACTCGCTCACGCCGTCGAGATCGCGAATCGTCCGCGCCCACCGTTCGATGTCTTCCTGCTGATAGCCCTCGTCGCGCAGACGGAAGTACCCGTAGCCGGCCGTCATCTCGACCGGCGCGCTGAGCTTCTCGCTGTCGGCGACGCAGAGCGCGAGACCCCGATCGCGCAGGACGGAGAACGTCTCCGCGTCGAACCATGACGGATGCCGGAACTCGAATGCCGCGCGCGTGCCCTCGGG
>DATBJJ010000095.1:0-6018 GCA_036556425.1 Vicinamibacterales bacterium
GGCTATTTCCGCGAGGAGCAGGACTTCCCCGGCCCGCGCACGATGGCCGCGGCGGCGCGCTGGCTCGACGACAACGCCGGGTACCACGATCGCTTTCTGCTGTTCGTCGACGAGTTCGACCCGCACGAGCCGTTCGACGCGCCGGAGCAGTACATGCGCATGTACGACGACTCGTGGGAGGGGCCGCACCTGATCTGGCCGCCGTACATCAAAGGCGCGCTCGCCGCGGGCGTGCTCGATGAGCGCCAGGCGCGGCAGGTGCGCGCGTGCTATGGCGCGAAGCTGACGATGATCGATGCATGGTTCGGCCGCGTGCTCGATGCGATCGACCGCAACAACATGTGGGACGACACGGCGGTGTTCGTCTGCACCGACCACGGGCACTATCTCGGGGAGAAGGACATCTGGGGCAAACCCGGCGTGCCCGTGTACAACACGCTCGGCCACATCCCGCTGATGGTGGCGTGGCCGGGCGCGTCCCCGGGCACGACGCAGGCGCTCTCGACGAACGTCGACATCTTCGCGACGCTCGTCGACCTGTTCGGCGCGAAGGTGCGGCACCGCACGCACGGTATGTCGCTGCTGCCGGTGATCCGCGGCGAGGCACAGAGCGTGCGCGATCATGCGCTCGCGGGCGTGTGGGGGCGCGAGGTGCACATCATCGATGCGGAGGAGAAGTACGCGCGGGCGCCGCTCGCGAAGAACGAGCCGCTGTCGATGTGGTCGAACCGCTGGTCGACGATGCCGATCCACAGCAACCCGAAGATCCGGCTACCGCTGCCCGACGATCGCGCGTACCTCGACCGCATGCCGGGATCGAAGGTGCCGGTGATCCGGCAGCCGTTCGTCGCCGGCGACATGCTGCCGTTCTGGGCGTACGGCGACTTCAGCGGCAACCACCTGTATGACTTGCGCAACGACCCGGACGAAAACGAGAACCGCGCCGGCGAAAAGCGCGAACGCGAGTCGGCGGACAAGCTGCGTGAGGCGCTGAAGCAGATCGAAGCGCCGGACGATCAATTCGCGCGTTTGGGTCTCGGTTAGTTATTCAGGCAGGGCGCGGCTGAGCGGGACGAACGGGAGATTCAGCGATCCTGCAAGCGCTTCATGCGTCACTTCGCCTTCGCTGACGAGCACGCCCTTCGCGAGCGCGGGATCTTCGAGCACGGCCTCGCGTGGACCGAGATTCGCGAGCTTCATCACGTACGGCATCGTCGCTGCGGTGAGCGCCGCGGTCGCCGTGATGGGCACGGCGCCGGGCATGTTGGCGACGCAGTAATGGACGACGCCTTCTTCCACGTAGACAGGATCGTCGTGCGTCGTCGGGCGTGACGTCTCACATGTGCCGCCCTGATCGATCGATACGTCGACGATCACGGCGCCTTCGCCCATGCTTCGCACCATCTCGCGCGTCACGAGCTTCGGCGCGGCTGCGCCGGGGACGAGCACGGCGCCGACGAGCACATCGGCCTTGTTCAGCGAATGCGAGATGGCCATCGGCGAGGTCTGCAGCGCCGTGACGCGGTTGGGGAAGAGCTGCTGGACGTGACGCAGCTTGTCGAGACGGGTGTCGATCACCGTGACCTCGGCACCGAGCGCGACGGCGGTCTGGATCGCGTTTTCGCCAACGATGCCGGCGCCAAGGACGACGACGCGCGCGGGTGGCGCGCCCGGTAGGCCCGACATGAGCTTGCCGCGGCCGGGGCCGGGTTTGCGCAGGTACTGCGACGCGACTTCCGTCGCCATGCGGCCGGCGATCTGGCTCATCGGGATGAGCAGCGGCAGCGAACCATCGGGGAGCTGCACGGTCTCGTAGGCGATCGCCGTCACCTTCGATTCGCGGAGCACGCGCGTCAGCTCCGGCAACGCGGCCAGGTGCAGATACGTGAACAGCGTCTGCTCGTCGCGGACGAGGCTGTACTCCTCCGTGAGCGGCTCCTTCACCTTCACCACGAGATCGCTGCGCGCCCACACCTCCCACGCCTGATCGACGACCGTGGCGCCGAGCGCGGCATAGGCGCCGTCCGGGCAGCCGGCGCCCTCGCCCGCGCCGCTTTCAACGAGCACGCGGTGCCCGGCCGCAACGAGCGCATGCGCGCCCTCCGGCGTCAGGCCGACGCGGAACTCCTCGTTCTTCAGCTCACGGACGGTGCCGACGATCATCGTGCTTCAGTATCGGCGGGATGGCTCCACCCGGGCAACGCGGAGTCGGATCGGGAGCAGACGAAGATATGCCGATTCCGACGGCAGGGACGGCTGTCGGCCGTCTAGTACCAGCTTGCTTCGATGATCAGGCCAGCGTGGCGGGCGAGCACGTCGAGGACAGCGCGGTCGGCGTCGCCGAAGGCGCGACTGCCGGCGGCGTCCGTCACGTAGAGCGCGCCGCGGACGTCGGTGCCGCAGAAGATCGGCACGCCGAGCAGCTCCTTCATGTCCGGATGCTTCGGCGGAAAGCCGAAGGCCTTGGCGTGCACGGAGACGTCACCGAAGTACACGCTGCGGCCGTCCTGGCGCATGTCTCCGAGCGGCCCGTGGCCCTGCGGCGGTCCCTTCAGCGCCGCCAACGCCTTCGCGTCCATGCCGCTGACGACGAAGCCCTCGACGTAGTCGTTGGTGCCGGTGACGGCGAGCGCGCCGTAGCGCGCGTGCGTCATCTCGCGGGCGACGTCGACGACGTGCTGCAGCGCATCGACCGGCGTGCGCGGCGGGTCCTTGCGGTTCCGTTCGGACAGCTTCCGCAACGCGCGGTACTCGGGGTCGCGCTCAAGCCGGCCGCGCCGCGTGCCGAGCGCTTCGTCGACGCGCTCGGCGATTTGTTTCTGGACGTCAGTGGTCATGCTTGTTCAGCGTATCGCATGGGTGAGCGGACGTTGCGGCCTAACACCTCGTCGATGAACTGCGTGATCGGTGGCACGACGAGGTCCGCGCTGATGTCGGAGTGGCCGCTGTTGGGGAACTGCACGTACATCTTCGGCTCAGGCGCGGCCTCGAACACCTGCTGTCCCATGTACTCGGGCACGGTCTTGTCGCTCTCGCCGTGCATGACGAGTAGCGGCCGATCCAACCTGTTGATCTTTGAAAGCGTGTCGTAGTTCGTGAGCGGCAGCCACGGCGCGAACCGGAACGCAAGGCGCAGCCATTCGTAGCGGTCGATGGCTAGCGCGCGGATCGACGTAAAGGGCGCGCGCAAGATGAGCCCCGCGGACGGCTCACGCATCGCCAGCTCCGTCGCGATGCCGGTGCCGAGCGAGAAGCCGTAAAAGAACACTGAAGAAGGGTCGACGTCGCTACGCAGGAAGAGCCAGCCCAGGGCTGATGCGGCGTCGGTGTACGTGCCTTCTTCCGTCGGCGTGCCGGCGTTGCGTCCGTAGCCTCGGTAGTCGAACACGAAGAAGTTGGCGCGGATGCCGGTGAGGAAGTCGTTGAACGCGACCGAGCGTTCCGGCGTCAGCCACATGTCGCTCGCGTTGTAGCTGGTGCCGTGCATGAAGAGGATGGTCGGCGCGCCGGGCTGCGCTGCCTTGAAGAACCAGCCCTGCAAGGCCAAGCCGTCGGGCGTGTAGATCTCCGCCTCCTCGTACGGCCAGCCGACGGAGTCGGGCGGATCGGGATTCCAGTCGCCGCTGTAGAACACGCGCGGGCGGATCATGCGCTCGGAAGCGACGGTGAGGGCGATGCCGGGCATGGAGAGCGCTGCGCCGGCGGCGATCATGCGTCGAAGCATCGACTGAGTGTAGCGATACTGGCCGGATGGTTCGCGGACAGGAACGCGAGCGGCACGTAGGGGTTACGCCTAGGGGTGCCGCGCCCGCAATATCCTTTAGCGGCGAGCGGGCCACGCCGATCATTCGTCAGTGCCGCGGCGTCGCCGCGGCGGATCGTCCGCACCCCAGGCGCCCGGGATGCGGACAGTTGAGGCAGCGCGTGGACGACACCGCGAATTGGGAGTTCGCCGCCGTCGTCGCGGCCGTGTGCATCGGCCTCGGCGGCTTGCTGCTGTTCACGCTGCTCGGCGCGATCGGCGCCTGGCGGGTCCATGAGGCCGCATCGAATGCTGCCGCGCAGGCCGCGCGCGCCGCGGCGGCCATCGAAGAGCTGGCGCGCTCGATGATGTTCGCTCCGGCAGCCCCGGACGCGCCGGCTCCAGCGCCGCCGGATGCCGCCGGGTCCCGGCTGGCCGAGACAGCAGCCGAGCTTGAGCGCCTGCGCGGCGAGGCCGCCGAACTGCTCCGACAGCAGGAATCGCTGAGCGACACAGTTCGGGATCTCGTCCAATCCGGCGTCCTGCGCAGCGACCAGTCGAGCGAGCAACTGCGTCAGCTCGAGCAGACGCTGAGGCGCGTCGAAGAGCAGCTCGTGCGCATCACGACGCCGCGGCCCCGATAGGAGGAACGTCATGGCTACGCAACGTCCCACAAGCAGCCGCGGCCCCAGCGCCGATGACGCGATATCCGGCGTAATGTCATCGCTTCTCAGCCTGCATTCCGCCGGCACCCGAGGCGCGCTCGCTGACGCGGTGGCGATAGCGTCCGAGCAGATCAACGGCACGCCGTACGCGTTCGTGTTCTTCGAGCGTGATGACGGCTCTCTCGCCTATCAGGCGCCGGCGTCCGAGACTCGCCGACGGTCGCACCGCGGCGCCATCGAAGCCCTCGGACCCGCGCTGTTCAGCAGCGGCGTCGATGCGCGCGACGTCGCGTCGCTCGCCGAAGCGCTCGATTCAGGCGCTATCGTCTGCGCGCCCGTACGTGAGGTGCTGACGCCGCTCGCAGATGAAAGCCGTGGCGCGGTGGTCGAGAGCGCGATAGGCGTGACGCACGCCTGCGCCGCGGCGATCACCGGCGCCGGTGATCGCTGGGGCGCCCTCCTCGTCCTTGGTGACGAATCAATGCAGGAATCGCACGTCGGGCTACTTGCGGCTCACGTCGGCCGAGCATGCGCGAATCTCGCCGTCGCAGAGACTGCGGAGGACGAGCCGACCGGCGACGTCGCGCGTTCAATCTTCGATGCGCGCAAGGTCGAGGCCGAGCTGGGACGCGAGCTTGCGCGATCACAACGTTTCGGCCGCTCCGTGTCCATCTGCGTCGTCGAGGCGACGAACCTGCGCTTGCTGCGCGAGCGCTTCGGTGAAACGCTCACGGAGCAGCTTTACGAACGGCTGGGCGAAGTGCTATCGCGGCACGCGCGGGACATCGACATCATGGGCGCGTACAGGGAGTCCGGCTACACGATGGTGCTCGCGGAAGCCTCGCCGGCCGGCGTCGAGGCGGCGGCGCAGCGCCTGGCCGCGGCGGCAGCGGACGTCAGGCTCGACGGGAAGCCGGTACCCGGCCTGGAGCTGCACCTCGCCGTCGGACACGCGACCGCGCCCGAGGATGGGGTGACGACGGATGCGTTGTTCGCTGCGGCGCAGCGGCGCATGTACGGCGACGCCGCGCGCCGCGTCGCATAGGACTGTGCTCTAGGCGACGTCTTCCAGGGCGACGATCGAGATCTCGTTGCCGTTGCCGATCGACGCGGCGCGGGCTGCCAGCGTTTCCTGCACCTCAGCCGGGCTCGTCGTCGCGGTGATCCAGACCTTAAGCGTCGCGCGGCGCCCGTCATAGTCGAGTAACGCGACGTCCCGCACGGCCGGGTGCTGGCTGACGGCGTCGTCGACGGCGCGGAGGTCGAGCGGTCCTGGCCGGCTCTCGAATTCGAGCCGGAACGTGGTCGTTGGTTCATCAGGCGTCGGGCTAGCGTCTGATTCCGCAGCGGGCGCCTCCGGGGGCCGCGGCACATCAGGCGCTTCGACGTGCCACTCATCGATAACCGGGGTTGCGGGCGCCACTTCGACAGCAGGATCCACGCGCTTCGTGCGCCTGGGTGTGGGGGCGGCCGGCACCAGCAGCGTGGGACGCGAAATGGTCGTGTCCGGCGCCGAAGCCACGGTGCGGCGTCCGGCTTCGAATACAGACTGAAGCTCATCGAACACCGAGCTGATGCGGTCCACCCTTGGCATTAGATCCTGAATGCGGG
>DATBJJ010000096.1:0-16892 GCA_036556425.1 Vicinamibacterales bacterium
GAGGGGCTTCGCCCCTCGGACTCCCCTGCACGCTCTCTCGCGGGGACCCCGTGGCCCCGCTCCGTTCGCGTGGCTCGCTCGCGATGCTCGCTCGCACGGCACACGACACGGCTTCTAGTGTCCCGGCTGATGCGCTGACAAAGTTCTGATCGTACACGGCACACCCAGGCGCTTGTAAAGGTCGTCGAGCATCGCCGCCGCGCGGGGCGTGTCGTGCGCGGAAAGAGCCACGACCGACGGTCCGGCGCCGCTCAAACACACGCCGAGAATGGACGAATCGTCGAGCGCCATTGCTTCGGCGAGGCCCGGCACCAGCGCGGCTCGCGCCGGCTGATGCCACCGATCCTTCATCGCTTCGCGCACGTCGTCGTAGCGGCCCGATTCGAGCGCGCGAACGAAGAGCAGCGCGCGCTGCAGATTGAAGATCGCGTCGGCGAGCGGGATCGTTTTCGGCAGCACGCCCCTCGCGTGCGACGTCTGCAGTCCCATGTCGGGTGTTGCGACGACGAGCTTCACGTCCTCCGGCCACCGCGACGATCGCGCGATGATCCGTCCGTCCTCCCGCTGACAGCTGATCGTCAATCCGCCAAGGAGCGCCGCGGCCGCGTTGTCGGGATGGCCTTCGAGCTCCGATGCGAGCGTCAGGCAATCCGCGCGCGGCGCCGTCAGCGCCTCGTAGAGTCGCAGGCCGGCGACGGTTGCGGCGGCGCTACTGCCCAGTCCAGCCGCCTGCGGAATGTCGCTCTCGACGCGAACGCGCACACTGGGTGTGGCCGCCTCGCCGCGCGCGCGCGCGAGCCGGAACGCTGAATCGATCCGGTTCTCACCCGCGGGCGCCGCGCCGGTGAATTCCCAGTCGACGCCGTCCCGCCGCGAGGGATCGAGATCGACGACGGTGAGGCGCAAGTACAGATTCACCGCCACGGACATCGCATCGAACCCCGGGCCGAGGTTCGCGACGGATGCGGGAACGACGATCTCCGTGCCGGCTCGAACGGGCACGCGCGTGCGATCGGTCATCGGCGACAGCAAGGTCACAACTACAAAAAAAAACCCGCCGGACCGTTGGGCCGGCGGGCTTTACTGGCGTCAGTTCGTTCTCAGCGAAGTACTGCGCAGAAGCCACCGGTCCCGGGCATCCGGTGAATTCGGATGCAGGAAGTGATGATGGTTCGAATCGTCGTCCCGCTCAGCACGATCCCACTATAAGAGATGCCAATGCAGCGAATCAACCCATGCATTGTGTTTATATCAAAATAACGGCCCGGACGGTGGGTTTTTGGCCGTTGGATGCCTCGTCCCGCGATGTTCACTGTGAAAAGCGTTAAACGCGGCGCTCCGCGAGGCTGCCGCTCGCTTGAATGCACCGACCAGGATCTGCCTCTGCGCATCTCTTGCGCTCAGCGAACTCCGCGATGAATCGTTAGCGCGATCGCCATCCAGTGAATGACGGAGAGGCTATCTCTCCGGCAGCCGCGGAAACGGCTGCACGTCGAGCGTTCCATCTCCGAGAAAGAGTCGCGCGATCCGCGATTGTGCCGGTTTCGCGGGACCGACGGGTCGATCGTTCTTGGGCGTCGTGTGGCGTTTCCTCGCGACGATGGACGCGACCGATTGTGGCGTGGGTACGTCGTCAACGACTTGAGAATAGGACGCGAGTACCTTCGAGGTCTGAACGGATAGAGGATTTGCGACGCGAGCGGGATCGGCGTACGACAACGAATCGGTCAAAAGTGCGGCGACAAAGAAAACCGAGGACGCGAAGCCCGATCCGACCAGAACCGCGACGTTCCACCGCGCCGACGAGGGCAACGCGGGTCGCGCGCCGGCGCGCGGCGCGGACGCGTGATTCGAACATTCCGCCGTGTCCAACCAGATCTGAACGTTGTGCTCGTTGCTGGTGTTCACAGTGGTTCTCCTGTGACAGTGGCTCGTTAGTCGTCGTTCTCAGGACCTCCCGCCGTACACGTCACCCCAACCTTCTCGACGCAGCATGAAGCTCACGTCCTGCCACCGGCGCATCAATTGCTGCTCGTCGGCGTACCACTCGCGACGCAGCTTGCCGGGCCGATTGATCAGAATCTCGAACCCCGAATCCTCCACGCACGTTCGTGCTTCGCACGACATGTATTCGCCGCGACGATGAAACAGCCAGATCATGACTGCCACCTCCTGGCGCCGATGAGATGTGCAAAGGGGTGCGCAGATCGCGTGAAAGTACAGAAGCCGTTGCGCCAGTAGGAGATGCGGACTGGCGGGGGGCCGCCTCTGGTGTAGCGGCCACATACGGACCGCCGAAATTTCTTACGCGCGTGCGGAATCGCTCAGCCCGCGGCTGCGACGATTACATGTTTCGCAGCGCGTCGACCGGATCGATGCGGATTGCGCGATACGCGGGGAGCGCATTTGCGATCGCGGCGACGGCGAGCAGCACGCCCGCCGCGGCGAGCCACGCGATGGGATCGGCAACGCTGACGCCGTACAACGCGCCAGCGACGACGCGCGTCGCGAGTGCGCCGGCGACGGCGCCGGCCGCGAGCCCCCCGATCGCGAGGCCGAGGCCCTGCCGCAGCACGAGCGCGATGACCGCGCGCGGGGTCGCGCCGATCGCCATTCGAATTCCGATCTCGCGCGTTCGCTGCGCGACGGCGAACGCGATGATGCCGTAGAGTCCGATCCCTGCGAGCAGCAGACCGAGACCGCTGAACACGCTCACGAGAATCGCCGCGACGCGAATGGGAAACAGCATCGCGCGCATCTGTCCCCGCATCGTCTCGCTTTCCACGATCAGGAGATCCGGCTCGAGCTGCAGGAGCGTATCGCGCATTCGATTGAGCAGCGCGCGATCGTCGCCCGCCGTCCTGGCCACGAGCACGCGATAGCCGCTCGGCCGCTGCGTCGTCGCGAAGTAAATCGCCGCGCGAGGTCCTTCGCCGACCGTCTGCAGCGTGTGGTCGGCGGCGACGCCGACGATCTCGAAGGATCGGCCGCTGTCGAGCGTCCGCTCGAAGACGGTCCGGCCGACCGCCGTGTCGCCCGGCCAATACGTCCGCTCGAACGTCTCGCTGACGATCGCGACCGCGCGGCTCTTCGGCGTGTCGGCGCTCGTGAAGTCCCGGCCGTGCACGATGCCGACGCCGAGGGTCGAGAAGTAGCCGGGCGAGACGATGGTGCTGTTGACCGAGGTGCCCATCTCGGTTGCCGATTTCTGATGACCGGGGACCGCGATATTCGAGCGGCTGAAATTCAGCGAGAAGGGAAGCCGCGACGCGAGCGCAACGCTCTTGACGCCAGGGAGTGCTTCGACCTGCCGCTTGCTGTCGCTCCAGAACTGCTCGCTTCGTTCGGACGCGTAGCGCAGCATGTCGGTATCGCCCGACACGAGCGCGAGGCCGTCGGCAGGGAAGCCGACGTCCGCGCGGGCCGAGACCGACAGGCTGCGAACGAGGAGCCCCGCGCTCACGAGCAGCACGATCGTGACGGCCATCTGCCCGGCAACGAGCAGATCGCGCATCGTCCATCGGCGGCCGGCGACGCGTTCGGCCGGACGATCGCCTTTGAGGTCGCTCACGAGATCGACGCGCGTCGATCGAAGCGCCGGCGCGAGGCCCGCAAGGACGCCGGTGAGGAGCGCCGCGAGCACCGCGAAGCCGAGCACGCGCACGTCGAGCCGCAGATCGAGCGACAGCGGTATGGGAATCGGCAGCTCGAACGTGCTGAGAAGACGCGTGAGCCACGCGGCGAGCACGACGCCGGTGAGCGCACCGAGCGCCGCGAGGATCACGCTCTCGGTGAGGAGCTGACGGACGAGCCGTCCGCGCGCGGCGCCGATGGCGAGCCGAATGCTCACCTCGCGCTGCCTCGAGGATGCGCGCGCGAGAAGCATTCCGGCGACGTTGGCGCACGCGATCACCAGCACGAGTCCAACGGCGAGCATGGTGCCTGAAACTACCCACGCGAGCAGCGCGTCCGCCTCGGGATGAATCCTCGTCTGCGTCGCCGGCCGAACGGTCGCGCGCCGGTCCTTGTTCGTCTGCGGATGTTCCGCGCGCAAGCGCGATGCGACGACTTCCAGCTGCGCGCGCGCCTGATCGAACGACGCTTCCGGCCTCAATCGCGCTTTCGCGAAGAGCCAGCGCTGACCGCGCCGATCGAGGCGCGACGTTCCGGTCGGCGACGGAACGCTCTCGTTGATGCCCGCCGGCTCGACATCCTCGATGTAGCGCACCGGCACCCAGATCTCGGGCGCGAGCATCGGGACCATGCCGTTGAAGTCGTCGCCGAGGACGCCCACGATCGCGAACTGCTGTCCGCGAATCTTCAGCGAGCGGCCGATCGCGCCGGAATCGCCGGCGAACTCACGCCGCCAATAGCGGCTCGAGAGCACGACGGCCCGCGGCGCCGCGGGCGCGTCGTCTTCGGGCAGCAGCGTCCGCCCGACGCGCGCGCCGACGCCGAGCAGTTGAAAGTAATTTCCGGTCACGACCTCGCCGAGCACGAGGCGCGCGCGATCGCCGCGGCTCACGCCGGCGAACATCGGCGAGTAGCCGGCGATGCCGGAGAACGCGGCGATCTGGCCGCGATAGTCGACGAGGTCAGGGAGCGAGCTCGTCGAGTACGTGTCGCCGTCGGCGCCGCTCGTGTAGATGTCGGCGAGCCGCGACGGCTCCGCAACCGGCAGCGGACGGAGAAGCAGCGCGTCGACGACGGCGAAGATGGCCGTGTTGAAGCCGATGCCGAGCCCGAGCGAGAGGATCGCGACGAGCGAGAATCCCGGGCTGCGACGGAGCCAGCGGATCGCGTAGCGGGCGTCTTGAATCACTTGAACAGCCTCGGCGCGAAATCGTTCAAGCTCCTGCGCCATGTTTGCCATTCGTGCGCCGTGCCGGCCGACTCGAACATCACGTGCTTCACGCCCGCGGCCTCGAGCGCCTTCTTCAATTGCGCGGCGGCCTCGATGAACGTCACTTCCCCGGTGCCCGCGCCGAACCAGAGCAGCCGCACGCGCTTGTTGTACGCGGCCGCGTCGTTGAAGACGCCGTTGAACGACGTCTTGATGTCGAAGTTGCGGATCGGCGCGCTGAACGAGCCGACCCACGCGAAGGTGTCGAGGTGCGCGGACGTGATCTGCAGCGTTTGACCGCCGCCCATCGAGAGTCCCGCCATCGCGCGATGATCGCGATCGGCAATTGTCCGATACTGGCCGTCGATCATGGGAATCAGATCGTCGATCATCACCTGCTCGAACGCGTTCGGGATCGCGGGCTTGCCGGTCGGCCCTGGCACCGGGACCGCGCCGACCTTCGTCGCGTACCCGGTTTCCATCACGACGAGCATCGGCGCGGCTCTGCCGGCGGCGATCAAGTTGTCGAGAATCAGATTGGCGCGTCCCTGTTTCGTCCAGCTCGTTTCGTTCTCGCCGGCGCCGTGCTGCAAGTAGAGGACGGGATAACGCGTCCTTTGGTTCTTGTCGTAGTCCGGCGGCGTGTAGACGTACGCTCGCCGCCAATTGCCGGTCGTCCGCGACTGGTACCAACGCACGCGCACGTCGCCGTGCGGCACGTCGCGCGGCTCATAGAAGTCCGCGCCCTTTTCCGGAACCTCGATGCCGCTGGTCTGCCGTCCCCAGCCGAAGTACGTCTCGCTCCCCGGATCGTTGACGGCCACGCCGTCCACGAGAAACCAGTAGTAGTGGAATCCGGGAACGGCGGCAGAAAGCGTCACGGTCCAGACGCCCTTTTCGTCCTTCACCATGTCGATTGGCCCTTTGCCGAGGCCGTTGTCCGCGCCGCCTGGCTGGAGCTGCACCTTTTGCGCGGCGGCAGCCGTGAACCGGAACGACACGCGGCCGTCGGCGTGGACGCGCGGATACTGGGCGTTCAGCACGTTGGATGAGGCTGGACGAGAATCATCCGCAGGCTGAGCGAACGAGGCAGCCGCGCCGGAGAGGACGGCGGCCGCAATGTACAAAAAGGTACGTTTCATCTGAGACCTCGCGACGGCCGCATCATAACTTCGTTCTTCGTTCTTCGTTCTTTAGATAGGATGTGCGCCGTGACGATCGCCGCGCCACTCGACACGTTGCTCAGCCGGCCCCACGATTGCGGCAGCCGCGCGGGCGCTGGCGCCGTCGCCATCGCGCGCGCGGGCGAGCGCAGCGCCGTCACGCGCGCGTTCGCGGCAAGTCCGCTGCGGCTCCTGATGCCGCGCAATCACGGACGCGCGGCGTGGGTGTACACGTCGACGTACGGCGGCGGCCTCGTCGATCGCGACGCGCTCGCGCTCGACGTCGACGTCGGCACGAACGCCGCCGCGCTCATCGCGACGCAAGCGGCGACGAAAGTCTATCGATCACCCAACGGCACGAGCATGACGATGACCGCGCGCGTGGCGGACGGAGGATTGCTCGTCGTGTGCCCCGATCCCGTCGTGTGCTTTCGCGGCGCGTCGTACCGGCAGGATCAACGCATCGAGCTCGCGGCGACGAGCGCGCTCGTGCTCGTCGACTGGCTGACGTCCGGCAGGCACGCATCGGGAGAGCGATGGGCCTTCGATCGATACGCGAACCGCCTCGCGATACGCCGGGATGGACGGCACGTGGCGCTCGATGCGCTGACGCTCGACCGTGGCGACGGGGATCTCGTCAGGCGCATGGGACGATTCGACGTCGTGCTTGCCGCCGTGTTGATCGGTCCGGCGGTCGCGCCGTACGCCGCCGCGCTCGCGTCGCAGATCGCGGAAACGCCGATCGCGCGGCGATCGGATCTCGCGGCCGCCGCGTCGCCGATCGCCGGCGATGGTTGTCTTCTGCGAATGATTGGCACGTCCGTCGAGGCGGTCGGCCGCGCGGCCCGCGAGTACCTGCGGTTCGTGCCGGCGCTGCTCGGCGATGACCCGTGGTCGCGAAAGTGGTAAGCCGTCCGACGGAGCAGTAACGCATGCATCTCACGCCTCGAGAGCTCGACAAGCTGGTTCTTCACCAGGCGGGATTCCTCGCGCAGAAGCGGCTCGCGCGCGGCATCCGCTTGAATTACCCGGAAGCGGTTGCGCTCATCGCGACGCAGCTGCTCGAGTTCATTCGCGACGGCCGGCCGGTCGCCGAGCTGATGGATCTCGGGCGTCAGCTCCTCGGCCGAGCCGACGTCGCCGATGGCGTCGACGAGATGATCGACGAAGTCCAGGTCGAGGGCACGTTTCCCGACGGCACGAAGCTCGTGACCGTGCATCATCCGATTGCCGCGGAACGTGGCGATCTCTCGCTCGCGCTGTATGGCAGCTTCCTGCCGCCGCCCTCGGTGGAAACCGGACGCACGCCAATCGCCGTCGACGCCGGAGCTGCGGTTGGCCAGGTGTCGAGCGCCGAAGGGGAGATCGTCCTCAACGCGGATCGCGAGAGCATTCAGCTCTCTGTCGTGAATCAAGGCGATCGCCCGATTCAGGTCGGCAGTCATTACCACTTCATCGAGGTGAATCGCGCGCTCGTCTTCGATCGATCCGCGGCATACGGGATGCGGCTGAACATCCCCGCGGGGACCGCGGTGCGCTTCGAGCCTGGCGAGAAGAAGACCGTTGGCCTCGTCGCGATCGCCGGGTCTCGCGTGATCCGCGGCGGCAACGCGATCGCCGACGGCGCCGTGTCGGACGACGGACGCGCGCGCGCGGTCGAAGCCGTCCGCGCGCTCGGCTTTGGCGATCGGCAGGAGGCGCGATGAGCCTGCGAATCGATCGCCGTCACTATCGGGATCTCTACGGGCCGACCGCCGGCGATCGCGTGCGCCTCGGCGATACGGGGCTCGTCGCGGAGGTCGAGCAGGACGCGACCTCCTACGGCGACGAGTGCAAGTTCGGCGGCGGCAAGGTGCTGCGCGACGGCATGGGGCAGGCCGCCGGCGTCGCCGACGATCGCGCGCTCGATTGCGTGATTACGAACGCGCTCATCGTCGATTGGACCGGCATCAGGAAAGCGGACGTCGGCATCAAGCACGGCCGCATCGCCGGCATCGGCAAAGCGGGGAATCCCGACGTGATGGCTGGCGTCACGGAGGGCATGATCGTCGGCGTTACTACGGAAGCGATCGCGGGCGAAGGGTTGATTCTGACAGCCGGCGCGATCGACTCGCACATTCACTTCATCTGTCCGCAGCAGGTGTACGAGGCGCTCGCGAGCGGCGTGACCACGTTCATCGGAGGCGGCACCGGGCCCGCGACCGGCACGAACGCGACGACCTGCACGCCGGGATCGCGGCACGTCGAGCTGATGCTGCGTGCGACCGACGCGCTGCCGATGAACTTCGGGTTTCTCGGCAAGGGCAACACGTCCCGTCCCGAAGGGCTCGACGAACAAATCGATGCGGGCGCGATCGGATTGAAGCTGC
Organism: Vicinamibacterales bacterium; assembly: GCA_036556425.1. GTDB lineage: Bacteria > Acidobacteriota > Vicinamibacteria > Vicinamibacterales > 2-12-FULL-66-21 > DATBJJ01. The sequence goes on from DATBJJ010000096.1 coordinate 8,376, forward strand.
ACGAGGACTGGGGCTCGACGCCCGCCGCCATCGACTGCTGCCTGTCCGCCGCGGACCGGCACGACGTTCAAGTGGCGATCCACACCGACACGCTGAACGAGTCGGGATACGTGGACGACTCGATTGCGTCGTTCAAAGGACGCACGATTCACACGTATCACACCGAGGGCGCCGGCGGCGGCCACGCGCCGGACATCGTCAAGGTCTGCGGCGAGCCGAACGTGCTGCCGAGCTCGACGAACCCGACGCGGCCCTATACGGTCAACACGCTCGACGAGCACCTCGACATGCTGATGGTCTGCCATCATCTCGACAAGAACATTCCCGAGGACGTCGCGTTCGCCGAGAGCCGGATTCGCGGCGAGACGATCGCGGCCGAAGACGTGCTGCACGATCTTGGCGCGATCAGCATGATGTCGAGCGACAGCCAGGCAATGGGTCGGGTCGGGGAAGTGATCTGCCGCACGTGGCAGACGGCGCACAAGATGCGCGGCGAGCGCGGCCGGCTGCCCGGCGAGTCGGCGTCGCACGACAACCTGCGGATCAAGAGATACGTGGCGAAGTACACGATCAATCCGGCGATCGCGCACGGCATCGCGCACGACGTCGGATCCGTCGAGGTCGGCAAGCTCGCGGATCTCGTGCTGTGGAAGCCGGCGTTCTTCGGCGTCAAGCCGGAGCTCGTGATCAAGGGCGGATTCATCGCGTGGGCGCAGATGGGGGATGCGAACGCCTCGATCCCGACGCCGCAGCCGCTCGTCATGCGGCCGATGTTCGGCGCGTTCGGGAAGGCCACCGGACCGACGTCGCTCGCGTTCGTCTCGCGCTCGTCGCTCCAGAAGGAAATCGCCCAGCGGTACGCGTTGGCCAAGCGGCTGACCGCCGTCAGCGGATGCCGTTCGATCGGCAAGCGCGACATGAAACTGAACGACGCGCTGCCGCGGATCACGGTCGATCCGGAAACCTATCGCGTCACCGCCGACGGGGAAGATCTGAAATCTGTTCCCGCTGCCGTCTTGCCGTTGGCGCAGCGGTACTTCCTGTTCTGAGGCAGCGTGAACGACTGGACGATTTGGCAGCTCGCCGACTCCGCGCTTCCCTCCGGAGGCTTCGCGCACTCCGCCGGCCTCGAGGCGTCGTTCCAGGCGGGCGAAGTGACCGGTGAGAAGACGCTCGATCGGTTTCTCGCCGACAGCCTGTGGCAAGCCGGTCGCGCGATGCTGCCGTTCGTGACCTCCGCGCATCGCAATCCATCGCGGCTCGAGGATCTCGATGCGTCGTGCGACGCGTTCTTGACCAACGCGATCGCCAATCGCGCGAGCCGCGTGCAGGGTCGCGCGTTCGTCAGCGCGTGCCTGCGAATCTGGCCGTCGGCCGCCGTCGAGTCGCTCGACGATCGCACGCGCGGGCTCTGCGGTCATCACGCGCCGGTGTTCGGCGCCGGCCTGGCGCTGCTTGGCGTGCCGCGGGAAACGGCGCAGCGCATGGCGATGTTCACGACGTCACGAGGGATTCTGGCCGCAGCGGTGCGCTTGGGGATAGTTGGACCGTACCGTGCGCAGCGGCTCCATCACGAGACGGGCTCGCTCGTGGACGAAGTTCTCGTTCGCTGCGCATCGCTCACCGACGACGAGGTGTCGCAGACCGCGCCGCTCATCGACGTGCTGCAGATGTCGCACGATCGGCTGTACTCACGTTTGTTTCAATCATGAATGGAGTCGTCCGTGCCTTCCCCGTCCATGCGGTTTCATCATCACCCTGACGATCACGATCACGCCGATCCCGAGTTCGAAGGTCCCGGCGCGTACGCCGAGCGCGACGCGCCCGTCGAGCGCAACTACCGCGCGCGCGCGTTCACCGTCGGCATCGGCGGACCGGTGGGAAGCGGGAAAACCGCGCTCCTCCTCGCGCTCTGCCGGCTGCTGCGCGACGAGCACAGTCTCGCGGTCGTGACCAACGACATCTTCACGCGCGAGGATGCGGAGTTCCTCGTGCGGCATGGCGCGCTGGCCGCCGAGCGCATCGCGGCGGTGGAGACGGGCGGGTGTCCGCACACGGCGGTGCGCGACGACATCAGCCCGAACCTCGCGGCGCTGCAGCGCTTGATGGAGGCGTTCTCGCCGGAGCTGCTGTTCGTGGAGAGCGGCGGCGACAACCTCGCGGCGCAATTCAGCCGCGAGCTGGCGGATTACACGATCTACGTCATCGACGTCGCGGGCGGCGACAAGATTCCGCGAAAGGGCGGCCCTGGAATCACGCAGTCGGATCTCCTCGTGATCAACAAGGTGGATCTCGCGCCGCTCGTCGGCGCCGATCTCAGCGTGATGGACCGCGACGCGCGGAAGATGCGCGGCGACGGCCCGTTCGTGTTCGCCGAGGTGACGCACGACATCGGCGTGCGCGACATTGCGGAGCACGTCGTGCGAGCGTTGAAGGCCGGGACTCGGGGTCCTGGGCTCGGGGCTCGGGAACCAGTGAACTCGTGAACCCGTGAACCCGTGAACCCTTGAACCCTAGTTCCCACCCCACCCGTTGATGATTGTTTCGCGAAGATCGAAACCGAACGCGCGCTCGGAGACGACGACGATCGGCGGCCCTTGCAGCCGCTTGTAGACCGATCCCCTGATCCGCTTCAGCGCTTCGTCCACGACCGCGGCGAACGTTTCCACCGAGTATTTGTCGTAGACCGTCCGGCCGTTGGCATCCGGGAGGAATCGCTCCGGATCGAGCGAACGCGACTCGAATTGCTTGATGAGATCGCGGCGGCCGAGCCGCCGCTCCACGATCTCGCCGACGATCGGCGCCATCACCGGATAATCGAAGGGATCGAATTGCCCTTCGGCAAGCTCGGCGGACGGCGTGAGCGCGAACGCGTCTTCCGGAATCTTCTCGTCGCCATGCCGCGTGTTGACGTAGCGCGCGAGCCGGTAGACGTCGACCTTCGAGAGATCGCCGATGAGCGAGATGCCGCCGCACATGTCGCCGTAGAGCGTGGCGTAGCCGAGCGCGATTTCGGTCTCGTTGCCGCACGAGATGAGCAGCGCGCCCGTGTCGTTCGATTCCGCCATCATCAGCATGCCGCGGATGCGCGCCTGCAAGTTCTCCAGCGTGAAGCCCCGTCGGATCTCGTGGGCGTGCGCTTCGAACGTCGTGCGGACGACGTCGGCGATCGCGTGGATCGGCACGACGTGATAGCGCACCCCCAAGGCGCCCGCGAGCTTCGCCGCGATCGCTTTCGTGGCGCTCGTGTTGAACTGCGACGGCAGGTTGAAGGCGGACACGCGATCCGGACCGAGCGCGTCGACGGCAATCGCGAGCGCCAGCGCCGAATCGATCCCGCCGGATACCGGAACGATCGCGTTCGAAAAGCCTGTCTTCCGCATGTAGCCGCGCAGCGCCATCGTGAGCGCCTCGAAGATCTCGCGCTCGCGGACGATCGGCGGCAGCTTCAGCGTCCGATCCGCGCTATTCGTCCTATCCGCGTGTTCCGCGTCCACCGGGAGATCGACGACGAGGAGCGCCTCGCTGAATTGCGGTCCCACCGCGAGGAGCTGTCCGTTGGCGTCGTACACGAGGCTCTCGCCGTCGAACGGGATGATGTTCTTGCCGTTGTCGGCCGCGCCGATGGTGTTCACGTAGACGAACGGCTTGCGCAGCCGCGCGACGTGGCGCCTGATCAAGGCGTCGCGCTCGTGCCGCTTGCCGGGATAGAAGGGCGACGCGTTGATATTCAGCAGGAGGTCGGCGCCTTTCGCCGCGAGCTCCGGAAGCGGCTTGACGTCGTAATACGCGTCCCACATGTCCTCGCAGATCGAGACGCCGAGCTGAATGGATCGATCGTCGCTCCCGATCGCGACCTCAATCGGATCGCGCCGCGTCGCGGGCGTGAAGAAACGCTTGTCGTCGAAGTAGCGATAGTTGGGCAGGAGCGATTTGTGCGCGCGCTGGAGGACGCGTCCGTCCGTCACGACCGCCGCCGCATTGTGCTTGCGAATCGCGCCGCTGTCGTTCTTGGCGTGGGGATCGTGATCGATGAACCCGACGACCGCGACGATCCCGCGCGCCGCGCCGGCAATCGCGAGCATCGCGCGCTCGTTGGCCTCGAGGAACGCCGCGTCCTCGACGAGATCGCCGATGCAGTACCCGGGGATCGCCATCTCCGGCGTGATCAGGAGATCCGCGCCCTGCGCCGACGCGCGCGCCAGCGCGTCGAGGATCTTTGCCGTGTTGCCGTCGATGTCGCCGCTGATCGGGTCGAGTTGTGCGAGCGCGATGCGCATCCCCGGCGATGATATAAGATGTCGCGTGGACCTTCGACAGCTCGAGATTCTGCGCGCCGTCGCTCAGACCGGATCGTTCACGAGCGCGGGCGAGCAGCTGCATCTCTCGCAGTCCGCGGTGAGCCGCCAGATCCTGCTCCTCGAGGAAGAGCTCAACGAGCAGCTCTTTCTGCGTCTGGGCCGCAAGATTCGCATCACGCCCGCCGGAACGACGCTGCTCGGCCTGAGCCAGCGGATGTTCGACGATCTCGAGCAGACGCGCGCCGCGATTCTCGATACCCAGCAGACGGTCAAGGGATCCCTGCGCCTCGTCGGCGGCATGACGGTGTGCCTTTACGTCTTCCCGCCGCTCTTGAAGGCGTTTCGCAAAGAGCATCCGGCCGTCGACGTCAAGCTCATGCCCGGCGCAACGCCGCGTCTGATTCGTCAGCTGCGATCCGGAACGGCCGATCTCGGGCTCTTGACGCTGCCGGTCGACGATCCCGCGCTCGTGAGCGTGCCCGTCATGCGCGAAGAGCTGTTGCTCGTGACCGCGCCGCAGCATCCGCTCGCGCGGAAGAAGCAGATCACGCCTCAGGATCTCGCGCGGCAGCCGTTCATCCTCTTCGAGGCCGGGTCCGGCACGCGCCGCGCGATCGAGGATTTCTTCGTGTCGGAGCACATCGCGCCGAAGGTCGTGACCGAGACCGAGAACGTCGAGATCATCAAGGCGCTCGTGCGGATCGGGATGGGCGTCACGATCATCCCGTATCAATCCGTGGCGCGCGAGGTGCGGTCGGGGACCCTCTTCTGCGCGCGAATCGCCGGGCAGCAGTTGGTGCGCGAAACCGGATGGGTCCACCTGCGCCTGAACCGCGTGCCGCGGCCGGTGCAGGAATTCATGAAGACGTTCGATCGGATCAGCTCGAGCCTGAAGCTCTCGCCGGGCGTCCCGCCTCGCCGTCGTCCCGCCGCGCCGCCATCGGGCGAAGAGCAGCAGTCCGGTTAGCCGGACCCACTAGCAGCTTGCCCGCCTCCGCCAAGGCTACGGCGGGTCTGCCGAAGCGCTTCGCGCGGAGGCGGAAATGTGAATCCCGCATTCGAGCTTCTTTCCCTGCCAGCGTCCGGAGCGATCGTTCGCCGAATCCAGCGGTAGTGACGTGCACGGCTCGCACCCGATGCTCGTGTAGCCGAGCGTGTAGAGCGGCAGCAGCGGGATGTCGTGCGCCTTCGCGTAAGCCCAGACCTCTTTCGTGTGCCACTTCGCCAGCGGACTGATCTTGCGGAGCACCGCGCCGTGCGGAAGCCGGAACGGCTCGACTTGCTCCAGCGCGGCGCGCGACGGCGATTGGTCGCGCCGCAGGCCGGTGAACCACACGTCGTGGTTCGCCAGCGCGCTGAAGAGCGGCTCCACCTTGTGCTTCGCGCAGCAGGCCTCGGTGCTCTGCCGCCACAGTCCCGGCGACGGCTCCGCTGCCCGCAGCGTCACGAGGTTCAGCCCCCAGCGCGACACGATCTCGTCGCGATACGCGATCGTCTGCGGGAAGTGGTGCACCGTGTCGAGGAACAGCACCGGAATGTCCGGCATCACCTCGCGCAGCATGTGCACGAGGACGACGCATTCGGCCTGGAAGCTCGAGGTGACGCACGGCACGCGCGCGGTCTCGAGCTCCTGGGCGACGAGCTCGCGCGCGTCGATCATGACAGGATCTCCTCGAGCAGTTTGCCGACGGCGTCCACCGCCTCTTCGGTCGTCTTCGCCGATCGGGCCGCAGCCGCGATCCGCGCGGCCGCCGAGTGCGGCGCGGCGTTCGCGCCGTCGTCGAGCGGGCGTACGATCATGCCCGCGCCGGCCGTGAAGTTCGTCGCCGCGTCGATCAACACGAAGCTGCCCGTCGTTCGATTGCCGGTGTAGGAATCGAAGACGAGCGGCAGAGACGTCGACACGTGAACGAGCCCGATCTCGTTCATCGCGAGCGCGCGATCCACTTCGGCGGTCACGCTGCGCGTGTTGTGCTTCAGCAGGTAGACGCGCCCTGGATCCAGCGGCCGCTCGTCCATCCACACGAGGTTCGCGGCGAATCGGCGCCCGACGTGAATCGGGCCGGTGGCGAGCACGTCGCCCCTGCTGATGTCGAGCTCGTCGTCGAGGACGACGGTCACCGACATCGGCGCGTGCGCCGAGTCGAGCTCGCCGTCCCACGTCACGATCTGCTTGACCGTCGTGGTGCGGCCCGACGGCCAGACGGTGATCGCGCCGCCGGGCGCGATCGCACCAGAGACGATCTGGCCCGCGTAGCCCCGGAAGTCGTGATCGGGGCGCAGCACGAGCTGCACGGGCATCCGGAAGCCTCCCTCGGTCTCCTTCCGATCGATCTGAACCGTCTCCAGGTGATGCAGGAGGCTCGGACCGTCGAACCACGGCGTGCGCTCGCTGCGGATCGTCACGTTGTCGCCGTGCAGCGCGCTCATCGGGATCGCGTCGAGCATCGCGTCGCCGGCGAGGCCCGCGAACTCGTCGCAGATGGCTTCGAACACTTCCCGATCGAAGTCGACGAGGTCCATCTTGTTCACGGCCAGCACGAAACTGCGGATGCCGAGGAGCGTCGCGATGCGCGCGTGGCGTCTGGTCTGCGGCCGCACGCCGTGCCGGGCGTCGACGAGCAGGATCGCGACGTCGGCCGTCGATGCGCCGGTTGCCATGTTCCGCGTGTACTGCTCGTGGCCCGGCGTGTCCGCGAGGATGAACTTCCGGCGCGCGGTCGCGAAGTACCTGTAGGCGACGTCGATCGTGATGCCCTGCTCGCGCTCGGCGCGCAGGCCGTCCGTGAAGAGCGAGAAGTCGATCGGCCCCGCCGTGCGGTTGCGCGACGCGGCCTCGACCGATTTCACCTGATCCTCGTAAACGCCCCGGGATTCGTACAGCAGCCGCCCGATCAGCGTGCTCTTCCCGTCGTCAACGCTCCCGGCCGTGCAGATCCGGAGAAGGCTCGACACTCAGAAATAACCCTCGCGCTTCTTGATTTCCATCGAGCCGTCCTGATCGTGATCGATCACGCGGAGCTGGCGCTCCGAGTGCCGCACCGAGACGAGCTCCTCGATGATCTTGGGGATCGTGTCGGCCGTCGACCGCACCGCGCCGGTGCACGGCGAGCAGCCGAGCGATCGCATCCGGCACATCACGCGCTGGATGCGCTCTCCGTCGTAGAGCGGAACGAACGGCTGCTCGACGACGATGAGCGAGTTGCCGCGGACGATGACCTCGCGCTCTTTCGCGAAGTACATCGGGACGACCGGAATGTTCTCGAGATCGATGTAGTGCCACACGTCGAGCTCGGTCCAGTTCGAGAGCGGGAACACGCGGATGCTCTCGCCTGGACGGATGCGGGCGTTGAGGAGATGCCACAACTCGGGACGCTGACGCTTGGGATCCCACTGGCCTTGATCGTCGCGCAGCGAGAAGATCCGCTCCTTCGCGCGCGATCGCTCCTCGTCGCGCCGCGCGCCGCCGAACGCTGCGTCGAAGCCGCCCTCCTCGAGCGCGTCGAGGAGCGCCTTCGTCTTCAGCAGGCCGCAGCAGCGCTGCGTGCCAACGGCGTACGGCTGCGTGCCGTCCGCGATCGCCGCGCGGTTGGTGTGAACGATCAACTTCGCGCCGATGTGGTTTGCGTACCAATCGCGGAACGTGATCATCTCGCGGAATTTGTACGTCGTGTCGACGTGGAGCAGCGGAAACGGAATCGGCGCCGGATGAAACGCTTTCTGCGCCAGGCGCAGCATCACGGACGAGTCCTTGCCGATCGAGTAGAGCATGACCGGCCGGGCGAATTCCGCCGCGACTTCCCGGATGATGTGAATGCTCTCCGCTTCGAGCGCGCGCAGGTGATTGAGGCGCGGCGGCGCGGAAACACGCGGTCCTTCCATCGTTGGCATCAGCATTCGAATACCCTTTCCGCCCACGGGCGGAATGAGAACAACCTCAGAGTTGTGGGCTCGGAAGGCCAGCGACCAACGGGTGGAGGAATCTGAAAAGACTTCGAAGCTTACTAGAGGCTGCGCAGATCTCTCACCGGCGGGTCGCCGGCACCGTACAGGTGCAGCGACACGTGGAAGAGGAGCGCCGACAGCAACAGGTGATTGACCGAATCATGCCGTCCTGAGAACCGTAACACGCCGGGCCAGCGGTCCGCAAGCCGGGGGGTAGGGCGGGGACACCCAATCGGGACACCCAACGTTGGGTGTCCCGATTGGGTGTCCC
>DATBJJ010000097.1:0-38107 GCA_036556425.1 Vicinamibacterales bacterium
GTCGGGGCTATCCCTCCGCGTATCGAACACCAGGCCCGCTCCGCGATCATCCGGGGACTTCGTCCCTCGGACCCCCTTACACGCTCTCTCGCTCGCTCGCCCATTCCACGGTCAAATCTGCATCTGACGCAGCACGTCCTCCGTATCACGTAGCGTATCGAAAACGACGGCCGCGCCGCACGCGCGGAGCTCGTCGGCGCTGAACGTGCCCGTCGCGACGGCGACCGGCGTCGCCCCAACGGCCCTCGCGCACGCGACGTCGTGCGGCGTGTCGCCGACGACGATGACGTCGGACGCTGGAACCGCGGGCCCGCCGCACGCGGCCGCGCGCTGCATGGCCACGGGCACCAGCGCGTTGCGATCGGCGGCGTCATCGCCGAACGCGCCGCAGCGGAAGAACCGCCACAGATCGAACCGCTCCAGCTTGACGCGTGCGCCCAGTTCGAAGTTCCCCGTCAGCAATCCCAAGAACACGTCGTGGCGCGAATCGAGCGCCTCGAGGAGATCCGGCACGCCGGGCAGCGCGCCGTTGAATCCCCTGCCGGGCTGCGCGATCTCCTCGCGCAGGTGGCCGACATAGCGCTCGCGAAGCCGATCGAAGAGATCGCGATCGAGATCCCGCCCGATGCGCGCGAGCGTGTCGTGCAGGATGATCCAATCGGTGCGTCCGGCGACCGGGATTCCGGCGAGCGCGTCGGCGCGGCCGACGATCTCCTCGCACGCGCGGTTCATCGCGCGAAGGCCGGCGCCGCCGGTGAGCACGAGCGTTCCATCGATGTCGAAAAGCACGAGCTTGGGCATGGGCACCTACGCAGCTTGACGCTGCCAATGTCGTGAATCAGAATCAGGCGCCAGGAGAGGCATATGAAGCGTCGCGTCCGTTGGATCCTTGCGCTGACCGTTGTGATGTTCGTCGCGATGTTGACGATCGCGGCACGAGGGGCTCTGGTCGTGACCGCGGCCGCTCAAACTGGAGCGCGCGGATTCACGCCGCCGCGGGGTCTCGACAAGGTACCGATCACGGTTCCCGACGACAACGCGATGACCGCGGATCGCATCGAGCTCGGCAAGCAGCTCTTCTTCGACATGCGCCTGTCGCGGACGAAGAAGATGTCGTGCGAGACGTGTCATGTGCCGGAGAAGGGCTGGACCGATGGCCTGGCGCTCTCGCCGCGACACGACGGCACCATGAACACGCGCCACACGCCGACGCTGTACGGGGCGGCCTTCTATCCCGATCTGTATTGGGACGGCCGTTCGCGCGGACTCGAAACGCAGATCCTCGCGGCGTGGCGAGGCCAGATGGGCGCCGATCCGGATGCGATCGCGAAAGAGCTCGCCGACGTGCCGCGCTACGCCGCGGCGTTCCAGAAATCGTACGAGGGCCCCGTCACGGGCGATCGGATCGTGAAGGCGCTCGCGACGTTCGTCAGGACGATTCATGCCGGCGACACTCCATGGGATCGATCGCCGCAGGATCCCGCGGCCGCGCCGAAGACACCCATCGCGCGCGGCTTCCAAGTGTTCTCGACCAGCGGCTGCGTGCTGTGCCACACGCCGCCGCTCTTCTCCGATACGCAATTCCACAACGTCGGCATCGGCTCCGACAGCCCCAAGCCCGACATGGGCCGCGGCCGAATCCTCGCGGATGCCGCCACGAAGGGCAACCAGCCGGTGACGCCGGAGATGGAACGGTTGATGGGCGCGTTCAAGACGCCGTCCCTCCGGGGCGCCGCGTTGAGCGGACCGTATTTCCACGACGGCAGCGCAAAGACGCTCGACGAAGCGGTCGACGTCATGCTGAAGGGCGGCATCGACAACAAGACCAAGGACCCGCTCCTGAAACCGCAGACGCTGACGCCGGAGCAGCGGAAAGATCTGATGGCGTTCCTCCAGGCGCTGACGCCGAACAACAAGCCGTACCAGCGGCCGAAGCCCTGGTAGATCACCGCAGCGATCGAAACCATCCGCTCCTCGCGGGCTTCAATTCGCCGGTCGCGCCGTCGAGGCGCAGCGCGCGATGCGCCACGTGCTTCGCGAACTCGTCGTCTTGCGTGATGACGAGCGCCGCGAGCTTCGCTCCATCGAGCGCGGCGACGAGATCGCGCGCGAACGCCCGCCCGGTCCCCTTCGCCAGCGCCGCCGTTGGATGCTCGAGGACGACCAGGGCGGGCGCCAGCGCGATCGCGCGGGCGAGATGCACGCGGGCGCGCACGTCGGCACCTGCCTCGCCCGTTGTCACGTCGACGCGCGCGATGCCGCACGACGCGGCGAGCGCCTTTACGCGGGCCGCAACATCGTCCGGCACGGGATCGATATCGAGCGTGAACGGCATCGCGATGTTCTGTTCGATCGTCGCGGACTCGAGCAGCACGCCGCGCGGGCTCACGATCCCGAATCGATCGAGCGAGGCGAGCCACTCGTCGCCGTCGACGATCTCCGCCGTGGATTTGCCCTGGACCCGTACCTCGCCTTGATCCGGAAGGCTTGCGCCCGTCACGAGGTTCACCAGCACTTCAGCGGCGCCCACGTCGAGGCCGCCGATCGCGACCCGCTCGCCCGGTGCGATCGTCAGCTCGCGCACGCGAAGCGGGCGCAAGCTCTGATAGCTCTTCTGGATTCCAACCAGTTGGAGAACGGGAGTCACGGCGCCGTCGTTCGCGCTAGGTTCGGCGGACCTCGCCGAAGGCTTGGCGGCGGCGGGCCTCGAGCGCCGCGAAATCCTCGTCAGGCAGGGCGACCGTTCGGAACGCCGTCGCGGCGCCGCCGGCGTCGACCCGATCGACGATGCCGTGAAAATCCGATCCGCCCGACACGGCAAGGCCGAGTGCGCGCGCCATGCCGCGATAGCGCGCCTCGGTCGCCGCATCGTGATCCCGATGACGCGCCTCGATCGCCGACAACCCGGCGGACGCAAAATCCGGAATGCGGTCGTCGAGATGCAGCAATCCGGGATGCGCGAGCGACGCGAGTCCGCCAGCCGCTGAGATCGTCTCGACGACGCGAGAGAGCGGGGGGCCGCGGCGCGGCACGAACGCGGGACCGCCGGCCGCGAGCCAGCGATCGAACGCGTCGCGCCGGTCGAGCGCGTGGCCGGCCGCGACGAGCGCGTCCGCGACGAGCGGTCGGCCGACGCTGCGTCCCGCGTCGCGCGCCGCGACGGCAACGATCGCGTCGACGTCGACCGGCACGCCCAACGACGCCAGCCGCGCGCCGATTTCCCGCACCCGCTCGACGCGCTCGGCGCGCTGGCGTTCGAGAAAGCGCGTGAGATCGCGGTCGTCGGGATCGAAGAAGTAGCCGAGCACGTGTACGTCGCGCGCATCCTCGACAGCCGTAATCTCGATGCCGTTGACGAGTCGAAGCCCGAGCCGCGCGGCGACGTCGCGCGCTTCCGCGAGACCCGCGACCGTGTCGTGATCCGTGACGCTGATGATCCGAAGGCCCGTGCCCGCCGCGAGCGAGACGAGAGCCGTCGGCGACAGCGTGCCGTCGGAAGCCGTCGTATGGAGATGGAGATCGATCACGACCCGGTCAGGCGCTCGCGCGATGGCGCGTTTTGCGGGCCGGCTTGCGTCCGCGCCGCTGCCGCTCGACGAGCGCGCGGTATTCGCGGATGAGCAGATCGAGATGCGTCCGCTCCTCGTCCGCGAACTCGAGGAAGATGCGCTTGCCTTCTGAGTCCTCGAATCGCTCGCCGTACCGTTTGAAGAATTTGTGCGACCCGCGCTCGCAGCGAATGCCGATCATCAGCGCCTGCCGATCGTTGACGCCTTTCGTCAGCTGATCGGCGCCCGCCGCGAAGAGCCCGTTCGCCGCGCCCTTGAAGAACAGGAACGTCGGGCGCGATTCGAGCTGCGGATCCTGCTGCAAGAGCTCGCGGTATCGCGCCTCGAGCGTCGAGAGATGCTCCTTCTCTTCTTCCGCGAGCTTCTTGAAGACGCGGCGGCCCCGCGCATCGCGCGTGATGCCCGACGCGCGCGTATAGAACTCGAGGCCGCTCCGCTCCGTCGCGATCGCGATGCGCAGCGCGTCGCGCGCGAAGAGCAGCTCGGTCGTGCCGCCTTCCGCCGCCGCCGCGGGGCGGCCGGTGCGGCACGCTTCGCACGTGCCGTGAATCTGCAGCACGCTCTGGCGCGGCGTGAAGTTGCGCGCGGACGCCACTTCCTCGACCAGCGCTTCGATGTCGGAGCTGAGGAACTCGAAGCTGCGGTTGCAGCTCTTGCAGATCAGGTGAAAGTGCCGCGGATGGCGGTACGAGTGCTCGAACCGGAAGCGGCCCTCGCCGAAGTCGACCTTGCGCGCGATGCCGGCGTCGACCATCCACTGCAGCGTGCGATAGATCGTCGCGCGGCTGATCCGCTGATCCTCGCGGCGGATGAGATCGACGAGATTGTCGGCGGTGAGGTGGCCTTCCTGGCGAAGGAAGACGTTGACGATGAAATCGCGCTTGCCGGACCGCTTGCTGCCGGCCGGTCGAAGGCTCTCGACGAACGCGCTCGGAGAGGATTCCATCGGCACAGCTCGAGAGCTTAACGGCTCAAGCCCGGATCGCGGCGGCGATTGCGCCGCGATCCGCGAGCCTGCCGGCCGTTAGACGCTGAACGACGACCCGCAGCCGCAGGTCGACTTCGCGTTCGGGTTCTTGATCGTGAATCCGCCGCCCGTGATGTTATCGACGAAATCGACTTCGGCGCCGCGCAGGTAGCGCGCGCTGATCGGATCCACGAGCAGCTTGACGCCGTTCGATTCGATCACGGCGTCGGTCGTCGCGTCCCCTTCACCTTCGTCGATCATCAACCCGTACTGAAAGCCCGAGCAGCCGCCGCCCTGCACGAAGACGCGCAGTCCCGCGGTCGTCTTGTTCTCTTCGACGAGCAGCTCCGTGATCTTCGAAGCGGCCGCCGGTGTGACGTTGATCATCCTGAATGTCTCCTCGATCTCTACTGTGACGCACATCTTCCGATGCGACACATAGATAGGACGATTATAGCGGTCCTGACGGCGCCCGGCAAGGCGCCACGGCAATTCGGCAACGGCAAGCTGCTGCAGCGGTTGGAGTTACGGTGATAGAATCGCCCGTATGCCTCTCGCGTACGCGCCCGCCGCCGAGCTCGCCGATCGTCTGATCGCAGAACGGATCGTTACACGAATCTGGGATCGCGACATCAGCGTGTGGAAGGCGGCGGAAGGGAGCGCCGACGCGAAATCCATTCGCACGCGGCTCGGTTGGCTCGATGTCGACAAGACGATGGCCGTCGAGGTCGCGCGCACCATGGCGCTCGCCGAACAGGTCACGCTCGAGAAGATCGACGCCGTGTATCTGCTCGGGATGGGCGGCAGCAGCCTGTGCGCCGAAGTGATGCGATCGGTGTTGGGCGTCGCGGCTCATCATCCCGATCTCTTCGTGCTCGACACGACCGACGAGCGTACGATCGCGGGCGCCGCCGCGCGAATGAATCCCGCGCGATCGCTGTTCCTCGTTTCGAGCAAGAGCGGCGGCACCGTCGAGGTCGCGTCGCTCGAGCGATTCTTCTGGTCGCGCGTGGCGCACGCGCTCGGCGCGCAGGCCGGCCGGCACTTCGTCGCGATTACTGATCCCGGAACGGCGCTCCACTCGCTTGCGCAGTCGAAACAGTACCGCGACATCTTCGTGAATCCCGCCGACATCGGCGGACGCTTCTCCGCGTTGTCGCTGTTCGGTCTCGTCCCGTGCGCCTTGATCGGTTCCGATTCCACGAGTCTGCTCTCCGCCGGATCGACGATGGCGCAGGGCTGCCGGCAGGAAAACCACGCGAACGCCGGCCTCGAGCTCGGCGCGTTCATCGGCGCGGCCGCGCTCGGCGGGCGCGACAAGCTCACCGTCGTCCTGCCGCCGTCGCTCGCGTCCCTTGGGTTGTGGATCGAACAGCTCGTCGCGGAGAGCACGGGCAAGCACGGCAAGGGAACGCTGCCGGTCGTCGACGAATCCCTCGGCCGTCCGAGCGACTATCAATCGGATCGCGCGTTCGTCGCGATCGCCACCGATCGCGATCGGCCCGACGACGATCGGCTAGGCGCGATCGAAGCGGCGGGCCATCCGGTGCTGCGGTTGAGCACGCGCGTCGACGGCTTGGGCGCCGAGTTCTTTCGATGGGAATTTGCGACGGCGGTCGCGGGCGCGGTGCTCGGCATCAATCCGTTCGACGAGCCGAACGTCGCGGAAGCCAAGGAGAAAACGAAGGCGCTTCTCGGGGCGTACGCCGCAAGCGGCCGGTTGCCGGAGCCCGCGCCGGCGGCATCATCCCACACGATTCACGCATACACGTCAGCGGGCGGGGGCGACTCGCCGCGCGCGATCGTCCGCGCCGCGCTGTCGTCGATCGCGCCGCGCGACTACGTCGCGTTTCTCTCGTACCTGCCGGCGTCGGCGGAGGTCGAGGCGCGTATTGCGGCAATCCGTCAGGGCATCCGCGCGAAGTATCGCGCCGCGAGCACGCTCGGCGTCGGCCCGCGCTACCTGCACTCCACGGGCCAGTACCACAAAGGCGGACCGAATTCCGCCGTGGCGTTCGTGATCACGCAGGATGACGATCGACAGACCGAGATTCCGGAAGCGGGCTACACGTTCTCGATTCTGAAACGCGCGCAGGCGCTCGGCGACGTCGAAACGCTCGCCGCGCACGAGCGCCGCGTGGTGAGGCTCCATCTCGCGAAGCACGCCGGCATCGCGGACGTCGAATCGCTGTTTGCCGAAGCGATCGGATGACGTCGACCTAGGCGAGCGTCTCCAGTATTCTCCCGGACGCGTCCTCGACGTCCTTGTGCAGGCTCGCGCCGTGCGCGTCCATCGTGACGATCGCCGGAAAGTCGCGAACGTCGATATGCCACATCGCTTCGGGCGTTCCGAATTCCATCAGCGACACGCCGTCGACGCGCTGAATGCAGCGCGCGTAGAACTGCGCCGCGCCGCCGATCGCGTTCAGATAAACGGCGCCCGATGCTTTCAATCCCGCGAGCGTCTTCGCGCCCATGCCGCCCTTGCCGACTACGGCGCGCACGCCGTAGCGCGCGATGATGTCCGCCTGATACGGCTCCTCCCGGATGCTCGTCGTCGGACCCGCCGCGGTGACGCGCCATCCGCTCGCCTCGCGGCTGTCCTTCACGACGACCGGGCCGCAGTGATAGAGCACGCTGCCGCGTAAATCGACGGGCGGATCGTGTTTCATCAGATGCGCGTGCACCGCGTCGCGGCCGGTGAACATGCGTCCCGAGACGAGCACGACGTCGCCGACCTTGAGCGATCGGATCGTCTCCTCGGAGATCGGCGCCTCCAGCCTGATCTCGCGGCCCGTTCGTGGAAATCCCGCGGCCGCGGCCGCGCCGGCGAGGAGCGGCGCCGACGGCTGCGCCGCGTCGCGATACAACCACGAGAGAATCGCGCCGGACGAGGCGTCGAGACGAACGCCCAGACGGCGAAACGCCCAGCAGTCGTACGCAATCGAGACGAAGAAGCTCGCCGGGAGCCGGTTCTGCGCGCCGATCTTGCAGCCGATGAGCGACGTCTTTCCGCTGAATCCCATCGGGCCGACGGCCAACCGGTTCGCTTCCTCCATGATCGACGTTTCGAGCGACGCCAATCGCGGATCGTCGTTCTCATCGTCCAGCGTGCGAAAGAGCTGCTCTTTCGCGTGGAGATATCCCGACGTCCGATCGCCGCCGATGCAGACGCCGACCGCGCCGGGACTGCAGCCTTTCCCTTGCGCTTTCCACACGGCGTGGAGGATGCACTTCCGCACGCCCTCGAGCGTGCGGTCCGCACGTCCGAGGTGATCGAGCTCCGTCGGAAGCGAGTATTGCGCGTTCGTGTTCTCGCAGCCTCCGCCCTTCAAGATCAACTTGATCTCGATCTCCGGAGACTCCCACTGATCGAAATGGATGATGGGGGTTCCCGGGCCGAGATTGTTGCCGGAGTTCTCGCCGGTGATCGAGTCGACGGAGTTGGGCCGCAGCTTGCCGCGCCGCGTCGCTTCCGCGATGGCTTCGCGGATCTGCTTGCGCATCCAGATCTGGTTCGCGCCGATCGGCACCTTCACCTCGAAAGTGGGCATCCCGGTGTCCTGGCAGATCGGCCCTTCGCACGACGCGGCCTGATCGATGTTCTGCGCGATGATCGTGATCGCCTGTCCGGCGCGCGTGCCAGGCTGCTCCGCGCCCACGGCCGCCTTCATCGCGGCCCTCACATCGGGCGGCAAGTCGGTCGACGTCCTGGTGATGAGCTCGACGACGCTCTCGAAAAACTCAGGCAGCATGCTGGGGAAATTATAGGCGCAAAGAGCGGTGAAGTCGGCAGTCGGGAGTCGACAGTCATCAGTCGCAGTCGATAGTCTCAGTCGACAGTCGACAGTCCAGCTCGCTGCGGCCGCCGGGCGTCATTGCCGGCCGACTGCCGACTGGGACTGTCGACCGGGACTGTCGACCGGGACTGTCGACCGGGACTGCCGACCGGGACTGCCGACTGTGACTGTCGACTGCCGACTGCCGACTGCCGACTGTCGACTGGGACTGCCGACTGTGACGGTCGACTGTCGACTGCCGACTCCCGACTGTGACTGTCGACTGTGACTGTCGACCGTCGACTCCCGACTGCCGACTACTATAATCAACGTATGGTTTTCCGCGTCGAACGCGATCCGCTCGGCGACGTGCGAGTTCCCGCGGACGCCTACTACGGCGTGCAGACGACGCGTGCCGTCGAGAACTTTCCAATCTCCGGGCTCACGGCGCACCCCGAGCTCGTCACCGCCACCGTCTTCATCAAGAAAGCAGCCGCGGAAGCAAACGCGGCGCTTCACCGGCTCGACGCGGAGGTTGCGCGCGCGATCGTGCGCGCGGCGGACGACGTGTTGAACGGCAAGCTGCGCGATCAGTTCGTCGTCGACGTGTATCAGGCAGGCGCCGGAACGTCGCACAACATGAACGCCAACGAGGTGCTCGCGAACCGTGCCGCCGAGATTCTCGGCGCGCCGCTCGGCGAGTACACGCGCGTGCACCCGAACGATCACGTCAACATGGGACAGTCGACCAATGACGTGTTCCCGACGGCGACGCGGCTCGCGCTTCTGTTCGTGGTGCGAGATGTTTTGACCGCCGCGCGCGAGCTCGCGGACGGACTCGCGGCCAAAGCGCGCGAGTTCGCGGGCGTGTTGAAGACCGGCCGCACCCATTTGCAGGATGCGGTGCCCATCACGCTCGGACAGGAATTCGAGGGCTACGCGGCCAATGTGTCTCACGCGGCGCGCGATCTCGAGCGGACGGCCGAGCAACTGCGCGAGTTGAATCTCGGCGCGACCGCAGTCGGGACCGGGCTCAACGCGGGCGACGACTACACGAAAGCGGCAATCGAGAATCTTGCGCGATACACCGGACTCCCCCTCCGTCCCGCCGCGAATCGTTTTCGCGTCACGCAGAGCATGGGCGACGTGCTCGCAGTTTCCGGAGCGATCCGGCGTCTCGCGATCGAAGTGAGCAAGGTCGCGTCGGATCTTCGATTGTTGAGCATGGGGCCGCGCGCGGGCATCGCAGAGATCCAACTGCCGGCCGTGCAGCCGGGCTCTTCGATCATGCCGGGCAAGGTGAATCCGTCGGTGCCCGAAATGGTCAACCAGGTCGGCTATCAAGTGATCGGCTGCGACGCGGCCATCGCCGCCGCGAGCGACGCGGGACAGCTCGAGCTGAACGTCATGATGCCGGTGATTGCATGGAACGCGCTGCACGCGTCCCGAATTCTCGCCGAGGCGATGCGCGTGCTCCACAGGCGCTGCGTGCAGGACATCAAGGCGGACGCCGAGCGCGCGCGCGAGCTGCTCGATCGCAGCACGGCGCTTGCAACCGCGCTCAGCCCATACATCGGATATGCCGCAACCGCGGACATCGCGAAGACGTCAGTACAAACGGGACGTCCCGTCCGGGATCTCGTCCGCGAACGCAAGTTGATGCCGGACGCCGCGCTCGACGCGATCCTCGAGCCGGACGCGATGACGACGCCGGGCATTCCCGGCCAGGATCGCGGCTCGGCGCCAGGCTCGGTCGCCAATCAAGGAAGGCAGACGCGTGCATCGAACAGTACCGATCGCAATCGTGGCAGCGCTACTGATACCGATCGTTCCCGCCGGAGGCCAGCAGCGCGCGCAACACGGAAAGCTGTTTCCACCCGAGAACCTGAGCCAACTGGAAGGGCCCGACCGCGACGTGTGGCAACGTCCGGCTCAGATCATGGACGTTCTCGGGATCGCCGAAGGCAGCGTCGTCGCTGACCTCGGCGCGGGCAGCGGCTGGTTCACGATTCGCCTCGCCGATCGCGTGAAGCCGAACGGAAAGGTGTACGCCGAGGACGTCCAGCCGCAGATGATCGAAGCGATCAAACGGCGGGTGCAGCGCGAGAACCTCCAGCGGATCGTCGAAACGAGGCTTGGAGATCAAGAGGACCCACAGCTTCCACCTAATTCGCTGGATGCCGTCCTCATCGTCGGCACGTACTACGAAATGGACCAACCCGTCGCGCTGCTCCGCAGCGTGGCGCGCGCGCTGAAGAAGGATGGAAAGATCGGCGTCATCGACTTCACGATGGACGGCGGCGGCCCCGGTCCTCCGATGGAAGAGCGCGTGGCTCCGGAGCGCGTCATTCGCGACGCGAACGCGGCGGGTCTTCAACTGATCGCCAGACCAAACCTGCTTCGCTATCAGTACATACTCGTATTCGGCAAGCCGAGCGACCCGACGCCGCGCCCCGCAAAATAATGCCGATAGCCGTCCCAGTGTTCTTTGCGGCGTATCAAGCGAACGTCGAGGAAGCGCTCCGCCGCGTCGTCCGCGAGAGCGGCAGCCCGGTCGAACGCGCGATGGCATACACGCTTCACGCGCCCTCGAAGCGCGTGCGGCCCGTTCTGACGATGCTCTCCGCGGAGCTGTGCGGCGGAACGGCCGAGCGCGCGCTGGCCGCTGCGGCCGCCGTCGAAATGGTGCACGCCTCCTCGCTCATCCTCGACGATCTGCCGTCGATGGATGACGCGTCGCTGCGGCGCGGACGCAGCGCGAATCACGTCGTGTTCGGCGAAGCGATCGCGATCCTCGCGGCGTTTGGCCTGCTGAATCACGCGTTCGGCACGATCGCGACCGCGTACGAGCCGCCGCTGTCGTCGCGCCTCGCGGCGCTCGCGGCGGAGGCGGTGGGCCGCGACGGCTTGATCGATGGGCAGGCGGCGGACTTGCTCGCCACCGATCGCGATATCAACTTCGATCTTCTCGAACGCATTCACCGCGGCAAGACGGGCGCGCTGTTCAATGCGTCCGCGATCGCGGGCGCGCTGACGGCCGGCGCCGACGCCGACGCGATCAAAGCCTTGTCCGCGTTCGCGAAGAATCTCGGCCTGGCGTTTCAAGTGATCGACGACCTGCTCGACGTCGAGGGAAATCCCTCCGAGACAGGTAAGAGCGCACGCAAAGATCTGAGAAAGACGACGTTCGTTTCCTTCAGCGGCGTGGCGGGCGCGCATCAGCTCGCCGCGGAGTTGTGCGAGACAGCCGATAACGCGCTCGCCCCGTTCGGCCGCCGCGCGGCCAGGCTGCGCGAGCTGTCCGCGTTCATCGCGGCGCGAACGGCGTGACGCCGCCATGACCGTCGACGGCCACTCGGGACGGACCGCACCGCCAAGCGACGACGCGCGGGTCGACGAGCTGCGTCAACGTCTTCGGGCGCTGGGTTATCTCGATGCCGGCGTCGATCGGTTCGTCCTTGGACCGGCGCGCGCGTCCCGGCGTCCGTGGACGATCGCGCTCTTCGCCAGCATCCGCGTCGGCGCGCTGGCGGCCCTGCTTCTCGGTCCCGCGGCGGCGATCGGCGTGCGCGCGCGCATGCCGAGCCTCGTTGCAGGTCCGCGCGACGCGATCGTTGTCGCGGTCTATCTCGGATTGTTCTTCGGTCTGGCCGTCGCGGCGAGCGCGTTCGTCGCAGGCGCGCTCGTCTCACTCGCCGCGCGGCAATCGGACGCGTCGTTTGCGAAGCGCGGCGATCGGCTGTCGAGAATCGCGGGCGTGGCCGTCACGCTCGCGTGCCTCACGTACTTCACGCTCTGGTGGCAGACCGTTGTCGCGAACGTCGGATGGTCCGCACCCTACTGGACGATCTCCGCGCTGGCGATTGCCGTCGCGATCGGCCTTCTGTTGGGCCACGCAGTGACGATCATGTCGTCAGCGATCATCGTCGCGGCGGTCGGCAACGTCGCGCGCGTTCCCAGCATGTCGTGGCGGACGACGATCGCCGCGGGGCTCGTGGCGTTCGGCGGCGCGGCACTTCTGCTCACGTGGTCGGCGCGCGCGGCGCCGATCGACACGCCGCGGCTCACCGTCGTTCCGAGCGGCGTCCGCGTGCGAGTGATTGCGATCGACGGATTCGATCCGGCGATCTTTCAGGATCTGGCCGACCACGGCCGCATGCCCGCGCTCTCGTCTGCGTTCACGCAGGGCGCAGTCGTCCGAATCGACGAGGATCGAGATCGGCAGGACGATCCGGCTCGCGTTTGGACGACCGTCGCGACCGGACAGCCGGCGGAGGTGCATGGCGTTCGTGGCATCGAAACCAGGCGCATCGTAGGCGTGTCGGGCAGCGTACCGGCGGCCGAGGAATCCCCCATCGCCAGAGCGATTCGCGGGACGACGGATCTCGTTCGATTGACGCGGCCGGCGATTGCGAGCGGCATCGAGCGGCGCGCGAAGACGTTCTGGGAGGTCGTGTCCGACGCGGGCTTGCGCACTGCGGTCGTGAACTGGTGGGCGACGTGGCCCGCGCGGTCCGACGGCGCGGTCGTGTTGAGCGATCGCGCGACGCTTCGTCTCGAACATGGCGGCGCGCTCGACGCGGAGATCGCCCCGTCGTCGCTGTACCAGACGCTGCGCGAGCGCTGGCCCGCGCTGAAGCAGCAGGCGGTCGAAATGGCCGGTCCGCTTCCGAGCGTCATCAGCGGAGACGATCGGCGCGCGCTGCTGCGCCGTTCCGCCGAGCTCGACGCGATGCAGCTCACGCTTGCGTCGGCGGTGTCGACGGCGAACACGGATCTGACCGCGGTGTATCTGCCCGGGCTGGACATCACGCAGTACGCGCTTCTCGGATCGAGCACGACACCGCTCGACGCGCTTGCCGCGTCCGATCTCGCGGGACGCCTGGCCGCGCTGCGCGAGTACTACGCGATGCTCGATCGCATGCTGGCGCCGTCACTCGCACCCGCCGCGGGGGAGATCGTGATCGTCGTCACTGAACCGGGGCGTGTCAGCGCGCGGACAGGCGCGCGCATGGCGCTGCTGGGGGCGAACGTATCACGGGGCACGATCGGCGACAGCGATTCGACGAGCGTGGCGCCGACGATCCTGCACGTCCTCGGCGTGCCAATCAGCCGCGAACTGCCGGGCCGCGCGCGCCTCGACCTCTTCGACGGCGAGTTCGCGCGGCGGTATCCAGTTCGATTCGTGTCCACCTACGGCGAGCCGTCGCGCTCGAACGCGGTCAGCGAAGGCACGCCGCTCGACCGCGAAATGATCGATCGGCTGCGAAGTCTCGGGTACGTCAGGTGAATTCTGCCGGCTGCTCGGGAGGTCGCTCGCTCGGCAGCTCGGACTTCCGATCAGCGATGTCGACCGACTATCCACCAGGTCGAGGGCAGCACCGCCGCGGCGAGGAGGACTTTCACGACGTCGACCACGATGAACGGATACAGTCCGAGAGAGAGGGCTCTGGCGAGTCCCACGCGCGCCGGCGCCGCGAACCACGCCAGCCATAGGATTCCGCACGCGAAGATCACGGTCAGGCCGGCGGCCATCGCGACGACGGACGTCAGGTATCGTCGATCGAAGCCGCGCTCGGCGAGCCAGCCGGTGAGGAACGCGGCGAACGGATACGCCATGAGGAATCCGCCCGTCGGCCCGAGCAGTCTGAGAATGCCGGACGGCAGCGCGGGAGACGCCGCGAACACGGGCAGGCCCGCGATCCCGGCGGCAAGATAGAGCACCTGGCTCATCATGCCCAGCCGCGATCCGAGCGCCGCGCCGCCGAGCAGCACGATCATCGGCTGCAGCGTGAGCGGCACGGGCGTGAACGGCAGCGGAACGCTGATCTGCGCCGCGGCTGCGGTCAAAATGGTCATGAAGCAGACGCTGGCGACGCGGATCCCGGCGGTGAGATCGGCGCGACCGGAGATCGCCGTCAGAAGCGTCGCGTTGTGGGAATGATTCATGTCGATCGCAAATGTTACTGTATGCGCCGGGTACTGACAATCGCCGGCAGCGACTCCGGCGGCGGCGCCGGCATCCAAGCCGATCTGAAAACGTTCGCCGCGCATCGCGTGTACGGAACGTCCGCGATCACGGCGGTCACGGCACAGAACACGCTCGGCGTCAGCGCGTGGCAGGCGCTGCCGGCGGATCTCGTCACGGCGCAGATCGAAGCCGTCGCCGGCGACATCGGCACCGACGCGGTGAAGATCGGGATGCTGGCGAACGCCGCGATCGTCGAAGCGGTCGCGGCGGCAATCGCGGAGCTCGATCTCCCGCAGGTCGTCCTCGATCCAGTCATGATCGCGAAGAGCGGCGACCGTCTTCTCGAGCCGGACGCGGTGCTCGCGCTTCGGACCGAGCTCATTCGGCGCGTCCACATCGTCACGCCAAACGTGCCCGAAGCCGAAGCGCTGGCTGACATGCGGATCCGGTCCATCGACGACATGCGAGCGGCCGGCAAACGGATCCTCGCGCTCGGGCCGCGCGTCGTACTGGTCAAGGGCGGGCATCTCGAGGGGCCGGAATCGGTCGACGTCGCCTGCGCCGCGCACGACAGCTTCGAGCTGCGGGCGCCGCGGATCGAAACGAGGAATACGCACGGAACCGGATGCACGCTGTCATCGGCGATTGCCGCCAACCTCGCGCTCGGACTGGACGATCGCGAGGCACTCACGCTCGCGCGCGAATATTTGGACGGCGCAATTCGCCACGCCCCCGAGCTCGGACGCGGGCACGGACCGCTCGATCATTTCTGGCGGCTATACTAGATCTTTGAACTCAACTGGTTCCAGGGTTCAAGGGTTCAAGGGTTCAGGGGTTCAAGGGTTCCAGGTTCTCGCGTTCCGGGTTTCGAATGGTTGATACCGTCATCGAGAAGCGTTACGAGGTCACCGATCGACCGCTGGATGCGGCGCGGCTCGCGGCTTCGGTGGCGACCGCGGCGTGTGGGGCGGTGACGACGTTCGTCGGGCTCGTGCGGGATCACAACGCCGGGCGCCGCGTGTTGTGGCTCGAGTACGAAGCGTACGCGCCGCTGGCGCGCGCGACCTTCGAGCGGATCGGAGCGGAGGCGGAAGCGTACTGGCCGTCGGTGCGGCTCGCGATTCATCATCGCACCGGCACGCTGAAGATCGGCGAGGCGAGCGTCGTGATTGCCGCGGCGTCGCCGCATCGAGCCGATGCGTTCTGCGCGTGCCGCTACGCGATCGAGCGCGTGAAGCAGATCGCGCCCGTGTGGAAGCACGAGCACTTCGAGGGCGGCGACGTCTGGATCGAGGGCGCGACCGCGAACCCGGACGACGAGCCGGCGCGGCAGCTCGCGTTCGAACGCGCATGCTCGTGACCGTCAGGCTGTTCGCCCGCTTGCGCGAGCTCGCGGGCGCGTCGGAGCTCACGTGCGAGCTGCCCGATGGCGCCGTCGCGCGCACGGCGTGGGAGTCGATCGTCCGCGGCTGTCCCGCGCTCGGAGAGTACGAGCCGGCAATCTCGTGCGCGGTGAACGAAGAATACGCGCGCTTCACGACGCCGTTGAAGAACGGCGACGAGGTCGCGTTTCTGCCGCCGGTGTCCGGCGGGTGAGCGCAATCGGCGGACGACTGAGCGTACACTTGATCGAACCGACGCGTTAACCAACGAGCGATCGTGGACAAGCCCACTTCGGACAAACTCGCAGCCGCGGAAGCGCGGTACGACCAGCTCATGGCGGAAGTCGCCAATCCGGCCGTCCAGGCCGATACGACGAAGTTCCGTACGATCTCGAAGGAACTGTCCGAGATGCAGGAGCTCGTCGAGCGCTACCGGACGTACAAGGACGTCGGGGGACAAATTACCGCGACCGAGGAGCTCCTTCGCGATCCGGACATGCGCGATCTGGCGCAAGAGGAACTGCAAGGGCTCCAGGCGCGGCGCGACGCGCTCGCCGCCGAGATCAAGACGCTCCTCATTCCCAAGGATCCAAACGATCGGAAGAACGTCGTGCTCGAAATCCGCGCCGGGACCGGCGGCGACGAAGCGGCGAACTTCGCGTCGGACTTGTTCCGCATGTATACGCGCCACGCCGAGCGCCAGGGCTGGCGCGTCGAGGTCCTCAACCTGAGCGAGACCGGCGTCGGCGGAACGAAGGAAGTGATCGCGCTCATCGAAGGCAAGGGCGTGTTCGGCCGCCTGAAGTACGAGAGCGGCGTGCACCGGGTGCAGCGCGTGCCGGCCACCGAGGCGAGCGGACGCATACACACGTCCACGGCGACCGTCGCGGTCCTGCCGGAAGCCGAGGACGTCGACATCCAGATCGATCCGAAGGATCTCCGGATCGACACGTTCTGCTCGAGCGGTCCAGGCGGCCAGAGCGTGAACACGACGTACTCCGCCGTCCGCATCACGCACATCCCAAGCGGCGTCGTCGTCTCGCAGCAGGATGAAAAATCGCAGATCAAGAACAGGGCGAAGGCGATGAAGGTCCTGCGATCGCGGCTGTACGAAATGGAGCTGCGCCGGCAGCAGGAATCGATCGCCAAGGATCGCCGGACGCAGGTCGGCACGGGCGATCGATCCGAGAAGATCCGGACCTACAACTTCAAGGAGAACCGGATCACCGATCACCGCGCCGGCTTCAGCATGTATCAGCTCACCAACGCCCTCGACGGCGACATCGGCGAGCTGATCGATCAGGCTGTCACGCACTTCCAAGCGGAACCCTCGCACTGATCCGCCGACGCGGAGAGTGATGTCCTCGGTCTCCGAACGCATCGCCGACGCGCGCCAGACGCTGGTGAACGCCGGTATTCCTGCCGCGGACGCCGCGCTCGACGCCGAAGTGCTGGCGCGGCATGCGCTCGGATGGGATCGCGCGCGGCTCGTTGCCGAAGGGCGCGGCGATGCGACCGAGGAATTCACGGCGCGATTCGACTCGTTGATCAATCGGCGCGCGCGGCGCGAGCCGGTCGCGTTCATCACCGGCCATCGCGAGTTCTGGGGACTCGACTTCGAGGTCTCGCGGGACGTGCTCATCCCGCGGCCGGAAACGGAGCTGATCGTCGAAGCGGTCCTCGACCTCCGGCCGGAGCGCTCCGCCGTCCGGCGCATTCTCGACGTTGGCACCGGAAGCGGCTGCCTTGCCGTCTCGCTGGCGATCGAATATCCCCACGCTCACGTGCTGGCGATCGACATCTCGGAGGACGCGCTGTCGGTCGCGCGCAGGAATGCGGAGCGCCATGGCGTAGCTGATCGCGTGCACTTCGTGCGCGGCGATCTCATCGAGTCGATTCGCGGGCCCGTCGACGTGATCGTCTCCAATCCACCGTACGTGCCGGCCGGCGTCGCGCTCTCGCCGGACATCATTCGCTACGAACCGGCAGTGGCGCTCTACGCGGGCGACGATGGACTGCGTGCGCTCGAGCGTCTCATCGGCGGGGCGCGCGCGTGTCTTGCCCATGGCGGCCTCTTCGTTGTTGAATTCGGCCTCGGCCAGGATCGCCGCATCGATGCGCTCGCGCGCGAGGCCGGCTGGCGCGGCATCGGCATGAAAGAAGACCTTCAAGCCATCCCGCGCACGGCGACGATGGTGAACGAATAGACGAGATCTCAACATGCCCGATTGCCTCTTCTGCAAGATCATCGCGCGCGAGATTCCCGCCACGATCGTTCACGAGGACGATCGTCTCGTTGCGTTCAAGGACATCAACGGCCAGGCGCCGACGCACGTGCTCGTCGTGCCGAGGCGGCACATCGCGAGCCTCAACGATCTCGCGGAAACCGATGACGGCCTCGTCGGCGAGATGGTTCGCCGCGGCGCCGCAATCGCGCGCGCGAACGGCCACGGGGATCGCGGGTATCGAACGGTCTTCAACTGCAACGCCGACGCAGGGCAGACGGTGTTCCACATTCATCTGCACGTGCTGGGTGGCCGGAGGCTCGGGTGGCCTCCCGGATAGACGCCGATAAACGCGGATCGCGCGGATAGACGCGGATCGCGCGGATCGGATAGGCGCGGATTGCGCGGATGGACGCGGATTACGCGGATCGGATAGGCGCGGATCACGCGGATAGACGCGGATCGCGCGGATCGGATAGGCGCGGATCACGCGTATTGACGCGGATTACGCGGATCGGATAGACGCGGTTCCGCGTGTATCCGTGAAATCCGCGTGTAGCAGATAGTGCCCGCGGCTCGACGCGGGCGACAGGAAGAAATCCACCGCGCGATAGCCCCGCGCGAAATAGCTCTTGAAGATCTCGCGCGTCGCGTGGCGCCAGTCGAGCGCGAGCTGGCCATCGCGCTCGAGCATCTCGCTGAAGCCGATTGGAATCTCCACGAGCACGCGCCGTGCGTCGATCGAAAGATCAGCCGCGCCCGGGCGCAGCCACGCACTGCCGGCGTGCGATGGGTTGACGACCGGAGCGCCGCCGACACTGCCGTCCCGCACGATCGGCCCGCTTGATCCGAGTGATGCGACGCGCCGCTCTACATGTGGCGCCGTCACGTGCCACTCGGCGACGAATCGATCGGTTGGCGTGCCGCGGTGCAGCGGGCTGCTCGACTCGCCGTAGATGTTCTCCTCGTACTCTTCGACGACAATGCCCAGCTTGGCGAAATTGACGTGGGCGTTGACGGCTTGCAGCGGATCGTAGGTCCACTCGATCAGGTCGAGCCCCATAGCGATCGTCTGGTCGCGCTGCGCGAGCTTCAATTGCGTTCCCAGGCCGGACGAGCGCGCCGCGGGGACGACGCCCAGCATGTGCGACCACTGCGTCGGCCGGCCGTTCTTGATCGCCGGAATCGAATAGACGAATCCCGCCATCGCGCCGCGGCCGTCGAACGCGCCGAGCAGGATGCCGCCGCGCTTGATCGAGACGATCAGAACCGGCGGCGGCACGACGTCCTCCGCGTCCGTGTAGCCCCACACGGTTCGCTCGAGCGCCGCGACGCCGCGGCATTCGTCGATCGTGGTCAGTGGACGAATCAGCACTTCAGAACATCAGCACTTCAGAAATGTCATTACAGAAATGATCAATCTCAGATCAACGACGGCAATTCGCGCAGCGATCGAATCATCGGCACGTCGTCAGGACGCGGCTCCGCGCGTCCGGAACGCGACACCAGCACGGCCCGCATGCCGAGGCGCCGCGCGCCCTCGATGTCGTGCGCGAGGCTGTCCCCCACCATCACCGCTTCGTGCGGCCGCGCGTCCACCTGCCGCAGCGCGCTCTCGAAGATGCTCGGGTGCGGCTTCATGTAGCCGTGATCGAACGACGATATCGCCACCTCGAACAAGCCTTCGAGCGCGAAGTGCGTCTGAAACGCCGTCAGCGATCGCTGCGTGTTGGAGATCAGCCCGATCTTGATGCCGGACGCGCGCAGCTCGCGCAGCACGTCAGGCACTTCTTCGTACAGCTCGAAATGATGGCACGCCGACCATTCGTCGTAGATCTCGCGCGCCGCTCGCTCGACGCCCGGTCCGGCGCCGCCCATGTGCACGATGATGCGCGACGTGTACTGAATGAAGATTTCCGGATCGTAGACGTCGCCGGTCGGCGCGAGGAGCGACGAGGCCGTCGCAACGGCGCTGTCGAACCGCGCGGGATCGACGACGACGCCGTGGCGCGCGCAGAACTCGCGGTAACCGACGCCCTGGAACGTGGGACCCGGATAGATGAGCGTGAAGTCGACGTCGAAGAAGACCGCACGCGTGACGGGCGTCACGCCGCGCTCGCGGGCGGACCGGCAACCGCCACCGACGCGCGATCCGGGTGCAGCAGCTCCGCCGCGGCCGCGCGAACCTCGTCGAGCGTCACGGCCCGCAAATGCTTCGGCAGCTCGCGATCGTAGTCGAGCCCGAGACCGAATTGCTCGACCGACTGGAGGAACGATGCGATCCCGGCGTTCGTCTCGAGCATCCGCGGGATCGAGCCGATCAGATATTGCTGCGACTGCGCGAGCTCCTCGCGCGTCGGCCCTTCGCTGCCGAGCGTGCCGGCCTCGAGATCGATCGCAGCGATGGCCCGCTCGACGTTCGCGGGATCGACGCCGGCGCGAATCAACAACGGACCCTCGCCAATGCTCGGATCGAGCGTGCTGTACGCGTAGTACGCCATCCCCTGACGCTCGCGGATATTGTCCGCGATCCGGCCGCCGAGCCCGAACTGTCCGAGGATGTTGTTCATCACCCAGTATCCGTAGTACCGCGGATCGAGCCGGCGGATCGCGATGAAGCCGTACGCGATGTCCGACTGCGACTTGCCTTGGATCGCGATCGTGCGCTCGCTGCGAGAGGAATGCGGCGGCGGCGCCGGGAGCGGCGGGTCCTCGCTGTCCGTTCCGGACCAGCCGCCGAGCTCCAGTGCCGCGCGATCGAGCGCCCGGCTCGCGGGAACGTCGCCGGCGACGGCGAGCACCAGACGCGGCGCGCGAAAGCGCGTCGTGTGGTAGCGCACCAGATCCGCGCGCGTGACCCGCTCGACGCTCTCGACCGTTCCTTTCGCGGGACGCCCGTACGGATGCGACGGCCCGTAGAGAAGCGCGAAGAGCACCTGTACCGCGCGAATCGCAGGGTTGTCCTCGTCCTGCCGCAGCGAGTTCAGCGTCTCGGCGCGCCGCTTCTCCACTTCACCATCCGGAAACACCGGATTTCGGATCGTGTCGATCACGATCCGAAGCACGTCGTCGAAATCCTCGGAGAGGCACGTGCAGGTGACGGCGATCGTGTGGCGTGCCGTTGCGATGCGCAGGGACACGCCGCGATCGTCGAGGTCCTCGGCGATCTGAGCCGCCGTGCGAGTCGTGGTCCCGCGATCCAGCACGCGGCCGGTCACGTATGCGAGCCCCGGAATCGACGAAGGCTCGTACACGCCCCCCGCCATGATCGTCGCGTTGATCGTCACGGCCGGCGTCATCGACGTTTCCTGCACGAGCAGGACCGATCCTTCGTCCAGGACCGTTCTTACCGGCGACAGGCCGCGAGGTACGGCGACGGTCATCGCTCGGCTCCGCCCCGCTCCCGATCGACGGCCCGCGGATCGAGCGGCTTGAACCAACCAACGGTGCGCGTTGTCGCCGACAACCGGCGGCGCGCAACGTCGAATACCTGCTCCGCGGTGACGTTCTCCACGTTCGCGCGAAGCGCGCCAAAGAACTCCGGTCCGGTGACGGTATCGAAGTAACCCAATTGATGCGCGATGTTGGTCACGCTGTCGTTCTCGAACACGAACCGCGCGCGCAATTGCCGGCGCGCCCGCGCCACTTCTTCTTCGGTGACGCCTGCGGTGCGGATCTTCTCGATCTGCTCGAGAGCGGCGGCCTCGAGCGATGGAAGATCGACGCCTTGCATTGCCGTCATCGACAACGTGTACACGAACGGCTGCGCCGTGGGCACGAGCGCGCCCGACACGCTCGACGCCAGCGATCGTTCGACGAGCCCGGTATAGAGACGCGATTTTCGCTGGGGCGGAACGCCGCGAAAGCTCGACCAGAGATTCACGCCCTTCGCACCGGCAAGCACGGCGTCCAGCACGAGCATCGGAAAGAAATCGGGCTCCGTCGCCGCCGGCGCGTGCCACGCGATCTTCAAATACGCGGTGGTGCCGGGACGCTCGACCACGACGCGCCGCTCGCCGAGCTGCGGCGGCTCGACGATGGACAGGCGCGGCGGCGCGGCGCCGGACGGGATGTTCCCCAGCGCGCGCTCGACTCGCCGCAGCACGTCGTCCGGCTCGACGTCGCCCGCGATCACGAGCGTGGCGTTGTTCGGAACGTAGTACCGGCGATAGTGCCCGTAGAGATCGTCGCGCGTCATCGATCGGAGATCCGGGAGCCAGCCGATCGTCGGATGACGATACGGATGCGCCCGGAACGCCGTCGCCGTCACTTCCTGATCGAGCAACTGATCGGGATCGTTCTCGCCGCCCTGAAGCTCGGAGATGATGACGGTCCGCTCCGACTCGCACTCCTCCGGCTCGTACAAGCCGTTCGCCATTCGCTCCGCTTCGATGAAAAGCAGCTGATCGAGCGCGTCCCGGCCGGCGGTTTCGAGGTATGTCGTCTGATCGATCCAGGTGTAGCCGTTCCACATGCCGCCGAACCGTTCTACCATCCCCTTCATCTGATCGCGCGGAATGTTGACGGTGCCCTTGAAATTCATGTGCTCGACCCAGTGCGAGACGCCGGTCTGGCCCGGCCCCTCGTCGCGGGACCCGACCCGATACCAGCACCAGACCGACACGAGCGGAGCGGTATGCACCTCGTGGACGAGGACCTTCAACCCGTTGGCGAGCGTGTCGCTCCGTGTAGGTGACGCCGCGGTGACCTCGGCAGAGCGCATCCAACAATTTTATAGCCGAAGCCTAGCTCGGCCGTTTGACGGCCGATAATTTGCAGGAAGCTCCCGTGAGCCGCCGAAACCGGCTCTGGGAAACACTTTTTGAGACAAGCTGCAGGAGGAAGTGTCATGCGCCGCATTGTGAGACTGCCGTTAGCGCTGGGAATGGCGATCGGGCTCGCCGCGATCGTTCAGGCCCAGGTCACGACAACAGCCGTCCTGAAGAACGGTCAGCGGCACACGGGGTCGAACCTGGCGTATCGAGTCGACGGGCGACAGGTGATCGTGCGCACGAGCCCGGCCGAAGAACCGCGAATCCCTGTCGACCAGGTCGCGTATGTCGACTTCGGCGGCACGGCCGATCCTCCGAACCTCAATCTCAGTGGCTCGCAGGAAGCGGTCGTGATGCGGGATGGTTCCGTGATCAAGGGCCAAATCATCGAGCTCGGACACACGAACAAGGCGGATCTGTCGAGCCCGTTCCTCGTCATCGTCCGAACCGAGGGAGGCGAGGAGCGCCGGCTGCAATCGGGGCAGGTCGCTCGCGTCTATTTCGCGGGCGGTCAGTCGACAATCGGAACGGGAGGCGCGGCGGATACGGCGTCGACGAGTGGCGGAGGAACGATCACCGTGTCCGGCACCCAGCAGTGGACGCCCACTGGAATCGCCGTGCGCCGCGGTGAGCCTCTGAGCATCTCTGCCAGCGGCGAAGTGAAGATCGGCGGAGCCGGAAACCCGGGCGCGTCACCTGCGGGCGCGGGCGAAACGAACGCCGCGAATCCGCTGCAGAGCGCACCGACAGGCGCGCTGATCGGCCGCATCGGCACCGGACAGCCGTTCCTCATCGGTAATCAGACGCGCGTTCAAGCGCCGGCCGCGGGTCAACTGTTCCTCGGGGTCAACGACTCGCACCTGGCGGACAACCAAGGGAACTTCCAGGTCGAGATTCGCCGCATCGGCCGCAATCGATAGCCTTCGGGCGTCGTTTCCTCACGCCGGCGCTCGATCGGGGCGCCGGCGTTTTCTTGTACGCCGCCATCCCGCACTACAATAAACAGATATTCCCATGGCGGATTGGAAAGACACGCTGAATCTCCCGCGGACCGACTTCCCGATGAAGGCGAACCTGCAGACCGCCGAGCCGCAGGCGCTCGCCCGATGGAAGGAGATCGGCCTGTACCAGCAGATTCGCGAGTCGCGCCGCGGGCGGCCGAAGTTCGTGCTGCACGACGGGCCGCCGTACGCGAACGGCAAGATCCACATCGGCACCGCGATGAACAAGATCCTCAAGGATCTCGTCGTCAAGACGCGGACGATGATGGGCGACGACGCGCCGTACGTGCTCGGCTACGACTGCCACGGCCTGCCGATCGAGCTTCACGTGGACCGCGAGCTCGGACCCAAGAAGCGCGACATGCCGCTCGCCGATTTCCGCCGCGCGTGCCGAGAGTACGCCTCGCGGTTCATCGGCGTGATGAGCGAGGAGTTCCAGCGGCTCTGCGTGTTCGGCGATTGGGATCATCTGTATCTCACGATGGACTTCCGCTATCAGGCGGCCATCGCGCGAGCGCTCGGCAAGTTCGTGGAGCAGGGGCTCGTCTACAAAGGTAAGAAGCCCGTCCACTGGTGCATTCATTGCCGCACCGCGCTCGCCGAAGCGGAAGTCGAGTACGAGGATCACTCGTCGCCCTCGATCTACGTCGAGTTCCCGCTCGCCGACGCGAGCCGCGATGCGCTGGCGTCGCGCATCCCCGCGCTCGCGGGACGCGACGTGTCCGTCCTCATCTGGACGACAACGCCATGGACGATACCGTCGAATCTGGCGATCGCGTTCCATCCGGATTTCGACTACGCGGCCTACGACGTGGACGGCCGCGCCGTGATCCTCGCGGAGGCGCTCGCGTCGAGGGTGGCCGCGGCAACGGGCCGTTCGCTTGGCGCGCCGATCGCGAAGACGAAGGGTGACGCGCTCGAGCACATCCGCTTCCGGCATCCGCTCTACACGCGCGACTCGGTCGGCGTGCTCGCCGATTACGTCACGCTCGAGCAAGGCACCGGCGCGGTGCACACGGCGCCCGGGCACGGCAGCGACGACTTCGCGACGGGCGTGAAATACGGGCTCGAGATCTACGCGCCGGTCAGCGCGAGCGGTCATTTCCTCGAGACGGTCGAGCTGTTCGGCGGCCAGCGCGTGTTCGATGCGAACCCCGCGATCGTCGAAGCGTTGAAGTCTCGCGGCCGGCTGTGGCATCGCGAGGCCTTCCAGCATTCGTACCCGCACTGCTGGCGCTGCCACAACCCGGTGATCTTCCTCGCGACGTCGCAGTGGTTCATCAAGCTCGACGCGCCGCTCAAGTCCCGGCTAAAGCCGGACACGACAGACGCGAACACCACCCTGCGCGAGGCGGCGCTCGACGCCGTCGAGCACCACGTGGATTGGATCCCGGGCTGGGGACGCGATCGGCTGTCGAACATGATCGCGCACCGGCCCGACTGGTGCATCTCGCGCCAGCGCGCGTGGGGCGTGCCGATCCCCGCGGTGGACTGCACGAAGTGCGGGGAAGCGATCCTCACGGTCTCGCTCGTCGAGCGCGCGGCATCCGTGTTCGATACCCACGGCGCGGACGCGTGGTACGAGCAGCCGATCGGCGAGTTCATCCCGGACGATCTGAGGTGCCCGTCGTGCGGCGGCCGCGAGTTCGAGCGCGAGCGCGACATCCTCGACGTGTGGTTCGACTCGGGCTCGAGCCACGAAGCGGTGCTGCCGTTCCGGCCGGAGCTGCGCTGGCCGGCGGACACGTATCTCGAGGGCAGCGATCAGCATCGCGGCTGGTTCCAGAGCTCGCTGCTCGTGGGGCTCGGCACGCGCGGACGCGCGCCCTTCACGCAGGTCGTCACGCACGGCTTCGTCGTCGACGAAGACGGCAAGAAGATGTCGAAGTCGATCGGCAACACGATCGCTCCGCAGGACATCATCAAGCAGAGCGGCGCGGAGATCATCCGGCTCTGGGTGGCGATGGTCGACTACCGCGAGGAAGTCCGCATCGGCAAGCAGATCATCGCGCGCGTCGTCGAAGCCTATCGAAAGATCCGCAACACGCTGCGGTATCTCGCGTCTAATCTGTACGATTTCAACCCGGCGGATCGGGTGCCGTACGAGCGGCTCGAGGAAGTCGATCGCTACGCGTTGGACCAGTACGCCGCGGCGGCGACGACGGTCGTCGACGCCTACGGACGGTACGAGTTCCCAGTGATCTTCCAGACGATCAACCAGTTCGCCACCGTCGACGTGAGCGCGTTCTACGCCGACGTGTCGAAGGATCGCTTGTATACGTTCGGCGCGGATTGGCCCGCGCGGCGATCCGCGCAAACGGCGATGTACACGATCGCGGAAGGGCTGGTCCGCCTGCTCGCGCCGATCCTGCCGGTCACGAGCGACGAGCTGTGGCGTCATCTGCCCGGCCACCGCGGACCGTCGGTGCACTTGGCGGAGTTCCCGTCGATCGACGAGCTCTCGCGGATGCGCGATGCGCCGCTCGAGCGGCGATGGGACGGGCTCCTCGACGCGCGATCCGCGGTCAACGCGCGGCTCGAAGAGCTGCGCGAGAAGAAAGTGATCGGCAGCTCGCTGCAAGCGCGCGTGACCCTGGACTCGACCGATCCGGCGGCCGCCGCGCTGCTCAAGCGCTATGCTGACGCCCTGCCGATGCTGTTCATCGTGTCTCGCGTCGACCTCGGCCCCACGTCGTCCGCCTCCGCGATTCGGTCGGATGCCGAGCTCGACGAGGCGCTCGCCGCCGCCGGCGCGAAGGGGTGGATCGTCGACGCGTCCCCTGCCGAAGGGGAAAAGTGCCAGCGGTGCTGGCGAATCGTGCCGTCCGTATCGACCGCGCCCGACAGCGCCGGGTTGTGCGAGCGCTGCGTGGATGCCCTGACCGCCGGCGGAGTCGCCGGATGACCGAGGACGTTCAGGGCTCTCTGGCCGACGGCCAGCCTCCTCCCCCTCTGGTCGACGTGGCGAGCCCGCGCAGTTTCGCGCGGCCGGCCGAGGTGCTGACAATTGCCGCCGTGATCGTCTTCGACCAGATCTCGAAGGAGATCGTGCGCCGTCTGCTGCCCATCCACGGCGAGCCGGTGCAGATCATTCCCGGTCTGCTCGATCTCACGCACGTGCAGAACACGGGCGCGGCGTTCGGCTTGCTGAACGCGTCGGATTTCGCGTACAAGCCGTTCATCATGATCGCGATCGCGGCCATCGCGCTCGTCGCAATCGCCGCGTATGCAACGCAGCTCGGCTTTCACGAACGTCTCGCGAGAACCGGCTTGTCGCTGATTCTCGGCGGCGCGTTCGGCAACCTCATCGATCGCGCGCTCTTCGGCCACGTCGTGGACTTCGTGGACGTCTACTGGGGCACCAGCCACTTCTGGGCGTTCAACATTGCCGATGCGGCCATCACGATCGGCGCGATCCTCGTGCTCCTGGATATGATCGGCTTCGGGCGGCGCCATGCATCCGATCCTGTTTGAGATTCGGGGATTCCCCGTCTACACGTACGGCCTGCTGCTCGCCGCAGCGTATCTGCTGGGCCTGCAGTTCGCGCTGATGCGCGCCAAGAAGCGCGGGCTCGATCAGAACCGGGTGATGGATCTCGGGATCTGGATCATCGTCAGCGCGCTCGTCGGGGCGAAGCTGATGCTCGTCGTCGTCGAACGCGACAAGTTCGGCTGGACGATCACGGATCTCCTGAATCTCTTCCGATCGGCCGGCGTCTTCTACGGTGGATTGATCTCGGCCGTGGTCGTTGCGCTGTGGTACCTGTGGCGCCATCGCATGCCGATCTGGACCACGACGGATGTTTTCGCGCCGGGAATCGCGCTGGGACACGTTATCGGGCGTCTCGGGTGCCTGCTCGCCGGCTGCTGTTACGGCCGGCAGACGGATGTGCCGTGGGCGGTCACGTTTCACAGCGAGTTCGCGAACCGCAACGTCGGCACGCCGCTCGACGTTCCGCTGCATCCGACTCAGCTCTACGAAGCGGGAGCGGAGCTGCTCATCCTCGCCGTGCTGCTCGCGACGGAAAAGCGAGGGCGCCCGTATCCCGGCCGCACGTTCTGGAGCTACATGCTCCTCTATGGCATCTCGCGATTCATCATCGAGTTCTACCGCGGCGACGCGCGCGGGCTCGTGCACCTCGTGGGCAACACGCTCTCGACCTCGCAATTCGTCTCGCTGCTGATCGTTCCGTTGAGCATCGTCATGTTGTTTTACCTCGGGCGGCGGACGAATCCGGCGCCGGCGGACGCCGCCACAAGGAAGGCGCGCGCGGCATAGATCGAGCGGCCGCCCTCACAGCACAATGGCGAATCATCGCGTTGTCGTCGACCCGGAACACGACGGCGCTCGCCTCGACAGCTTCTTGACGGCGCTGCTGCCGGAGCAATCGCGGTCGCAGCTTCAGCGGCTCATCAAAGACGGGCGCGTCAGCGGACCGATCGCCGCGCTCCGTCCCAGCACGGCGGTCCACACCGGACAGGAATTCTCGATCGACATCCCCGCCCCCTCAGCGGCGGCGCCGCAGCCGGAGGCGCTCCCGCTTCGCATCGTCTTCGAGGATCCCGACGTCGTGGTCCTGGACAAGCCTGCTGGCATGGTCGTGCATCCCGCGGCGGGACACAGCAGCGGGACGCTCGTGAACGCGCTGCTGCATCACGTCAAGGATCTCAGCGGCGTCGGCGGAGAGCTGCGGCCCGGGATCGTGCATCGCCTCGATCGCGGGACGTCCGGGCTGATGGTCGTGGCGAAGCACGATCGCGCGCACCAGGAGCTGTCGCGGCAATTCCGGGATCGCGAGGTCGAGAAGGAATACATCGCGCTCGTGTGGGGCGTCGTGCACGCGGGCCGTCGCATCGACACGCCGATCGGGCGCGACGAGCACGACCGCCAGCGGATGTCCACGCGCGCGCGGCGCGCGCGCAGCGCCGTCACGCGCGTGACCTGGGCGCGTCACCTGAAGGGCGTGTCGCTCCTGAAGGTCGCGATCGCGACGGGACGCACGCACCAGATTCGCGTGCACTTGAGCGCGATCGGCCACCCGATCGTCGGCGACGCGACGTACGGCGGCGTGCGTCGCCGCGTGCCGCACGATCTCCGTCCCGTGATGCGCCTCGAGCGGCCGTTCCTTCACTCCGCGCGGCTCTCGTTCACGCATCCCATCGACGGGCGACGCGTCGACTTCGACTCGCCGTTACCTGTCGATCTCGAGTCGGTCGTCGACGAGATCGTGGAAACACAAGAAAGCTGACGTTGGCCGCGATCCGCGGGCCGCCGTCCGCGGGCCGCTGTCAGTCGAGCAGCGAGCGGCGAGCAGCGACGAGGCACTCATGGACATCGAAATCCTCTCGCACGAGCGCGTATTCGACGGCAAGGTCTTCGACGTCGATCGCGATCGCGTGCGCATGCCCAACGGCCGCGCCGTCACCGTCGACGTCGTGCGCCACGTGCGATCCGTGGTGCTATTGCCGGTGCCGGAGCCCGGACACATCGTGTTGATTCGGCAGTTCCGATATGCGGTCAATCGCTGGCTGTGGGAGCTGCCCGCGGGAAGCATCGATCCCGGCGAACAGCCGGAGGCGGCGGCGATGCGCGAATGCCACGAGGAGATCGGGCAGCGCCCGGAGACGGTCGTTCGTCTCGGCGCGCTGCTGCCCACGCCAGGCTACTGCGACGAAGAGATGATCTTCTTTCGCGTGTCGTCGCTCTCGATCCCGGAAGAGGCCGCCGCGCTCGACGAGGACGAGCAAATCGAGCCGCGGACGTTTACGATCGCCGAGGCGCGCGAGATGGTGCGCCGCGGCGAGATCGTCGATATGAAGACGGTCGCCGGACTGACCTACCTCTGACGGCTATTGAACGGTTTCCCGGACCTCGGTGTCCATCGGCAGACCGGTGTGCGTCTGCTTCGCCGTGGGCTGGAGCGCGACCGAGAGCACTTCTTCCATGTGCGCGACGTAGTGAATGCGCAGCTCGCGCCGCAGCTCGTCGGTCAGATCCTCTTTGATGTTCTTCTCGTTCTGCCGCGGCAGGATCACTTCGGTGATGCCGTGGCGGCGCGCGGCGAGCACTTTCTCTTTGATCCCGCCGACCGGCAGCACGCGACCCGAGAGCGTGATCTCGCCGGTCATCGCGAGGTCGCCGCGTACCGGACGGCCCGTCAGCTCGGACGCGAGCGCCGTCACCATCGTCACGCCAGCGGAGGGTCCGTCTTTCGGGATCGCGCCGGAGGGCACGTGCAGATGGATCTCGGCGTCCTTGTAGAACGCGGGATCGACCGAGTACCGCTTCGCGTGGGCGCGGAACCATGACAACGCGGTGCGCCCGGACTCCTTCATGACGTCGCCGAGCTGACCCGTGAGCGTCAGCGTGCCGCCGCCCTGCATGCGGGAGGCTTCGACGAAGAGCACTTCCCCGCCGGCCGGCGTCCACGCGAGACCGACGGCGACGCCGGGATCCTTCGTGCGGTTCTCGATCTCCTCGTCAAGGAACGTCGGCGCGCCGAGCATCTCCATGACGATTTCCGGCGTGATCGTGATGCGGGTCTCGTCCCCTTCGGCGCGGCGGCGCGCGACCTTGCGGCAGAGCGCGCCGATCTCGCGCTCGAGGTTTCGCACGCCCGCTTCGCGCGTGTAGCCGCGGATGACCCCGCGAATCGCCGCCTCGGTGAACTCGACGTGCTCCGGCGTCAGGCCGTGGTTCGCAATCTGTTTGGCGACGAGGTGCTCGACCGCGATCTTGAGCTTCTCTTCCTCGGTGTAGCCGGCGAGCTCGAGCACCTCCATGCGATCGCGCAGCGGCGGAGGCACGGGATCGAGGACGTTCGCGGTCGTGAGGAACAGCACCTCCGACAGATCGAACGGGACGTCGAGGTAGTGATCGCGGAAGCTGTTGTTCTGCTCGGGGTCGAGGACCTCGAGCAGCGCCGACGCCGGATCGCCGCGGAAGTCCGAGCCGAGCTTGTCGATCTCGTCGAGGATGAAGACCGGGTTCTTCGATTCCGCGCGGCGCAGGCCTTGGATGACCTGTCCCGGCAGCGCGCCGATGTACGTGCGGCGGTGCCCGCGAATCTCCGCTTCGTCGCGCATGCCGCCGAGCGAGACGCGCACGAACTTGCGGCCGAGCGAGTTCGCAATCGATTTCGCGAGCGACGTCTTGCCGACGCCTGGAGGTCCGAGGAAGCACAGGATCGGCCCTTTGACGTCGGGGTTCAGCTTGCGAACGGCGAGGTACTCGAGGACGCGATCCTTGACCTTCTCGAGTCCCGAGTGATCCGCGTCGAGCACGTCCTTGGTCCGCTTGAGATCGATCGAGTCCTCGGTCCGCTTCGCCCACGGGAGCGCGATCAGCCAATCGAGATACGTGCGCGAGACGGTGTACTCCGCCGCGGCGACCGGCATCTTCGACAGGCGATCCAGCTCGCGAATCGCTTCCTTCTTCACGGGCTCGGGCATGCCGACGGCGTCGATCTTGGCGCGAAGCTCGTCGATCTCCTTTGCCTGCTCGTCCCCTTCGCCGAGCTCTTTCTGGATCGCCTTGAGCTGTTCGCGAAGGAAGTACTCGCGCTGGTTCTTCCCGACCTCGGACTGCACCTGCGACTGAATCTTCGATCCGAGCTCGAGCACCTCGAGCTCTTTGATCAGCAGACGATTCA
The DNA here is from genome assembly GCA_036556425.1 of Vicinamibacterales bacterium. Lineage (GTDB taxonomy): Bacteria > Acidobacteriota > Vicinamibacteria > Vicinamibacterales > 2-12-FULL-66-21 > DATBJJ01. Next base: position 31,319 of record DATBJJ010000097.1, read on the forward strand.
GCGAATCCATTCGCGCGCGGATGTCGAGCGTCTCGAGGACGTCCTGCTTGACCGGCGTGCCGATCGTCGTGAGGCTCGAGGCGATGAAGTCGGCGAGCTTTCCCGGATCGGTGATGTTGCCGGCCAGCGCCTGCAGGTCGTCGGACAGCAGCGGCGACAGCGACACGACCTGCTGGAAATTGCTCTTGATGTTTCGCTGGAGCGCGTCGATCTCGAGATGATCCTGATCGCGCAGGCTCTCGTCGGCGAGCGACGTGGCCGCGCGAAGATACGGCCGCGTTTGCACGAGGCGATCGAGACGCACCCGCGCGAGCCCTTGCACGATGAGCCGCAAGCTGCCGTCGGGCAGCTTGAACATCTTGTGGATGTGCGTCGCGGTGCCGATGGGGTAGAGGTCGTCCTGCGTCGGCTCCTCGACCGTCGCCTCACGCTGCGTGAAGACGCCGATCATCCTCCCCGCGGTGGTCGCTTCCTCGATCAGGCGGACGGAGGCCTCCCGCGCCACCGCGAGGGGCATGAAGGAGTTCGGAAACAGCACGGTATCGCGCAGGGGCAACACCGGCATTTCGTCGGGGATGACCGGCCGTTCGGTTGTCGAGGCGTCCTCGACGACGAGCGGGTCGTCTTGATCGCTCATGTCGGGTCGTGACTGTAGCAGGAACCCCAGGCGAAAAGCTATGACGGCGCGATCGGCAGAGCCTGCCGATCGCACCGCGTCGTGGGGTGTGAGCCCTGACTTATCCCTGAACGTCGAGGAAGAGCGCGGAGGAGCTGCGCCGGGCCTGGAGACGCTCACGCTGTTGCGCGACTTCGCGGGCCTCCTCGCAATCCTTGCAGCGCAGGGCGAAGGGCAGGGCGCGCAGCCGGCGCTCGGAGATTTCGTCGCCGCACTCGAAGCAGTAGCCGAACGTGCCTTCCTCGAGGCGGCGGAGCGCCTCCTCGATTTTGGTCAGCGTTTCTGCCTTCATCTGAATCAAGGCGAACTCGATATCGTCCTGGATGTCGGCCTCGGACGTTTCGGCGGCGTCGAGCACGCCGGTCGTCGGGCTGTTGGCGCCTTCCGCGCGAACGTCGCGAATCTTGCCCTGAACCTCGCTCATGATCTCGCGGCGGCGCTCCTCGAGGATCCGACGGAGCTCCGCGTATCTCTCACGCGCCATGTCTCCACCAGGCGCCTTTGCAACCTGCTTATGAACGCTCATATGATTCCGCTCCTTTCACCGCCAGCCTGCCCCCGCAGGTGCAGGCCCTTATGCAAGCGATCTGCCACTATAAAAGCCCTACAGTTTACACCAGAATGGCCGCGTTTGTGTAGCTGTCGAGGGGATTCGCGGGGAAGGCGGTCGCCTAAAGTGGACGGTCCAAGAACTTCGCGCGATCCCGGTCACGTGCCCTGACAGCCTGGGCTCACCTGGTGCTTCTTCTTCAAGATCAACGGTTTACACTCCACCGTGCTCCGATTCTGCGCGCTGGCTACGCTCTGTTGCCCATTTAGACGCCAGTCCACGCCCTTCTGGTTCGTACGAGTTGAGGGTGTCGTTCAAAGGTCCGCGGCGCGCGCGAAAATGTCACAGCGGTGCGTCAAAGCTGAACAGGGTCACACGGGGGTCCTGGGGGCCCGACCCCAGTCACGCGGGGGTCTGACCCCAATCTGCCCCTACTGAACGAAGCGCTTGCCGATTGAATGGTTCGGGAGGATGCCGCGCTCGAGGAGGCGCTGACCGTCACGTTCGCTTCCGGTGCGCAGCCACTTCTCGTAGAGGCGCAGCACGTCGGTCGTCGACGCGAGCGTCGTCCGCTCGCTGATGTCGGCGAGGACGTCCATGAATCCGACGAATTTTCGCGAGAGCTCGCCGAACGTCTCGGCGAACGTGTCTTCGTCGTACCGGCTCAGCGACCCGTACGCGTACTCGCCCATCGACTTGTAGTAGTCGACGTCCACCGCGCCGCGCGTGAAGCTGTCGGGGAAGAACCCGGACATGAACAACGAGAAGTCGCCGATGCTGCGAAGCCGCGCCCGGTGCTGCGAGCCGCCGGTCTCCAGCGCGCGCGCGAGGCGCAGCGCCAGCGGCTGGGAATGCTCGCCGTGATCGCAGGGTGAGTCGAGCCTCACGTACTGGCACAGGAGGTTCACGAGGTAGTACTCGGTCAGATCGGCGGCGTGCACGTGCTGTCTCGCCATGGCCGACTCGACGAGCTCCTTGAAGAACTCGATCGGCGTCTGCTCGCGAACAAGCTGATGATCCATGCGCGCGATCCCCCTCTCGACGTTCATGGCCCGAGGAGCGGCGGGATGCCGCGGCCTCCGGCGATTCCTCATTTTGCAACTCGCATTCCCACGGCTATTGGCGGCAAAACCGGGAAGATCCGGGTCCGCTGCAACCTCCCGAGTACAATAACTGCGGCGCGCGGAACAACGAACAAAGTTGGTGGGTCCCGTCGAAATCTGTAAGGGCTCCCCCTCGCCGCGAGCCGACCGTCCCATCATGGCCACGCAAAAATGTCCGGCTTGCGCCGAGCGCAAACCAAAACGTTCGTGCCCGGCGCTGGGCCAGACGATTTGCACCGTCTGCTGCGCCACCAAGCGCCTCGTCGAGATCCGATGCCCGGCTGACTGCGTGTACCTGTCGTCCGCGCGATCGCATCCCGCCGCCGTCGTGCAGCGCCGTCAGGAACGCGACCTCGGATTCCTCCTGCCGCTCGTCTCGGATCTGACCGAAACGCAGTATCGGCTCGTCGTGCTGTTTCAATCGATCGTCGTGAAGCACGCGGACTCCGCGATTCCTGCGATCGAGGATGCGGACGTCTCCGAAGCGGCCGCGGCCGTCGCGTCGACGCTCGAGACCGCGGGCAAAGGGATCATCTACGAGCATCAGGCGAGCTCGGTCCCCGCGCAGCGCCTCGCCACCGAGCTTCGCCGCGTCGTCGACGATTTGATCCGGCAGAATTCGTCGCAGCAGTCGCGCGTCGAGCGCGATTCCGCAGCAGCGCTCCGCCGCGTCGAGCGAGGGGCGCACTCCGCGGCGGCGGCGCTTGCCGGAGACGAAATCCCGGTCTACGTGAAGCTCCTGACACGCGTGCTGGGCGGCGCGCCCGGCCCTGATTCACAGGCGCCCGCGGAAAAGGGCGGGCTTATCATCCAGCCGTAGGGCTGTGGTAAAATTCATAGTTTGTCCCTGTCAGATTTAGACCGACTTTACGAGCATTCCCATGGCAAAACGATGTGAACTCTGCGGTAAGGGGCCTGTGGTGGGGCGGAACGTGAGCCACGCGCACAACGTGACCCCGCGGCGCTTCGAGCCGAACCTTCAGCGCGTCCGCGCGGTCGTGAACGGCGGCGTCCGCCGCCTGCGCGTCTGCACGCGCTGCCTGCGATCGAACAAGGTCGTCAAGGTCGCCTGATGGGGGTTTGGCGGGTCGTGCGGGAAGCGGTGTCTACACCGTCGGCGCCGGCCGCAATCGGTCCGTACTCCCAGGCCATCAGCGCGGGAGGATTCCTCTTCGTCTCCGGTCAGATCCCACTCGACCCCGCCACGGGAAAGCTGGTCGACGGGGACATCGCGGCCCAGACACATCGGGTCTTCAAGAACCTGGAAGAGATTTTGAAGGCCGGCGGAGCGTCGCTCGACGCGGTCGTCCGGACGACGGTCTACCTCGCCGACATGAACGACTTTCCGGCGATGAACGAGGTCTACGCCACGTATTTCTCGCCGCCGGCCCCGGCGCGGGCCACGGTGCAGGCCGCTCGGCTTCCGCGTGACGCGCGGATCGAAATCGACCTGATCGCTCGTCTCGGCGTTTGAACCGGCCGGGCGCCCCGTCTCAGCGCACGGCTCTCTCCACGTCCACGACACCTTCGACCGACTTCAGCGATTTGATCACTTTCTGCAGGTGCTTGACGTCGCTGATCTCGACGGTCATGTCGATGCGCCCCATCTGAGAATCGACGGTGGCCTCGACGTTGCGGATGTTCGTGTTGATGCCGGCGATCTTCGAGCTGACGTCCGCGAGAATGCCTTTGCGATCCTCGACCTGAATGCTGAGGCGCACCGTGTAGGGCGCGGCGTCCGTGCCCTTGTCCCACTCGACGTCGATGCGGCGCTCCGGGTCGTACAGGAGATTCGTCACGTTCGTGCACGACGCCGAGTGGACGGAGACGCCTTTTCCGCGCGTGATGTAGCCGACGATCTTCTCGCCGCGAATCGGATTGCAGCACCGCGCGCGGAAGACCATCAGGTCGTCGAAGCCGCGCACCTTGATCTTCTCGTCGCCCGCGCCGAGCACGCGCCGCACGACCGACGCGATGCCCGTTTCCGGCGCTTCCTTGAGCTGCTCCTGCGGAACGAGCTTGGCGAGGAGCGCTTTCGCCGCGACCTTGCCGTACCCGATCGCGGCGAAGATCTCCTCCGGCTTCGTCATGCCGAACTCCGACGCGGCACGCGCGAACCCATCGTTGTCCAACAGCGATTTCATGTTGAGGCCGAAGCGCTTGGCTTCCTTCTCGAACAGCTTCCGCCCGAGCTCGGTGCTCTTGACCTTCTCTTCCGTGTGGATGAAGTGCTTGATCTTGCTCCGCGCGCGCGAGGTCCCGACGATGTTCAGCCAGTCGCGGCTCGGTTTGTGTCCCGCCGCCGTGACGATCTCGACGATGTCGCCGTTGCGGAGGCGCGTGCGGAGCGGCACCATCTTGCCGTTGACTCTCGCGCCCACGCACTGATGGCCGACGTCGGTGTGGATCGAGTACGCGAAGTCGATCGGCGTCGCGTCGCGCGGCAGCGCCTTCACCTCCCCCTTCGGTGTGAAGATGTAGACCTCCTCGGCGTACAGCTCGATCTTCAGGTTCTGCAGGAACTCCTGCGGATCGCGCACCTCCTGCTGCCACTCGAGGAGCTGCCGCAGCCAGAGGAAGTGCTGCTCGTCGCGGTCGGCGCCGACGCGCCCTTCCTTGTACTTCCAGTGGGCGGCGATCCCTTCCTCCGCGATCTTGTGCATCTCTGACGTGCGAATCTGGACCTCGAACGGGAAGCCGCGCTCGCTCACGACCGACGTGTGCAGCGATTGATAGCCGTTCGGCCGCGGCATCGCGATGAAGTCCTTGATCCGTCCGGGGACCGGCGACCAGGTTTGATGGATGATGCCGAGCGCCGCGTAGCAGTCCTTCACCGACTGCGTGACGATCCGCAGCGCGACGAGATCGTAGACTTGATCCAGATCGATCTTCTGCCGCTTCAACTTCTGGTGGATGCTGAAGAGGCGCTTGATGCGGCCGTCGATCTCGAGCACCGGCACCTGCGCCTCGGCGAGCTTCGCGGTGATCGTCTTCTTCAGATCCTCGATCATGCCGACGTTCGTGCGGCGCCGGCTCTCGACCCGCGCGCGCAGCGCTTCGTAGGGCTGCGGCTCGAGGTGCTTGAACGCGAGCTCCTCCAGCTCGTTCTTGATCTTGCTCATGCCCAGCCGGTTCGCGATCGGCGCGTAGATGTCGCGCGTCTCCTGCGCGATCTTGAGCCGGCGATCCTCGGGCAGATGGTGCAGCGTCCGCATGTTGTGCAGCCGATCCGCCAGCTTGACGAGAATCACGCGGATGTCGTCGACCATCGCGAGCAGCATCTTGCGGAAGTTCTCCGCCTGCCGCTCCTCGCTCGACGAGAACCGGATCGCGCCCAGCTTGGTGACGCCTTCCACGACGTGCGCGACGTCGGCGCCGAACAGCTCTTGAATGCGCTCGATGGGGGTCTGCGTGTCCTCGACGATGTCGTGCAGGAGGCCTGCGGCAATCGCGACGACATCGAGCTTCATGTCGGCGAGCAGGTCCGCCACCTCGAGCGGGTGCACCAGATACGGCTCACCTGAGTGGCGGACCTGTCCCTTGTGCTCGAAGGCGGAAAAGACGTACGCCCGCCTCAGCAGCTCAATGTCGGCCTCGGGATTGGAGCCCCGGACCTTGTCGACGAGGTCCTCGAACCGAATCATGATCGGCGGTGTCTAACACACAGATTACGCGGATAACGCGGATTACGCAGATCAGAGGGTGATGCGGACGTCAAAGACGGAAATAGCCGGGGATCAGTCGGATCCGCGCAATCGGCGCAATCCGCGAAATCCGCCTCGATCGGGTTGACGGCTTCTTTTTCGGTTCACTATACTGACCCGGTTCGGCCGCCGGCAATCCTCCGGCTCTTCACCGTTCCACCTGCGTTTGCGCGCGCGGGTGCAGGCCGATGTCCCGGATTGTACGGTTAGACGCACTCGGATCCATTTTACTACCGAGGTTTTCGGCGCACTGATGTCGGACGGCCGGTGGCCGTGCCATCGTTGGCGCTTCGAGGGGAGCATGAGGACGCGATTTCGTTCCGTTTCGGCCGGATCGGTGGCAGTGCTGCTGGGACTCGCCATCGTCACCGCGGGTTGCGGCAAGCTGTCGTTCAGCACGTTGGCGGGCCGCAAGGCCATCAAAGAGGCGCACGAGTTCTACAAAGCGTCCCGCTGGAAGGACGCCGCCGACCGCTACGAAGTGGCGGTCAATTCCGATCCCACCTTGGAAGGCGCCCATTTCTTCCTGGCCAACAGCTACGACAACTTGTACAAACCGAGCCGGGCGGGAGAGCCCGAGAACGACGCCTACATGCAGAAGGCGATCGAGTGGTACAAGAAGGCCGCCGAGAAGGAGCCCGACCCGATCTACCGTCAGCGCGCCATGCAGTACCTCGTCGCGGCCTACGGCCCCGACAAGCTGAATCAACCGGCCGAGGCCGAGCCGATCGTCAAGAAGATGATCGAGATGGATCC
>DATBJJ010000098.1:0-90493 GCA_036556425.1 Vicinamibacterales bacterium
CTGTGGTGTCGCTCTGATTCTTGGTCTTCCGCACCCTTGCCCGCGCCTGCGGCGCGGCCGGTCGCCGCAGCCTGACATCCTCTGCGTTCCTTCGCCCTCTGCGGCCTCTGCGATGGAAAGACATGTGAACGTCGCCGAAGATCGATCGGAATCCGCAACGTTGCAACGAACGCGGACCTGTCAATTCTGCAAACCACCAACACCAAGCCGAGAGTTTCAAGGAGAATCTCGCGGGCACGCTGGATGCACTCGTGCGGCCTATGGTCCAACGCGACAGGACGGTCCGCACGCTCGGCGATCGCACCTATGCGGTTGCCGATCCAGCAATTCGTCGAGGAGTCGACCGGACGGAACGTCTCGATCGGCGCGGTTTTACGCCGCGCGCTCGCGGCTCGAAGAAAAGGGATTCGTTCGATCCGCACGGCGCGCGATCTACACCGCGCGCGGCAGCGGATTTGGAGCACGATCGCCGAGGGGCGGCACACCTAACGTCTTCGGCAGCTCGACGAGGAACGTCGAGCCCTTGCCGAGCCCAGGACTTTCCGCGGTCACCGATCCCCCGTGCAGCTCCACGAGGTGGCGCACGATCGCCAGGCCGAGCCCGAGTCCGCCGTGCTCGCGGCTGGTCGAGCTGTCGGCCTGCGTGAACCGTTCGAACACGTGCGGCAGGAACGTCGGATCGATGCCATCGCCGTCGTCTCGAACGCGAATGCACAGGCGCTCCCCGCCGGGGTCGAACAGCTCGATGTCGACGTTGCCGCCTTGCGGCGTGAACTTGACCGCGTTCGCCAGGAGGTTCCAGACCACTTGTTGGAGACGGTGGGGATCGCCTTCCGTCGGCGGAACCGACGCCGCGAGGCGCGGCCGGATTCGAATGTGCCGTGCCTCCGCCGCGGGCCGCACCGCGTCGAGCGCGGTCGTGATGATCGCCCCGAGATCGACCGCCTGGAGATCCAGGCGCAGCCCGCCCGAGATGATGCGTGACACGTCGAGGATGTCCGCAATGAGCTGCGCCTGCAGCTGCGCGTTGCGATCGATGATTTCCAGCGCGCGCCGGGTCGTCCGCTCGTCCAAGGCGTGATCCAGCAGCATGCGCGTCCAGCCGACGATCGCGTTGAGCGGCGTGCGCAGCTCGTGCGAGAGCGTGGCGAGGAAATCGTCCTTCGCGCGGTTCGCCGACTCCGCGTCGCGCCGCGCGGCCAGCTCGCGCTGCAGGAGCTGCTCTCGCTCGCGCTGCGCCTCGAGCACCGCGTTCTCGACGCGCTTCCGCGCTATCAGCTGCCCGATTTGATTGCCGACGATCGACATCGTGTTGAGAAGATCCGGGTCGGGCGCGACGACATATCGATTGAAGCACTCGATGACGCCGACCACCTCCGTGCCAATCGCGATTGGAAACGCGAAGGCGCCGCGATAGCCGGCATCCTGCGCGATCGCCGCCCGGGGAAAATTTGGATCCGTGGCGACGTTCGGGATCCAGGTGGCGCGCCCCGATGCCCACACGCGTCCCGGAAGTCCGATGCCTCGCTCGAACAGTTTTTCACTGCTCACTTTGGTGAACGCCATCGCCGCGGGAGACGTGCCGCCGCGGACAATCACGCAGCGAAGCCGATCGCGATCCTGATCGACCAGCCACAACGCGCCGTGCGGCCATTGGAGCTTCTCGCAAATCGCCTCGACGATGTCCGGCGCGGCGTCTTCGATGCTTCGCGCGCCGGCGAGGATGTCGCTGACCGCGTGCGCCGCGGCTCGGCGGCGCTCGCTCGTGCGCCATTCGCCGATCGCCGCCGCGAGCAGCAAGCCCGTGCCCGCGAAGACGCCCATGAAGACCTGCAGCAGCACGAGGCTGTGCGGCACCTCGCTGCCGGAGAACGGACCGACGCCTCTGACGGTGTTCAGAATCGTCACGGCTGACGCCGTCAGCACGACGAGCGACGTCGCGGGCTGCGCGAGCCGCACCGCGGCCACGATCACGAATGGGAAGATGACGAACTCGAGCGGCCGCCGTCCGATCGTCGGACCCAGCACCTGACCGAAGACGATCTCCGTCGCGATGACGGTCGCGACGACGAGCAGAGATGTTTCATACCACTGACGTCTGGTGCAGCGCGCCGGCGTACGCGCGAGCGTCAGGATCGCGGGCGCGACGACGACCGCCCCAGCCGCGTCGCCGAGCCACCACACCAGCCAGATCTCGTTGAATCGGCTCCACAGCTGCGCGCCCGAGGCGCACAGCGACGCGACGCCGATCGTCGCGCTGATCGTCGTGCTGAAGAGGACGCCGACGATGATGAACGCCAGAACGCTGCGCGTGCGGCGAAGCGCGGGATCGAACGCCGGGAACCGCTCCAACAGCCATGCAGCGGCGAACGCTTCGAGCGTGTTGCCGCACGCCACGGACGCCGCGACCCAGAGCGGACCGCCGATGAAGACGTTGGCGGCGAAGGCGCCGATCCAGACGGCGGGCCACAACGATCGTCCGCCAAGGATCAGCGCGGCCTCGGCAATGCCGGTCGGAGCCCAGACCGGCGACACTTGCGCGACGAACGACACGCGAAATCCAAGCATCGCCGCGGCGACGTACGCGGCGGCGATGGGCAAGCCGATCGCGACGAGGCGTGTCTGTGTGCGCGTCATGGCGGCGGTCGTCGAAGGCGGAGTGTAGCGCCAATGCCCGCCGCTTGACACCGGCGCCTCGATCGCGCCACGATGCGGCTGGAGCTGTCGAAAGTCGACATGTCGATACACAAAACCGAAGTGCCCTACGGCACGCTCGTCATTCTCATCCTCCGAACGCTCGACACGCTGGGCCCGCTGCACGGCTACAGCATCGCGCGCCGAATCGAGCAGGTCTCCGGCAGCGTGATGCGACTGAGCCAGGGCTCGATCTATCCCGCGCTCGTGCGCCTCGAGCAGCAAGGACTCATCAGCACGAAGTGGGGCGTCTCGGAGACGAACCGCAAGGTGAAGTTCTACGCGCTGACGAAGGCCGGCAAGCGTCAGCTCCACGTCGAAGTGGAGAACTGGGAGAAAGCGAACGCGCTCGTCGCGCGGTTCCTCGAGGCGAAATCCTGATGCGCGCGCTGCTTCGCCGGCTCGCCGCGCTCGTGCGGCGCGATCGCCACGAGCGCGAGCTCGACGGCGAGATCGCCGCCCACCTGGAGCTGGCCGAGCGCGATGCGATCGCGTCGGGCCTGTCGCCCGCCGAGGCGCGCCGCGCCGCCATGCGGCTCTTCGGAAGCATCGAGGGCATGAAGGAACAGCATCGCGATCGCCGGTCCGTCAGGTGGCTCGAGACCCTGACGAAGGACGTCCGGTACGGCCTGGCCGCGCTCGCCCGCGATCCCGTGTTCGCCGCGATCGTCGTCGGCGTGCTCGCGCTGGGGATCGGCGCGAACGCCGCCATGTTCAGCCTGATGGATGCCGTCCTGTTCAAGCCGCTGCCGTTTCCGTCGCCCGATCGCATTGTCCGCGTCTGGGAAACGACGGCGCCGGGATCGACGGCGACCAACGCGACGACGGCGGCGAACTTCCTCGAGTGGAGGCGGCGGAGCCGGACGTTCGAGTGCTTCTCCGCGGAAGCGCTCGTCAACGCGACGGTCGACATCGCGGGCGAGCCGACGCGTCTGGCGGGCCGCGTCGTGTCCGCGCGGCACTTCGACGTCTTCGGCGTCACCCCGCTCCTCGGACGAACGTTCGCGCCCGGCGAAGACGAGCCTGGCGCGGCGCGGGTGATCGTGCTGAGCCACGCCGCGTGGCTGATGCGGTTCGGCGGCGACCCGAACATCCTCTCGCGCGACGTCGTGCTCGACGGCGAGCCGCATCGAGTCGTCGGCGTGCTCGCGTCTGGGAATTTCGATCGCGACGTCGCGCGTCCCGGCGACGCGCCCGCGGCGTTCTGGAAGCCGCTCGTCTTCACGCAGGCGCAGATCGACTCCGGCTCGCACTGGATCGAAGTGATCGGCCGCCTGCGGCCGGGCGTGACGATCGATCGCGCGCAGGAGGACATGCTCGCCGTGCGCGCGTCGCTCGCGGCCGTGTATCCGACGTTCAAGAAGGATTGGGGCGTCCTCGTCGAACCGTTCGACACGCGTCTCGTGAGCGACAGCTTCCGACAATCGATCTACGTCGCGTTCGGCGCGGTCGTGCTCGTCCTGCTCGTCGCGTGCGCGAACGTCGCGAACCTGCTGCTGTCGAAGGGAGTGACGCGAGCAAAGGAAATGGCGGTGCGCTCGGCGCTCGGCGCGAGCCGTGCGCGCCTCGTCAGCCAGTTGCTCACGGAGAGCCTGGTGCTCTGCGCGATGGGAGGAGCGGCCGGTCTCCTCTTGGCCGGCTGGCTCCTCGCCGTCGCGATTCCTCTGCTTCCGCCCGTCGTCGTTCCGTCGACCGCCGACATCCGTCTCGACCTCCGTGTGTTCGCATTCGCCGCGGCCGTCGTCTTCGCCGTGGTACTGCTCGCCGGTCTCGTGCCATCGATCCGGACGGCGTCCGGCAACCTCGCCGCGGTGATGAACCAATCGGCGAGAGGGTCCTCTGCCGCGTCCGGGATGATCCGGCGCGCGATCGTGATCGGCGAAGTGGCGGTGTCGATCGTGCTGATCTGCGGCGCCGTTCTCTTGTTCAAGAGTCTGCTCGCGCTCCAACGCGTCGACGTCGGCGTGCGCACCGATCGCGTTGTCGCGATGTCGATCGATCTGCCGCGCGCCGCGTACCGCGTGCCCGAGAGCGCGGTGCAGTTCTACGAGGCCATCGTCCCGCGCGTCCGCGCGGTGCCCGGCGTCGATCGCGTCGCGCTGTCGCAGGATCTGCCGCTCGAGGGCGCGGGCGGGGAATACCTCGACGTTCCGGGACGAACGGATCGCATCCTCGTGCGATTCAAGCGAATCGATCCCGGCTATCTCTCGACGCTCGAGATCCCGGTGATCGCAGGCCGGAACTTCAGCGCCGACGACACGCCCGAAAGTCCGCGCGTCGTGCTGATCAATCAGGAGCTCGCCCGCAACCTGCGCGATCGATTCGGCGTGACGGATCCGATCGGGCAAACGATCGTCATTGCCGCGCCGGGATTCGACGCCGGCGGGGTGCGTCCAAACGTCCAGATCGTTGGCGTCATCGGCAACGAACGCACGCGGCGGGATCTCCGGAGAGCAATCGAGCCCGTCGCCTACGTCGTCCTCTCGCAGGTGCCGCGGCGCGAGATCAGGCTCATCGTTCGAACCAATCTCGATCCCGCTTCGATCGTTCCCGGCATCCGTGCGGCCGTGCGTCGGATCGACGATCGCCTCGCCGTTGCGGATGTCCGCACGATGGCGGACGTGAAGCAGGTCAGCCTCGCCGGGACCGCCGAGCCCGCCTGGCTCATCACGGCGTTTGCCGCCGTCGCGCTGCTTCTTGCGGCGCTCGGTCTCTACGGCGTGCTCTCGCATGCCGTGACCGAACAGCGCCGCGAGATTGGAATCCGCATGGCGCTGGGCGCGCGCGCCGCCGATGTGCTCGCGCACGTGATGCGAAACGCCGCCGCTCTGATCGCTGTCGGGCTGGCCGCGGGCCTCGCGGCTGCGGCCGTTGCCACGCGCGTGACCGCGAGCCTGCTCTTTCACGTCTCGTCATGGGATCCGGTCGCATTCGCTGCCGCGGCCGGGACGATGATCGTCGTCGGCCTCGCCGCGGCGCTCGTGCCGGCAACCCGGGCCGCGCGCGTCGATCCCACCGAGGTGCTGCGCGCCGACGGGTGATCGGCGCCGCTTGCCTCTCCTCGCCCGGATCGTTATCCTCGCCCGATCACGCCGTGGTCCGTCCAACGGCGGACACGACGATTCGCGGTCCGCCTGAAGGCGGACACTACGAATGTGGAGGCATCATGAAGGTCGCCGAGAGCTCGTCGCGCCGGTCCGTCATCCGATCGTTCTTTGCGTCGATCGCGGCGCTCGGCGCCGGAGCCGGCGTCGCGCGCGCGCAGACACCCGATACATCGCTCGTCAAGCGGACCTCGTCCGACAATGCGGCCGGTGACAAGCCGCCGCTCTTTTCCGGCTGGGTCACGTACGGCAATCTCGTCTTCGTCGCCGGCAAAGGCGAGCACACGGCAGGCGACATCAAGGCACACACGACGTCGGTGCTGAATCAGCTCGAGGCGGAGCTCAAGAAAGTCGGATCGTCGATGGACAAGGTCCTCAAGGTGAATGTGTACCTCCACGACATCAAGGACTACGACGGGATGAACGAGATCTTCCGCGGACGGTTTGGTCCCAATCCGCCCGTGCGCACGACGATCGCCGCGTACGGCGGGATTCCCGGGAGCTCGCTCGTGGAAATCGACTGCATCGCGTGCCGCTGAGCGGCTCACTGCCATGATCGCCATTTTTCTCGCCGCGAGCACGGGGCTGTATGCTGTCGGCATGAGCGCACAAGCCGTCGATGCGAAAGAACGTCCGCGACTGTCGGTCGCACCCACCGCGGATTTCGAGCTGACCGGCGCGGGCGATCATTCGTCGTGGCAGAAGGCGTCGTGGACGACGCTGCGCCGCCGGCAGCAGGACGGGCATCCGTACGACACGCGATTCAAGATGCTGTACTCGACGACCGGCCTGTACTTTGTGATGGAAGGGACCGATCGGAAGTTGACCGCCACGAAGGAAGAGGACTTCTCGGATCTCTGGAACGAAGACGTTTTCGAGGTGTTCCTCTGGACCGACGAGCGCCATCCGATCTATTTCGAGTACGAGATCTCTCCGCTCAATCGCGAGCTGCCGATTCTCGTGCCGAATTTCGGCGGCCAGTTCCTCGGGTGGCGGCCGTGGCGCTTCGACGGCGAGCGCCGGACGCGCAAGGCGACGACGGTCATGGGAGGGCAGAAGCAATCGAACGCCGCGATCGAAGGCTGGCGCGCCGAGTTCTTCATTCCGTACGCGCTGCTGTCCCCGCTGCAGAACGTTCCGCCGAAGCCGGGCAGCCGGTGGCGCGCGAATTTCTATCGGATGGATCACGACGACGGCAAGCGCACGCAGTGGGAATGGGCGCCGGTCGGCAAGACGTTTCACGAGTTCGAAAAATTCGGCGAGATCGTGTTCGCCGACAAGTGATCGAGTAAGGTTCAGGGTTCACGGGTTCAGGGGTTCACGGGTTCAGGGGTTCACGGGTTCAGGGGTTCAGGGGTTCAGGGGTTCACGGGTTCAGGGGTTCAGGAGTTCAGGGGTTCACTGTTCAGGGTTCGAGGTTCGCGGTTCAAAGCGAGGTTGCCATGTGGAGCCGTAGAAGTTTTCTGGAGTCCCTCGCCGGGCTGCCGGTGATCGGAACGTTTCTCACGACCGGCGCGGCGCCGGCGGCTGCGGCGGTGCGCAAGGGCAGCAAGGACTACTTCCGCGACCTCGGCGTGCGCCCGTTCATCAACGCCGCGGGAACGTACACGGCGATGACCGCGTCGCTGATGCCGCCGGAAGTCATGGACGCGATCAACTACGCGTCGAAGCACTACGTGATGCTCGACGAGCTGCACGACAAGGTCGGCGAGCGGATCGCGTCGCTCGTCCACAGCGAAGCAGCGATGGTGACGTCGGGCGCCGCCGCGGCGCTGACGCTCGGGACCGCGGGCGTGCTGACCGGCAAAGATCAGCGCAAGATCGTCGACCTGCCGGATCTCTCGTCGATGAAGAGCGAGGTCATCATCCAGAAGTCGCACCGCTTCGGGTACGACCACGCGGTGCGAAACTGCGGCGTGAAGATGATCGAGGTCGAGACGCGCGAGGACTTCGAGCGCGCCGTCACTCCGAAGACCGCGATGGCGCTCTTCTACAACAACAACAACTCAGAGGGGCAGATCAAGGACGAGGAGTTCGTGCAGCTCGGCAAGAAGCACGGCGTTCCCACGTTCAACGACGCCGCGGCCGACGTGCCGCCGGTCGAGAATCTCTGGAAGTACACGAAGATGGGATTCGACCTGGTCACGTTCTCCGGCGGCAAGGGAATGCGCGGACCGCAGAGCTCGGGCCTGCTCCTCGGCCGCAAGGATTTGATTGCCGCCGCGCGCCTCAACGCGCCGCCGAACGGCAACACCGTCGGACGCGGACTGAAGGTGAACAAAGAAGAAATGCTCGGACTGCTCGCCGCGATCGAGCGGTATCTCGACAACGATCACGAGAAGGAACAGCGCGAATTCCAGAAGCGCGCAGAGACGATCCAGGCCGGCGCGACGTCCGTCAGCGGCGTGAAGGCGGAGATCTTCGTGCCCGCGGTCGCGAACCACGTGCCGCACCTGCGCGTGTCGTGGGATCCGTCGAGGGGTCAGACCGCGGCCGCCGTCGTCAAGGCCTTGAAGGATGGCGAGCCGTCGATCGGCACGCGCAACGAAGGCGACAGCCTGGTCATCGGCGTCTGGATGATGCGGTCCGGGGAGGAGAAGATCGTCGCGCGCCGCTTGCGCGAAGTATTGGAGAGGAAAACCTAGGGTCCGGGCTCGGGGCTCGGGACACCCCCCGCGACAAACTAAATTAGTAGACGTGCGAGTTCATATCATTATAATGACCCAACTTTATGGTGATTCTGAACCGCGATCTGCCGGTTCCGCTGTATTACCAGGTCAAGACCAGCATCCTTCGTGAGATCGAAGCCGGGCGCTGGCGCCCCGACGATCAACTGCCAACCGAAGACGAGCTCGCCGATCGATTCCGCGTCAGCAAAATCACCGTCCGTCAGGCCCTTCGAGAGCTCGCCCAGCTCGGATACATCCGCCGCGAGCAGGGACGCGGCACCTTCGTCCAACGGCCGCCGCTCGTCGAGGGTCCGCGCGAGCTCACGAGCTTCACCGAAGAGATGCGCCGCCAGGGTGTCGCGACATCCTCCGAGGTGCTCGAGCAGGGCATCGTGGCGGCGTCGTCCGACGTCGCGTCGATGCTCGCGATTGGCGAAGACGACGCCGTTTTCCGGCTGAAGCGTCTCCGGCTTGCCGACGGCGATCCGATGGGCGTGCAGACCGCCTACATTCCCGCGGTGCTCGTGCCGGGCGTCAGCGATCTGAGCTTCGGGACCGAATCGCTGTACGACGTGCTGCGCGCGCACTACAACCTGTATCCGTCGAGCGCGCATGAAACCCATTTCGCGTTCGGCGTCGGCGCCGAGGATGCCGGACTGCTTCGCCTCGCCGTGGGATCTCCGGTGATGGGCGCCGAGCGCGTCGCGCGGCTCGCCGATGGGCGCGCGCTCGAGTACGTGCGATCCGTCATGCGCGCCGACCGCTACAAGATCGTGCTCGACCTGGTCAAGCATTCGGCCGCCCGGCGCGACCTCTCCTGAACGAGTGCGAGTCCGATGTCCGCGACCCATTACTTCGCCCGCATCGAGCGGATCCTGAGCCGGATCCAGACCACGCAGACGGATCGGCTGCGCGAGGCCGGCGCGCTCATGGCCGACACGATCGCCGCCGGCGGCCGCGTGTATCTCTTCGGCAGCGGGCATTCCGCGATTCCGGTGATGGACGTGTTCCCGCGCTACGGCAGCTTCGTCGGCTTCTACCCGCTCTACGATCCGCGGCTGATGTGGTCGAGCGTGATCGGCCCGCATGGCGCGCGCGAGATGCTGTGGATCGAGCGCCGCGAGGGTTACATCGAGCAGTTCCTCCAGAGCTATCCGATCGACTCGCGCGACTGCTTCGTCGTGTTCTCGCACGGCGGAACGAACGCGGCGCCCATCGAAGCCGCCGCGTACGCACGCGATCGCGGCGCGAAGATCGTGACGATCTCGTCGCACGAGAACGCGGCGCTCACGCGCCACGTCGTGGGCCGGACGACGCTGTCGGATCTGGCGGACATCGCGATCGACAACTGCGTGGAGCCGGAAGATGCGCAGGTCGACGTCGGACCGCCGGGAAAGATCGCCGCGGGATCGACGGTGGCCGCCGTGTCGATCTCGATGGCGCTGCTCGCCGAGACCGGCGCGCGGCTGGCCGATCGCGGCTATCCGCTCACGACGTTCGTTTCGCCGAACGTCGCGGGCGTCCGGCCCGATCACAACGTGAAGGTGTTCGACGAATACGCGCGCCGCTGGTTCGAGCGCGCGCCGGAGCCCGTTGTCCGTTGAACGAGAGGATTCGTCATGTGGTCTTGTTCTTTTGAACCTCGGGTTGAGATGGAGGGTGCGTTTATGTTGAAAGTCATTTCGGTCCGAAGGCCATGGCGATCCATGGCGCTGACGGCGAGCTTTCTCGCGTTCGCGCTTGCAAGCCTTGCCGTTCGTCCTGCCAGCGCGCAGGTGCTCTACGGCAGCATCGTCGGAAACGTCACCGATGCGCAGGGCGCCATTGCTCCAGGGGCGACGCTGACCGCGACGAACGCGGGCACGGGGCTCAAGGTCGAAACCGTCACCGATTCGGACGGCGCCTACACGTTCCGCAACCTGCTGCCGGGCACGTACGACCTGACCGCAATGCTGAGCGGCTTCCGCGAGCATCAGCAGAAGGGAATTCAAGTCAGCGCCGGCAATCCGGTTCGCATCAACGTCGTCCTCGCCGTTGGCGCGGTGACGGAGGTCGTGCAGGTCGTCAGCGAGGCGACGCCGCTGCAGACGGACAAGTCCGATCTGCACACGGAGCTCACGTCGCAGGAGATCACGAATCTTCCGTTGAACCAGTACCGCAACTACCAGGCGCTCATCAATCTCGTGCCCGGCGCGACGCCGGCGCAATTCCAGAACGCCGAAATCGACACGCCGGGACGATCGCTTCGCACGTGGGTGAACGGCACGCAGCCGAACAGCAACGCGACCCGCATCGACGGCGCGGTCTCGGTGAACATCTGGCTGCCGCACCACGTGGGCTACGTGCAGCCGGCCGAGACGATCGAGACGGTCAACGTCGCGACGAACAGCTTCGACGCGGAGTACGGCATGGCGGCCGGCGCGGCCTCCACGGTCATCACGAAGTCGGGCACGAACCAACTTCGCGGATCGGGCTTCTGGTTCAACAACCAGGACGAGTTCAACGCGAATTCGTTCTTCGACAACGCGTTCGACCGGCCGAAGCAGCCGCGCTCGCGCAACACGTATGGCGCGACGCTCGGCGGCCCGGTGATCCACAACAAGCTCTTTTATTTCGGGTCCGTGGAGCGCTTCAAGGATCGCCGCGGATCGCTTGCGAGCTACGCCGTGCCGTCGCTGCGGATGCGCAACGGCGACTTCGGCGAGGTCGCGTCGGCGTACTCGGCGTTCCGTCTCTACAATCCGTTCACCGGCGGCGCAGGCGGCGTCGGCCGCGAGCTGTTCCCGAACTCCGCGATCCCGTCGGGTCTGATCAGCCCCATCGCGCGCTCGGTAATGTCGTACTACCCCGCGCCGAACACGGCGTCGGATCTGAACTCGAACCAGCTTCCCGACGATTACCAGCAGTTCCGCGAAGTGCAGGTCAATCGGGACAACTACGACGTGAAGATGAACTGGCAGCGGACCGGCTCGCACACCGTGTGGGGCAAGTTCGCGATGCTCGACGCCGAAGTCGTCGACAACTTCGTGCTCGGCTTCGACAACGGCAGCCTCGGCGATACGCGCGTGTACGTCGCGACGGTCGGGCACACGTGGACGCTCGGTCCGAACCTGGTGCTCGACGGCAACTTCGGCGCGAACATCCAGAACCAGACGGTCACCGGCCCCGATTACGGTCTGAACATCGGCCTCGATCTCGGCATTCGCGGATCGAACGGTCCCGACATCCGTCAGAGCGGCATGCCGTACTTCGACAACGGCTACGCCGTCGGCACGACGCCCAACTGGATGCCGCTCTTCCGCAAAGAGCGCAGCTACACGTTCAGCACGGCGCTGACGAAAGTGCTCCCCAGCCACAACCTGCGCTTCGGCGTGGACATCGTCCGCCACGAGCTGAATCACATCCAGGCGGAGTTCGGCGGCAACGGCGGCGTCCGCGGTCAGCTTGGCTTCAGCTCGCTGATGACGTCGGTGCCCGGCTACACGCCGCTCCAGTGGAACACGTTCGGCACGTTCCTGCTCGGATTGCAGACGTTCCAGGGCAAGGACGTTCAGACGGAGGAGATGACCGGCCGCGAGTGGCAGAACGCGGTCTACGTCCAGGATCGATGGAACGTGAACTCGAACCTGACGGTGAGCCTCGGCCTGCGCCTGGAGCACTATCCGCTGATGACGCGCGCGAACCGCGGCATCGAGCGCCTCGACTACAGCACGTACGAGGTCTTGATCGGCGGCTTCGGCAACGTGCCGAAGGATGTCGGCATCGATCTCAAGACCGTGTATTTCGCTCCGCGCGCGGGACTGATGTACCGCGTCGGCGACAAAGCCGTCGCGCGAGTCGGCTACGGACGCACGATCAACCCGCTGCCGTGGTCGCGTCCGATGCGCGGATCGTTCCCGCAGGACATCTTCTTCAATCGCAGCGCCGAGCAGTACACCGCGCTCGGCACGTTGCAGGATGGCATCGCGCCGGTGCCCGTTCCCGATATCAGCTCGGGCCGCGTGCGCCTGCCGCAGGGCGTCTTCATGCGCTCGCCGAATCCCAACGACGTCGATCGCGGAGTCGTTCAGCAGTGGAATGTCGCGTACGAGTATCTGCTGCCGGGGAACATCTCCGCCGAGGTCGCGTACGTCGGCACGCGCACGGATGGCGGCTACGCCGATCTGAACATCAACTACGGCGAACCCGGCGGCGGCAACGCATCGCGCAAGTACTTCGCGCTCGCCGGCACCACCGCGATCAACGACTGGGCGTCAAGGACGAAGAGCCGATATCACGGCCTCCAGATCGCCCTCAATCGGCCGTTCCGTCAGGGCCTGATGCTGAAGGGCGCGTATACACTCAGCCGCGCGAAGAACATGGCGGACGAGGATGGGTGGGTCGGTCTCACGTGGAACCATCCGTTGATGTACGACCAGAACTTCACGCTCGCCGGCTTCGACAGGACGCACGTGTTCCAGATGGGATTCGTGTATGCGCTGCCGTTCCTCCGCGAGGACACGACCGCGCTCGGCACCGCGCTCGGCGGGTGGCAGTTGAACGGCGTCGTTTCCGCGTTCTCGGGCACGCCGTATTCGATCGGCGGCACGAACACGGCGCTCAACTGCCAGGGCTGCGGATCGATCTTCATCAACGTCTCTGGCGATCCGAAGCCCTCGGGTGACGCCGGGTCGTCCACCGAGCCGTACTATCCGGTCTCGATCTTCTCGCAGCCGTCCGGACTCGGCGCCGAGGGATTCGGCACCAGCGGCCGGAACCGATTCCGCCGGCCGAGCGTCTGGAACGTCGACCTGTCGCTGTTCAAGTCGTTCCAAATCGGGCGCCTGCGGCCGGAGTTCCGGATCGAGGCGGCCAACGTGTTCAACCACACGAACTGGGGCGCTCCGGTGACCGGCTTCACGGCGAACAACTTCATGCTGTTCACGCCGGGGAGCGCGGAAAGCGGGACGAACACCCCTGGCGCGCGGTGGGTGCAGCTCGGACTGCGACTGCAGTTCTAGTGACGCGGATGACGCGGATCACGCGGATCGGATCCGTGTGATCCGCGGTGATCCGCGAGATCGGCGTTTATGAACAGGCGGACGTTCATCTACAACGCGGCGCTCGGTTCGCTGAATCTCGGGCTGATCGGGTTGCCGATACGGCAGCCCGATTCGGCGCTGAAGAGCCTCAAGATCGACGTGCAAGCGCCCGATCTTCCTCCGTCGCCGCTCGGGATGCCTGGCTTGTTCCCCGGACGCGTGGTGGAAACCGAGCACGCGCGAGCGATCGTCGATCGCCGCGTCTCCGCGGACGCGGTTCGCGCGATGGTGGAAGCCGGCATGAAAACGCTCACAGGCGAGGTGTCGCCTCGCGATGCGTGGGCGCGGTTCTTTTCACCGGGCGATGTCGTCGCGCTGAAGGTCAACCCGTCGGGCGTCCCGGAAACGACGACGTCGATCGCGCTCGTGCGAGAGGTGGTCCGCTCGCTCGGCGCGGTCGGCGTCCCGCCGAAGAACATCATCGTGTACGACAGGAACTCGAATCAGTTGGAGGTGAACGGCTACCACCTCCTCGTCCCGCCGGGCGTGCGGGTCGTCGGCCTCGATCAGCGCTGGTCGGTCGAGGGCGAGCGGCGAAGCGGGTACGACCCCACGGTCTTCTGCGAGATGGATTGTTTCGGCGAACGCGAGACGCGCTCCTATCTGGCGAGCGTCGTCGTCAGCGAGGCGAACAAGATCATCAATCTTCCGTGCCTGAAGGAGCACAACGCGTCCGGCGTCACCGGATGCCTCAAGAACCTCGCGTACGGATCGTTCAACAACGTCGCGCGCACGCACGCCGGCACGAAGACGTACACCGATCCGGTGATCGCCGTGATGTGCACGGCATCGCCGCTGCGAGTCAAATCCGTGCTGCACATCATGGACGGCATCCGCGCCGTGTATCACAGCGGGCCGTTCGCGTGGAACCCGGAATTCGTCTGGGAAGCGAAGACGCTGCTCTTCGGCACGGATCCGGTGGCCGTCGATCGCGTCGAGCTGGAGATCGTCGAGCGGAAACGGCGCGACGTCGGCGCGCCCTCGCTCTGGGATCGGAATCCGGAGAACATCGGCGACATGCAGCGCAGCGCGATGAAGAATCCGTTCTTCCGCGAGCCCGGGCACATCAAGACCGCGAGCCTGCTCGGTCTGGGCAAATGGGAGCTCGCCGACATCGATCGCCGAAAGGTCCGCGTTGGATAACGGCAACTGGATCACGCTGCTCGCCGCGAACGATCGCCGCGGCGGATCGACGGCGCCGAGGAAGGCGCCGCCGGGCGAACTGATCTGGAAGAACGCGCTCGAGGAGTCCGTCCGATCGAGCCCGGTGCTCGTCGACGGCGCCGTGTATGTGACGTGCCGCGACGGACGCCTCCACGCGTTCGACGCCCGCTCGGGCAAACGGCGCTGGTCGTATCGAGCGGCCGCCGCGAGCAACTCGACGCCGTCGATCTCCGGAGACCTCGTGCTGTTCGGGTGCGACGACGGCGCCGTGTATGCGGTCGAGCGCGCGACCGGACGGCTGCGTTGGAAGACCGCGCCGGCGGACGGTCCGGTGTGGACCTCGCCGACGGTTCTTTCCGGCGTCGTCTACTTCGGATCGACGGACGGACGCTTCAGAGCGGCGGATCTCGATACCGGACGCATCCGATGGACGCGTGAGACCGGCGGAGAGATTTGCTCGACCGCATTTGCGACCGAGCGGATCGTCTACGTCGGATCCGGAGACGGGCGCCTGTACGCGCTCGACGCCGCGACGGGAAGGGATGCGTGGATCCATCAGGCGGGCGACGCGATCGCGGCGTCGCCGGCAGTGGCCGATGGTCTCGTCCTCGTCGGATCCGAGGATTTCTGGTTCTACGCGCTCGACGCGGCGAGCGGGAAAGTGCGCTGGAAAATCGAAACGAACCTCGGCATCTACTCGTCGGCCGCGGTTGCCGCCGGCAAGGCTTTCTTCGGCGGCAAGGACGGCTTCGTCTACGCGCTCTCGATCGCCGACGGAAAGGAAGTGTGGAAATCGCGGTCGCTCCGGACGCTCACCGCGACGCCCGTCGCATGCGATCCGATCGTCTGCATTCAAACGTTCTACGGGGCCACGCAGGCCTTCGACATGCAGACCGGGAACGAGCTCTGGCGTGCGAACCTTGGCGGCTCGCTGCAGTCGACGCCGATCCTCACCGAAGAGGCCGTCTACCTCGCCACTTATCCGGGCGTGCTGTATGCGCTGCGCTAGCCTCGCCATCTTCGTGACGATCGCGCTGCGGATCGCGAACCCGGGAACCGTGGAACAGGGGAACCCTGGAACCACGCTTTCATTCATCCATCAACACCGCTACGCGATGGGGACGGTGTTCGACGTCGCCATTTATCACGAGTCGCGCGCAGAGGCCGCGCGCGCCGCGGGCGCGGCGCTCGACGAGATCGTCCGGCTCGATCGCGTCCTGAGCAATTTCAAGGCGGACAGCGACCTTGCGGATCTGCTCCGTCGGGGCCGCACGGATTACGTCGCCGTCGAGCCGAGCCTGTACGACGTTCTGCGCGAAGCGCAATCGTTCTCGCGGCTCTCGAACGGCAGGTTCGACGTGACCATCGCGCCGCTCGTCGGCGTGTGGACGCTCGCGGCGTCGAACGGGCGCGATCCGTCCGACGCGGACATCGCGCGCGCGCGCCGGTGCGTCGGCTACGAGAAGATTGAGATGGCCGCGCCCGATCGAATCCGCCTGGCGTCCGACTGCGTCGAGATCGATCTTGGCGGCATCGGCAAGGGATACGCGGTCGATCGCGGAATCGAGATCCTCTCAAAGGCGGGCATCCGCCACGCGACGATCAGCGCGGGCGGCAGCTCGATTGCCGCGGTTGGAACGCCGCCAGGCCGGCAGGGATGGCCCGTCAGCGTTGGCACGGAAGGCGCGTCGCATCCGATCTCGCTCACGCTACGCGATGCGTCGATCTCCACGTCGAGTCAGACCGGATCGAGCGACGCGGGCCTGCGCGGACCGATCGTCGATCCGCGGACGGCCGCGCCGGCGGAGAGCCGCACGACGATCGGCGTGATCGCCCCGCGCGCGACCGTGTCGGACGCGCTGTCGACGACGCTGCTGATGATGTCGAGGGAGGAATCGCGGACGCTTCTCGCGCGGTTCGATGGCGTCACCGCGTACTGGATCTCGCCCGACGGCCGCCTCGAGTCGTCCGCGCCCGAGCCACGATGATGTGCAGCGCTCGATCGGTTGTCTCGCGTTCGGCGTGCTTCGCCCTCGTGCTGCTCGTGTGCTCGACGCGGTTGGCGTTAGCCGAAGTGTTCGTCCGTTGGGATCTCAATCAGGTGCCGTCGCCGCAGAGCCTCGGAATCTCCACGCTCGTCGTACGCGGCGCGAACGGCAAGACGATCAAGGCGGCGCTCGCGCGCGGATACCGCGTCTATGTCGAGGCGGACGCCGCGAAGCCCGGTCCCGCGCCTGCCGGTGCGTCGATGGCGGGCGTCATCGCGCCGAAGCACGGCGCGAAGTGGCCGCACGTCCGCACGAACTGGGTGACGAAGAACAAGGACGTGCTGCAGGTCACCGGACGCTCGTCGCAGCCATGGATCGAGAACAACGCGGCGCTGATCCGCATCCTGCAGGCCGGCGCGCCAAATGCGACGCCGGTCGTGACGTACGACTGGCAACCGATCACGCTGTCGGACGCGGACGAAGGCCCGTCGCTCGAGGATTATCTCGTCGCGATCGCCGAGTCGGGCAGCTTCGGCGGCGATCTCGTGCTGCCGCTGCACGAGCGCTTCCAGAAGCGATTGCTGGCGGGCGAGCCTGACGCGCGCGCCGAGTGGACCGAGATCAAGCGTTACCTCGAGTTCTACTCGTGGGATCTGGTGAATCGCTACCGGCCGATCGCGAACATCGGCGTCGTGGCTGCGCAGCCGATGGTGTGGTTCGAAGCGATGAACCTGATGGCGCGCCACAACTTGCCGTTCGCGATCATCCCCCCGGACAAACTCAACGAGGCGGGCCTCGAGAATCTGAAGCTCGTGATCGTGCTCGACAAGCCGATCGGCCAGGCGCTCGCGGCGCTGGACGCGTTCGGCCGCAAGGGCGGCAAGGTACGCACCGTCGACAAAGCGTTGTCCGATCCGAACGCCTTCGCGCTCGAGATGCGCAAGCTCCTCGGCGCGGACGATCGCGTGATCGATATCTGGAACGGCATCACCGTTCTGACCGCGCCGTATGCGGCGCACGAAGGCGGCACCGTCCTGGTGACCGCCCTGAACTACGCGCACCAGCCACTCCCCGTGCAGCTGCGCGTGAAGGGGACGTTCTCGGTCGTGCACTACGAGTCCCCTGAAGACGGCGTTTCGCTGCTGTCGCCGCAGCACCGGAACGGTTACACGGAATTCGTGCTTCCGGCGCTGCGCGTCGGGGGCCGGGTCTTTCTGGGACAGACTGGACGGATGGATCGATGACGTTGGCCCGGCGAGCGGTCGCCGGACCATTGATGAAAGCGAAGAGCGCAGAGAGCAAAGGGAGGACGCATGCATACCTACCGACGGTTGACGAGCAGGCTGATCGTATTGATTGCCGCCTGCCTCGTGATTCCCGTCGCCGCCGTTGCCCAGACCTACACCGCGACATTGACGGGCACGGTGACAGACTCGGGCGGCGGCGCCGTACCGAAGGTCAAAGTCGTCGCCATCAACCAGGCGACGAAGCTCGAACATCAGGCCGAAACGAGCGACGCGGGCGTCTTTCGAATTCCGTTCCTTCCGATCGGCACCTATGTCGTCTCCGTCGAAGCGACCGGATTCAAGAAAGTCGTCTCCAATCCGCTGCAGTTGGAAGTCAATCAGACCGCGCGGATCGATCTGACGCTCGAGATCGGCGCGCTCACCGACGAAGTCACCGTCAGCGCGTCACCCGTGCTGCAGACCGAGTCGACGACCGTCGGCCATGTGATGTCGCAGAAGACAATTGAGAGTCTGCCGCTCAACGGCCGCAACTTCCAGCAGCTCACGCTGTACGTCGCCGGCGCCATCACGCCGAACCCGGGCGGATTCACGAGCGTCGGCCAGGGAGCGCAGGGGCGGCCGTACGTGAACGGCAACCGCGAGCAGGGCAACGCGTTTCTGCTCGACGGCATCTCGGTCGACGAGACGATCGACAACCGCATCGGCTACAAGCCCAACATCGACGCGCTCGCGGAGTTCAAGATCGAAACGAGCAACTCCTCCGCCGAGTTCGGCAACGTCACCGGCGCGACGGTGAACGCCACGCTCAAATCGGGGACCAATGAGTTCCGCGGCAACGCGTTCGAGTTCTTCAGGAACGACAAGCTCGACGCGAACTCGTGGGCCAACAATCGCAACGGGGCGCCCAAGCAGAAGCTGCGGCAGAACATCTACGGCGGCACCTTGGGCGGTCCGATCGTCCAGAGCAAGATCTTCTTCTTCGGCGACTACCAGGGCACGCGGCAGCGGACCGGCGGCGGGACGACGCGCACCGTCGCGCCTGCCGAGTGGCGCGCGGGCGATCTGTCGAGCCTCACGACGAACATCATCGATCCGCGGACGGGCACGCAGTTTCCGGGCAATCGCATCCCGGCCGATCGGATCGTGAATCCGGTCGCGCGAGCGTTGTTCGCGAACCCGAACTTGTACCCGCTGCCGACGCGGCCGGGCACGACGAACATCACGGGGAACTACGTGACGAGCTTCGAGAACGAGCTCGACGGCCATCAGTTCGACGTCAAGATCGACGCGCGGCTGACCAATCAGGACAACTTCTCGGGACGGTATTCGTTCGCGAACTTCGAGACGCTGGGCGTCCGCGGCGCGCTGCCCGTGGAGCTGACGGGGAAGACGTTCAGCCGCCCGCAGAACGTCGCGCTCAACTGGACGCGCATCATCAACCCGCGGATCGTCAACGAGCTCCGCATCGGCATGAACCGCGCGGTCTTCATCAACGACCTGCTCGACTGGTCCGGCCTCGGCACCGGCAACGCGACGTTCGGCATTCCGGGCCCGCAGGCCATTCCGGGCTTGAGCTCAATCGCGCTGGGCAACGGCCTGAACGCTATCGGGACCGCAGCCGTGACGGAGGACAACGTCACGAACACGTTCCACTACGGCGACACGCTGACGATCAACCGCGATCGGCACTTCATGAAGATGGGCGGACAGTGGCTCCGCTATCAGCAGAATCGCTTCTATCCCGGCAACAACGGCCTGCTCGGATTGTTCGTCTACGACGGCACGTTCACGGGATCGGCCTATGCGGACTTCCTGCTCGACTTGCTGCAGCGGAAAGCGCTCGGCAGCAACTCCGGCACCTGGGGCCATCGGCAGAACCGCATCGGCGTGTTCTTCCAGGATGACTTCAAGATGCGGAACAACCTGACGCTGAATCTCGGCATACGTTGGGAGTACACGTCGCCGGTCGTCGAGGTGCACGATCGCCAGTCGAACTTCGACATCACGACGGGCCAACAGCTCTTCGCGGGTCGGGATGGCAACAGCCGCGCGCTCTACGATCCGTACTACAAGGGCTTCGAGCCGCGCGTCGGCTTCGCGTGGACGCCCAAGATGTTCGAGGACCGGCTCGTCGTTCGCGCCGGATACGGCATCACGCAGTACATGGAAGGCACGGGATCGAACCTTCGCCTGCCGTTGAACCCGCCGCTCTTCTCCGAAGCGGACACGACTTTCGATCGTTCGTCAGGCCCCGGCACGATCACGCGCGGATTCACGGACGTCATCGTGCGCGATCAGCCGTCGGGATTGATCCGCGTGTGGAACCCGGATCTCCGTCCGCAATTCACGCAGCAGTGGAACATGACGTTCGAATACCAGCTCACGCCGGCGAGCTCGGCGACGATCGGCTATGTGGGCCACAAAGCCACGCACCTCGTGGCGCCGACCGATTGGAACCAGCCGCTGCCCGGGACCGGACCAGCGTCCACGTGGATACCGTTCCAGCAGCGCCGGCCGCTCTTCTCCGTGCTGCCGGCGGTGACGCAGATCAGCGGCACCGACTCGTGGGCGATCAGCAACTACAACGCGCTGCAGGCGAGCGCGCGCCAGCGCTACTCCAGGGGACTCGAGTTCCTTGCGTCGTACACCTGGAGCAAGACGATGACCGACAACCTCGGGTACTACGGCAGCGCCGGCGTCGCGGCGCAGGGCGCGTACTCGTACAACAACTACGACCGCCGCGGCAAGAATTACGGTCCGGCGTTCTTCGACGCCGCGCACAACATGACGATCTCCGCGATTTACGAGGTGCCCTTCCACCGCGAGAGCAACCGTCGCGGCGGCACGGAGGGGATCGTCGACGCGTTCCTCGGCGGCTGGAACATCAGCGGGGTATTCAACTGGCACACCGGCTTCCCGATCACGGTGACGGCGAACGACGTCTCGCTGCAGAACCCGCGCGGCTCGTCGAGGCCCAACCGGATTGGCAGCGGCGTGCCGGCGGATCAGAACATCGATCACTGGCTCGATGAAACCGCGTTCGTCATGCCGCCGCTCGGCAGCTTCGGCGACTCCGGCGTCGGCATCGTCCGCGCGCCGAGGTACTCGAACCTCGATGTGTCGCTCGGAAAGAAATTCCCGCTTCCGGGCGGGCGGTATATCGATTTCAGGGCTGAGTTCTTCAACATCCTGAATCATCCGAGCTTCTCGCCGCCGGCTTCGAATTTCAGCGTGCCCAACACGTTCGGCCGCATCACGGGCACGGTGAGCCAGGCGCGGAATCTGGAGTTTGCTATCAAGTACCACTTCTAACATCGGCGTTAACGCATCACGGGCTGACGCGATCACGATGAACACGATGACACGATGATCACGATGAAATCCCTTTGGGTTCTTCGTGTTCATCGTGCTCATCGTGACGCGCAGCGCCGTGACGCCGTGTCTCGTTAAGGCAGACCTCTATGTCGACTCGATCGCGCAGGATCCGGCTGGGCCTCCTTCTTCTCCTCGGTGTAGCGAGCTGGCAGCTGGACGCTGGCAGCTGGGAGCTGGCAGCGGGCAGTTCGCAACCCACCGCCCAGCCGCAATTCGATCTCCTGATCCGCAACGGTCACGTGATCGACGCGCGGAACAGCGTGGACGCGGTGCGGGATGTGGCGGTCGCCGGCGGCAAGATCGCGCGGGTCGCCGACAAGATCGATCCCGCGCTCGCGCGGCGGGTCGTCGACGCGACCGGGTTGTATGTCGTCCCCGGGCTCATCGACATCCACGCGCACGTCTTCCACGGCACCGAGCGCGACGCGTACTTGAGCAACGGCGAAAGCGCGGTGGCGCCGGACCCTCACTCGTTCCGCAGCGGGCAGACGACGCTCGTCGACGCCGGGGGAGCGGGATGGCGCAACTTCCCGCAGTTCAAGGATCAAGTGATCGATCGCGCGCGGACGCGCGTGCTCTCGTTCATCAACATCGTCGGCTCCGGCATGAAGGGCGGTCCGGTCGAGCAGAACCTCGCCGACATGGACGCGCGGCTGACCGCGATGCGCATCCGGCAGCATCCCGGCGTGATCGTCGGGATCAAGGTCGCGCACTACACGGGCGCCGAGTGGGATCCCGTGACGCGTGCCGTCGCGGCGGGAACGGACACGAACGTGCCCGTGATGATCGACTTCGGCACGCACACGCCGCCGCAGTCGCTCGAAGATCTCTTGATGAAATACCTGCGTCCGGGAGACATCCTGACGCACACCTACGCGCACGTCGCCGGACGGATTCCGATCGTCGACGAGCAGGGGCGCGTGCGGCCGTTCGTGCTCGCGGCTCGAAAGCGCGGCGTGATCTTCGACGTGGGCCACGGAGGCGGCAGCTTCCTCTTCCGCCAGGCCGTGCCCGCGATGAAACAAGGCTTCGCGCCGGACGTCATCAGCACCGATCTGCACACCGGCAGCATGAACAGCGGCATGAAAGACATCCTGAACACGATGTCCAAGTTCCTCAACATGGGGATGCGGCTGCAGGACGTGATCAAGGCGAACACCGCGCGCGCGGCCGAGGTGATCAAACGCACCGATCTCGGCCACATCGGCGAAGGCGCGGAAGCGGACATCGCCGTGCTCGATGTCCAGCGCGGCACGTTCGGCTTCATCGACGTCGGCGGCGGCAAGCTCGCGGGCGATCAGAAGCTCGAATGCGAGCTGACGGTCAAGGCCGGACAGATCGTGTGGGATTTGAACGGGCGCGCGGCTCCGGTGTGGACCGACGTGCCGCCGCCCGCGGGCCGAAAGTAACGGAGCCTCGGAGGAACCATGTCACGGGCAACGGTTCTCGTGCTGGCGGCGCTCGTCGCGGGCGCAGCCGCGCGGCAGACGCAGACCAGCGCCGAGTTCGACTTCCTCATCAAAGGCGGACACGTGATCGATCCGCGCAACCGGATCGACGCCGTCCGCGACGTCGCCGTCAAGGACGGCAAGATCGCCGCGGTCGCGCAGAACCTGTCGCCCGCGCGCGCACTGAAGGCGGTCGACGCGTCCGGTCTCTACGTGACGCCGGGCCTCGTCGACATTCACGTGCACGTGTATCCGGGCGAGAAGAGGAACGACTACGCCGGCGGCGATTGGAGCGTCTATCCCGACGGCTTCACGCTGCGAAGCTGCGTGACGACGGTCGCCGACGCGGGCAGCTCGGGCTGGCGGACGTTCGAGGACTTCAAGCGCCGGGTGATCGATCAATCGAAGACGCGAGTGACGGCGTTCCTCAACATCGTCGGCGCCGGGATGGGCTCCGGTCCTATCGAGCAGAACCTCGCGGACATGGAGGTGAAGCCGACGGCCGACATGGCGATGAAGCACAAGGGCGTCGTCGTCGGGATCAAGAGCGCGCATTTCAACGGGCCGGAGTGGTCGCCGTACGAGCGCGCGGTCGAAGTCGGGAAGATCGCGAACATCCCGGTCATGGTCGACTTCGGCGGCAACGTGAAGGCCGGCCGCACGATTCTCGACTTGTTCACGAAGTACTTCCGCGCCGGAGACATCTACACGCACATGTACGGCGGCGTTCGCGGCGAGCAGGATCCGGAGTCGAAGGGTCCGAGCCAGGCGATGATCGAGGGCCGCAAGCGCGGCGTGATCTTCGACGTCGGCCACGGCGGCTCGAGCTTCCGATGGTCGACGGCGGTGCCGCTGATGAAGGCCGGCTTCGTTCCGGATTCGATCTCGACCGATCTCCACACCGCGAGCATGAACGCGGGCATGAAGGACATGCTCAACGTGATGGGTAAGTTTCTCGCGATGGGCATGTCGCTCGAGGACGTCATCGTGCGATCGACGTGGAACCCGGCGAAGGAGATCAAGCTCGAAGAGCTCGGGCACTTGACTGTCGGCGCGGCCGGCGACATTGCCGTGCTCAGGCTCGAGAAGGGGAATTTCGGCTTCGTGGATCCGGTCGGCGGGCGCATGAACAGCACGCGCAGGCTGTCGTGTGAGATGACGCTGCGCGATGGACGAGTCGTGTACGACCTGAACGGCCTGACGGCGGAGCGATGGGACACGCTCGGACCGGGAGCGCGCGGTGGCGACCCGAGATGGGACTATACGCGCGGACGGAGAGAAAAGTGAGGGGGGAGCACATGATGCGGCGACTTTCGTTGACCCTGGCTCTTTGTCTGTTCCTCACCGCGAACGCGGCTGCGCAGCTCGCGCAGCAGACCGCGCTCGTCGGCACCGTCACCGACAGCGGCGGGCTCGTCGTGCCCGGCGCGCTGGTGACAGCGGTCAACGTCGGCACGAAAGACACGTATGAGGCGACGACGAACGCGGACGGCTACTACAACATTCAGTTCGTGCGTCCCGGCAAGTACGACATCACCGTGAAGATCGACGGCTTCCAGTCCTTCACGGCGCGCGGCGTCGAAGTCGCCACGAACCAGGTCGTCCGCACCAACGCGACGCTGCAGGTCGGCGGCGTCACCGAGACCGTCAACGTCGAAGGCACGGCGCAGGTGCTCAACACCGATCGCGCGACGGTGTCCGAGACGATCGGCGAGCGCGCGGTCGTCGAGCTCCCGCTCTCGGGACGCAACGTGTGGAGCCTCGCGAGCACGACGCCCGGCGTCCTTGGAGGGCTCAACAGCGACATCGGTTTGAGCTTCAGGGGCGCCGGCCAGCGCGAGATTCAGAACAGCCTCACGCTCGACGGCATAAACTCCTCGTCCAATCTTCTCGCGGCGACGAGCATGCGTCCGATTGCCGACGCGGTCGAAGAGATCCAGATCCAGACGGGTAGCACGTCGGCCGAGTACGGCTCCTATCTCGGCGTCCACATCAATGTGGTCACGAAGAGCGGCACGAACACGAACCACGGCGCGCTCTTCTACTTCGGCCAGGACGAATCGCTCGATTCGCGCGGCTATTTCGAGAACCCGGCGAACCCGAAGAATCCGCGCAACCGGAAGCAGTTCGGCGGACAGATGGACGGCCCGATCGTGATTCCGAGCCTGTATGACGGACGCAACAAGACGTTCTTCATGGGCGCGTACGAAGGGGTGCGGGGCGAGGCGATCACGAGCCCGTTCGCGTCGGTTCCGACGAACTTGATGCGCGCCGGCAACTTCTCGGAGGTCAGCGCGACCGTCAGGAATCCGTTCACGCAGCAGCCGTTCGCGGGCAATGTCATTCCGTCGTCGATGCTGTCGCCGATCGCGCAGGCGCTTCTGCGGTACTACCCGGCGCCAAATTTGTCCGGCACATCCAACAACTACCAGGGTCAAAGCGCGGCAAAGGATGACATCGATCAAGTTCTGGCCCGGGTCGATCAGAACGTCGGCAACAAGATCCGCTTGAACGTCCGCTACAACTGGCACGACAGCTTCGGCCTCAACGTGTTCAACGCAGCCCTTCCGGTCGGCGCGGTGAATCAGCCGCGCGTGAACAAGAACTGGCTCTTCTCGTACACCCACACGCTGAAACCGGCGCTGCACAACGACTTCCGGATCGGCTATCACCGCATCGACTTCGACACGGTCAACCCGTTCTATACCGACGGGCCGTCCGATGCCGGCACGTCGCTCGGGATTCCCGGATTCGACGGCGACACGCGGTTCAACAATCCGGGGCTGCCGACGATCAATATCACCAACTTCACCGGGTTCGGCGGCGGCGGCACGAACTGGTTCCAGTTCGACACGACCTTCCAGATGTCGAACGTGATGGCGTACACGCGCGGATCCCACAACGTCCGCTTCGGATTCGATCTGCGACGATTGGCGACGGGCCGCCGCGCCGCGAACGATCCGCGGGGCGCCTTCACCTTCAACAACACGATCGCCGGCTACGGCATGGCGGAGTTCATGATGGGAGTTCCGCGCACGGTGATCCCGCCGACGGATCAGATTCAGGGCCACGTCGGCGGCTGGCGCAACGGCTTCTTCGTGAACGACGAGTGGCAGGCGTCCCGCAACGTCACGTTCAGCGCGGGCCTGCGATACGAGATCAACACGCCGGTTCAAACGTACGCCGGCCTCGCGTCGATGCTCGCGGAAGACTTCGAGACGATCATCCCCAGCACGTTCCCGTCGCCGGGCTTCAAGTTCCACGACGGGAACTACAAGGACTTCGCGCCGCGCCTCGGCGCGACGTACCGGCTCGGCGAGAAGACCGTTCTGCGCGCGGGCTTCGGGATCTACTACAACCCGAACCAGATGAATTCGTTCACGTTCCTCACGAACAATCCGCCGATCGCGGCCGTGACGACGTTCACGTCGGATCCCGCGAACCCGGCGCTTTCCTTCACGAGCCCGACGGGCCCCGTAGGCCCGGCCGGACGGCCCGACATGATCTCGCCGACGCGCAAGCTGCCGAACGCGCGCAAGGATCAATGGAGCTTCGACGTGCAGCGCGAGTTGTGGAGGGGCACGGCGCTCGACCTTCAATACCTCGGCTCGAACACGAGCCACCTCGATCGCAGCTTCTTCAACAACACGCCCACGCCGGGCGCCGGCAACGTCGACGCGCGCCGGCCGAGCCAGAAGTTCCGATCGCGCCGGATCATCAGCAACGATCTCGTCGCCGACTACGACGCGTTCAGCGTCA
Organism: Vicinamibacterales bacterium; assembly: GCA_036556425.1. Taxonomy (GTDB): domain Bacteria; phylum Acidobacteriota; class Vicinamibacteria; order Vicinamibacterales; family 2-12-FULL-66-21; genus DATBJJ01. The sequence continues at coordinate 26,530 of DATBJJ010000098.1, forward strand.
TCCTGCGGAAGCACATGAGCCACGGCCTGCAGGCGGACGCGCACTACACGTGGTCGCGTACGCGCGACATGGCCACCCACTCGAACGGCGGCGGCACGACGATGGACAACTACGACATCTGGCGCGACTACGGCCCCGCGAACTGGGACGTGCCGCACCGCGTCGTCGCCAGCTACATCTACGACATCCCGTTCCTGAAGACGTCGTCGCAGCCGATCTTGAAGCACGCCGTGGCCGGGTGGCAGGTGTCGGGCATCACGACGATCCAGAGCGGTACGCCCGTGAACATCACCTTCGGCGAGGATCGCGCGAACATCGGCGTTGGAGGGCAGCGGCCGAATCTCGTCGGCGCGGTCCCGTCGTTGAACTGCCAACCGAACACGGCGGGCGCGACGCAGGTCGAGCGCCGCCGCTTGATCAACTGCTACGACCGCTCCGCGTTCGAGCTGCCGGCGCAGTTCACCTTCGGCAACGCGGGCCGCAATATCCTGCGCGGACCGAAGTTCATCAGCACCGATCTGTCGCTGATGAAAAACGTCCAGGTTGGCCGCGGCGCGCGGCTGCAGGTTCGCGTCGAGATGTTCAATGTCTTCAACAACGTGAACTACGGCAATCCCGGCGCCTCCTTCGACGGCGGCGCCGCGTTCGGGACGATCACGTCTGCCGGATCGATGCGGCAGATTCAGTTGGGAGCGAAATTGCTCTTTTAGCTCTCAGCTGTCAGCTCTCAGCTGTCAGCTGAGAACTGAGAACTGATGGCTGAGAGCTGATAGCTGTGAGCTGAGAACTGAGAACTGAGAACTGATGACTGAGAGCTGATAGCTGATAGCTGATGGCTGAGAGCTGAGAGCTGTGAGCTGATAGCTAGTGGGAGGATCCATGTCCACGCCTTCTAGGTTAAGCCGCCGCGATTTACTGCGCGCGGCGGGATTGTTCGGCGCGGCCGGCGCCGTCTCGGCGCCGCGTGCGGCAGCCGGGAGCGGCGCGGTCGTTCCAGCATCCGAAGCCGCGGCGGCGGCGATGCAGTCGGCGCCCGATGTCTACAAGGCCATCGGCGTCCGACCGCTGATCAATTGCCGCGGCACCTTCACGATAATCGGCGGCTCGATCGAGCTGCCGGAAGTCGCGGCAGCGAAGACGGCGGCCAACAGGCAGTACGCGCACCTCGACGAGGTCATGGAGGCGGTCGGCAGGCGCCTCGCCGAGCTGACCGGTGCCGAGTGGGGGATGGTGAGCGCCGGCTGCGCCGCGGCGATGTCGCATGGGACCGCGGCATGCGTCGCCGGAGGCAATCCCGATCTGCACGTGAGGCTTCCGAATCTCGAGGGCTTCGCGAAGGACGAGGTGATCATCCCCACGCACTCGCGGAACGTGTACGACGCCGCGATCCGCGCGGTCGGCGTCAAGATCATCGAGGTCGAGACGCCGGAAGCGCTCCAGCTCGCGATCGGTCCGAAGACCGCGATGATCTACATCTTCGCCGGACCGCGAAACGACTCGGGGCCGATGTCGACGGAAGCGATCGCCGCGATCGCGCGGCCGCACAACGTGCCGGTCTTCGTCGACGCGGCCGCCGAGATCCTGACGATTCCAAACGTCCATTTGAAGCGCGGCGCCACCCTCGTCGCGTACAGCGGCGGGAAGTACATCCGCGGACCGCAAAGCGCGGGCCTGCTGCTCGGCCGGAAGGATCTCGTCAGAGCGGCGTGGGTCCATAGCGCGCCGCATCACGGCTACGCGCGCGCGATGAAGGTCGGGCGCGAAGAGATGATCGCGATGCTCGCCGCCGTGGAGAGCTGGGTCAAGCGCGATCACGCCGCGGAGTGGAAGGAATGGGTCGCGCGCTGCGACTACATCGCCGACCGCGTGTCGAAGATCGCGGGCGTCAGCGCCGCCGTGCAGCGCGAGCCCGGCGCGAGCCTGAGCAATCGCAGCCCCACGCTCCGGATCCGTTGGGACTCGACGCACCTCGGCATCACCGGCGCCGGCGTCGCGGATCTGCTCGACAAAGGCGAGCCGCGCATCACCCTCGGCGGCGGGGGCGGCGGCGGCGGACGGCAGGGCGGCTCGGATCAAGGCGATACGGGCATCTCGATCACGTCCTCGATGATGGCGCCGGGCGACGAGAAGATCGTCGCGCAGCGGATCGTCGAAGTGCTCTCGAAGAAGCACACGTTGCCGGCCGTGGAGACGCCGGCCGCGCCGTCAGCCAATCTCTCGGGGCGATGGGAGGTCGATATCGCTTACGCGGCCAGCGCGTCGAAGCATGCGCTGCACCTCACGCAGGACGGCAACAAGCTGTCGGGCCTGCATCAAGGGAACTTCGTCACGCGCGACATCGCCGGCACGATCAGCGGCGACGCCGTCGTCCTCGCGAGCAGCGTGACCGAGCGGCACGGCGACGCGATCTCGTACCGGTTCACCGGCAAGATCGCCGGCGACGTCATGTCGGGCGAGTTGAGCATGGGCGAGTACCTCGGCGCGGCGTGGACGGCCCGCAAGGCGAGCGGCACGCAAGGAGTCTGACGATGACGCGATCCATCATGTGCGCGATCGCATCGGCCGTGGTTCTTGCCGGCGCCGCGAACGCGCAGGTGAACAGCCTGACGCCCGCGCAGTTGACGCGCTACACGCCGTTGAATCCGTACGAGCGGTTCACGGATGGCCGGCCGAAAGTGCCCGACGCGCTCGTGAACACGATTCGCGAGATGGGCCTCGACGTCGAGGAGGCGTGGGGCCTGCTGCGTCAGAAGGGATACGTCAACCAATACGAGGCGAACTGGAACGTGCTGCTGCCCGACAAGAAGCTCGTCGGCCGCGCGTTCACCGTTCAGTTCATGCCGACGCGTCCGGACCTCGCGGACGCCGCGCAGAAAGAGGCGGATGAGAAAGGCATCGGCCGGCTGCGCAACCAGACCGCGATCGACATGCTCCAGCCGGGAGACGTTGCCGTCGTCGATCTGTTCGGCAAAGTGAACGGCGGCACGTTCGTCGGCGACAAGCTGGCGTACTACGTTCAGAAAACGACGGGAACGGGCCTCGTCGTCGACGGCGCGCTCTTCTATTTGAGCCGCATCGCGAAGACCGGCATGCCGGCCTACTATCGCGGCACGCACCCTGGTTCGCTGACCGACGTCCTCCTGACAGGAATCAACGTTCCCGTCCAGATCGGCGGCGCCATCGTCATGCCTGGCGACATCGTGCTCGGCGATCGCGACGGCGTCCTCTTCATCCCGCCGCAGCTCGTCGAGGAAGTCATCACGTCCGCGAAGACGCAGCGCCTGCGCGACGAGTGGGTCAAGGCGAAGATGGCGACGGGAAAGTACAAGTCGAGCGAGTTGTACGGCCGGCCAACCGATCCTCAGCTCGCGAAGGAGCTCGACGAGTACATCAAGAAGGGAATGACCAAGAAGTAGCCCTACCTCTTCTTCGACGACGCTCGCTTGCGCGACGATTTGCGCGGCACCTTCGCGCCCTTGCGGCGCGATTCGTTCAGCGCGATCGCGATCGCCTGCTTCCGGCTTCGGACCTTGCGGCCGGATCCGCTCTCGAGCGTTCCGCGTTTGCGGCGCCGCATCGCGGACTCCACGTTCTTCGACGCCGACTTGCCGTACTTTGCCATCTGGACCCCCTCAGAATGACTGCACCGGATCGCACGGTGCAAATCACATGCTCATATCCGTGACGGGCCCGTCACAATCTGAATAAAATCGGAACACGTGTTGCAGCTTACGGCCTGGATGAGTATGGCGAAATCGGGTTCCGGCGCGGCGCTTCTCTTGATCGACGTCATCAACGACATGGACTTCCCCGGCTCCCAGCCGCTCGTCGAGCAGGCCGTACCCATGGCGCGCCGCCTGCGCAGCCTCAAGCAGCGGGCGCGCGCCGCGGGCATTCCAACGATCTACATCAACGACAACTTCGGGAAGTGGCGATCGGATTTTCGGACGCTCGTCGACCACTGCATTCACGACGAGGTGCCCGGACGCGAAGTGGCGCGAATCCTTCAGCCCGACAGCGAGGACTACTTCATCCTCAAGCCGAAGCATTCGGCGTTCCACTGCACGGCGCTCGAAATCCTGCTCGAAAGCCTCGGGGCGAACACGGTCATCATGACGGGGATCGCGGGGAACATCTGCGTGCTCTTCAGCGCGAACGACGCCTACATGCGCGATTTCCGGCTCATCGTGCCTGGTGACTGCATCGTGTCGAATACCGAAGCGGAGAACCTGGACGCGCTCCAGCAAATGCGGACCGTGCTGAAGGCGGATGTCACACCCTCCGATGCGCTGGATCTCGACGCCATCGGGCGCAAGGCAGAGTTCGCGTGAAAGAGACCGGCCGCGACACGAACACGTTGATAGCCGGACTGCTGCGCGATCTCGCCGCGGTGCAGACGTCGACGCAGAGCCGATGGGGCTACCGGCGCGCCGCAGCGGCGATCAGCGATTTGGATGAGCCGATCGAGGCGCTCGTCCAGCCGGACGGAACGCTCCGCAAGATCCCGAACGTCGGCCCCTCGTCTACGCGCGTGATCCTCGAGGTGCTGCGCACCGGATCCTCGGCGACGGTGGAGCAGGCGGTTCAGTCGAGCCCCAAGCGCAAGCAGATCGACGCGAGCCGGGAGCTGCGGGGAGATTTCCTGAGCCGTTCGCAGGTGATGGCCGCGCTGAGCGACGCCAGCCTCGACGGCCCGTCGATGGCGGACTACCGCGGCGATTTGCAGATGCACTCCGTGTGGAGCGACGGCCGCCAGACGCTCGAGGGGATCGTCGAGGGGTGTCTCGCGCGCGGCTATGACTACGCGGCGGTCACCGATCACTCGTACGGGCTTCCGATCGCCCGCGGCGTTCCGATGGCGAAACTCGTCGAGCAGCACCGCGAGATCGAGAAGTTGAACCGCGCGTTCGCTGGTCGCTTTCGGCTGCTCAAAGGGATCGAGGCCAACATTCGCGCCGACGGATCGATCGACATGGAACCGCACGAGCTCGAGACGCTCGAGATCGTCGTTGCCGCGCCGCACTCGGCGCTGCGCAGCGCGGCGCCTCAGACCGCGCGGATGATTGCCGCCGTATCCACGCCCGGCGTGCACATTCTCGGGCACCCGCGAGGCCGGAAGTTCGGCGCAAGACCCGGCGTGTCCGCCGATTGGGATGCGGTCTTCGCGGCTGCCGCGCGCACCGGCGTCGCGATCGAGATCGACGGCGATCCGTCGCGGCAGGACGTGGACCACACGCTGGCTCCTCGCGCGCTCCGCGCCGGATGCCTCTTCGCGCTCGACAGCGACGCGCACGCGAACGACGAGCTCGAATACGCGGAGACGGCGATCGCGCACGCGCGGCTCGCGGGCATTCCTCGGGATCGAATCATCAACTGCTGGCCGTTGAAGCGGCTGCTCACCTGGGCTCGACGGCGATCGTCCGAGCTCGCGTCGCCGGCGGCGCGCCGCGGCGCGGATTTTCGACCGTGACGATTCCGCCGAAGTTCGCCGCGCGGTGGCTTGCCGCGATCGTCGAATCGAGCGACGACGCGATCGTCAGCAAGGATCTGAACGGCATCGTTACGTCGTGGAACGGCGCGGCCGAGAATCTCTTCGGGTTCACATCCGCCGAGATCGTCGGGACCTCGATCTGCCGCATCATTCCAGCCGACCGTCAGGGCGAAGAAGACGACCTGCTGGCGCGGCTGCGGAATGGCGAGAAGATCGATCACTTCGAGACGATACGCCAGCGCAAGGACGGCACGCTCGTGCCCATCTCCCTGACGGTCTCACCGATCCGCGACGAGGACGGCCGCATCGTCGGCGCGTCGAAGATCGCGCGCGACATCACGGAGCGGAAGCTGATCGAGCAAGCGCGAGCCGAGGTGCTGCGGACCGCGCAGGAAGCCAGCCGGCTGAAGGACGAATTCCTCGCAACGCTCTCGCACGAGCTGCGCACGCCGCTGAACGCGATCTTCGGTTACGCGCGCATGCTGCGCGCAGGCGCGGTCTCCACGGATCAGCAGCAGCATGCGATGGAGACGATCGAGCGCAACGCGACGGCGCTGACCCGGCTTGTCGAAGACATCCTCGATTCGTCCGCGATCATCGCGGGCAAGCTGCGGCTCAGAGTGCAGCCGGTGCAGCTCCAGGCCATCGTCGCGGAGGCGCTTCAAACGGTTCGTCCCTCGGCCGACGCTCGCGGCATCGCCCTCGAAACGGCGATCGATCCGGCGATTCCCGAGATAACCGGCGATCCCGATCGCCTGCAGCAGATCGTGTGGAACCTGCTGTCGAATGGCGTCAAGTTCACCGACCGCGGCGGAACGGTGCGCATCAGCCTCGACCATGCGGCCTCGACCGTGCGGCTGATGGTCAGCGATACGGGCATCGGAATCGCGCCGGAGTTCCAGCCCCACGTCTTCGATCGTTTTCGTCAGGCGGATTCGGGCGCGAGCCGCGAGCGCGGCGGCCTCGGGCTCGGCCTCTCGATCGTGCGGCATCTCGTCGAGATGCACGGCGGCACGATCGCCGTCACGAGCGCGGGCCAGAATCAGGGCTCGACCTTCGTCGTCACTCTGCCGGCGCCGCCGCGCGCCTGACCGACGCGCTTCGCCAGCGCCCGCAAATCGTTCACGAACAGCCGGCGCGCCTCGGCGCGCGATTCCGAGTCGGGCGCTCTGAGAATCGACGACGGGTGGACCGTCAGCGTCACGATGTCCGCGAGATCCGACGGGAAGAACTTGCCGCGATCGCGCATCACCCGCGCCGACGAACCGAGAATCACGCCGGCGGCCGTCGCGCCCAGCGCGACGATGGCGCGCGGCTTCAAGAGCGCGATTTCGCTGTCGAGCCACACGCGGCAGGCGAGGATCTCTTCGCGGTTGGGCTTCTCGTGGATGCGGCGCTTTCCGCGCGGCGTCCACTTGAAGTGCTTCACTGCGTTGGTGAGATACACCTGAGCGAGATCGATTCCGGCCTCCTCGAGCGAGGCCCTGAGGAGTTGTCCCGCGGGGCCGACGAACGGCTCGCCCTCGAGGTCTTCGGCGTCTCCGGGCTGTTCGCCGACGAGCATGATCGGCGCCTGCTTGGGACCTTCGCCGAAGACGGTCTGGGTCGCGCGCTTCCAGAGATCGCAGCGCCGGCACTTCATCGCTTCGTCGCGTACAGCGTCGAGATCCTTCGGAAGCGATCGCGGCTCGGCTTTCTTTGCCATGGCGCTCGGCATATTCTGCGATCACAGACCGTGCCGTTGGGGTCAGACCCCAACCGCGAATCTACCCGCTCCGGCCCAGCACTACGGCGCGGAACAGCCGGGCGCCGGCGGCGAGCGCGATCGCGGAGAAGATCCACGTGAACGCGAGGGCGCTGACGATTTCGATCGGACCGATGGTGCCGTTGCCCAGACGAAGCAGCACCGTCACGGGCGCGGTCAGCGGAAACCATGACAGCCACCGCGCCGTGCCGAGTCCGCCGTCCGTCGTGATCCAGTGCACGAGCATCATCGGGCTCGCGGCCGCGAGCATCCAGACGCTGGCCATCTGCATCGACTCGTGGCCCGTTCGCGCGATGGCTCCCGTGACGCCCATCAGCACCGAGAACAACACGTAGCCCGTCGCGAAGCACGCGGCCGCCGCGATCACGAATCGCACCGACAGATCGAGCAGCACGATCCCCGATCCGGCCGTTGCGGCCAGAACGAGCACGTAGAACGCCAACTGCAAGAACCCTGCGGCGGAGAGACCGATCACCTTGCCGGTGACGAGCGATTCCGCGGGCACGCTCGAGAGCAGCACCTCGAGCATGCGGTTCTCGCGCTCCGACGACATCGATTCCTGGAGCGTGCCGCCGGACACGAAGATCCCGATTCCGAGCAGCAGCGACACGCCGAGCGGTCCCGCGAATGCCGCAAGGATGGCGTTGTCCGCTTCCGGCAGGGAACGGCCGTCCGTCTTCACTGTGAAGAACGCGACACGCGCGTCGGGCTCGACCACGCGCGCGCGGATTGTGTCGGGCAGTCGATCGTTCAGCATCGCCTGCCGAATCGCGCGGGCCACGCGGGCGCGATGATCGAGACGCGCGCCGAATCGCAGCAGCCCGCCTTCCTCGCGCGCGTGAATCTCGATGCGACCGGTCTCGAGATAGTCCGTGCCGATCACGGCAAAGCAGGCGATGCGGCGTTCGCGCAACAGCGTCCGCGCGGATTCGACCGTTCGTTCGATGTGCACGCGGTCGCCGAGCTCGCCGGCAGCGCGGGCGGTGATCGCTCCAGACGGATCGACGAGCGCGATCGCCGCCGGCGCGTCGTTGTCGGCGATCACCGAGCGCGTCGAGAGGCCGATGAGCGACGCGAGCCCGAGATGGAGCATCGGCAGACTCACGAGCGCGATGATGAAGCCCGTTCGCCTGACGGCGTGCACGAACTCCCAACGCGCGACGAGCCAAATCTGTCGCAGCGGCGCGATCGTCATTGCGGTCCTCCTTTCGTGACGGCCGACACGAACGCGTGCTCGAGCGAGCCGCCATACGTTTCGCGCAGCGCGGAAACGGACGCGTCCGCGACGACGCGGCCGCCGGATACGATCGCGACGCGATCGCAGAGCGGCTCGAGCACGTGAAGCTGATGCGCCGAGAGGAGCACGGCCTTGCCGGCGGCGCGCGCGTCGGCGACGAGCGCCGCGAAGAGCCGGACGTTCAGCGGATCGAGCCCGGAAAACGGCTCGTCGAGCAGCAGCACCGGCGCGTCGATCATCAGCGCCGCCGCGAACTGCACTTTTTGCTGCTGTCCCTTCGAGAGCGTGCCGAGATGCCGTTCGATCGCGTCGGCGAGATCCATGCGCGCCAGCCACGCGTGTGCCGCGCGCCGTGCGTCCGCCTCGGCGATCCCGCGGAGCGTCGCCAGGTAGACGAGCGTTTCGCCGATGGGCTGCCGCGCGTACAGTCCGCGCTCCTCGGGCAGATACGAGATGTGTCTACCGCGGCGGCGGCTCCCGTCGCCCTCGACAATCGCATCGCCGGCGTCGGGCTCGAGCAGGCCGACGATCGTGCGAATGAGCGTCGTCTTGCCGGCCCCATTCGGCCCGAGCAGCCCGACGATCTCGCCGCCGTTGAGCTCGAGGCTGACGTCGTCGAGGATGCGCCGGCCGTCGAGAGACTTCGTCACGCGCGCCACGCGCACTGCGGGTGCTGTCATACGGTCCTCCCTGATCTCGTGAGCGGAGAACGGACTGACTTCCGCGGGCGCACGTCTCCCGGATCGGAGCGGCGCTCCGCGCGGTTCAGAGTCGAGTTGTCGGGAGAGCTGAGGAAGAGAACGGAATTGAGTCCGAGCAGAACCGGTGTTCTGCGCGCGCTGAATGCCGCCAGCCGCTGCCCGCGAGCGATGGATTTTTCTACATGATGCGCATGATACCGCGGATCTCGCGAATCTGATCCGCGTGATCCGTGCCATCCGCGTGATCTGCGTCATCCGTGTTTCAGCGTCTATGATCAGTGTCATGACGACATCCGCTGGCGGCTTCGCCATCGAGCCGCCGATCGAGCCGATGCTGGCCAAGCTGTCCGAGACGATTCCGCTCGGCGGCGGATTCCTGTACGAGCCGAAGTGGGATGGCTTTCGCGCGATCGTGTTTCGCGGCGCGCAGGAGGTCTACATTCAGAGCCGCGATCTTCGTCCGCTCGATCGCTACTTTCCCGAGCTGCACGAGGCGCTGCTCGAGCGGCTGCCGGCGGGCGCTGTCGTCGATGGCGAGATCGTGATTGCCACGGCACACGGGCTCGACTTCGACGCGCTGCAGCTCAGGCTGCACCCGGCGGCGTCGCGCGTGGCAAAGCTCGCGCGAGCGTCGCCCTCGTCTTTCGTTGCGTTCGATCTCCTGGCGCACGACGGCCAAGACATCCGCGAACGGCCGCAGCGCGAGCGGCGCGCGCTCCTCGAGCGCATGCTGGCCCTCGCTTCACCTCCCGTGTATCTCACGCCGGTGACGCGCGATCGCGCGACGGCGGAGGAATGGCTGCAGCGCTTCGAGGGCGCGGGCCTCGACGGCGTGATCGTCAAACCGGAGGACGGCATCTACGAGCCCGGCAAGCGCGCGATGATCAAGGTCAAGCACGCGCGGACCGCCGACTGCGTCGTCGCGGGATTCCGCTGGCACAAGAGCGGGGACGACAAGGTGGGGTCGCTGCTCCTCGGGTTGTACGACGACAAGGGCAAACTGCACCACGTCGGCGTGACGTCGTCGTTCACGATGGCGGAGCGGAAGTCGCTCGCGCACGAGCTCGCGCCGCTTCGCGAGAACGCGCTCGCGAATCATCCGTGGCGCGAGTGGGCGTCTGGCGGAGACGGGACGCGCATGCCTGGCGGGCAGAGCCGGTGGAGCGCAGGCAAGGATCTCTCGTGGGAGCCGCTGCGCGTCGAGCGCGTGTGCGAGGTGAAGTACGACCACCTGCAGGGCGATCGTTTCCGCCACGCGGCGGTATTCCTCCGATGGCGCGCGGACAAGCCGCCGGGCGACTGCCGCTACGATCAGCTCGAGGTCACTCAGCCTTACGAGCTCGAGAAGGTGTTCGGCGCGATTTGACGTGCTCGCGCCACTCGACGATCTCGGGCGGCTCGTCGTTCGGGTCGAGCGGCTCTTGTGCGGGCCTCAGCGATTCGGGAACGTGCTGGAGATTCACGCGGATGCGCGTCCAGGTGTGGAAGCGTCCGCGCATCGCGTCGACGAGCACGTCGGCCGGCTCGAGATGCCGCGCGGCGTCCCGATGCCGCGCCTTCCAGCGCTCGAGCCCCGCGAGCGCGTCGTTCTTGCGCTGCGCGCGTCCGATCTCGATCAGCGGATGTTTGATGGCGCGCGCCCGCGACGGCTGGACGCGCGTCGGCTCGCCGGGCTGCTTTCGATACTGAGGCGGCCACGGCGCATCACCGAGGCCTTCGCGCTCGTGGCGCGCGGAGAGATCGAGCAGGATCTCGAGCGATCCCGCGTGGTTGTCGATCTCGGCGTGCCGATCGCCGATCTCGGCGAAGCGCTTCGGCATCGTGGCGATCGTGAAGTCGTGCGGATTGCAGTCTGCGACTTCGTCCCAGGCGAGCGGCGCCGACACGCGTGCGTCTCGAGTCGGACGCACCGAGTAGGCGCCCGCGACCGTTCGATCCTTCGCGTTCTGGTTGTAGTCGAGAAACACGCCGTGGCGTTCCTCCTTCCACCACTTGCTCGTGGCCAGTGCGGGCGCGCGGCGCTCGACCTCGCGCGCGAACGCTAGCGCGGCGCGCCGCACTTCCGGGAACGTCCACTTGCGCTCGATGCGAACGAAGACGTGCATGCCGCGCGAGCCGGACGTCTTCGGCCATCCCACGAGTCCGAAATCGGCGAGTGTCGCGCGAACGACCGCCGCGACCTCGCGCACCTGCGGCCACGCGATGCCCGGCACCGGATCGAGATCGATTCTCAGCTCGTCCGGATGATCGAGGTCGTCCGCGCGAACCGGATGAGGATGCAGCTCGAGGCAAGCGAGGTTCGCCATCCACGCGAGCGCGGCGGCGTCGCGCGGCACGACCTCTTCAGCCGTTCGTCCGGATGGAAACTGCAGAGCGACGACCTCGATCCATTCGGGGCGCGATTCCGGCGCGCGCTTCTGATAGAAGAACTCGCCGTCGATACCGTTCGGGTATCGCACCAGCACGTTCGGTCGCGCTCCGGCGCCGCGCAACGCGCCCTCGGCGACGTCGAGGTAGTAGCGCACGAGATCGAGCTTTGTGTAGCCCGCTTCAGGAAAGAGAACCTTGCGTGGATTAGAGATCGTGACCGCTCGACCAGCGGCCACGATCGTTTGCTGCTCAGCCTTCGGCACACCTCAGGATAACCGGACTCACCGGACTATCTGGCGTGCGTCGGCCGTCGTCCCATAACCCGATCCCACGCGTCGCGAACTGCGCCCTTCACCTGCTCCCACGTGCTGTTGCCGCGATACTCGTAGGTGTCCCAATCTCGCTCGAGGTCCAATTCCACGTCGTCCCACGAACGATCGGAGTACCGTGAAGCCGACTCGTAGCCGTAGCGATAACCGCCGCCGAGCGTGTCGTAGTCGTACTTGCTCGCGTACGGCCGAGTCTTGTGGTTGCTGCGCCAATAAGCGTCTTCATCTCTCCAGGTATCGGCCATGCTGCCTCCTGCCTGTCTACCAGCAAGAGCGCGGCCACGCGATCAATACTCCTCAGCCATGATCGTATCGGTGACGGGCGCAACGGGAGTGCTCGGGCGCGAGGTCGTGCGCGCGCTGCAGCGGGCGGGGCACGACGCGCGTTCGGTCAGCCGCGCTCCGGCTCCAAGGAAAGCCGGGTGGTTCAACGCAAATATCGCGACGGGTGACGGCGTTCTCGACGCGCTCGACGGTGCGTACGCGGTGATTCACGCGGCGACGGATCCGCGTCAGCCCGATCAGGTCGACGTGAACGGCACGCGGATCATCGTCGACGCCGCAAACCGCGTCGGCGTGCGCCACGTCATCTTCATCTCGATTGTCGGCGTCGGCAAGATTCCGTTGAAGTACTACCGCGCGAAGCACGAAGCGGAGCAGATTGTCGAGGCTGGCGCCGTCCGGCATTCGATCCTTCGCGCCACGCAGTTCCATCCGTTTCTCGACGGGCAATTCTCGGCGCTCGCGCGGCTGCCGCTCGTCTTCGCGGTGCCGCGTGGATTTCAGATTCAGAGCGTCGACGCGAGCGAGGTCGCCGCGCGCCTCGTCCGCGCCATCGAGGACGGACCGCGCGGGCGCCTCAACGACTTCGGCGGACCCGAGGTCATGCCGATCGACACGGCCGCCAGGCGCTGGACCGTCGCGCGCGGCATCGCGAAGCGCGTCGTCACGATACCCGTTCCCGGCCGGCTCGCCGGCGCGTTTCGCGACGGCCACAACGTAACGCCGAACGGCGAACGCGGGCGAATCACGTGGACCGACTGGCTACTCTCCACGCAGGGCGACAGCCGGATCGACGCGTAGCGCCGAGATCGCAGGCAGCGCGGCGGCGCCGAGACCCGCGGCCGCTGCGACGATCGAGACGAGCGCGAACGTCGCCGGATCGAGCGGCGAGACGTGGAACAACATGGCCTTCAGGACGCCGCCCGCCAGCGCGGCGAGAATCAGCCCAGCGGCCACGCCGAATCCGGTCAACCACGCGCCCTGAGCGATGACCGCGCGCGCCACGTCCGACGGGCGCGCGCCCAGCGCGACGCGGACGCCGATCTCCCGCGATCGCCGCGACACGCTGTACGCCATCACGCCGTAGACGCCGACGAACGCCAGGAACGATGCCGCGATCGCGAACGCGATCAGCAGCGCCATGCTCCCGCGCCTCCACGCCCACGTTGCTTCCGCCAGCGTGGTGAAGTCCCGGACGTTGCTGATTGGCACGTTGCGATCCACGGAGGATGCGGCATCGCGCAACGATCGTTCGAGGGCGCCGGCGCTCGCGTTCGTACGGATGACGATCCCGAAGAACGGCCAGTACGTCTGAAATGCGGGACGATAGATCTCCGGCTCCGGATCGCGCGCGAGATCGTGATGCCGCGTATCGCCGACAACGCCGACCACTTGCTTTGGCGAGAAGGCCCCCAAGTCCGGCACCATCAGGATCTGCCCGATGGGATCCGCGTTCGGCCACAGGCGCCGCGCCGCGGTCTCGTTCACGACGATCACGTCGGGAGCGCCGGCGCGATCGCGATCGTCGAAGAGGCGCCCGCGTCGAAGCGGAATGCCGAGCGTTCGGAAGTACGCGGGCGTCACGAGCCGGAACTCCGCCAACCGTTCCTGCGGCGGCTGACCGGGAAGGTTGTGCGGCCTCAACGCATTGCTGCCCGAGAGCGGCAGCGTGTTCACGGCCGCCGCGGACTCGACGCCCGGCAGCGCGCCGAGCGCGCTGACGAGCTGATCGAGAAACCCCGCGATCTGCGCCGTCGATTGATAGCGATCGCGCGGCAGCAGCAATTGCGCGGTCACGACGCGATCGGTCGAGAAGCCGAACGAGCGATCCTGCAGCCGGGCGAAGCTACGGACCAACAGGCCCGCGCCCACGAGGAGCAGCACGGACAGCGCGACTTGACTCGCGACGATGACGTTGCGCACGCGCTGCGTTCGGCGATCGCCGGTCGCGCCGCGGGCGCCCGCGCGGAGCGATCCGGTCAGCGCGTCGGAGCGGCGCAGGAGCGGCGTGCAGCCGAAGACGATTCCGATGGCGACGACGACCGCGATCGTGGCGAGCACGACTCGCGAATCCCACCACTCCATCGCAGACGAGGGGAGCGCGAAGCCCGGCATGCGCGTCGCCAGCGCCTGCGGCAGCACGCGGGTGCCCCAAACGGCGAGCACCAAGCCGGCAGCGCCGCCAACCGCGGAGAGGAAGAAACCTTCCGTGAGGTGCTGGCGCAGCAGATCCAAGCGGCCGGCGCCGAGCGCGACGCGTACGGCGGTCTCGCGCTCCCTGCTGTTCGCGCGCACCAGCACGAGGCTCGCGACATTCGACGCGGCGATGAGCAGGAGGATGAACGCCGTAGCTTGAAGGATCCAGAACAGGCTCGCGCTGTCGCCGACGTAGAAATCACGAAGCGGCCGCACCGCGACGTCGAACCCGGCGTGCGTGTCTGGATACTTGCGCGCGAAGCGCTCGGCCAACGCGCGCAGCTCTACTTCGGCGCGCTCCCGAGTGACGCCGTCGCGAAGCCGCGCGAACACGCGGAGCGGACGCTGCTTGCGATCGAGCAGCCCCGACTGCGGCAGCGTGAGCGGCGTCCAGATCTGCGCGATCGAATAGGGATACGTGAACGTCGGCGGCATGACGCCCGCGATCGTGTGCGCGGTGCCGTCGAGCTCGACGAGCGTGCCGGCGATTCGTGGGTCGGCGCCGAACCTGCGGCGCCAGAGGCCGTCGCTCAACACGACCACGTTGTCGCGCCCGGGTTCCGCATCGCCCGGTCCGAAGGTCCGCCCGAGCGCCGGCGGGACGCCGAGCATCGGGAAGAGGCCCGGCGTGAATTGCCAGCCGACGAGCGCTTCGGGATGTGCCGTGTTCGTCAGGGTCGATCCGCGATCCCAGAACGCTTCGACGGACTCGAACAACTCGCGGCGCCCTTTCCACTGGTCGTAGTCGAATCCGGAGCTCTTGGAATACTGGCCGCGATCGGCATTCCACGTCGCGATCCAGACGATGCGCTCGGGATTGCGGTAGGGAAGCGGCGCGAGCAGCACGCGATTCAGCAGGCTGAAGATCGCGATATTGGTCCCGATGCCGAGCGCGATGGTGAGGAGCGCGGTGATCGTGAACCAGCGGTCGCGCGTGAAGGGCCGGAGCGTAGCGCGGATCGTCATGCTAAGAAATTAGCACATGAGGTCCTGCCTGAGCGAGTCGATTCGACCGCGAAGCTCGGCCAGCGATCGGCGCCGCGTTTCCCATCGATCGCGCTCCGCGCGGACGAATCGTGAGTACGGCGCGATCGCGTCCGTGAAGCGCTGTTCGCTTCTCGCCTGAGCGCGCTGGAATTCGGCGCCCAGCGCCGTTCCAAGCTCCGCACTCAGCGCGGACACCTTCGCCCGGATCTCCGCGCGCGCCTTTCGCCGGCGCGCCGGAATAATGAGGAATCCGACCGCCGCCATCACGCTGGCCATCACGAGACCCGTGATGTCGGCCGCGGCCGTGGTTGCGGCCACCGAGACGATCGCGCCAAGTCCCACGGCGCCGGCGCCAACCGCCGCCGTTGCCGCGACCGCGGTGCGCGCCGCATCGGCGATCTGCTCGGACTCGTGCCGGCGGTCGTAGCCGTCGACCACGCGCTGCGCCTCCCGTCCGACCGAATCGAGCAGGCGAATCCGATCCTCGTGAAAGCTGCCGATATCGGCGTGGCCGAGAATGCGATCGCCGTGCTCGCGCTCGCGCGCGGCCAACCGTCCCGACAGCGCCTGCCACTGGCGATAGTCCTGATCGACGAGCCAATCGATGATCTCCGAGACGCCTCTCTCGATGTGCTTCGGCGCGTCGGCGACCACCTTCTCCTCGAACTCGCGCTGCACGCGCGACCGGTTGACGAGATCGAACACGCGGCCAAGCCGCAGCGTGTCGTCGAAGAAGTGATGGCCGCGGCTTTCCATGTCGACCAGAATCTTGTCGACCGACGTCATGCGAAGCTCGAAGCCGCGCCGGAGATCCGTTCGGTACTCGGCGAGCTGACGCTCGATGTCGTCCAGCGCCGCCACGTCCGCCGCGAGGAGCGCCAGCCGTTCCTCGGCGACCGCGATATACCGGCGCGCCAGCACGTCGCCGACGCCGAGCGGGCTCGAGAGCTTCAACCTGAAGCGGCTCTCTTCGTCGAGCGAGTCGTGGAGGTACCGCTCGAGCGCGTCGAACCCGCTCGATGTCCAAACGCCGGGCTCGCCGTGCTTCGCGCGATCGGCGAGCCGCGCGCTCACGGCAAAGATCTGCGGTTTCGTTCCCAGCGCGCGCTGCGCCGCGTCGCCGACGAACGCCATCACTTTCGCGACATCCTCGGCCCCTCCGAGAATGTCGATCTTGTTCACGACGATCACGACCTTCTTGCCCCAGTCGCGGATGGCTTCGATGAACGCGCGCTCCGTCTCGGTGAACGGCCGATCCGCGGACGTCACGAAGAGCACGAAGTCCGCCTTGGGCACGAACTCGGACGTGAGCCGCTCGTGCTCGCGGAGAATCGCATTCGTGCCGGGCGTGTCGACGATCTGCAGATCCTGCAGGAACTCGATGGGCGCGGTCACGACGCGCATGCCCGTCCCAACCGCCTCGTTCGAGGGGGTGCCGCCGTGGCGGATTACGTGGATCTGCGCCGTCGTGGGCGTGACACCCTCTTCGAGAATCCGCTGGCCGACGAGCGCGTTGATGAACGCGCTCTTGCCGGCGTTGAACTCGCCGACCACGACGAGCAGGAACAGCTCGTCGAGCTGGCGCGCCGATTCCGCGATCGTGTCGCTGTCGGCCGCCGTGGCCGGCACGGCGGCGAGCTCCGCCCGAAGATCCGACAGCACCCGGCGCGCGGCCGACAACTGCGCGTTCATCGATTGGCTCAGCACTCGTTCCGGCACGCGTCGCCCCCTCGCCACATTCTAGGCCGACGCGAGTACCGTAGAATCGACGCCATTCATGGCTCACGATGGTCATCTGCTCCGCGTACAGAGCGGCCACAACCATCACCGCGTCAGCTTCGCCGAGCTGTTCTTCGATCTCGTCTTCGTCTTCGCGGTCACGCAGCTCTCGCATTCGCTGATCGAGCACTTCTCGCCGATCGGCGCCGTCGAGACGCTGCTGCTGATGCTGGCGGTCTGGTGGGTGTGGATCTACACCGCATGGTTCACGAACTGGCTCGACCCGGAGCGGACGCCGGTGCGGATCGCGATGATGGCGATGATGCTCGCGGGCCTCATCATCGCCGCGTCGATCCCCAAGGCATTCGAATCCAGGGGCGCGCCGTTCGCGCTCGCGTACGCCGGGATGCAGGTCGGACGCACGCTCTTCTTCCTCTGGGCCGTCCGCGGCCACGCCCGGCTGGTGCAGAACTTCCAGCGTATTCTCGCGTGGCTGATCGCGAGCGCGATCTTGTGGCTCGCAGGCGCCGTCGTCCACGGCCACGAGAGGCTGCTGGTGTGGGCGATCGCGATCGGCGTCGAGTTCCTGTCACCCGCGATCGGCTTCTGGGTGCCGGTCCTCGGGCGATCGACGACCACGGATTGGGACGTCGAGGGCGGGCACATCGCGGAGCGCTGCGGCCTCTTCATCATCATCGCGCTCGGCGAGTCGATTCTCGTCACCGGCGCGAACTTCGCCAGCCTCGATTGGACAACCGCCACGATAACGGCGTTCGTGACGTCGTTCGTTGGAAGCCTCGCGATGTGGTGGCTGTACTTCGACGTCGTCGCGGAGATCGGCAGCCGGACGATCTCACAGTCGACCGATCCCGGACGGCTCGCGCGGCTCGCGTACACCTACATTCACCTGCCGCTCGTCGCGGGCATCATCGTCGCCGCGGCCGGAGATGAATTCGTTCTCGCGCACCCCACTGGCCACGCCGATGCGCGGACGACGATCACCGTTCTCGGCAGCGTCGCGCTCTATCTTGGCGGCCACGCGCTGTTCACATGGGCCATCAAGGGCCACGTGCTCGCCTCGACCATCGTGGCGCTTGGCGTGCTCGCCGCGTTGGTTCCAGTGGCCCCGCGGCTCTCGCCGGTGGCGCTGATGATTGCCGCGACCGGCGTTCTCCTCGCCGTCGCCGCGTGGGAGACGTGGTTGAAAGCGTCTAGCGCGCGGTCCGCAGCGCCGGCGGCGTCGTAGGCACGTCGGAATACGCCATACGCCGCACGCGCACCCCATCGATCGCACTGACGACGGCAATGATCGCGAGCGAGATGTACCAAGAGAAATTCGCCCACTTGACGAGCTCGGCGAGCCGTGCGGTGCGATCCGCATCGACGCCGGCGGCTATGCTCTCGACGAGCGGTCCCGCGGCAATCAGCAGGCTCGCGAGCACGAAGGTGGTGGCATCGATCGCGACGCGGATGGCGGCGCGCCGACGAGACCACCACGGCCTGATCAAATTCGCCGCCGCGAGCGCGAAGTTGGCGATCAGCAATGCCAGCGCCGGCCAGTAGAAGAACGGGGCGATCGGCCGGAAGGTGAACCGAATCGTCTCGTCGAGCTCGTAGACGACCTGCGCGTCCATGAACCAGAGCCACCAGCGAATCATGAACGGGCCGAGGACGAGTGCGGCGATCGACTCGGATCGCGGAATCTCGCGCGGATCGCGCGCGGGCTCGCGCGCCTTCAGCTTCGCGGCCGTCCACGTCTCGAGCGAGCGGGACTTTCGCTGGGCGCTCTCGATCGCGGCGAAGATGGCCGTGATCGCGACGAGGATGTGGAGCGCCATGAGCCAGAACGCGATGAGCGCGTCGGCGATCGCGTCGCCCGTCCGGCGCGCCGGGTCGAAGATCAAAAAGCCGGTCCACGTGAGCAGCCACGGCGCGAGATAAATCAGCGCGACCAGCCCGAGCACGAACTTGTACGCCGGCATGAGCACCGGTCCGATCAAGTACTGCTGCGGCACGTAGCGCTGCGCGACGAGCATCGGGTGCCCGCATCGCGTGAGGATCGCTTCCAGCTCCTCCTGGGTCAGCGGCCGGCCCAAGCCGGCCTCGCGCTCCTCGATCGCGGAGCGAAGATTCTCGGACAGCTCCGCGACGATGTCCGCCTTCTGCCGGCGGGGCAGCCAGAACTTAACTGCCTGCAAGTAGCGAGCGAGAAGATCCACGGCGATGCTCCATGAGGATGCCCTCGAGCGAGGCGTCGATCGCCTTCCACTCGGCGAGCAGTTGTTTGAGGATCTGTTTGCCATCGGCCGACAGCCGATAGAAGCGCTTGTTGCGTTTGTCTTCTTCGCGCCACTCGCTCGCGAGCAGCCCCTGGCTTTCGAGCCGGCGCAGCAGCGGATAGAGCGTGCCTTCGTCGATCTCCATCCCATGCTCGGCGAGCGCCTTGCGCAGCGTGTAGCCGTATTGCTCGACGCGCAGCGCCGCGAGCACCGCCAGGACGAGCGATCCGCGCCTGAGCTCGAGGCGCAGGTTCTCGAACAGGTCTCCCTCGGGGTCTACGGTGCGTGGCATAGTGTATGGCACATACTGTATATAACACAGTATCTGATGTCAATAGACGTTGGACGAGGTTCAAGGGTTCAAGGGGTTCACGGGTTCACGGGTTCAGCCCAGCTTGCGTCGCGTCCGATCCCTCTTTAAGCTGAGCCAATGGGGATCGCACAGTGGGCGGGCGTCATCGACACGGTCGGTGGTCTCGTGCAGATGGCTCGCCGTTTTCGACAGGGTACGGCCGAAAGTCTCGCGAACCAGCCGGGACCCGGCGGCGGACCGATTGAGGCGCGTCTCGCCGGCGTCGTCGTCGCCGCGCTCAAGGAAGCGTTCGATCGCGACAGCGCGCGGATGGAGTTGGAGCGCTCGCAGATCGATGCCGAGCGGCGGCGCGCCGAGGAAGCGCTGCGCGCGGAGCTGCGGCGTCAGGCCGCGGATCGCTTGCTCGGCCAGCTGCGGCTGATCGCGGTCATGGCCGTCGGCGTGTGGGCGTTGTCCGCCGCGCTCGGCGTGTGGCTGCCCGGCATGCGCGACGGCGTGCCGCGCGTGCTGCTCGGAGCGGGCTGGGTCTGTGCCCTCGCGGCGCTCGCGTACGCGTTCGCGGGCTGGCAGCACGTCTCGATCCGTTCGACGGACACCTCGATCGATACCAGCGCGAACCCCGCGCTCCTCGATCACGCGTCGACGATGTACGCGCCGTGGCTGCTCGTGGGCGCGCTCGCGCTGACGGGCGCGGGGCTGCTGGCGGCGCTGTGATGTCGCCGCTCGACGCGATCGTCGGTGCGCGCCACGCCGATCCGTTCTCGGTGCTGGGCCCGCACCTCGAACGCGGCCGTCTGACGATTCGCGCCTACATTCCTGCGTCGCAGACGGTCGTCGTCGTCCGCGGCGGCGCGGCGCCGATTGAAATGGTCCGCCGCCATCCCGCCGGGGTATTCGAGACGACGATCGACGACGTCCACGAGATTCCCGACTACCGCCTGCGCGTCACGTATCCCGACGGCCACACGACGGAGATCGACGATCCGTATAGATACGGCCGGATCATCTCCGACTACGATCTGTATCTCTTCGGCGAAGGCAACCACACGCGCATCTACGACAGGCTCGGGGCGCATCCGATGACGATCGGCACGGCGTCCGGCGTGCACTTCGCCGTCTGGGCTCCCAACGCGCTCCGCACGAGCGTCGTCGGCGACTTCAACTCCTGGGACGGCCGCGTGCACCCGATGCGGATGCTCGGATCGAGCGGCGTGTGGGAGATCTTCGTGCCGGCCGCGAAGGTCGGCGATCGCTACAAGTTCGAGATGCGCACGCGCGGCGGCGAGATCGTCATCAAGTCCGATCCGTTCGGGTTCGGCTTCGAGGTTCCGCCGAAGTCCGCGTCGATCGTGACGACGACCGAGCACGCGTGGCAGGACGACGAATGGATGCGCCGGCGGCCGGAAGCGGGCTCGTGGTTTCAGCGGCCGATGGCGATCTACGAAGTGCACCTCGGCTCGTGGGCGCGCGTGGCCGAGGATGACAATCGCTATCTCACGTATCGAGAGCTGGCGTCGCGGCTCGTTCCGTACGTCAAGGAGATGGGATACACGCACATCGAGCTGCTGCCGGTGATGGAGCATCCGTACGCCGCGTCGTGGGGATATCAAGTGACGGGGTTCTACGCGCCGACCAGCCGTTTCGGATCGCCGTCCGACTTCAAGGCGTTCGTCGACGCGTGCCATCAAGCGGGCATCGGCGTGATCCTCGATTGGGTGCCGGGACATTTTCCAAAGGACGCGTTCGCGCTGGCGCGCTTCGACGGCACCGCGCTGTACGAGCACCAGGATCCGCGGCAAGGCGAGCACCGCGATTGGGGCACGCTGATCTTCAACTACGGCCGCAACGAGGTGCGCAACTTCCTGACCGCGAACGCGCTCTTCTGGCTGCAGGAGTATCACGCGGACGGCTTGCGCGTGGACGCGGTCGCTTCGATGCTGTATCTCGACTACTCGCGGCAGCCGGGCGAGTGGATCCCGAACCGGTTCGGCGGACGCGAGAACCTCGAGGCGATCGAGTTCCTGCGTCAATTGAACGCGCAGACGCACGTCGAGGCGCCCGGTTCGATCACCGTCGCGGAGGAGTCGACGGCGTGGCCGTCGGTGAGCCGTCCGACGTGGCTCGGCGGGCTGGGCTTCACGTACAAGTGGAACATGGGCTGGATGAACGACATCCTGCAGTACGCGCAGGCCGATGCGGTGTACCGCAAATGGGATCACCGCCACCTGACGTTCTCGATGCTCTACGCGTTCAACGAGAACTTCATCCTGCCGTTCTCGCACGACGAGGTCGTGCACGGCAAGCGATCGATGTTCGGCAAGATTCCCGGCGACGACTGGCAGAAGGCGGCGACGCTCCGTACGTTATACGGCTACATGTACTCGCATCCCGGCAAGAAGCTGATGTTCATGGGGGACGAGATCGGCCAGGGCCGCGAGTGGAACGACGACAGCAGCGTCGACTGGCATTTGCTGTCGGCGCCGCTCCACGCCGGCATACAGCGGTTCGTGCGCGACTTGAACGCGACGTACGCCGCCGAGCGCGCGCTGCACGAAGTGGACTTCGACGGCGCCGGGTTCCAGTGGATCGACTGCAACGACAGCGACAACAGCGTCGTCTCGCTGATCCGCCGCGCGGCGGATCCCTCGCTCTTCGTGATTGCCGTGATGAACTTCACACCGGTACCGCGTGCCGGTTACCGGATCGGCGTGCCGACGCCCGGCACGTATCGGGAGCTGATGAACAGCGACGCGGCGATCTACGGCGGCGGCAACGTCGGCAACGGCGGCGCCGTGGCCGCCGATCCGATCAAGGCGCACGGCTTCGACCAATCCGTCAGCCTCCAGCTGCCGCCGCTTGGATTCCTGCTGTTGAAGCCGGCGTAGGTCCGCGGTCCGCTGCTCGCTGTCCGCTGCTCGCGATCCGCGGTCCGCGGTCCGCTGCTCGCGGTCCGCGATTACTGACTCATTCTTTCGATTCGCGTCCACTCCTGCTCGTTGACCGGCATCACCGAGAGGCGGGACATTCGCACGAGAGGAAACGCGGCGAACGATTTGTCGGCCTTGATCGACGCCAGCGTCACCGGCTTGTGCAGCTTCTCGACCGGCGCGACGTCGACCGCATAGAGCTTGCCGCTCTTGTCGGCGGGATCGGGGTAGGCGGCCGACACGGCCTTCATCACGCCGACGACCGATTTCTGATTGCCCGTGTGATAGAAGAAGATCCGGTCGCCCTTGGCGACGGACCGCAGGTGCTTCTGCGCGAGCGGATTGCGCACGCCCGTCCACGTCGTCTTGCCGTCCTTGACGAGATCGTCGAAGCTGTAATGCTCCGGCTCTTCCTTGAACAACCAATTCATGGTGAATCCTTCGTGTCGTCAGTGCCTGCCGGAAGTATAGAACCGAAACACGCGTGGGAGCGGCTGCGCCTTCGCGATCGGATCGCGCCGAATCTGCGCGTGCTGTTCGTCGGGATCAACCCCGGCGTGCGATCCGCGACGACCGGTCATCATTTCGCGGGGTACTCGAACAGGTTCTGGAGTCTGTTGTGGGACTCGAGGCTCGTCCCGGAGCGCGTGCGGGCGGAGGATGACGATCGACTGATCGCATGGGGCTACGGCGTGACCAATCTCGTCGCGCGGCCGAGTCCCGGCATCGATGCGCTGCGCCCGCACGAGTACGTCGACGGGTGGCGCGTCCTCGAGAAGAAGATCCGCCGTCATCGTCCGCGGATCGTTGCGTTCGTCGGCGTCACGGCGTATCGCGCGGTGCTGCCGTTGATCGAGGCGGACGCAGCGAACGAGCAAGTGCAAAAAAAGAAGCCGCCGCAGTCCGTCATTGGACTGCAGCGGCGTTCCATTCACGGCTCGCAAGTGTTCGTGCTCCCGAATCCCAGCGGCCGCAACGCCAATTTCACGTATGCGGAAATGCTGGCCGCGTTCCGAAAGCTCCGGCGGCTCGCTGCTACCGGATGATCCCTCTGATCTCGCCGCCGCCGCGGTTGACCGTGTGGACGTTGGCGTAGGCGGATCCCGAGCGAATCGCGGCGATCAGCTCGTCGAACTCGCCGGCCGAGATGCCTTGACCGGACGGACCGATCACGTTCGCCGCGGTGATCACGCCGGTCACCGTTCCTTCGGTGCCTGGCTCGCAGTCGGGTGGCGGATTCGTCGCCGGACCCGGCGCGGCCTCGGTGCGGCAGAGCCACGCCGCGATGCCGCCGTTGAACCAAGGCTTGCCGAAATGAATGTGCGACTGCGTGATGTTGCTCTCCAGGCCGGAGTACTTCAGCTCGTAGATGATCTCGTCGTCTTTGGTGATCACCGCCTTGAAGGATCCGATCCCGGGAACCGAGATGGTGGGGTTCTCCTCGTACCCCGTCAGCCGCGCCTCAATCCGTCGATTGAAGCGATCGTGGTCGTTCGACGCGGCCGTGTTGTCGATCATGGCCGACGCTCCCGCCATAGCTATCAGCGCGAGCGAGATGATTTTCAGTGCTCTCATCCGCAATCCTCCTGTTCGGCGGGGGCGCATGGCAAGTTCGATACCGTCGAGTCGGCGCGCCGGTCCGCGGTCTTTTCGCGCGTCGCTCGTGTCACGCGCTTTCGTGGCGCGTAACGACGCACGATGTTCGTAAGCGACCGCGCCGGTGCGCGCGATCGGCGATACTCTAGCACCGTGTCGCTGCTCAAATTCTTCGGTTTGACCGACGATCAGGGCGCCAACGTCGATAGCCTCGGGGAGATCGAGCGTGTGTTGGCGGAGATCGAGCCGCGCGACGCGCGCTATCTGGCTTGTTTCGCCTACATCCTCCATCGAATCGCGCGGGCGGACCATGAGGTCACCGAGGAGGAATCGAGCTTGATCGAACGGCTCGTGGCGGATCGCGGGGGCCTGTCGGCGGAACGCGCGCACCTCGTCGCGCGGATCGCGCGCACGGAGGGGCTGCGCCACGGCGGCACGGAGGATTTCATCGTGTCCAGGGAGTTCGCGGGCGTCGCAACCCGCGAGCAGAAGCTGGCCCTGCTCGATTGCCTGTTCGCGGTCTCGGCGTCGGATTCCTCGATTCGCACGCTCGAGGACAACGAGATCCGGCGCGTCGCGAGCGAAATCAAGCTGGATCATGCCGACTTCATCGCCGCGCGCGCCGCGCACGCCGCGCACCTCCAGTCGCGACGAGGCTCGAAATAACAAACGTTCGGCCCGCGGGTTACGTCTAAAGCCAGTCAGGGAGATCACCTGATGCGCAGATTTCTTTCATTCTGTTTCGCGGCGGCCGCCACGAGTGCGCTTGCGTCCGCAGCCGTCATTCCAATCCAGCCCAAGGCCGGCGACGTCAGCGTGACGGCCTCTTACAAGGGGAAGGGTCCCGTCGACGAGACGCACGACATCCTCGTGTTTCTCTTCGATCATCCGTCGCCGACGGGGGAGAGCCGGCCGCTGGCCGTCATGAGCGTGACGAAGAACGGGCAGACCGTCGTATTCAAGGGCGTCACGACGGATCCGGTGTACGTCACGTTGGTGTACGACGAAAAGGCGGATTACGACGGCACCCGCGCGCCGTCGCCCGGCGCGCCGATCGGCTCCTATTCGAAGGCCGGCAAGCCCGTTCCGGTGAAGCCGGGGAGCAAGGTCGTCGCGTCGTTCGACGACAGCGTGCGCTGGAAGTAGCCTTCCGCAGATCGATAAGATTGGGTCATGTCGCTCGGACGATTTGGCCCAGCTTGCGTGTTGTCGATCGTCACCGCATATGCTGTGGCGGTGACGACACACGCGCAACCAACCCCGCAAGGCAATAGCCCGGCCGACGCGAAAGCGTTTCTGGCGCGCGTCGACGCGGAGCTCTTGCGGCTCGGCCTTGCCGCGAACCGCGCGGCCTGGATCCAGTCCACGTACATCACGCCGGATACCGAAGCGATGTCGGCGCAGGCGACCGAGGCGATCGTGAGCGCGAGCACCTCGTTCGCGAAGCAGGCCGCGCGCTTCCAAAAGACGCAGGTGTCCGACGTCGAGCGCCGGCAGCTCGAGCTGCTGCGCACGTCGTTGACGATGGCGGCGCCGGAGGATCCGAAGCTCGCCGAGGAGCTGACGAGAATCGCGGCGGGGATGGAAGGGGCGTACGGCCGCGGCAAGTATTGTCCGCCCGGCAAGAGCGGCGATGACTGTCTCGACGTCGAGGCCATCACGAAGATCCTCGCCGAGAGCCGCGACCCGAAACAGCTCGAGGACGCATGGGCCGGCTGGCACACCATCGGTACTCCCATCAAGAAGGACTACGTGAGGTTCGTCGAGTTGTCGAACCAGGGCGCGCGCACGCTCGGGTTCGCCGACACCGGCGCGATGTGGCGCGGCAAGTACGACATGCCCGCCGACGCGTTCGCGCGAGAGCTCGATCGCCTGTGGTCGCAGCTCCAGCCGCTCTATACGTCGCTGCACACGTACGTGCGCGCGCGGCTGCGCGCGAAGTACGGCGCGATCGTGCCGGAGAACGGGCCGATCCCCGCGCACCTCCTCGGGAATCTCTGGCAGCAGGACTGGTCGAACATCTATCCGCTCGTCGCGCCGGAGGGCGCCGCCGGCGCGGAAACGTACTCGCTGACGGATCGCCTCAAAGCGAAGAAGGTCGACGCGCTCGAGATGGTACGCATCGCGGAGCGGTTCTTCACGTCGCTCGGGCTCGATCCCCTGCCGAAGACGTTCTGGGAGCGATCGCTCTTCGTCAAGCCGCGCGATCGCGAGGTCGTCTGCCACGCGAGCGCGTGGGACATCGACAACGAGGACGATCTGCGCATCAAGATGTGCATCGACGTGACCGACGAGGATTTCTCGACGATCCATCACGAGCTGGGGCACAATTTCTATCAGCGCGCGTACAAGCGGCTGCCCGCCGTGTTTCGCGACGGCGCCAACGACGGCTTCCACGAAGCGGTGGGCGACACGATCTCGCTGTCGATCACCCCCGAGTACCTCGTGAAGATCGGCCTCATCGACAACGCGCCCTCGACGGCATCCGACATCGGGCTGCTGATGAAAGCGGCGCTCGAGCGGCTCGCATTCCTGCCGTTCGGACTGGTCGTCGATCAGTGGCGCTGGCAGGTGTTCGACGGCACGATCACGCCCGATCGCTACAACCGTGCGTGGTGGGATCTGAAGTTGAAGTATCAGAACGTCGCGCCGTCGTCGCCGCGCGGCGAGGAGTTCTTCGATCCGGGCGCGAAGTATCACGTGCCGGCGAACACGCCGTACAGCCGGTACTTCCTCGCCGCGATCCTGCAGTTTCAATTCCACCGCGCGCTGACGAAGACCGCCGGCTGCACCGGACCGCTGCATCGCTGCTCGATCTACGGCAGCAAAACGGCGGGCGACAGGCTGAAGGCGATGCTCGAGATGGGCGCGTCGCGTCCATGGCCGGACGCGCTGGAAGCGATGACGGGCCAGCGGCAGATGGACGCGAGCGCGATGGCCGAGTACTTCGCGCCGCTCAAGGCGTGGCTCGACGAGCAGAACGCGAAGGGAACGAAGGCGCGCTGACGATTCGCCGTCGAGCGCGAGTCAACGACTGCCTTTCGCGAGCGACGGAAGGTACGCGCAGATGCGGCTGCCGGTCGTGTCGCAGAACGCGGCGCGCCCGTCGCCGTCGTTCCACAGAATCTTCGGGTGCTGCCACGCGTAGCCATCGATCGCGATCTGCAGCACGAGCAGCGGAAGGATCAGGATGCCGGGCGCCGCGCGCAGTCCCGCGTACACGAACACGCCCAAGAGCGGCACGATCGGCGTCAAAAACCGCGCGGGTGGATTCCATCCGCCGGTCCAGCCGTGGATGTTCGTCAGCGGACAGACGATCAGCGACCCGTAGAACACGATCACGAGCGCGATCGGCCATGCGACGTCGCGCCGCGATCTCGCCAGCGAGATGAAGCCCGGAATCGCCAGCAGCATGATCGGCGCGTACGGCAGCAGCCCGAATTCCTGATCGCTCAGCAGCGCCGTCGCGCGGTACATCGTCTCGCGAATCGTCGCCGGCAAGCCGGGCCACTCCGTCACGAACCGTGCGTGCGGCCCTCCCACCATCGATCCCCAGAAGTGATAGTTGACCAGAGTTCGCAATACCACGACGAACGCGGTGCCCGCGGCGAACGCGATCGCCTCGGCACGGCGCGACCGATCGCGCAGGCTCGCGACCGCCAGGGCGGCGAGCGGAATCGTCAGCCCGATGTTCTTCGCGTGGAGGAGGACGAGAAAGCCGGCCGCGGCGCCGATGAGGAGCCATCGCATCCGGCCGCTCACGTCCTGCAGCACGATCGCGCGAAAGACCACGAACGCGATCAGCGCGGACAGGAGCTCGGTGAAGAAGAGAATCGAGAAGATCAGCAGCGGCGGCGACAGGACGACGAGAAGCGTTGCTGCCATGGCCGCGCCGCGCGACGCGCCGAAATCGGCGAACGTATCGAACAGCCGGCCGGCAAGGACCACCGTCAGCGCGATCATCGCGAGGCTGATCAAATGCCGGTAGAGGACGGGCGGATTCAGCCTCGCGCGCTGGAGCACCTCAGGCGGAAACAATCGCGTCAGGAGTTTGGTGATCGGGACGGCGATGCGGACGTACGGCGCGAACGCGAGCGGCAGGCCGATGTCGTGCACCGGCCGCGGGACGCCGTTCCAGCCGGGCCGGACGTGCGTCTCGGGTTGAAGGACGCCTCCCCCGACGAGCGGCTCGCGCGCGCCGTAGTTGTTCGAGAGGTCGAGGTCGCCGTCGAACGCGATCGAGTGCGCGGCGGCGAGGTAATGCGGCTCGTCGCCGGTTCCCGCGTGCGTGCCGTGCGTGATCAGGCCCCACAGCACGATCGCGACGGTCCACAGCGTGATGCTCCTCGCGCGCGCCATCTCGAAACTGGGTCTCATGATACTCACATCGAAACTCATCCGTGGCGGCGTTCCGATTGCGGCCGAACTGCGTTAGCATCCGCTCGGCTGGATCGACGTGCACCAAAACATGTCCACCCGCTCGTGGCCGGCTTCGATGGCGCGGAGTGCCGCGGCAAACGTGTGGACGGCGTACGGCCTGACGATCGGCGTCGTCGCCATCTGCGTCGCCGTCCGGTATCTGTTGGATCCGTGGATGGGCGACAGCCTGCCGCTCGTGACCGCGTTTGCCGCGGTCGCGGCCGCGGTGTGGGTAGGCGGCTACCGCCCGGCCCTCGTCGCGGCGCTGCTCGCGTATGCCGCCTGTTCGTACCTCTTCATCGACCCTCGCGGTGGGGTCAAGATCGCCGATGCCAAGACCCTGCTTGGCCTGGTCGCGTACCTAACAACCTGCGCGCTGATCGTTGTCTTCGGGGAACACGCGCGCCGTTCTCAGAAGGAAGCGCACGAGCAGCGCGAAGTGTCTCGGGTGACGCTGCGGAGCATCGGCGACGCGGTCATGACGACCGACGTTCAAGGTCTCGTCACGTACATGAACGCGGTCGCCGAATCGCTGACCGGCTGGACCGACGCCGAGGCTCGCGGCCGGCCGCTCGATTCGGTGTTTCGCATCGTGAACGAGCAATCGCGTGCACCGGTAGCGAGTCCGGCGCTCAAGGCGCTCCGCGAAGGCGTCGTTGTCGGCCTCGCGAACCACACCGTGCTGATTCGGAGAGACGGGAGTGAAATCCCAATCGACGACAGCGCTGCGCCGATCAGAGACGAGGCGGGCAGGGTCATGGGATGCGTGTTGATCTTTCGCGACGTGAGCGCCGCCCGGCGGTTGCAGCGTGAGCGGGCGGATCAGCTCCTGACGGCGCGCGTCCTCGCGTCGATCGTCGAATCGTCGGACGATGCGATCGTGAGCAAATCGCTCGAGGGCATCATCCAGTCCTGGAACGCCGGCGCCGAACGTCTGTTCGGCTATTCACCGGCGCAAGCGATCGGCCGCCACATCTCCATGCTGATTCCGCCGGAGCGTCTGGCGGAGGAAGATGAAATCATCTCCAAGCTGAAGGCGGGACAACGTATCGAGCACTTCGAAACCGAGCGCGTTGCTTCCGATGGCCGGCGCCTTCGCGTATCGCTGACCGTATCGCCAATCAAGGACGCCGACAACAATGTCGTGGGCGCCTCGAAGATCGTGCGCGACGTCACCCGTCAGCGCGAATCGGAGGAGCGCGAGCGTCTGCTGCTGGGCGAAGCGGCCGCGGCCAACGCGAAGTTCCGCGCGTTCTTCGAGCAAGGCGCGCTGCTCGCCGGACTCATGGACGTGAGCGGCACGCTGCTCGAAGCCAATCGCGTGGTGTCGCAGATAGCGGGCTACGCGAGAGAGGACCTCATCGGCAAGCCGCTCTGGGAAGCTCCCTGGTGGCCGTCGCCTCGCTCGAGAGAAGAAATCAAGGACGCAACCGACGCCGCCGCGCGCGGCCACGCGTTTCGTGCCGAGACGAAGTACGTCCTGGCAGGCGGCGAAGAACGCATCGCCGACATCGCCATTCAGCCGATCAGGGACAGCGGCGACCGCGTGCTGTTTCTCGCAATCACCGCGGTCGACATCACGCAGCGAAAACGTCTGGAGGACGACCTGAGAAACCTCGCCGCGGATCTTGCCGAGGAGGATCGGCGCAAGACCGAGTTCCTCGCGACGCTGGCGCACGAGCTCCGCAACCCGCTCGCGCCCATCAGCAACGCTGCGAGAGCGCTGCGGCTCGGGGGCGGCGCCGACGCGGCGTTTCGATCCGCCTCCGAGATGCTCGAGCGCCAGGTCGCCCAGATGTCGCGCCTCGTCGACGATCTACTCGACATGAGCCGCATCACGCGGGGCAAGATCGATCTGCGCAGAGAGCACGTCGAGCTGGCTCCTATCGTCCAGCAAGCCGTCGAGGCGATACGCGCGCAGTACGAGGCGATGAGCCACGAGCTGACGGTGTCATTGCCGCCGGAGCCCGTCTATCTCGACGCCGATCCCGCGCGCATCGCGCAAGTGATCAGCAATCTGCTGAGCAACGCATGCAAGTTCACCGACGCCGGGGGGCACATCGAGTTGATCGTGGACCGCGAGGGTGAGCGCGCCACGATCCGCGTGCGCGACAACGGCATCGGCATCGCCGCCGAACATCTGTCGCGCGTGTTCGAGATGTTCGCCCAAGTGGACACGTCGTTGGAACGCTCGCGCGGCGGCCTGGGCATCGGTCTGACGCTCGTCAAGACCTTGGTCGAGATGCACGGCGGCACCGTGACGGTGCGGAGCGACGGCCTTGGACGCGGCACCGAATTCGCCGTCGATCTGCCGGTTCTCTCCGATGCGCCGCGCGCGCGGCCAGAGGCGGCGGACGTACCGGTGGCGCCGGTTCGCCGCCGGATCCTGGTCGTCGACGACAGCGAAGACGCCGCGGAATCGATCGCCATGCTCCTCGAGTTCGGCGGGCACGAAACGAAGCAGGCGCACGACGGCGTGGAAGCCGTCGCGGCCGCGGAGCGATGGAGGCCGCACGTCGTGCTGCTCGACATCGGCCTTCCCAAGATGAACGGCTACGATGCGTGCCGCCGCATTCGTCGAGAACCGTGGGGACGGCAGATGTTCATCATCGCGCTTACAGGCTGGGGGCAGGAAGAAGACCGCCAACGCTCGGACGAGGCCGGCTTCGACGCGCACATGGTCAAGCCGCCCGACTACGATGCGCTGATGACGATGATCGCGCTGCCGCCGCAACATTCGGGCCCGCACGAGAAGGTCGGCTAACCCACCCGCCAACAGGGCCGTCCAACGAAGCGCGTCTTCAGGACAGCCAATATGACTGCACCAGCCGATCACTGGGACATCCTCAGGCAGGATCTGCGCTACACGGCTCGAACCCTCAACCGATCGCGCGGTTTTGCGCTGACGGCGATCCTCGTCGCGGCGCTTGGCGTCGGCGCCAACACCGCCGCGTTCTCCGTTGCGGATTTCGTCCTGCTCCGCCCGCTGCCGTTCCCCGATCCCGACGCCATCGTCCGATTGTGCGAGGGTCCGCGCACGGGCGGCGGCTGGGGCTGCATGAATCAACTGTCGCCGGCGAACTATCGCGATCTCAGGCGCATGAGCTCGTCGTTCGAGGCGATGGGCGCGTTTGCGGGGGATGCGGTCAACCTCGTAGGCGGCGGAGAGCCTCGTCGCCTTGCCATCGCCCGTATCACGCCGGAAGTACTCCCGTTGCTCGGCGTGAATCCGGCGATGGGCCGCGTGTTTCAAGCGGACAGCAACGACGACCTCAACGCCGCCATCATCGGGTACGGGCTGTGGCAGTCGCAGTTCGCGGGCAGCGCGGACGTGCTCGGCAGGTCGATCAACCTCAATGGCGCGCCGTTCACGATCGTCGGCGTGATGCCGCCCGCGTTCTACTTCCCCAGCCGCGAAGTCCAGATGTGGACGCCGCTGATGCTGCGCGAGGAAGACTTCGGGACGCGCACGAATTCCTACCTCGAGGCGGTCGGCAGGCTCAAACAAGGCGTCACGTTCGAGCAGAGCCGGACGGAACTCTCGATGCTGGCCGAACGTCTCGGCCGCGAGTTCCCGGAGACCAACGCGGAGACGGGTGTGAGCACGTTCCGGATGCGCGACAACATGTCGCCGCGATTCCGTGTGATGCTCGTGAGCTTGAGCGGCGCGAGCCTCTGCCTGCTGCTGCTCACGTGCGCGAATCTCGCGAATCTGCTGCTCGCGCGCGCGGTCGCGCACGAGCGCGAGCTCGCGGTGCGCGCGGCGCTCGGCGCGGGCAGGCAGCGCCTCGTGCGGCAGCTGATCACGCAGAGCGTCGTCCTCTCGCTCGTCGGCGGCGCGGCGGGCGTGCTCATCGCGGCTCTCGCAGTGCCGCTGTTCTCCTCGCTCGTGCCTCCCACGCTGCCCGTCGCAACTCAGCCCAGTCTGGATCTGCGCGTGCTTGCCGTCGCGACGCTGTTCACGGCTCTTACGGGACTGGGCTTCGGTCTCTTTCCCGCGCTTCGCACGGGACGCGAGGAATTCTCCGCGCTGCGTGAGGGCAGCCGCGCGGGCGGCGGCAAAAAGCAGCGTCTCCGCGCCGCGCTGGTGGCGATCGAGGTCACGATGTCCGTCGCGCTGTTGATCACCTCGGGTCTCTTGATGCGCGCGGTCCTGCGCGTCGAAGCCATCGATCCGGGATTCACGCCTCGAAGCGTGCTGACGCTGAGAACGGCGCTGCCGCGGCCGAAGTACGACAGCCCGCCGCGGCGTGGTGAGTTCTACGAACGCGTGCTGACGGGCGTGCGCTCCCTGCCTGGCGTGCAGAGCGCGGCGTTCATCAGCGGTCTGCCGATGCTCACGACCGGCCTGATCACCGGCGTCGAGATTCCCGGTCAGGCGGTGCGAAGCGCGCGCAGCGGCGGCGGCGTGAGCCACCGGTGGGTGACGCCACAGTATTTCAGGACGATGGGGATTCCGATTCGCAGCGGGCGCGACGTCGAAGACGGCGATACGCGGGAGCGAGCGTGGGTCGCGGTCGTGAGCGCGTCGTTCGTCGAGCGATATTGGCCGGGTCAGGATCCGATCGGCAAGACGTTCCGGCACCGTGGGCAAACGCGGACCGTCGTCGGCGTCGTCGGCGATGTGAGAGTTCGAGGATTGGAACGGAACAGCGAGCCGCAGATGTATCTGCCGGCGCTGCAAGTCGCCGAGGGATTCCCGGCGGTCTTCGACCCGAAGGATCTCGTCATCCGGCATTCGGGTCAGGATGCCGCGCTCGTCCCGGCGGTCCGCCAGATTGTTCGCTCGATCGATCCCGAGCAGCCGATCTCCGACGTGCGAACGATGGAGGACGTGCTTGCGGGCGACACGGCGAGCCGGCGCGCGCAGCTGCACGTGCTCGGTGCGCTCGCTGCGGTTGCCGTTCTCCTTTCCGGCGTGGGCATCTATGGACTGCTGGCCTACACCGTCACGCAGCGCGCACGGGAGATCGGCGTCCGCCTTGCGCTGGGCGCGGATCCCGCGCGCGTGGGGCGTATGATTTTCGCGGACGGAATGCGGCTCGCGCTGATAGGGATCGTGCCGGGAGTGCTCGGCGCGTACGCCGCGGCGCGCGGCATGAGCGCGCTGCTGTTCGGCGTCGCGCCGAGCGATCCCGCCGCTTTCAGCGCGGGCGTCGGTCTCGCACTGCTGATGGCCTTGGCCGGCTCAACTGTCCCGGCGCTCAGGGCCGTGCGTGTGAGTCCGATGTCCGCGCTGCGATCGGAGTAGGTCAGCGCTCCGGCGTTACGTGGCTTTTCCCTTCGTCGATTTGCCCTGTTCGATGACCGTCATCGGGCCGCCCTCGACGCTCGCTTCCAATTTGAACGAGGTCGACGTCGGCGATTCCTCGACGACCGTCGCGACGAACTTGACCTTCTTGCCGTCCATCGTCGCCTCGTCGGTCCACGTCCAGGTCTTGTCCTGGACCTGTCCGCGCACGAAGATGTTCTCGCCGAGGCTCGTCATCCCGAAGTACGTGTACGCCTTTCTCGAGGGATCGAAGCTCATCGCTGACATGCCGGTGACGGGTCCCCTCGGACCGGTTCCCTTGGTGCGGCAGACGAGCTGAAACCCTCCGGCGAACCACTCGCATGTCTCGGTCGCCGTGATTTTGCCTCCGGGCCCCATCGGCGAGTCCTTCGCTTCGCCCTGGTAGCTCCATTGCCCCGCAAAATACGCGATCCGTTTGTGCTCGGGGCCCGGTGTGGGTTTCGGCGGTTTCGGCGGTTGAGCGATGACGGCGGCCGAGCCGAGCGCCACCGCCAGGGCAATTGACGCCACCCTTCTCATAAGACCTCCTTAATCAGCTTCCGAGGAGTTTCGTGGTTGGGAGTTTACGCCAAGCGGCCCCTGCGCGAATCGTCAAAGCCTCGCAGGGCACGAGACGCTGATATGCGTTCTCGCGCTCACTTGAATCCCACGACCTGCCGGATCATGCCGTCGCTCTTGGTCAGGATGTAGAGCTCGCCGTTGGCGTCCTCCGCGAAACGCATGTCGACGCGCCCGCGGCCCGAGATCGCCGCGGCGCCGGGCAGCGCGTCGCCTCGGCCGCCGCGGGTGCGAAACGTCGCTTCGACCATCCGGCGAAGCCCCGCATCCACTTCGTACATCGGCGCGATCGTCGCCGCGACCCCGTCGTCGGCGCGAAGCACATCGGATCTCTCCGAGTACCAGATCCGGCCGCTCGTGATGTCGCCGAACAGGAGCTTTCCTTTGAGCGAAGGAATCTTGCTGCCGCGATAGAAGAACCCCCCAGCGATCGCGTCGCCGCCGCCCGCCGCATGCGGATAGGCAATCACTGGATATGTGGGTTTGACGGTGCCGCGCGCGATCGTGTCGGTGATCTGCACGGGAATCGTATCGTCCGCGGGCACAGGACGCATGCCTTCGAGCGTCATCGCCTGTGTGCCTTCGCGCAGCGAGTACCCATAGTTCGCGCCCTTCTTGACGATGACGGCGGTCTCCCACGCGTTGAGGCCGATGTTGAACGCGATGAGCCTTCCGGCGTCCCAGATCATGCGATGCGGATTGCGCAGGCCCACCGCCCAAATCTCTTTGCGCGCGCCGTCGACGGACGCGAACGGATTGTCGTTCGGGATCCGGTACCGGCCGTTTTCGCTGACCGTGCTCGTGCTCGTGTGCGTCCGCCGATCCGGCACGATGCGGAGGATCTTGCCGACGAGCGTGTCGAGCCGCTGCGGATCCATGCGCCGGCTGTCGCGCTGCTCGCCGGTACCGGCGTCGCCGCTGCCGATGTACATCACACGCCAGTCGGGATCGCCGCGCCGCGACGCCGGATTGAACGTCATCTCGCCCATCGGATGGATCGGCGTCGGCTGCTGCAGGCGAAGCAGCTCGCGCGCCGTGCCCTCGAACGTGGTGTTCGCGATGTTGCGATCGGTCCACTCGATGAGAACCGCTTCGCGATCGATCCGTCCGTTGAACGTCGGCGTCGCGATTGCCGGCGTCGTCGCGTACTTCGACAGATCGAGTCCCGGCACGACGCCCGTCTTCGGCGCGGCCGGCGCCGGCGTCGCCGGATCCTCCATGTGGATCGTGTAGAAGACGCCGTTGCGCGCGTAGTCGGGATCGAAGATGAAGTTCGTGAGGCCGATCGCCAGATTGCGCTCGAACGTGAACTTCGGGAACAAGCCGGGTCGTCCGGCGAGGCCGTTGAAATCCAGGTACGTCGTGAACTGCTTCGTCTTCCTGTCGAGGATGTACAACGGTCCGTTGAGATCGTTCACGAAGAACCGCCGGCCGCCTGGCTCGTCGCGCAGGAAATTCACGCGCGCGAGCTGCCCGCGTGTGTTTTCGCCGCCGAGCTCGCCCGTGATTGGCATCTGGACGTAGTCGGTCAGCTCCAACGTGTGCCGCGGCGTCGGATCCGCCGCGGCCGCCGGCGCGATCGTCACGGTCGTCTTCGTCGCGAGCGCCCGCAGGTAATTGACGATGCTCCAGATCTCGGTATCGCTGATGCGGCCGTCCCATCCGGCCATCATCGTCGGCGGAATTCCCTTCTTGACGATGGCGTAGATCTCGCCGTCGGTGGAACCGTAGTCCGTCTTGTCGTCCGTGAGATCCGGCGGCTGCTTGCCGCCCTGCTCCTGGATGATCGAGATCGGAACGCCCGCTTTCTCGGCGCCCTGAGCCATGTTGCCGTGGCACGCCGCGCAATTCGCGTCGTAGGCCTTTCTGCCGGCGGCGATCGACTCAGGCGTCGACGGCACTGGATTCTTCAGCTTCGCGGCTTCGGGGTTCTTCACGTCCTGCCGCGCGAGGCCGCTGCTGCCGATGATGCCGCTCACGGCGAGGACAATGACCGCATATGCGAGGCGCGAGTGCATGTGCGTACCTTCAGGGCTTCTTGGCGACTTTGCCTTTTTCATTGCGAAGCTTACACGACCGCGGCAGGCCGATTGGTTTCTTCGCCGTCACGGTGCTCAGAGGCCGGCGCGAGCTCACCACGTCGTCCTCAGAGCGATCGCGACCCAGCCCGCACGCGACTTTACGTCCACGCATCGTAGACCAACGTGACGATAGGCGTCGGCGACGTCCCGCTCGAGCGCGACCGGAATGCCCGACAGCACGAGCCGGCCGTCGTGACCCAGGCGGCGCACGAGCTCAGGCGCCATCTCGATGAGCGAGGCCGCCAGGATGTTGGCGAGCACCAGCGGCCACGCTCCGGTCGCAGCCTCGGGGCCGCCGCGTGCGAGGTGAAGCCGCTCCTGCAATCCGTTGATGCGCGCGTTCTCTTCCGCGACGCGCAGAGACTCGCCGTCCAAGTCGACGCCCATCGCGCGCGGCACGCCCATCATCAGCGCCGCGAGCGCGAGCACGCCGGAGCCCGTTCCCACGTCGAGCACCGCGTCAGGCATCGCAGTCCGCAACGCCTCTTCCAACGCGTCGAGGCACAGCGCGGTCGTCGGATGGAGTCCCGTGCCGAATGCCGCCGCGTCGATCAATTTCAGCGCGCCCGGCTCAGCGTCCAGATGCGCCGGAACGATCCGCAGTCCTCCGGCGCGGACGGCCCGCGGGCTCAAGATCCAAACCGAGTCCGCATCGCGTCCCGTCGCACGGGACACCGAGATGTCGACGACGCCAAGGCTGCGCGCGATCTCTTCGGGCGCCACGCCGTCCGGCATGAGCGCGGCGATCCCGCGCTCCTGTAGACGCTCGACATCGAGCGCGCCGAGCGCGACCAGCCGATCGAGCGCATCATCGCCTGCATCGGGAAGGTCGACTCGGTACGGCACGCCGAACATAGTAAGGTTGACGCATGTTCGTCGGACATCTTGCCGTCGCGCTGACCGGAAAGAGCGCCAGCCGAGGCACGTCGCTCGTGTGGTTCATGGCCGCGGCGAACCTCGTCGATCTGATTTGGCCGCTGTTCCTGCTCGTGGGCGTCGAGCGCGTCCGCATCGATCCCGGCAACACCGCCTTCACGCCGCTCGCGTTCGAGTGGTATCCGTGGACGCACAGCCTGCTGATGGGCATCGTCTGGGCCCTTGCGCTCGCCGCGCTCGCGCGCGCGTTCGGCGTGGCGTTGTCCGCCGCGCGTTTGATCGCTGCGCTGGTCGTCAGCCACTGGGTGCTCGACTTCATCACGCACCGCCCGGACCTTCCCTTGTGGCCGTGGCCGGACGGCGCGTACGGCTTGGGCCTCTGGCAATCGATTCCTGGCACCTTCGTCGTGGAGGGCCTGATGTGGATTGCGGGTCTTGCGATGTTCCTTCGAGCGCGGACCCCGCGCGGCCTTCACGGACGATTGGCGCTCTGGTCGTTCGTGCTGCTGACCACCCTCCTCTGGGCCATCAGCCCGTTCACGCCGCCGCCGCCGAGCGTTCAGGCCGTAACGCTCTTCTCGCTGTTCGGAGGCTGGAGCATCGTGCCGTGGGCCTGGTGGATCGAGCGCACGTCTGATCCGCGAACGACGTAGCCTGAAAAAACGCGTCTCGGCTGCGTGTTTTTCCCCAGTTTCCGCCAGCGAACTCCAGACAATGACGCGTAGAGATGAATCTCGACGCGCGTCTCCGTCGGCAAGCTTCCTGCGTCAGCATCCCGCATGAGATGGATCGCGCTCAGCTTCGTCCTCGCTGCGGCCGCGTATGGCGCGTACGTCCTGATCACTTGGTATCGGTACGGCGCCGCGGCTGCACCGACCGCCGAGGAAAAAGATCCGCTTCTCGATCGGTTCATGCCCACATACGAAATCGCGGAGCGGCACCACGTCCGCGTGGCGGCGCCCGCCGCACTGACGCTCGACGCCGCCCGGCATGTGGATCTTCAGTCGTCTTCGATCGCTCGGGCGATCATCAGAGCGCGCGAGATCATGCTCGGCACGGCGCCTGACAATCGCCGACGACCGCGTGGCCTCCTTGCGGAGATGCAGTCGCTCGGATGGGGCGTGTTGGCCGACGTTCCGGGGCGCGAGGTCGTCGCGGGCGCCGTCACGAGGCCGTGGGAAGCGAACGTCGTGTTTCGAGCACTGCCGCCGGATCAGTTCGCGGCATTCAACGAGCCCGATTACGTGAAGATCGCCTGGACGATCCGCGCGGACGCGATCGGCGAAACCGAATCAGTCTTTCGGACCGAAACGCGAGCCGTCGCCACTGACGCGCACGCGCGGAGCAAATTCCGTCGCTATTGGTCGTTGCTCTCGCCGGGCATCATCGCCATTCGGTGGTCGCTCCTCGGGCCCGTGAAGAAGGAGGCCGAACGTCATGCCGTTGGCCGACACCGCCAGTGAGGATCGCGTCGACGCCACGACGATTCCGGCGCCGGTCGCGAAGTACCTGCGTGTGGCGCTTCCGACACCGAAAGACATTCAACAAGTGCGAATGCGGCAGACCGGTACGCTTCGCACCGACGTAGCGAGCGATCGTTGGCTGCCGTTCGAGGCGGAGCAGATCGTCATTCCTCCGGCGACCCGCTTCGCGTGGAACGCGCGAATCCGCATCGCGCCGCTGCTGCACGTTCGCGTCCGAGACGCGCTCCTCGACGGCAAAGGATCCGGCAAGGTCAGCCTGTGGTCAGTACTCACGATCGGCGCGGCTTCGGACACCCCTCAAATCAACGCCGGTACCCTGCACCGCTATCTCGCGGAAGCCGTGTGGTACCCGACGGCGCTGCAGCCGAGCGCGAACCTCACGTGGACGGCGATCGACGCGACGCGAGCGCTCGCGACGCTGACGAATTGCGGTGTCACCGTCTCGCTCGAGTTCCGATTCGCGCCGACCGGCGAAGTCAGCGGTATCTACACGCCCGCACGCTGGGGCAAGTTCGCCGCGGGGTATCGACAAGCTCCGTGGGAAGGACACTTTCGCGAGTACCGCGAGCTGAGCGGCATCCTCGTACCAACGGAAGGCGAGGTCGGTTGGTACGTCGAGAACGAATGGCGCGCGGTCTGGAAGGGCAGAACCACTGCGTTCGAGATCCAATGCGGACGCTGATTGCGTGCGAGGGGTTGCACAGACCGTCGGCGTCGGTGTAGAGTCGGCCTACTTAGCCATTGGCGGCGTCGTGTATTTTCGTCGTGACGGAGTCCGGGTCTTGCGATAACGATAACCAAGGAGCTCGAGCATGCGTGGAACAGCGTTCGGGTTGCGGCTGGCGGCTGTGCTGGTAGCGGTGTCGGTCTGGCCAAGTCTCACTTTTGCGGCCTCGACCGTCACCGGAACTGTCACCTTTGACGGGAAACCGCCCGCTCTCAAACCGCTCGCAATGGACGCCGATCCCGCCTGCGCCAAGAAGCACGCGAAGCCCGTGCCGAACGAGATGCTGGTCCTCGGCTCAGGCAATACGATGGGCAACATCCTGGTCTGGGTGTCGAAGGGCCTCCCATCTGGAAAGACGTTCCCGGTTCCAAAGACCCCGGTCACGCTCGATCAAAAAGGTTGTCTGTACGAACCTCACGTGATGGGGATCATGGTCGGACAGACCTATCGAATCCTCAACTCCGACGGCGTGCTCCACAATATCCACACGCTTCCGAAGGTGAACCCCTCGTTCAACAAGGGGATGCCGGGCACGCTGAAAGAGGCGACGACGGTGTTCGCGAAGCCCGAGGACGTCTTCCATATCAAGTGCGACGTGCACCCGTGGATGAGCGCCTACATCGCCGTCTTCACGCACCCATTCTTCTCGGCAACGGGCACCGACGGAAAGTTCACGATCTCGGGCCTCGATCCGGGCACGTACGAAATCACCGCCTGGCACGAGAAGCTGGGAACGCAGACGGCGTCGATCACCGTCGCGGCCAATGAAACGAAGACACAGAACTTCAAGTTCTCAGTACCCTCGAAATAGTCACGGTCGACCACGAAAACGATCGAACCAGCGATTCGGAGAGCAGCCGCATGAGTAAGCCAGCAGCTGTCGCCCCACCTACGTCGCACGGCGGGCACGACGCCCATCACGAGGAGTTGGGCTTCTGGCGCAAGTACGTTTTCTCCACCGACCATAAGGTCATCGGCATCCAGTACGCCGTCACGGGCTTGGTGTTTCTGCTCTTCGGCTTTTCGCTGATGATGCTGATGCGCTTGTCGCTCGCGTATCCGGAAACGGCGTTCCCGTGGCTCGGTGCGCTTCTCGGCGACTCGCGCATGCCTGGCGGAACGATGCTCCCGGAGTTCTACAACGAACTCGGCGCGATGCACGGCACCATCATGGTCTTCCTCGGCGTCGTTCCGCTGGCCGTCGGAGGATTCGGCAACTTCGTGGTCCCGCTCCAGATTGGAGCGCCGGACATGGCGTTCCCGAAGCTCAACATGTTGAGCTACTGGTCGTTCTTCCTCGGCGGCGTGACGATGCTCGCCAGCTTCTTCGTGCCCGGCGGCGCCGCGCAGTCCGGTTGGACCTCCTACGCGCCGCTCGCGATCATCGCCGGCACCGGGCAGACGTGGTGGCTCATCGGGATGGTCTTCTTGATCACGTCGTCACTGCTCGGCGCGATCAACTTCATCACCACGATTATCCAGATCCGCGCGAAGGGACTTTCCTTCATGCGGTTCCCGTTCTTCGTGTGGGCGCAGTTCGTGACGGCGTTCCTCCTGCTGATGGCCTTCCCGCCGCTGGAGGCGGCGGCGGTCCTGCAGTTGATGGATCGAGTGGCCGGAACGAGCTTCTTCCTGCCGACGGGTTTGATGGTCAGCGGTCAGGTGCTCCCCAACGCCGGCGGCGGCAACCCGCTCCTTTGGCAGCATCTGTTCTGGTTCCTCGCGCACCCGGAGGTCTACGTTCTGATCCTCCCCGCGATGGGCATCGTCGCCGAGATCATCGCGAACAACACGCGGAAGCCGCTCTGGGGCTACCGCTCGATGGTCTACTCGCTCGTCTTCCTCGGGTTCATGTCGTTCATCGTGTGGGCGCACCACATGTTCATGACCGGTATGGGAACGACGATGGCGGCGTTCTTCCAGACGACGACGATGATCATCTCGATCCCGTCGGTCGTCATCCTGACGGCGTTGATCATCTCGCTCTGGGGCGGATCGATTCGGTTCAACACGCCGATGCTGTTCGCGCTCGGATTTCTCCCGATGTTCGGCATCGGCGGCCTGACGGGGTTGCCGCTCGGTTTGAACATCACGGACATCCCGCTGCACGACACGTACTACGTGATCGGCCACTTCCACTACGTCGTCGCACCGGGGACGATCTTCGCGCTCTTCGCCGGCGTGTACTATTGGTTCCCGAAGGCGACCGGGCGGAGGATGAACGAGACGCTCGGCAAGCTCCACTTCGTCGGCTCGTTCATCTGCATGAACGTGATCTTCATGCCGATGTTCATCATCGGGATGGCCGGCGTCTCGCGCCGGCTGTACGACGGCGGGACGGCCTATGCCTTCGCGCAGCCGTATCTGCACTGGAACGTCGTGTCGTCCTGGGGCGCGTGGATTCTCGCGGTCGTCCAGATCCCGTTCATCTTCAATTTCTTCTGGAGCATCTGGAAGGGTGAGAAGGTCAGCGACAATCCGTGGGAGGCCACGACGATCGAGTGGGCGGCGCCGTCGCCGCCGCCTCACGGAAATTTTGCCGTTGTCCCGGAAGCCTATCGGGGTCCGTACGAGTACAGCGTTCCAGGCGCAAAGAAGGACTTCACGGCGCAGTTCGAATCGTAAGTTAAGTCACCCGCGAGTGAGCAACGCGAACGAGCCACGCGAGCGGAGTGGGGCGTTGGGGCCCCGCGAGCGAGCGTGTAAGGGGGTCCGGGGGACGAGTCCCCCGGCTAATAAATGGACATTCCGTACACCGTAGAGGTACGCCGGGACACCGGTCTGACGAACGGGAAGATCGGCATCTGGCTCTTTCTGGCCTCGGAAGTGATGCTGTTCGGAGCGCTCTTCGCGACCTACATCCTGCTGCGGACCGGCGCATCGACCTGGCCGCGCGGCGACACGATTCTGAACGTGCCGCTCGCGACGTTCAACACGATCGTCCTCATCGCGTCTTCGGTCACGATGGTGATGGCGTGGGCGTCGCTCATGCGGAACCGATTCGGGACGTACCGGATGTACATGGGCGCGACGATCCTGCTCGGGTTGGTGTTCCTGATCGTCAAGTACTTCGAATACAGTGCGAAGTTCGAGCATCATCTCTTCCCAAGCACGAACAACTTCCTCGCGATCTACTTCACGCTCACCGGCCTGCACATGCTTCACGTGGCGGGTGGAATGGTCGTGAACGCGTATTTCTGGGGTCCGGGCGCGAAACAGTGGAAAACGAATCCCACGTGGTTCACCAATCGAGTCGAGCATTCGGGTCTCTTCTGGCACTTCGTCGATCTGGTCTGGATCTTCCTGTTTCCGACGTTGTACCTCCTGTAGGCGAGAACAAGAGATGACCGACCACGCCGTAGACATCGACAAACACGTCAGGATCTACATCACGGTTTTCGTCTCGCTGATGGTCCTGACGGTGATCACCGTGGCGATCTCGCGCGTCCATCTTCCGGTGCCGATTGCCGTGACGGTAGCGTTGGTCGTCGCGATCATCAAGGGATCGCTGGTCGCGTGCTACTTCATGCACTTGATCTCAGAGAAGAAGCTGATCTACGCGGTGCTCGTGCTGACCGCCGCGTTCTTCGTCGCGCTTTTGGCGCTGCCGACGCTCACGCAGAGGAACGGCTACGGCATTCACGAAATCGAACATCCACCGGCGGCTGCCCCGGCGACACCTCACTGATGAACCTGAGATTGGTTCACGCGGTTCTGATTCTCCTGTCCGCAGCACTCGCTGTGCTGTTCGGCATCTGGTGTCTC
This sequence comes from Vicinamibacterales bacterium, assembly GCA_036556425.1. Taxonomy (GTDB): domain Bacteria; phylum Acidobacteriota; class Vicinamibacteria; order Vicinamibacterales; family 2-12-FULL-66-21; genus DATBJJ01. The sequence continues at coordinate 69,925 of DATBJJ010000098.1, forward strand.
GGGCTGTACTCGAACGACCGGGAGGTCGTCAGCCTGGTTGGCGCTATTGTGGCATTCGTCGCATCGTTCGGTCTGGTGGTGTACGACTCGTGGTTCCTCCGCAAGACGAGGTCGCTGCGATGAAATTCCTGACGACGCTGGCGCTGATCGTGATGGCCGGAAGCTCGACTCTCTTCGCGTGCCCGCAGTGTTTCGGGGCGGAGGAGACGTCGATGGTCGACGGCACGAAGCTCGGCATCGCCGTGATGCTCGGCATCACGTTTGTCGTGCAGGGGGCATTCCTTGGGTTCTTCCTCTACCTCCGCAAGCGCGCGAGGGAGATGGCGGACGTGGACCTGGATATCGAGTGGGCGGAACTCCAGAGGGGTTCTAGAACATGACTGAGTGGCTTGGAATGCCGCCGCTCGCGGCGGCTCACGGCGGGCAAATCGACAGTCTGATCGGCTGGATTCACGTGTTCATGCTCGTCCTGTTCGTGGGATGGGGTGGATTCTTCCTCTACGCCATCATCCGGTTCCGGCGTTCCCGAAACCCGGTAGCGGATTATGCGGGCGTCAGGTCGCACCGGTCGACCTACCTCGAGATTGGCGTGGCCGTGGTCGAAGCGGTTCTGCTGATTGGATTCGCGATTCCCCTATGGGCCGCGAGAGTCGATGACATCCCGCCAGAGAGCCAGGCGCTCGTCGTTCAAGTGACCGGCGAGCAGTTCGCGTGGAACGTCCGCTATGCCGGACCTGACGGCGTGTTCGGCAAGACCGATCTCAAGCTGGTCGACCTGCAGTCGAATCCGCTCGGCGTCGATCGCGACGATCCCGCCGGGAAGGACGACGTCGTGACGCTGAATCAGCTCTTTCTGCCGGTGAACAAGCCGATCATCGTGAAGCTGCGAAGCAAGGACGTCATCCACAGCTTCGGCGTGCCCGAGTTCCGCGTGAAGCAGGACGCCGTTCCCGGGTTGACGATTCCGATCTGGTTCGTCCCCACGATCACGACGGCGGAGATGCGAACGCGGCTGTCGAACCCCGAGTTCCAGTACGAGATCGCCTGCGCGCAGCTCTGCGGCCTGGGCCACGCGCGCATGCGGGGCTTCGTCACCGTTCAGACAGCCGAGGAGTTCGACAAGTGGCTGCAGGAAAGAGTCGCGGAGCTCGCGGATCCGTTCAAGTAACCGGGGGAGCGTTCAGAAGAGGTGCGCGTGGGGCATCGGCCACCATCGCACCTGCGCCCTGCCGATGATGTACCTCTTGGGCACGAAGCCCCAGTGCCGGCTGTCCGAGCTGTGGTTCCGGTTGTCGCCCATCACGAAGTAGCACCCCTCAGGCACGACCTTCGGGCCCCAATCATCGTGGCTTCGAAACTCGTCCGGGACGAACGAGTCGTCCATGAGGACGTCGTTGCGGTAGACCTTGCCGGCGACGATCTGCACCCGATCGCCCTGCTTCGCCATGACGCGCTTGACGTACGTCCTTTCGGGCTTGATCGGGTAGTACAGCATCACGATGTCGCCGATCTGCGGCTCGCCTATCCAGGAGAGATATGCCGCCTTGTTGACGATCACGCGATCGCGATCCGACAGCGTCGGGGCCATGCTCTGGCCTTCGACGCGTGCCACCTGGAAGATGAACGTGACGATGAACGTCGCGTAGACCGCGGCTGACGCGAAGGTCTTGAGCCAGGCCACGACTTCATCGGCAATGCGTCTCTTCGACATGTCGGTAGGTCCTGCTGCAGTTTACCCGAAGAGTTTCGGCGTGGGCATCCGTGCGCGGATCTTCTCGAGCTCGTCGGTCGTCACGCGGCTGATGCCGTTCTTGCGGCAGGATTCCTCGACGGCTTTGACCACCATTCCACGCACGAACGCGGGGATTTTCTTCATCCGCTCCGTCGCACTCTCGTCCCATGCGATCGTCGTCTGAGACGGGGCGCCGTATTGAATCGCGCGAAGCGCGAACGCCTCCGACCCGCCGCTGCGATCGATGCTGAGAAGCGGAGATCCTTCGAATCTCCCAGGCGTGTGAGTGCAGAGTGGATCCTCGGCCATCAGATCTCCGGTCATGCCGAAGGCGCGCGCTCGGCAGCCTCCGCAGTGGCCGTTCATCTCGCACGCGCCGCAGCGCCCGCCGAGCGACGATCGGCGGCGCACGTCGTTGAAGAGCTGCGACGAGCTCCACAAGTCCGAAAGCGCCGCGCTGCGAAGCGATCCCGCGAAGACCGGGAGATATGGGCAGGGCGTGACGTCGCCATTCGGCCGGATTCCCATGTAGTGCGTGCCTGCCGGGCAACCGCCGGCTCCCCCGGAGTAGACCCTGAACGCCGCCTCGTCCGACGCGTGCTCCAGCACGGTCTTGATGTAGTGCGGCGCGCACTTCGCGTTCACGAGCATCCGTCGATCGTACTTCCGCTGGATTCGATAGAGCGAGGCGAGCACCTCGTCGTACTCCGCGGGCGTGATGTCCGACACGAATTGGCCGCGTCCCGTCGGCACGAGAAAGTACAGGTTCCAGACTTTCGCGGCGAGGCGATCGTGCGCGAAGTCGGCGATCGCTTCGAGCTCGCTGAGATTGTGCGAGCCGGCGGTCGTCTGGACGATGAAGGGGAGCCCGGTCTTGCCGAGGATCTCCGCTCCTTCGACCGTGTTCTGCCAGGCGCCACGCACCCGTCTGAAGCGATCGTGGCGATCGGGATCGAGCGCGTCGAGCGAGAGCGACAATCCCCGCGCGCCCGCGTCCGCCAGCCGCCGCGCGACGTTCTCGGTGATTCGCACGCCGTTGGTCCCGACGACGACCCAGAGCCCGCGCTCCGCCGCGCGCTGGACGATCTGGAGGATGTCGCGGCGGAGGAGCGGCTCGCCGCCCGTCAGGATCGTCAGGCATTCAGGCGCGAACGAAGCGATCTCGTCGATGACCTTGTAGCACTCGTCAGTGCCGAGCTCGCTTCGATCGGCGAAGTTCTCGGTGCTGACCTGAGGCGCGCCGCCCGCGTCGAGATAGCAGTGCTCGCACGCGAGATTGCAGCGGTACGTGAGATTCCACGAGACGACGTAGGGTCGCGAGAACATCGAGGCTCGGGATTCGCCGATCACATGCCGAAGAAGTCGCGGGCCGCGTCGAGGATCTTCTCGTCCACCTCGAGGGATCCGTTGTCCCGGGCGAATTGCTCGATGCCGGCGCGCGCCATTGGGCGGACGAACGACGGCACGTTCTCGAGCCGCGCTTCCGCGGCCGCAGTCCACCGGACCGGAACGGGTTCGGCGCTCTTGGCTGCGCCTTCAGTCGAGGGAATCATCCCGCTGAACGGGCAGCCGCTGCCGGCCGCTTTGCTCGCGTTCTCCACGCCGGTCGACGGACCTATGCGGACACCGAGCGACTGGACAACCTGCGTTTCGTACGCATTCGTGAGCATCGCCATCTCGTAGCCGCACTCGGGACACGAGTAGACGACCGACAGCGAGCCGCGTTCGGGCGGACCAACGGTCTGGAGCTTCATCGGGCTGTCGCATGGGACACAGAGGAACTTCATTGGTTGTCCTTATCGAGGGCGTCCAGGAGCCGCTGCGCGATCTCGTCGAGCGCCGCGCCGACCGGCGTGTCGCGGTGATCGACGAACGGCACGCCGAGATCGCAGTGCCGCGCAAGCTCGGGATCGAATGGGACCGTCCCGAGGCAGGGGATTCCAAGATCGCGAGAACCGTTCGTGGCGAAGAGCGGTTTGATCGTGTCGCAGCCTCGGCAGTAGTAGCCGCTCATGTTCTCGACGTAGCCGAGCACGCGATTGGGTCCCTTCGACAGCGCCGCGACCGAGCGTGCGACGACGCCGCGTGAGACTTCGGAAGGGATCGTCACGAGCACGAACGAGGTTCGCGGACCGAGGAAGTCCGCGTACTGAACGGTCCGCTCGGATCCCGGCGGCAGATCGACGATCAGCAGATCGAGCTCGCCCCACTCGAACGCTCCGAGAATCTCGCCGAGAAACGCGAATTCCCTCGTGGCCCGCCATGTGTGCGATTCGCCGCGCGACACGCTCTCGAAATCGAGCGCCTCCGGCTCCGGGATGAGCGATCCGGTCGAGAAGACGCCGATGCCGGTCGACGTCCGCGGGAGCGCGACCTTGCTCGTGCCGGGCACGAACACCGCGCGCTGGACGCCCGCCATGCGCGCCTGGGACGGCCCGTTGAAGTCCGCGTCCAGGATCGCAATACGAAGTCCACGATTGCGCAGCGCGCCGGCGAGGTGCATCGTCAGCGTGCTCTTGCCGACGCCCCCTTTGCCGGAGCCGACGGCGACGAGATGACGCACTCCGGCGAGCCCGTCGGTAATCCGGGCGCGCTGCTCGGCGACCTGCTCGAGGATCCGGGATCCCCCGTCGCCGACGATGTCGTGGTAACCCTTCACCGTGCTGGGTAGCTTATATCGGGACCGGAGACGACGCACACTGGGCGCCTGCGTGTGCGTTGGCGCGCACCTTCGGCGACCGAGCCCAGACTTTCCTTCCGCAAATCACCTCGATCGAGCTGGCATCACGGTTGCTGTTCGTGGTTTGCCCCCGAAAATACGCTGTCCAAGGCAGGTGACATCGAGCATGCGTCTATTGCGCGCGAACTCGACGGCTGCGCCGTATCTCGGCTCGAGTTTCAGGATCGGTGTATCTGCCGGTTGCGTTGCCATTGCCCTCGCCATGAGCGGATGCTCACCGTCACAGGATCGATCCGCGAACGACGCTGCAGGCGTTGAGAGGATTCTCGCGGACGTCGAGGCTGGGCGTCTTGTCAGCGGCGCGATTGTACGCGTGACCGGCGTCGTCACGGATGACGACGTCGATCGACGGATGGCCTTCATCGCGTCAGAGGGGAATCGCGCCCTTGTCATTCACACTGGCGCCGCTGGTCTTTCGGTGGCGCCCGGCCGGCGCCTCACGCTCGATGCTCGCCTCGAGTCGACCGCCGCCGGACCTGTATTGCGTGAACCGTCGGTCGTCGCGTCGAGCGCCGGCACGCTTCCCAAGGTCGCCATCGTGACGGCAGACGATGTCGCGAATGGGAATTTGATGGGGCGGCGCGTCGAGTTGACCGCCCGCGTTCAGGCGGCATCGCTGCGAGATGGTCGGCTGCAACTCACGGTGACGAGCTACGGCGTGCAGTGCGAAGCGGAGGTGCGGCACCCGGCGCAGCTGGATGGGAGAGCGCTGATCGGCGCCGACGTTCGCCTTCGCGGCGTCGTGGCACCAGCGGAGTCCACGAGCGGTACCGCCCCACGCGTCGTCCTGGCATCGCCGAACGATCTCGAAACCATCACGGGCCGACAGACTTCACTGCACCAGGCGCGTCGCCTGTTGACGTCGGCCGCAGCGATTCAGGCGCTGCCGCCGAGCGAGGCCGCTGCGGGGCACCCTGTCAAGGTTCGCGGCGTGATCACTGTGAACGATCCCGCCTGGAGCGTGCTTTTCGTCCAGGACGAGACGTCCGGCATCTTCGTATTCACGCGAAGTCTGGAACATCCGATGCCGGCGTGTCGCCCTGGCGACATTGTGGAGATTTCGGGCGAGACCGGTCCCGGTGAATTCGCTCCGGTCATCGCGGCCCACAAGTTCACTATCACGGGGCACGGGCCGCTTCCACAGGCCCGGATGGTACCGCTCCACCAGCTGCTTTCTGGTCGAGAAGACAGTCAGTTCGTCGAGATACCGGCGGTCGTCCGAGCGATGGGCCGCGACGACAAGGATCACCTGGCCCTCGAAGTCGTGAATGCTCGGGAGCGAATTCCAGGCTTCGTCTCCTCGATTGCCGGGCAGTCGCTGCCACGCGGTCTCGGCGTCGACGCGGTCGTGCGCATCAAGGCCGTGATCGGGACGAGGTTCAACGACACACGACAGATGGTTGGCGTGCAGCTGTTCATTCCCACCACGAATGAGATCACTGTCGAAGCGGCAGCACCCGCCGACCCGTTCCAGCTTCCAGTCAGCTCAGTAGATGGCCTCCTCAACTTCACATCTGTCGATCGTGCGGGGCGACTGGTGAAGGTCCGTGGCGTTGTGATCGTTGCGCGGGAGGGAACGATCTACTTGCAGGACTCTGCCGGGACGCTCGAAGTACATGCTGCGAGCACCCAGGCGGTCGCTCCCGGCGATGTGATAGAGGCCGCCGGGTTCGCGAGCAGCGACGGTTACACGCCGCTGCTGGAAGATGCAATCGTCCGGAGCGTCGGTCGCGCCGAAGTGCCGAAGCCGACGGATATTCAGGCCATCGATCTACTCCGCGGCGTCAAGGACGGCACGCTGGTCAGGATCAGAGGACGGCTGCTGCAGCGCGTGTCGACCTCCGCGGAAGACGTGTTGGTCATCGACGCCGGCGGCACTGCGATTTCCGCGCACCTGGACAGGACGGCAGCGCGCGGCAACCTCGATGCTATTCACAACGAAAGCCTCGTCGAGCTGACCGGCGTTTCGTCGGTGCAGGTGGTGCGCCAAGCCAACCGCCTCGTACCCCGAGGAATTCGAATCCTGCTTCCGTCGAGCGCCGCGGTGCGCGTGGTCGAGTCGCCGCCATGGTTGACGGGCATGCGCGTACTGTGGACGCTTGGCGCGCTCACCGTGTCGATCCTCCTTTCGCTGGCCTGGATTGTGACGTTGCGCCGGCGCGTGCATCAGCAGACGCACGAGCTGCGCGCAGCCAAGGAGGTCGCCGAGGCAGCGAACCGCGCGAAGAGCGAGTTCGTGGCCAACATGAGCCACGAGATCCGCACGCCGATGAACGGCGTTCTCGGCATGACCGAGCTCCTGCTTGAGACGCCCCACGATCCCACGCAACGCCAGTACATCGAGATGGTGAAATCGTCGGCAGAAGCGCTGCTGCGAATCATCAACGACATCCTGGACTTCTCGAAGATCGAAGCGCGGAAGCTCGATTTGAGCCCACGGCCCTTCGCCCTGCGCGACCTGCTGGGGGACACACTGCAGATCCTCGCTGGTCGCGCGGGGCAGAAGGGGCTGGAGCTGTCGTGGCGCGTTGCGCCAGACGTTCCTGACGGCCTTGTTGCGGACAGCGAGCGCCTGCGTCAGGTGCTGTTGAATCTCGCCGGGAACGCGGTCAAGTTCACTGATGCCGGGTACGTCACGGTGAACGTCGGCCTCGCCGAGCCGCTTGCCTCGGATGACGCGCGGGACTGCACACTGACGTTCGCCGTGGCCGATACCGGCATCGGCATCCCCGAAGACAAGCAGACTCTCGTGTTCGAAGCGTTTTCACAGGCTGACGGATCGGTGTCCCGCAGGTTCGGCGGCACGGGCCTGGGGCTCTCAATTTCGGCGTCGATCATCGGCATGATGGGCGGCAGTATTCACCTGACCAGTCAGCCGGGCCGCGGAAGCACGTTCACGTTCTCGATTCGCGCTGGGATCGACAGCGCGCAGGACCGCGTGCGTCTCAGCGTGCCTCTCCCGCACCTGCGCGGCCTGCGCGCGCTCGTCGTCGACGATCACGAGATCAACCGCTGCGTGCTCGAAGAGACGCTCAGATTCTGGGGTCTCGAGCCGACGATTGCGAGCGGAGCGACCGAGGCGCTTGCGGCCATCGAGGAAGCGGCGAGAACAGGATCGCCCTATCGATTGGTGATCAGCGATGTTCAGATGCCCGGAATCGACGGCTTCACACTGGTACAGCAGGCACAGACTCGATTCGCGCTCGACGGAGCGACAGTGGTGATGCTGACGTCGGGGTCGCGTCCGGATGATCTCGAGCGCTGCCGCGAGCTGCGCGTAGCAGCCCACCTCACAAAACCGGTTCGTCAGGCCGAGCTGCTGCGGACGATTCAAAACCTCGTGGCGGTCGCGGCGAGAGAATCGGAGCCGGCCCGCACGCCTGCCGTCGCGCCCGGTGGGTGCGGCCTACGGATCCTCGTCGCAGAAGACAACGTCGTCAATCAGAAGCTGGCCTCGGCGCTCCTTGTGCGACGCGGTCACGAGACCGTGATTGCATGCAGCGGCCGCGAAGCCATCGACGCCTGGAAGCAGGGCGGATTCGATGCGATCTTCATGGATGTCCAGATGCCCGAGATCGACGGGTTCGAGGCGACCGCGATGATTCGCGAGAGCGAACGCGGCACAGGTGACCATATTCCGATCATCGCGATGACCGCGCATGCGATGACCGGCGATCGCGAGCGGTGCATCGCCGCCGGCATGGATGACTACGTGACCAAGCCAATCTCCGTCAGGGAAATCGATCGCGTCCTGATGCAGCTCATCGAACAGCGCCGCACCCCGGCCTCTGCACCCGCTCCCGCATAGCGCCCGCTGGCACAGAGGAGATCCGGAGGCACGTTCACTATCACTCCGACCGCGCTCTCGCTGCGTAGAGTACGTGCGCGCCGGCGCGGCGGAACCCGAGGATGCCCAGCGTTTGAGTTGAGATCTCCGCGGGGTGGACCCTCGCGATTCTCAACGTATTCATGCCTTGCTCGTGCACTCGGGCGATCAATTGCTTCAGCCGGACGCCCCCATCGTCGACGAACGACCGAAGGCCGACGATTTCTCCGTCCACCTTGTATATCAGGTAGGCCTCGATTCGTTCGTCCGTGGCCACCGCGAGTCCTGAAATGTCGTCTTTCCGCGCGGTGAGCGTCTCCATCGAACGTTCCCAGCACACCTGCGTGCGATCCCCCGAGACGAGCAGCTCATTGGCGACGAGATCGTCGACCGTGACAGGGATGACGAGTCCGTCGTGCCCATCGGCGGCGTCTCGCCGAGCGGGCTGCAGCACGTAGTCCGTCAGGACCGCTTCCTGAACGTAGCCGCTGGCGCCGAACAGCGCGCACGCTGCGGCGAAGGTCTCGGGTACTTCCGCGACGATTCGCGGCGGTCCGAGAATCGCGAGCTTCGAGCTGAGCGACGTCAGCAGGTGACGGCCATGACCCTGCCGCACGTGATCCGGATGGATCGCGATCTTGTGGATGAGGGTGCCGGAGGGCCGCTTGGCGCCGATCAGGACGCCGATCGGATCGGAGCCGGCGAACGCGACCATGCAGCTGCTGCACCAGACCTGCAGGTCGCGGATCCATCGCTTGAACGCGGCTGGCGTCATGGGAGGCTCGCCGGGAAAGTACGGCGCCCAGCACCGGTTCAGCGCATCGACGAGCAGCCCGATGTCGTCCGTGCGGCAGAAGCGATAAGCGGACATCGGCTTACCGCCTCGCGTCGCCCGGCCGCCTAGTGATCACTTCGCGCGTTGAGGGCACTCACCTCGTTGAGATAGCCGCCGCGGCCGCCATCTGCGGACGGGGAAGGCGCGGCAGGCTTCGCGGCCGGCGCGTTGTACGTCGAGATCATTTCGGCCATCATCTTCTTGCCGATCTCGATGCCTTCCTCGACGAGCGCGAGATCGATCGACGCGGCGGCGCGATCGCGCGCGAGCTCCTCGATCCGCTCCTGCGTCTTGTTGCGCATGAAGCCGGCCGGGACGCGCATGATCCGCTGCGCGGCGTCATCGGTCCACGCGAACGTCGAGATCAACGGATTCTTCTTGTCGTCGCGCGCCACGAGTTTCGCGTCCGTTGCGGCGCCCTGCACGGAGGCGGAACCGATCTCGAGCGGCGTCCCCGTCTCTTCCTCGATCACCTCGCGTGCGAATTGAAGCGTGATCGTGTCGAGCTTCGTCATGCGCGCGCGCTTCTCGACGCGCGCCTTGACGCGGCGGCGCTGATACGCGTTCTTCATGGTCCAGAGGCCCTTCCTCGCATCCTCCGACCACCGCAGCTTGCGCCCGTCGTAGGTCGTCTCTTCCTCGAGACCGCCCTCGACCTCGGCGATCTTCTCGATCATCTCGCGGGAGATCACCTCGAAATCGGCCGCGCCGCAGACGGTGCACTTCACCGGATCGCTCTGCGCCGCCGTCACGCCGCACGCGCGGCACATCGACACGGGCCCCGACTTCGCGCGCTCGATCGCGACGGCTTCCGCGAGCGCCTTCGTCGCCGCCGACGCGCTCTTCGGCATGAATCGATCCATGGCATCGTCGATCACCGCGCTCGTGATCACCGAGTGTCCCTTCTCCAGCGCAAGACGAAGGACGCCCGTGCGCGCGATCCCCTTGACCTGCTCCGGGACGTGCTTCATCCGCTCCTCGGCTTCGGGCGTCCATCGAACGGTCTCTTCGGCGCGCACATCGAGACGCGGCACCTCGAGGCGCGTGGAGAGAAGGACATCGCACGGCGCGGCGCGGAGAATGTTCTCCGCGTTGCTGCCCAGTCCCGTCTCCTCCTTCGGGCTGTGGACGCCGATCCGCCCCAGCACGATCAGCCAGGGATTCGTTTTGCGCGCGTGGTCGAGGATCTTCTGGAAAGGCTTGCCGTCGAGGAGCGTCTTCTTGATCTCGATGCCAGCTTCGGTCCCCATGCGCTCGCTGATCTCGAGATGCGATTGGTAGATCTGCGCGAGCCCGGTGTCGATGATCTCCTCGTGGAGCTGGTTCTGCTCCTCGAAGCGGAAGACCTTTGCGGCCTGCTCGGTGAGGACGTTGACGATTCCGTTGAACACCGAGTAGTGCAGGTACGGATCGTAGACGGCGATCGCTTCGATCTTCTTGCCGAACGTCCGCGCGAGATCGACGGCCGTCATCAGCGCGCCGAACGATTGCGGGCTGCCGTCGACGCCGACGAGGATCGTGTCGCGCTCCGCTTCGCCAGGCTCCGGCACGTGCTTGACGACCCAGACGTCGCGATCGGACTGGCGGGCGACGCGCTCGCAGACCGAGCCGATGACGCTGTCGCGCGCGCGGCCGATGCCGAGCGCGCCGATCACGACGAGGTCGTGCGGCGAGCCGGCGAGGTCCTTGAGGATCTCGGTGTGGTGCTTGCCGTCCATCATCCGCGGCTCGAACTCGAGGCCCGACTGTCCGCACAGCTTCGACATGCCATCGAGATAGCTGTCGGAGATGAGCTTGAGGCCCATCGTGATCAGGCTGTCGTGAATCTTGCGCTGGCGCTCGAGCTCTACCTCGTCGATGTATTCTTCGGGCAGCGTGTACTCCATCTGCCGGAAGCGGTAGTCGTGCAGCTTGGCCGCGTAGACGTGGCAGCCGACCAACTTCGCGGAGAACGCCTTGCCGAGCGCGACGCTGCACGCGACGGCGCGATTGGAGTGGTCGGAGTTGTCGACGGGAACGTAGATGCTTCTATACATGGATCCTCCGAAATGCCCACGCGTCACACGCTCGTGGCCGGCTGTTGTCTGCTCGTACCGCCGATCTCGTCTCTGCGCCGAGCGTTGTACCGTACCCACGCGATCACGATCAGCTCGAGGGCGAGGATGAAGAGCGCCGTCCTCAGCATCGGGCCCACCGCCGACGGCACGACCTCGGGCTCGACGTAGAGGGAGTACCACAACGTGAGCCCCCGCCGGTTGCCGCGCTCGCGCGAGTATCCGTCCCAGACGGAGAACGCGATCGGCATGAATTCTCCCGGATTGAACGCGGCGCCAGACTCCGAGCGGCGCGGCCGCTTGAAGATGACCGCCCACTCGCCCTGGTCGTAGCTCGCGACGCCGGTGACGTCTCCCTTCGCGTTGGGAGCAAGATCCTTGCTGCCCTTGCCGACGAATTGCGCCGGATTGGCGCCGGCGAGATCGAAGAACCAGAGATCGACGGAGTTCTGCGAGTCGCCGAAGATGAAGTACGGCTTGCGGGCGCCCGACGGCGCCTGCGACGGAAACTGGATCGCCACCGCGTCCGAGAACTCCGATGGCGCGGTGGCCGGCGTCGTCGTGTCCGCGAACGGATCCTGCGCGGCGGCGGCTCCCGGCTTGATTTCCTCTTCGCCGAAGACGCCACCCTTCGCGCCCGCGGGTGCGGTCTGCTCCTCTTCCTCCTCAGGCGGCACAGGCAGCGACGGCGCGTTCTTCCCATCCTTCTGCGCGCTCATGTCGTGCCATCGCACCATGAGCGCGATCGAGTCCGCGTCGTAGATCGCCTGAACGGTGACGCTCGTCGCCGGCGGATGAAACGCGCGTCCCGGCTCCATGATCTGTCCGACGATCGGAAAACGCGCGGCCGCCGCGGACGCGAAATTCGCGGCGCCCTTCGCCAGGTCGATCGGTTCCTTGACGTGCTTGGCGCTCACGAGGTTGGTGTACCCCGGCCCGTTGGTCCCGCCGAGAGAGACGATGTAGTCGGTGATTGCCCATCGCTGCTCGGGCGTCAACGAGTCGCTGAACGACGGCATCGGCGTCCCATTGAACCCCGTGCTCATCGTCCGGAAGATGTCTTCGCGCGTCGAGCCTCCGCGGAACGTCCAGTTTTGCGAGAGGTCGGCCGCGCGGATGGGATTGTTCCAATCGTCCTTCAGCGTCGGCGCCGACGGTCCATCGCCGCGGCCGAGATTGCCGTGGCATCGCACGCAGCCGGTTTCTTCGTACAGCTTCTTTCCCTGCGCGATCGAATCGTTCGTCGTTCCGGGCGCGCTGGGGAACTGAATAGGCTGCGCGACGTTCTCGGCGCTAGAGAAATCGGCGGAGAAGGTCTTGATGTAGTACGCGAGGTTCGCGACTTCCGCGTCGGAAAGATTCGGCCAGGCGGGCATCGACGTGTAAGGCATGCCACGCTTGATGACGTTGACGAGATCCTGCTGCGTCGGGAGCGCTCCGTTGGCCGTCGACCGGACTTTGAACTTGGCGAGCGTGAAGTTGCGAGGTCTGGGGTAGAGGTGCGGCGTCGCGTATCCTTCGCCGTCACCCTTGTCCCCGTGGCACTGCGCGCAGTTCTTGATGTAGAGCGCCTTGCCTGCTTCACGCTGCGCATCGGTTCCGAGATCGGGCGCTTGCGCGCGCAGAAGTTCCTTCGGCACCGCGCACACGAGTGCGACGGCGACGGCGACGCACCCGATCGACTTGAGGGAGGAGGTCATTGGTGCGCAGTCTCCTCTTTGGCGCGAGGCTTCTGCCCCGTGAAATCGTAGAGGAAGAGGATCGCGTCCCAGATTTCATCGTCCTTGAGAAACTTCTCCCACGCCGGCATGGCCGTGTCCCACGGACCGCCTTCTTCGGGCAACCCCGGACCCCCCTTCGATATTCGCCAGAACAGGAACGTGTCGCGAAGCATCGCAATCGTTCCGGCGTCCGCGAAGTTGGTCGGGATCGGATCCAGCGCGTGCACGAACATGCCGTTGCCGGACAGATTGTCGCCGTGGCAGAAGACGCAGTTCCGGTAGTAGACGCGGCGCCCGTTCTCGACGTGTTTGCGGAACTCTTCCGGATTCGATGTCTCGAGCTGCCGGAACGGGTTCTCGCCGGCGTCGAGATCGATCTTCTTGTCGTGGACGGTGATCATGGAAGGCGACGCGGGATGCACCGTTCGCGAGAAGAGCGGCGGCTGGATCGGGACGCTCATCTGCACGTACACGTTCGCGGCCGCGAGCGCAGGAATGGCGATCACCGTCGCGCCGAGCAGCGTCGAGTAGCGCTTGTCCGTCATGAACCGGACGAGCGGACGAGAAACGTCTTCGCGGCGGTCCTCGCTCGACGTCACGTATGCCAGGATCGCAATCGTCACGATTCCCATGTAGAGCGAGACGACGGAGGAGGGAATCGGCGCGGAGAATCCGAATCGGAGCAGGACGTAGATCCCGACCCACCAGGCGAGCGCCCACGTCAGCAGATTCGTGCGAAGGAACCGAAGCACGCCGAAGACCGCGGCGACGACGAGGACGACCAGGATGTTCATTTTGCAGGCCCGCCTGGCGGCGCGGCCGGTGCGCCGCTCTGGTATTTGAGCTTCGTCTGCATCGTGACCGTCGGTTCACCACCCATCGACTGGAGCGCCGCGATCACGCAGAGGATTTCCTGATCGGTGAGACCGATCGGTGGCTGGTTGACCGGAGGCATCGCCGGAGGGAATCCCGGTACGACGAAAGCGGTTGGTTCGTACAGTGTTTGCGACAGGTAGTCGACATCATTCAAACCTGGGACGCGGTTCTTCGCTCTCTCGCCGATGCCCGCGAGGTCAGGGAATCGCAGCGCGCCGGTCTTGCCGACCGTGTGGCATGTCAGGCAGATGCCTTTCCCGGACATGATCTCTTGACCGACCTTGACCATCTCGGCCGTGGTCGTTTCCGGCCCGAGCGCGGTTTCCTTCGGAGGCAGCACTTCTTTCTGCGGCACCATCTGGCCGACGTAGGTATAGAACCCCGTCGTCGCCAGGACGAGTGCGCCGATGCGGAGCATGAGCGGGATTTTCATGATGCGCTTGGTCCGCCTACGTTCGCGCCGGCTTGTGCCCGTGCGCGTTCGGCGAGAGCTCGTCGGACCGGTCGCCGAGGCGCGTCCCCCGCCGATAGTCGGGCCGATCGTGCAAGCTCGAGATCCAGAACACGAGCCCGATCAGCACGAAGAACAGAAGGACTGTCACGGAGACGACCCTCGTCGCAAACCCGAGCGTGGGCGTGAACGCGTCGACCGACTGATCTCGAATCACGCCGTAGACGTGCCAGTGCTGGCGGAGTCCCGACCGGACGTATCCCATGAGCCCCATGAGCCACGTGAACGTGACCGCGATGAAGATCAGCACGTACTGCGAGATCGCGGGAATCCTGCCCCAACGCACTTCGCCGGTCTTGCTCGCGCCCCGGAACAAGAAGATATCGATCGCGGTGATCGACACCATCGCGAAGAGGACCGAGAGGACCTGCGGAACCGAGAGCCCGATCCGGACGGTCGCCTCCACGAAGTATCCGTAGACGCCGAGGAAGATGACGAAGAGCGCCACGGCCGCGAAGATGCCGAGCTGCGCGGCATGGCCCGCCTTCGCCCACGACACCGTCGCGGTTTTTCCAGTCCGGCGGTACAAGAGGAAGCTCATGAACGTCGTGAGGATCAGGATGTTCACCGCGGTGTTCTTGGCGGACATCACGCCGAGGTAGCCGAGCACCGGGTGCGACGACCCGCCCATCGCGCGAATTTCCGAAACGGTCGCGATGATCGATCGCGGCGTCGCCCAGACCATGAAGCAGATCGCGATGCCGGCCAGCAGATACTTGATGAACTTCTGGAGCGGCTGCACGCCCTCGACGCGCCCCATCCCGAGCCACAGATAGTAGTTCGCGGCGAGGAACAGGTTCCCGATCAAGACGGCCTGGATGATGAAGAGCCACGAGAAGGCGCCGCCCATCATCGTGAGGCCGAGCGTTTGCGAGAACGCGTAGATCTCTTTCGCGAGCCAGTAGCCGGCGAAGGGGAGCGGCAGGAACGCGCTGATCGCGACGAAGTTGCCGATGTACCCCATCCAGTCGTAGTGAGCGCGATCCTCGTCGGTCTTCGCTTGCAGGAACTTGAAGGCCGCGTACGCGGCCGCGACGGATCCGCCGAACGCGACGTTCGCGATCACACGATGGACGTTGATCGGCATCCACGTGTAGTTCCAGACGGCATCCCAGACGGAGAGCACCGCCCCCGAATCGGAGATCCCGCGCGGCGACATCATGAACGTCAGCCAGGCGTTGGCGATGAACATGATCCCGGTGCCGACGATGTTGAGGCCGAGCCCCAGGCCGAGATGGACGATCGGATGGAATTTCCCCCAGCCGTAGTAGTAGGTGTAGAGGAAGAACGCTTCCAGGAAAAACAGCAGGACGTACGGCAGGAACGTCGGAGAGAACACGCTCATCAAATAGTTCGTGAACTTCGGATACAGCGCGATGAGCATGAACGTCAGGAACGCGCCGAACGTCGCCGTCAGCGAGAAGGACACCGACAGCAGCTTCGTGAACTCGTAGGCGAGCCGGTCGTATCGCGGATCCCCGGTCTTGTAGCCGATCGCCTCGACGATGAACGCGAAGATCGGGACGGCGAGGACGAACGCCGCGAAGAGGAGATGGAGCTGCGCCACGGCCCAGATCGCGACGCGGCTTCCGACGACCGGAAACGCGCGGTACTGCGCCTCTTCGTACGGCTTGGCTTTTTCCTTGGCCCTGTTCTGCTCGTCCAGCTTCTCGCCGGCGACGCTCCCCGAGCCAGCAGCCGGCGTTTGAGTGGGCGGTTGGGACCCGCCGCTCGCGACGATCCTTGCGGACCCGACGACCAGCACGAACGCCGCGACGACACCGAGAAGGGAAAAGAGTTTGCGCTTCATCAGGAAGGGGCCGAGACTAAGCGATAGGACTCTGACGCCACATGCTCGCCTCTCCACAAGAAAAACATTTTCGGCGCAGGGGGACGATCGAAATCAGCGGAGTGCGCGCGATATTAACCATGAACTCGGACGAGGGTCAAGCGAAGGGAATCGCTTGACAGCCGCAGTCGCCGATCGTATGAAGATACCCTCGGCGATTCGGAACGATTCGGTCCGCTTCAAGCCCTGACCGTTGGGGCCGGGAGGTGTTCCGTGAGCGGCAAAGAGTCGACCGGCGGCCAACCCAACGGTATCTCACGACGCGCGTGCGCCGATTCGGCGGAGCCGCGCGTGCGCACGTCCGCACCGTCACCTTCTCAAATCGATCACGAGGGCCATCGACGATGAAAGCAGGGAGCACTGACCGGAGGGACTTCATTCGGTACCCGACGAATCGAGTGGTCGGGACCGTTGCCGATGCCGCCAAGACCGGCGAGGTCGTCGACGCGCTGCTGCGCGCCGGCTTCAGCCGCGAGGACATCGATATCCTGCACGGCGAAGAGGACCTTCATCGCCTCGATCCGACAGGCGCCGAGCATGGATTCCTCGCGCAGTTCCACCGGACGTTGATCAGCACGCTCGACCTCGAGGAATTCAGGCACCTCAAGCATCACGTCGAAGACGTTCGCGCGGGCCGCTACGTGATCATGATCTTGACCAAGCGCCGGCTGCTCCGCGTCGTCGCCGCGGACATCCTGCACCAGCACGGGGCGGAGTTCGTCGGGTTCTACGGCCGATGGGCGTGCGAAGAGCTTCCCGCGGCGCCGCAGACGACGCCGGAAAACATCCCGGCGCTCTTCGCACGGGCGTGGAACGCTCGCGACGCCAACGCGCTCGCCGCGTTGTTCGAAGACGATGCGGAATTCGTGAACGTCACCGGCCTGTGTTGGCACGACCGCGAGTCCATCCGGAGAGGCCACGCGTCCGGCGATTTCGACAAGTCGACGTTGACGACCGGCCACACGAAGGTGAAGCTGCTGTCGCCCGACGTCGCGGTGGTGTACTCGCAAATGACGGTCTCGTGCGACGAGCCTGCAGGCGCCGCCGAACATCCAGGACCCCACACGACGATCGTCTCGTTCGTCGTCCATCGAACCGGCAGCCGGTGGCTTTGCGCAATGGCGCACAACACCGACGTGCTTCCGACCGCCGCGCCGAGCGTGCTCGATGCCGCTGACGCGATCGGCTTGACGGGCTATCCGAGCGACCGCGCCTCGTGAGTCACGAAGCGGCACGCTCGCGTGGCTGGACGATCGAATAGGCTCACCCTCGTTCCGTCGAGCTCGTTCCGGGCTGGCCCAAGGCGGACACGCCGGTCCCGGAGTCGGACACGATCCGACTCGGTTCGGCGGCAGCGATCGGCGGAACGCTCGCGATTTCTCGCGGCACCGGAGTTGCTCACGTTCGGTCACTCTCGAAGATCGGGATGACCAGACGATAGGAGCAAACGATGAAGCTCGCACGGATTGGAATGATTGCCGCGGCAATCCTCGCGGCGGCGACAGTTGCGTATGCGCAGAAGCCGGACTTTTCGGGCACGTGGACGCTCGATCCAGCGAGCGCGGCTGGCGGGCGCGGAGGCGGTGTTCTCGGAAACGGCCCGGCGACCATCAAGCAGACGGCCGATGCGCTGACGATCGAGCGCACGATCGACGACGCCAAGCTCAGCGTGACGTTCAAGCTCGATGGCACGGACAGCAGGAACATGATCATGGCCCCGAGCGGCCAGCTCGCCGATTCGTTATCGACCGTCAAGTTTGACGGCCCCAAGCTCACGATCGCGACCAAGCAGGAAATCGACGGCCAGATGACGGAGTCAACGCAAGTCTGGACCGTCTCGGGCAGCACGCTGACGGTGGAAAGCACCAACGCGCGCGGCACGCAGAAGCAGGTCTACAAGAAGTCGTCGTAACCATTTTCGCGGTTGACAAACCTCGCGCTTGGGCGTCGAATCATCACGCGAATGGGAGGTCGACGTGCGCACTATCTTGAAATCATTCCTTGCCGCCCTCGTCATCGGCGTCGTTCCATCGACTGCCTCCGCACAACCGATACCTGGCACCTGCGATGAAGGGCAGTTCACATCCGGCGCGCGATGGAAGATCTGCAAGCCGCTCGCCGGCTGGAACCGGCAACTGATCGTCTTCGCGCACGGCTACATCTTCGACCTTCCAGGCGTCGGGCTCGACTTCTTCGACACCCTTCCGGACGGGACGTCGCTGTCGACGCTCACGCAGAGCCTCGGCTTCGCGTTCGCGACCACGAGCTACAGGCAGAACGGCCTCGCGATCCTCGAAGGCATGGACGACGTCCGCGAAACGATCGCAAAGTTCAACGTGCTGCATGAGCCGCCCGTAAAGACGTTCATGACCGGCGCGTCGGAAGGCGGGCTCGTCACGACGCTCCTCGCCGAACGATCGCCGGAGCTCTTCACCGGCGCGTACGCGCTGTGCGGACCCATAGGAAGCTTCCGCGAGCAGGTCAACTACGTCGGCGACTTCCGCGTGCTGTTCGACTATTTCTTCCCCGGCGTGTTCTTCGGAACGGCCGTCGACATCGCGCCGGCCGATGTCCAGATGTGGCTTGCGGGCATCACGCCCCGGCTGATTGTCGAGCGCCTTCAGGCCGAGCCCGGGAAAGCGATCGAGCTGATGAGAACCGCGCGCGCCGCATTCGATCCCGCAAACCCGACGACGATCGGGCAGACGGCGCTCACGGTCCTGCGCTACAACATTCTGGGCTTCGACGACGCGGTCGCGAAGCTGGGAGGGCAGCCCTTCGACAACCGGTTGCGCTTCTATTTCGGATCGTCGAACGATCTGCGGTTGAACCTGCGCGTCTCACGCTTCGCGGCCGATGCGGCGGCGGTGCAGACGCTGCGCAATTACAACACGTCGGGCGCGCTGCGGATTCCATTGGTCACGCTGCACACGACAGCGGACGAGGCCGTGCCGTTCGGACACGAGTTGTTGTACCTCGTGAAAGTGAGACCGACGGATCGCGGCCGCTTCATCCCGCTCCCCGTTTTTCGATACGGGCACTGCAATCTGACGTCGCAGGAGATTCTGACCGGGCTCGGCGTCCTGCTCGCTCAGCGCTGAACGCATCGAGCGCCGAACGATTATGGCAACGGATCGCAGGAACGCGGACATCGATCGGCGATCTTTTCTGAACGTCGCCGGCACGTTCGCCGCGAGTGCGCTGACAGCCGGCGCCATCTTCGACGTGATGCGACCCAACTTTGCCCGGGCGCAGCAAGCGGCGAAGGTGACCCACGGGGCGTCCGACCGCGTTCTCGATCGGCTCAGGACGCGCTTCACATTCCAGATTTCGGTGGACGTGGCCACGGTGGAGCAGGGTCTGACCGTTGCCGGCGCGGCGCTGGCGGGCGGCGTCACGATCGTCGAAATGGGAACGCCGCTGCTCAAGAACGCGGGCGTCTCGAACGTCGTGCCGGCCTTCCGCCGGACGTTCCCCGGGGCGCTTCTCCTCGCCGACATGAAGACGATGGATGGCGGTGGCGGCGAGGCGCGGGGCGTTTATGCGGGCGGCGGCAACATCGTTGATTTCCTCGCGCTCGCCGGCGAGGCGACAGCGAAAGCGATCTGCAGCGTGCGCGACGAGTTCAGACGCGGCGACGCCGAGCTGCCGCGGCTCGCGTTCGCCGATATTCTCGTCCCGCATCAAGGTCCAGCCGCGCAGGCAGTGGACGTCGCGCGGCGCATGATCGACGCCGGTGTGGACGGCGTCGGCATTCACCTGCAGGCCGACGCGCGCCGCGCCGATCCGTCACTCATCAAGAACGACTATCTCAGTGAGATGGCGCGCGCGATCTTCAAGGGCGTCGGCAGCGCGGCGCCCGTGCAAGTCGTCGGCGGGCTCAGCGTCGCGCAGGCGAAGAGCCTTGCCGGCGCGGGACTGCGCGCCTTCGTCATCAGCGGCAATCTCGGTCAGCCGGACGGCCGCGCCCGCTACGATCTGCCATCGGACCAGATCGAGCGCCACGTCGCCGACTTCATTGCGGAGGTCTCGAAGAGTTAGGTCGGTGCGATGCGCAGACCTATAGTTCGCCGGTTTCAGAAACCGCTTTGCGGCGTTCGCTGGAGTGAGGCCTCGCGTCGGCGCGAGCGCGCCGGCCATTTGCGGTAATTGTTCAGTTCGCTGAACGCGATCCTCGAACCGCCTCAGTGCCAGATATTGATTGGCTGTGGACGTCCACCTTCGCCCTGTGCGCTACCGTGGACAACCTTCGCGTGCTGCTCGCGTGACGCGGCGTGCCATCCGGAGCCGCGAGCGAAGCGAGCGTTCGGCGAAGGATGGCGGAGAGAGTGGGATTCGAACCCACGGTAGAGTTTCCCCTACACACGCTTTCCAAGCGTGCTCCTTCAACCACTCGGACATCTCTCCGTTCAAGTGGAATCAACA
>DATBJJ010000099.1:0-64261 GCA_036556425.1 Vicinamibacterales bacterium
CGTAGGCGGTAACACGGGCCGATCGATCTGGTGGCTCGCGCTCTGCGTGTCCTACCCGGTTGGATGGGTGATGGGACTCTTCGGCGCCGCGTCAACGTTGCGCGACCGTCGTCACGTGCCAGCCTGACGCACAGACGAGACACCAGAGTTCACCGTCGGCGCGGGGCGCGACGGACAGGTGGTCCGCCGGATTCGCGTGTGTCGGCGGGGGAACCCACGCGGCCGCCTCTCGATGCTTGTCTGAGTGGCGGCGGCGCGGGTGCCGGGGCGACTCAGGGAAGCAGTTTCAGCGTATCAAACAGCTAGCGCTGCGCCTCACGAATTGACACGTGTTCGACGAGGGCGAGGTTGTACCACGTCACGTACGCGGGAAACCGACTGAACGGATCGGGCTTGCCGCTGTCACAACGAACGAACGCCCCACGGGTTTCGGCGATCGTGCAGTCAATGGTGCGCTCACCATACGACAACGTTACTCGCTGTCCGATTTGAACAGGCGCAATCGCGGTTTGTCCCTGAACGGGTGGAATCACGCTGCCAGCAACGACGCCGACGAGGACGAGGAAGAGTACGAGCGCGCGAACAGTCGTCATCGAAACCTCCGCCTTCAAGACCGTATAGGCCTTTCAGTGGTTGGCGAATCCTCAGCCGCTGAGCTGGACAAACCGGATCGACCGGGAGCAACAATGTCCGCCTCCCCGGGAGGTGGCAATGCCTAGACGTCTCGCGTCCACCACCACGATCGTTTTTCTGTTGGTTGCGTCGCTCGGTGTCACCGCAGTCGGCGTTCAGCGCGGGCGAGGCCGCGCGGACGAGAAAGTCCGACCGCTCACTCGGGAGCGCGTCGCCGAGCTGGTCGCGAAACGAAAAGCGTTTCACGACAAGGTCGTCACTCGCCAGAAGGCGCCGCTCGCGCGACTCGAAGCGTCGCGCCGCGCCTTCGAGTCGAGTCAAGACGCGAAGCTGAAGGAAGAGAATCGAAAG
The DNA here is from genome assembly GCA_036556425.1 of Vicinamibacterales bacterium. GTDB lineage: Bacteria > Acidobacteriota > Vicinamibacteria > Vicinamibacterales > 2-12-FULL-66-21 > DATBJJ01. Next base: position 985 of record DATBJJ010000099.1, read on the forward strand.
ACGCTGGAAAAGATCAAGGGCATGAGGTGAGCCATGCGTACTCTCTGGTCGTCGCTCCTCGCGTCCGTGATCCTCTCGTCGGCGTCGACGGCCCACGCGCAAGTCATGACCGTCGTCGTCCCGCCAAACGCGTTCGTCGGCATCAAAGTGAAAGTCAGAGTGGAAGGCCGCAACCCTTGCGGCGCCGTCGAGATCAACTTCGGCGACACCACGCCTGTCGCGACGCATCCGATTACGGCGCTGCCCTACGAGATCGACCACACGTGGACCAGCACGGGCGAGTTCACGGTCGTAGCCACCGGACAGGGAAACTGCTCCGGATCGGCTTCCGCTCACGTGAAGGTGGCCGTGTTCAAAGGCATCTCTCCGAATCCGAAGATCACCGGCTACTTCGGACTCGCGCGGCCCGGCGGCGTCGCGGGAATCGTCGGCAACTACCTGGGCACCGATGGCAAGCTGACGGCGACGCTGAAGAAGTTCAGCGGCGGGACTCTAGCGGTGGAGTTCAAGAGGACCGACGATCCTGACACGACCAACATCCTCGAGTGGAAGCCGGGCCTCGTGGGCATCAGATGGCCGGAGGACATCAGCGGCGTTCGCGCGCAGGATGCGACGCTGCAGATCACCTACGCCAACGGCAAATCCACCAACGAGTGGACGGTCGCGTTCGTGCCGGCGCAGGAATTCAAGATGCTGCCGCGCGGCGACGTCGACGTGGTGTCGTGCAGCCTCGATGCGAACAAGAACATATGCAACCACGTCGAGGACATGAACGCGTGCGCCGGCGGCGTCAGCGAATGGGCGTGGGCCGATCCCTGGTTGGTTGGCAATAGCACCTTTCAAGGCTGGCACAGCAACTGTTGGGGCGCGGTCGGCGACGACTCCGGCACCGACATCTACCAGATCACGCTGAAGAACGGCTGGGTGCTCGAGTCGTTCGAGTTCGACAAGGACGTGAGCGGCGACGACGGAGATTTCGTCAAGGCGCCGTCGCCGGATTTCCCGCGCGGCGCCGCCAGGTGGAAAGTCAGCGTGAAATGGCTCGCGAGCTCGGACGACGAGGTCACGTACGACGGATTCGTGGGAATCAGCGGACCCAAGGGAGTGCCGCACAAGTAATCTGTTCGATCGCTCGCCCTACTCACCGCGCAACAGGTTCACGGGGTCGAATCGTAGTGCACGGTACGCGGGCACCAGGCTCGCCATCAACGCGACAAACGCCAGCGTGGCCCCTACGGCGGCAAGTGTCAGTGGATCTGATGCGCTCACGCCAAAGACGAGCGTGTCCATGACCTTCGCCGACGCGAGCGCTGCGATCGTTCCCGCCACGATGCCGGCAATGACTGGCCACATGCCCTCGACGATCACGAGGCGGAAGATGTCCGCGCGCTGCGCGCCAAGCGCGGTTCTGATCCCGATCTCGCGGCTGCGTCCGCGCACGATGTATGAAAGGACGCTGTAGATTCCGACTGCGGCGAGCAGGAGGGCCACTCCTGCGAAGACTCCGAGGAGGAGCGCGCTCAAGCGCTGGGACGTCAGTTTCCCGTCGAGCACCTGCACCATCGTGCGGATGTCTCCGACCGGCTGCTCCGGATCGATCGCGCCGATCGCTGCGATCGCTGGCCGTGCAAGCGTGGCGGGCGGCACCGATGCTCGAATGACGAACGTGACCCTGCCGGAAGGCGCGCGCGTGTAGTAGTACACCGTGGGGGTAGGCGGCTCGATGAGGTTTCGCTGTTTCACGTCACCCACGATTCCGACCACCTGTCGAAGCAGCGTCGCCGAGAAGGGCAGGGCTGCGCGGCGTCCGATCGGATCGTCCGCTCCCCAATACAGCTTTGCGGCGTCGTGGCTGACGAGCAGCACCTCGGCGTCGCTGTCGACGACATCTCGCCCGCGCAGCACCGGAATCCCCATGGCCCGAAGGTAGCCAGGGGTGATCTGCCGGACCTGCAGGGCCACCGGATCGCGCTGACGCGGGTATCCCTCGAGATCGAGAGTCTGCGAGGACCCATCGGCGAAGGGCAGATCGTTGATCGTCCCCACAGCCTCGACGCCGGGAAGCGCCCGAATGCGCTGCTGTGCCGCGTCAAAGAACGACGACCGCTGCGCGGGCGACGGGTACCGCGCGTCCACGAGTCTCACATTCATGGTGAGGACGTTGTTTGGATCGAAGCCCGTGTCGCTGTACCTGAGAGCCAGCAGACTCTGAATCATCACGCCAGCGCCCATCAACAGCACCAGCGACAGCGCGACCTCGCAGATGATCAGCAGGCGCCGCGTGCCGAGACCGATCGCCCCTTCGCTGCGTCCACCTTCCTTGAGCGCGTCGTTGAAGTTGGAGCGGCCGGCGCGCACGGCCGGCAGCGTCCCGGCGAGCATGCCGGTCAGCACCGACACCCCTGCGGCGAACAGCAGCACTCGTCCGTCGATCGAGATTTCCTCCGCCCTCGGCACCTGGCCGGCGAGCAGCGTCGCAGCTGACGCGAGTGTTACGTACGCGAGCAGAAGCCCGAGCGCGCCACCGGCGCCCGCGAGCAGCAAGGCTTCGGTCAACAGCTGCTGAAACACACGTCCGCGTCCCGCGCCGAGCGCCGAGCGAATCGCGATCTCCTTGCGCCGGCTCAGGGCGCGAGTGAATAGCAGGTTACCGACGTTGGCGCAGGCGATGAGCAGGACCAACCCGACAGCGCCGAGCAGCATGAGCAGCATCGTGCGGCTATTACCGATGATCTCCTCCTGAATCGGGATGACCACGGCTCCCCACCCGTCGTCTGATTTCGGGAACTCACGCGCGAGCCGTGCGGAGATCGCATCCATCTCGGCTTGCGCCTGGGCGAGCTCGACATCTCCGTTCAGACGTGCGACGCCGTACCGATTGTGATTCCCACGGGAAGCGCGCTGCTCGTCCGTGAGTGCGAGCGGGATCCAGAGTTCGCTCGCCATCCCGGTCCATGACGCGACCGAGGCAGCGGCCGGCATGACTCCGACGATGACGTATGCTTCGTCGCTGAGTTTCAGCGTGCGGCCGATCACGTCCGGGTGTCCGCCGAATTCGGTTCTCCAGAAACGCTCGCTCAGGACGACCGCGTGCTTGCCGTCTGGCGTGTCCTCCTCCTGCCGAAAGACGCGTCCGAGCGCCGGTCGGGCTCTGACGATCTCGAAGAAGCCCGCACTCACGGCTGTCGCACGTACTGATCGCGCGGTGCCCGTGCCCGTCAGCGCGAGCTCCCTGAAGCCGCAGCATTGGTACATCGCCATGCCCTCGAATGAACGCGAATCCCGCTGCCAGTCGTAGAACTTGCCTGGGGAGAGCTCGAAGAGTCGACCGCCCGGCGTCCGGGTAAAGATCCGCACCAGGCGGTCCGGCTCCTCGAAAGGCAGCGGACGCAGCAGGACCGCGTTCACGATGCTGAAGATTGTGGTGTTGGCGCCGATGCCAAGCGCCAGCACGCTGACGACTGCAACGGCAAACGAAGGTGTCCGGGACATCAGCCGGATCGCATGATGAAGATCGGCAAACACGGTATGCATCCTCGAGTCTCCTGCTGACGATCGCATCGGCAATGGAATGGAGCGAACGGGTGGCGGCGCAAGCAGGCACCGCACGGTCTGCCACCAGAACCAGGTGCGGGCGGCGAACGGCGAATCGCCGCGGCGGGTCGAGAACTCTTCTTCCAGATCGCCCACGACGAAGTCGCGCCACTCGTCCGACAGCCGCCTGGTCAACAGCCAGATCGCGAGCCGGGGCGGACCGGGTGTCCTCTTCACTTCAGTTCCAGCCGGCTCTGGAGGCCGTCCGCCATCGCGGTGAAAGCACGGTACGCCTGGCGCAAAGCCGCGACGCCCGCGGGCCGCGCCGCATAGAACTTCCGGCGGCGGCCGCCCCGCTGCGGTGTGGGATCGCCGACCCAGGATTTGAGGAACCCCTTGCTCTCGAGCCGGTCGAGGGTGGTGTAGACGGCGTTGATCGACACATCTCGTCCCGACCGGGCGTGAATCTCCTGACGGATCGCGGCGCCGTACGCGGAGTCCCGGAGCTCGAGACGTAATACCCCGAGAAGGACGAGCTGTTCGAAATCGCCGAGGACGGGTGCCGTATTTTTAAACCACATTGTGGGGGATATTACACCCAAGTGCTTGGATGGACGAGATCGGTCCAGGGTTTACTCCTGAAGGTGTTACCTTAAGGCCGGACTTCTTGAGCGAGACGCCTCTGACGAACGCCGATTTTCCGCCGCTCTATCGCGCGGCCGACCACAGCTCGCTCGACGCGCAGCGGTGGTTCCTGAGCGCGACGAAAATACGGCTCGCCGGGCTGATGGGCGCGGCGCTGTTCGGGCTGATGGTGTGGAGGGCCGACGCGTCCCCCGTCGATTGGAGCGGCGTCCTCGCGGCCCTCTGCTTCGTCATCGCCCTCGTGGTCGAAGCGTACCTCCTCAAGTCCAAACCCGAGCGGACGTGGTACGAAGGGCGCGCGGCGGCCGAATCGGTGAAGACACTGAGCTGGCGATACATCATGGGCGCGGAGCCGTTCGGGATCCAGCGCGCCGCGGCGGAGGTCGACACTCTGTTCCTCCGGCAATTGGACGACGTGCTTGGTGTGCTCAAAGGATTGGATCTGACGCCGGACGGCGCCGTGGATCAGCAGATCAGCGCGCGCATGCGCGAGCTGCGCGCTGCGCCGCTCGCCGCGCGCAAGGCCGCCTACGACGCGGAGCGCATCGGCGAGCAGGAGCAGTGGTACTCGCGGAAGGCGAAAGAGAACCGCGATCTCGCCAAACGATGGCAGATCGCGATGCTCGTATTCGAGTGTGTCGGCGTCGCCGGAGGGATTCTGAAAGCGGTTGGCACGATCGAAGGCGACGTCCTCGGATTCGCCGGCGCGGTCGTCGCGGCGATGACCGCCTGGCTGCAGACGAAGCAGCATCGAACGCTCGCGACGGCGTACGCGGTCACGGCCCTCGAGCTCGCGTCCGTGCGCTCGCGCATTCAGTATCAGCAATCGGAAGCGGATTGGGCGGCGTTCGTCAGCGACGCCGAAGGCGCGATCTCGCGCGAGCACACGCTCTGGAAAGCGTCGCGAAGCGTGCGCTCTATCTGACGGCGATCACTTCAGCCGTTTGAGATCCTTCCTGGCGGGCTCCAGCGCTGAATCCATCTTCACCGCGGTTTCCATCGCGCTGACCGCCTCCGACTTGCGGCCCTGGCGCTCGAGGACGAGACCCAACCGCCAATGCGCGACGGCATGGCTCGGCGTGCCCGCCTCGCGTTCCTGCGAGAGATACTTCCGAAAATAGCGCTCGGCTCGCGGCAGATCCTCGTTCGAGCCGAGCAGCGCGTTGGCCGCGACGTAGTACGGCATGAAGTCGTCCGGCACGGCGGCTTCGGCGTCGGCGAGGTTCGCGTCGAGATCGCTCCAGCGTTTCTGGCGCGCGAGCGACCACGCCAGCCCGTTGTACCCGTTCGTGCGTTTCGGCTCGAGCGTCTGCACGTGGCGTGCATAGCGCTCGACCTCCGCCGTGTTCCCGCTGTTCGCGAGAATGTTGATCAATCCCAGATACGCGTCGATCAACGTCGGGTCGGCCTCGATCGCTTTCCGGTACAGCCCTTCGAGCTTGTCGCGCTGCTGTTCTTCTTGCGCGAGCCGCACGTGCGCCATGTAACCCTTCGCGCGATCGATCCGCCCGATCGCTTCCGCTTCTTCGTGCGCCTTCTTCTTGTCGCCGCCGACGATCCCCGGCGCCTTGAAGTAGTAGATCATCATGCCGAAGTGCGCCTCGACGTGCTTCGGATCGATCTTCAGCACGGTCTGCGTCTCGCTGCGGAACCGCTTCGCGAGGCCGATCTGCCGGAACACGTTGGCGCCCTCCGCCTGCTCGCCGACGACCTGCGCAAGCCCCCAACGATAATCCGCGTTCTCCGGCGCCAGCTTGACGGACTTTTCGGCATAGGGGAGCGCCGCGTTCGGGTCGCCCCACGCCATGAAGACTTCGGACATCAAGTAGTTGGCTTCGGGGTCGTCCGGCGACGTCTTCAGCTTCGCTTGGGCGATGGCGCGCACGCGCTTCCAGTGGTTCTGCTGCATCAGCACGCGGGGCGAGTCCTGCGCCTGCACCGGAATGGTGGTCGGCACGAAGGACAGGGCGCAGGCGATCGCGGCTGCGGTGATGCGCATACATCTCCGGCGTCGAAGGCAGGAACGTGAACTGGCGGCAGCAGTTTAGACGAGCTTGGCGCAGGCGCGTATCATGGCGGCGATGGCCCTTTACATGGTGATCGAGCACTTCAAGGGCGGCGACGCCGTGCCGGTCTACCGCCGCTTTCGCGATCGCGGCCGGATGGCGCCCGACGGCCTGACCTACGTCTCCAGCTGGGTCGATCTCGACTTCCGTCGTTGCTACCAAGTCATGGAAACCGACGACCCGTCGCTGCTGGACGAGTGGTTGGCGCGATGGAGCGATCTCGTCGACTTCGAGGTGTTCCCGGTGATGACGTCGATGGACGCGGTGGAGCGCCTCGCGCCGCGACTCTAGTCGCAATGTCTATGGCCACCGCGACTTTTCTTGGCGTGTCGGATGACCTTTTTCTGGCTCAACCACCGCATCTCCATGACAGGTGAAGGATTCGGGTCAGCGATTCCGCGGCATACAGCTTGGATCGGGCCCCAAGCCGGTGCTCCATTTCACTTACATCGTTCCGTTCCATTCAGGTCTGCCGTTACTCGAGCGCTGCCTTGCGGCGCTGGCGCCGGTTCGGCCAAACCGTGAAATCCTGATCGCCGCCGACGGCGCGGTCGAGGACTGCGAGCCGCTCGCGTCCACGCACGGCGCGCGCGTGATTCGCGTGGCCGGTCCGTCCGGCCCGGCGACCGCGCGCAACGCCGCCGCGGCGGCCGCGTCCGGCGACGTCCTCGTCTTCGTCGACTCCGACGTTGTCGTCTCCCGCGACGCGCTCGATCGCCTCGAGCGCGCGTTCGACGAGGAGCCGGAGATCGCAGCCATCTTCGGCGCGTACGACGACGCGCCAACGGATCCGCACTTCATCTCGCAGTACAAGAATCTTTCGCACGCGTTCGTGCACCGATCTTCATCGAAGGCGGCGCGAACGTTCTGGTCGGGATTCGGGGCGGTGCGCCGCGAGGCCTTCGCGGCGATCGGCGGCTTCGACGAGCGCTTCAGACGTCCGTCGGTCGAGGACATCGACTTCGGCTATCGCCTCACGAGCGCCGGATATCGCGTCGTCCTCGACGCGGCGCTTTCGGCGTGCCATTTGAAGCGTTGGAAGCTGCGATCCGCGATCGTCGCCGACCTTCGCGATCGCGGGATTCCGTGGACGCAGTTGATCTGGCGCTACGGCGCGCTCAGAGACGATCTGAATCTCAGGACCGAGAATCGCTGGTGCATTCTGTTCGCGTATGCGGCGCTCGCGCTCGTCGCGTTCGCGCCCTACGAGGCGACCACGCTCGTCGCGCTCGCGCTCGCGCTGTGGACGCTGACCGCGCTCAACGCATCGCAGTATCGCTTCTTGTACGAGAAGCGCGGCGCGCTGTTCGCGGTTCGCGCGTGGCCGCTTCAGGTGCTGCACCACTTGTGCAACGGCGTATCGCTCGCGGCAGGGACGGCGCTCTTCGTCGGCGCGCATTATTTCGACGTTCAGCTGCCGGGCGCGCTGCCGCTCGATCCCTGGCACACCGCCGACGCCGAGCCGGCCGCGTCGGTCATCGTGGCGTTCGATCGAACCGCGTGACGAAATCGGCGGCCGCGTGACACGCGGCTTGCGCGGCGTCCGCGCCGCTCTCGCGATCGACGCGAAACAAGTACGCGCTCGCGTCGAACGATGCCTCCAACCGGAACGCCTGGCAGTTGTCCATCACCATTCGGCCGAGCGGCGCTCCGCTGAGGCGAGGCTTGCCTTCCGTGAATGGCGCGACGTCCGACAGCACGACGTGCGTTGCGCCGCGCTCGCGTAGGAACGCGAGAAACTCCGACGAGGGACGATCGAGCGCTTCCGTCAACGGAATCGAGCGATGACCGGTGACGAGATACAGCGTTGCCGGCGCCGGCGACACGAAGATCGCGGCCGGCTCGACGTGTTCGCGCACGTGGCGAACGATTGAGAAAAAGCTCGACCACGCCGCATGCCACGGCATCAAGCAGGCTGAAGACGGCAGGTCATCCGCGATCTGGCACGTCTGCCGGTGCCGCGCCGCGCCGATCGCGTCCGCCGCGCCGTTCAACGCGAGAATTCCGGCGGCGAGGCACATTGCCGGCAGGTTCCACGATCGCCGGACTGTGCTGACGATGACGCCGATGCCGAGGATTGTCGCGGTGACGAGCCATGGAAGGAGCGGCGTGAGGAATCGCTCGCGCCGCCACGGCCAGACAAGGAGCAGCGCGCCGTAGACGATCACGTACGCCGCGGCCGCCGGCCATTCGCGCGCGATCAGGAACAACCCCACCAACACCGCCGCACCAGCGATCGCGGCCCCGAGCGCGTCGTCCACTCGCGTCCCGGGAATCGTCGGCATCAGCGCCGTGTAGAGATTTGGCGCGTAGAGCACGTTGTTGGAGACGCGCGCCGCGATCGCGCGTCCAAGGCCGGTGTCCGCAGGTCGCGCGACGGCGTCCGCGACGTACGAACTACCCGGCACGTGCGACGGCGCGAGCGTCGTGAAGGCGAACCACGCGCCAATCGTCAGCGCGGATGCTGCTGCCAATATGGCCGCACGCCGATACTGCCCGCGCAGCAGCCAATAGAGGCCCAGCGCGGCCGCCACCGCCGCCCCCGCGGTACGCATCAGCGCTGCGGCAATCGCGTATGCGCCGGCCAGGATGGCTCGGCGTGACGTTTCCGGTTGGCCGGTGCCTGCAGCCGCCCACAACGCGATCGCCGTGCACAGCATGAACGGCGCTTCCGACAACACCCATCCAGCGCTCGTGATGAGCGCGAAATTGAACGCAGTCGCGGAGAGGCATACGAGCGCGATCGTGGAGCCCCAACGCTCTTTGATCGCGGCAAAGATGAAGAGCAGGGCGGCTGCGGACGCGGCGAGATTCACGAGGACGAGCCAATCGAAGCGCTCGCCGCCGAGCGCCGACCACACCGCGAGCACGGCCGGATATCCGGGTGGATACATCCGGTGCGCGGGCAGATTGACGTGGAAGAGCTCGCGGTACTCGAAGCCGCGCAGCGCGCGCGCGAGCGCGACGTACACCGCTTCGTCGCTGAAGATGCCCGGCACGCGCGCCAGCCAGGCGAGGAGGACGTGGAGCGCCACGAGCACGCACGCGATCGACCACGATGTGCCGGGACTCTTGCGGATGCGCGGATTATGTCATAAGACTTCGTGTCGTTCCGATGCCGCACGGGCCTCACCGATCACGAATTTCATCGCGAAAAGGGCTTCGCGGCCTTCGCGACTAAGAACCGTTTTTGCTCTTCTGTCAGCATGCTGATCTCCGTCGTCGTGCCGTTCCACAACGTCGAGCCGTACATCGCGGCGTGCCTCGACGCATTGGCCGCCGCCGACTATCCTCGCGATCGTTTTGAGTTGATCTTCGTCGACAACAACTCGACGGATGGATCCGCGGACATCGTTCGCCGATATCCGCAGGTGCGTCTGCTGTCGGAGCCGGCACCCGGCGCATACGCGGCGCGCAACCGCGGCGTGTCGGCGTCGCGCGGATCGATCGTCGCGTTCACGGATTCGGATTGCGCGCCCGATCGCGACTGGCTCGCGCGGATCGAGTCCGCGTTGAATGTTCCGGGCGTCCTGCTGGTGCAAGGCTCGCAGCGGTTCGCGCGCGAGTCGCTGACGTTGTCCCTCTTGAGCGACTACGAAAACGCGAAGGCGGCGCATGTCTTCTCGAGCGGCGTTCCCGAGATCTACTACGCCTACACGAACAACATGGCCGTGCGGCGCGAGCTCGTCGATCGCGTCGGCCCGTTCGCGGAGGTCATGCGGGGCGGCGACGTCCTGTTCATGCAGAAGGCGATCGCCGCATCTTCCTGCGCCGCGATTCAGTATCGTCCGGAGATTCGCGTCCGGCATCTGGAGATCACGAGTGCCCGGCGATGGTTTCAGAAGCTGCGGATCTACGGTGAAAGCCTCCGAGCGTACGGCACCGTTGCGCGCGCGCGGCCGCTGAACCTTCGGGAACGGCTGCAGATCGTCCGCGCCACCGTGCAACGCGGACGTTACTCGCCTGTAAAATCAGCCGTGCTGCTGACGCTCTTGATAGCGGGGGCGCTCTTCTACGAGATCGGCCGCAAATTCCCCGGCTCGCGGTAATCTCTACGCGACATGTCCGACACCATTCGCGTCTACGACCGGACGCTGCAGCGGCTCACGCGACGGCAGCTGCTCGACATGGCTTGGAAGCTCGGCGCGGCCGCAATCGCACAGCCGATTCTCTCGCCCGCGCGCCTCCTCGCCCAACCGCTCTTTCGAAACTACCCGTTCACCATGGGCGTCGCATCCGGCGATCCATTGCCGGACGGCGTCGTGCTCTGGACGCGGCTCGCGCCGGAGCCGCTCGACGGCGGCGGCATGCCGATGGCCAACGTCGAGGTCGCGTGGGAGCTCGCGAGCGACCGCGCCTTTGCGTCGATCGTCCAGAAGGGGACGACAATCGCGCGGCCGGAGCTGGGGCACAGCGTGCACGTCGAAGCGAGCGGGCTCGACGCGGGACGCGAGTATTTCTATCGTTTCCGCGCCGGCGGCGAAGTCAGTCAGACCGGGCGTACGAAGACGGCGCCGCCCGAAGGCAAGCCGGTCGATCGCCTGCGCTTCGCGATCTGCGGCTGCAGCCACTACGAAGCGGGATACTTCACCGCGTACCGGCGGCTGGCGGCGGAGCAGTTCGACTTCGTCTTCCACACGGGCGACTACATCTACGAAGGCCGAAGCGACGGCGGGAGGAATGCGTCGGTCGTGCGGCAGCACCGGGGATCGGAGATCTACACGCTCGTCGACTACCGCAACCGCTACGCGCAGTACAAGTCGGATCCGGATCTGCGGGCGGCGCATGCGTCCGCGCCGTTCGTGATGTCCTGGGACGATCACGAGGTCGACAACGACTACGCGGGCGATCGCGACGAGAACGGCACGCCGCCGGAGATCTTTCTGCTGCGCCGGGCGGCCGCCTATCAGGCGTTCTTCGAGTCGATGCCGCTCCGCGCGAGCCTGCTGCCGTCCGGACCAAATCTCCGCCTGTACCGCCGGCTGCGATTCGGCACGCTCATCGACTTCGCCGTCCTCGACACGCGCCAGTACCGCAGCGATCAAGCGTGCGCAACCACGAGTGCGACCGGCTGCGCCGCGGCGCTGGATCCCGCGCGGACCATCCTCGGCGCCGCGCAAGAGCAGTGGCTGTTCGAGCAGCTCGCGTCGGCGCGCGCGACGTGGACCGTGATCGGCCAGCAGGTGCCGACGTTCGCGCGCGACATGGTCAAAGCCAATCCGAAGGGGCGCTACTCGATGGACAAGTGGGACGGGTACGTCGCGTCGCGCACGCGGCTCTACGCGCGTCTCAAGGAGACGAAGGCGCCGAATCCGATCGTGCTGTCCGGCGACGTGCACGTGCACTACGGATCCGATCTCAAGATGAACTTCGCGGATCCGCGGTCCGAGACGATCGGCGCGGAGTTCACGAACACGTCGATCACCTCGGGCGGCGATGGGGCCGAGGTCAGCGGAACGTGGGAAGCGATTCGCGCCGACAACCCGCACATCAAGTACCACAGCGCGAAGCGCGGCTACATCGCGTGCACCGCCACGCCCGCGTCGATGCGCGCGGACTTCCGGATCCTCGATCGCGTCACCGTGCCCGACTCCGCCGATCGCATCGGCGGATCGCTCGTCGTCGAAGCCGGACGGCCGGGCGCCGTGGCGGGTTAATCGATAATCTGTTGTAGACTCGCTCGTAAATCGAGCGCACGAAGGAGCGCACATGCAGAAACGGCGCGTGGATCGACGTCAGTTCGTTCGCAGCCTCGCGGGCTCGGCGGCCGCCGTCTCGGCGCTCCCGCGCCGAAGCGCCGCAAGCACGAAGGCGGGCTACGGTACGCCGATCGCCAGGCAGACGCGGCCGAAGATTCGCTTCAGCGTGATCGGTATCAATCACGGCCACATCAACAGCCAGGTGCAGGCCGTTCAGCGCGGCGGAGGCGAGCTCGTCGCCGTCTTCGCGAAGGAGCAGGATCTGCGCGACGCGTTCGTCAAGCGATTCCCGCAGGCCAAGGTCGCCAAGAGCGCCGACGAGATCTACGACGACAAGTCGATCCAATTGATCGTCAGCGCCGCGATTCCCGACGAGCGCGCGCCGATCGGCATCCGCGCGATGCGGGCGGGGAAGGACTACATGTCCGACAAGCCCGGCATCACGACGCTCGATCAGCTCGCCGAGGCGCGCAAAGTACAAGCAGAGACGCGGCGCATCTACTCGATCATGTACAGCGAGCGGTTCGAGAATCGCGCGACCGTGAGGGCGGGCGAGCTCGTCAAGGCCGGCGCGATCGGACAGGTCGTGCAGACGATCGGCCTCGGTCCGCACCGCACGAATCTCAGCACGCGGCCGCCGTGGTTCTTCGAGCGGCCGCGCTACGGCGGCATCCTCTGCGACATCGCCTCGCACCAGGCAGATCAGTTCTTGTACTTCACCGGCTCCACGAGCGCGAGCGTCGTCGCGTCGCAGGTCGGGAACATCCACCATCCGAAGTATCCCGGCTTGGAGGATTTCGGCGACATGATGGTCCGCGGCGATCGCGGAACGGGCTACATCCGCGTCGACTGGTTCACGCCGGACGGCCTCGCGACGTGGGGCGACGGCCGCTTGACGATTCTCGGCACGGACGGCTTCATCGAGATCCGCAAGAACGTCGACATCGGCGGGAAGGGCCTCGGGAGTCACCTCTTTCTGGTCGATAAGAAGGAGACGAAGTACGTCGACTGCACCGACGTGCAGCTCCTGTACGGCGACCAGCTCGTCGCCGACGTCGTGAACCGGACCGAGACGGCGATGACGCAGGCGCACTGCTTCCTGGCGACCGAGCTCGTGCTCAAGGCGCAGCACCAGGCGCAGCGCGTGGCGTTCAAATCCTGATCGAGCGACACGAACGAGGACTTCAATGGCAGCAAAACGCAAGGGCGGCACGACGCGGCGTGGATTCCTGTCGAACGCCGGCAAGGGCATCGTTCTCTCGTCGATGGCCGCAGGCTTTCCGGCGATCGTGCCGTCGACGGTGCTCGGCGCCGCTTCGCCGGGCAACCGGATCAACATCGGCGCGATCGGCGTCGGACGCATTTCGCGGACGCACGACATGCCGGGGATCTGGAAGAACGAGCGGGCGCGCATCATCGCGGTCTGCGACGTCGACAGCAATCGCGTCGCGGATGCGAAGACGCTGGTCAACGGCATCTACAGCAAGCAGACCGGCAAGCCGTACGACGGCATCGTCGGCTACGGCGACTATCAGGCGCTGCTCGCCAACCGCGACATCGACGCCGTCGTGATCAGCACGCCGGATCATTGGCACACGCTCATCGCGATCGCCGCTGTCGAAGCGGGGAAGGACGTCTACCTGCAGAAGCCGGCGTCGCTGACGATTGCCGAAGGGCGGGCGCTCAGCAACGCGGTCCACAGGTCCGGCCGCATCTTTCAGATCGGCAGCCAGCAGCGATCGTGGCCGCAAGGGCAGTTCCGGAAGGCGTGCGAGCTCGTGCGCAACGGCCGCATCGGCGAGCTGAAGACGGTCGAGGTCGGACTGCCCGGCGATCCGTCCGGCGACGAAGAGCCGATGATGCCGGTGCCGAAGAATCTCAATTACGACGCGTGGCTCGGCTCGACGCCGGTCGTCGGGTACACGGAAAAGCGCGTGCATCCACAAGTCGGGTACGACCGTCCGGGCTGGCTGCGCTGCGAGCAGTTCGGCGCGGGCATGATCACGGGGTGGGGCGCGCACCATCTCGACACCGCGCACTGGGGCATGGACGCGGAATACACCGGTCCGGTGGAGGTGTGGGGCACGGCGGAGTTCCCGAAGAAGGGGCTGTGGGACGTCCACGGGCCGTTCAAGACGGAAGCCGTCTACGAGAACGGCGTGCGGATGATCGTCAGCGGCGATTTCCCGAACGGCATCAAGTTCATCGGCAGTGAAGGATGGCTCTTCGTCTCGCGCGGCGACGCTCCGGCGGTGACCGCGAGCGATCCCACGTCGGCGAACGTCAGCCCGCTCGCGGGCAAGCCGCTCGCCGCGAGCGATCCGAAGATCCTCACGTCGGTGATCGGCCCAGACGAGATTCACTTGCCCGAGAGCACCGATCATCACGGCAACTGGATCGCGTCGATCCGATCGCGCCAGCAGCCGATCGCGCCCGTGGAAGTCGCGCATCGCGCCTGCTCGGCCTGCCTGCTCCATCACATCGCGATGAAAGCAAAGCGCAAGCTGTTCTGGGATCCTCGCAAGGAACGGTTCAAGAACGACGACGAGGCGAACGCGCTGCTCTCGAGACCGCAGCGGTGGCCCTACATGTTGACGACGTAACGATCATGATCACAAAGAGAGATCTTGGGGTCGCGGCGTTCACGCTGGCGGCGACATGGGGCGTCGCAGCGATGGCGCAGCAAACGCCCGCGCAGCGGCTGCATTCGTCCGCGTTCGACTGGACGGCCATGACGGCGAAGGACAACGCGTACGGGTCGGTGCGGTCGGTCGTCCGCGCGCCGACGGTCACGCTCGACGAGCTCGAGATGCACATCACGACGCTCAACGCCGGCCAGACGTCGCACGCGCCGCATCAGCATCCGAACGAAGAGCTGATTATCCTGCGCGAGGGGACGGTCGAAGCGCTCGTGCACGGCGAATGGAAGAGGCTCGGCCCCGGCTCGATCATCTTCCAGGCCTCGAACGAGTTGCACGGCATCAAGAACGTCGGCGCCACCCCGGCCACGTACCACGTCGTGAATTGGCGCACGACCGCGACTCCCGCGAAATAGGCCGGCAGCCCTGAGCCTGTATACTCGATCCAGGAGGCCCAAGTGGCTGTCAGACGCGGGGTCCTGATCGTGTTCGCGCTCATCATCGCGGCGGTCGCCGTCTCGGCCGCCGGGTTGCTCTTCATCGGCATCGCCGTCGGCGGCGGCCCGAAGATCTCCTCGAACTCCACGCTCGTCATCGACATCAGCGGCGACCTGCTCGAGAACGAGCCGGGCGGCGTGATCAATCAATTCCTCGAGCCGCAGCCGACCGTGCGCGCCGTGATCGATTCGCTGCGGAAAGCGGCGGTCGATCGGCGCATCACGAGCGTCATCATCCGCCCGACGGGGAACGCCGCGCTCTGGGGCAAGATGCAGGAGATCCGCTCGGCGATCGTCGAGTTCAAGAAATCGAAGAAGCCGATCATCGCGTACCTCGAATACGGCGGCGACCAGCAGTACTACGTCGCGAGCGCGTGCGACAAAGTGTTCCTGATGCCGGCCGCCTCCCTCGATCTCACCGGCATGGCGAGCTACGAAGTGTTCCTTCGCGGGATGCTCGACAAGATCGGCGCGCTGCCCGACGCCATTCACGTCGGCGACTACAAGACGGCCTCGAACACGTTCACCGAATACACGTTCACGCCCGCGCATCGCGAGATGGCGGAATCGCTGAACTCCGATCTGTATCAGCAGCTCGTGAAGGGCGTGGCCGAAGGCCGCAAGAAGACCGAAGCGCAAGTGCGCCAGCTCCTCGATCACGGTCCGTATCTGCCCGAAGACGCCGTGCGCGCGGGGCTCGTCGACGATCTCGCGTACGAAGACGAGCTCGACGACAAGACGAAGCTCGGTCCGGGACGGACGAACACGCTCAAGCAGCACGACTACCGCAACATCGGCTCGACGTCGCTCGGCCTCAATCGCGGACCGCGGATCGCCGTGATCTACGCCGTCGGGATCATCAGCACCGGCGCGAGCAACTACGACTCGCCCTCGCAGGTGATCGGCTCCGACACGATGGTCGAGTACCTCCGGAAGGCGCGCGCGGACGACTCGATCCGCGCGATCGTGCTCCGCATCGACAGCCCCGGCGGATCGGCGATTGCCTCCGACGTCATCTGGCGCGAGATCATGCTCACGCGCGAGAAGAAGCCGGTCATCGCGTCGATGTCCGACGTCGCGGCCTCGGGCGGGTACTACATCGCGATGCCGGCGCACGCGATCGTCGCGCAGCCCGCGACGCTCACGGGATCGATCGGCGTCGTGCTCGTCCGCTTCGTGATCGGCGGCACGCTGCAGAAGCTCGGCATCAACATGGAAACGGTCAAGGAAGGGCAGTACGCCGACATCTATTCACCCGTGCGTCCCTTCACGCCGGACGAGCGGAAGAAGCTCGGCGAGCTGATGCAGGCGACCTACGACACGTTCGTCGAGAAAGCGGCCGCGGGGCGCAACACGACGCCGGAGCGAATCGACGCCGTCGCGCAAGGGCGCGTGTGGACCGGCAAGCAGGCCAAGGATCTCGGCCTCGTCGACGAGCTCGGCGGCATGGATCGCGCGCTGCAGATCGCGAAGGAGCGCGCGAAGATCGCGGCGACTGCCGAAGTGGAGCTCGTCGTGTTCCCGCCGAAGAAGTCGATCCTCGAGGTCGTCGCGAACCCGCTCGGCCGGTCGACGGACGGCGCCGCGCTGAACGCGCTGGTGGGCCGTCAGAACGCGCGGACGATCGAGGCCGCCACGGCGCCGCTGCGGCTCTTCCGCCGCGGCGAGCCGCTCACGCTCATGCCGAACGTGTTCGTGCGGTAGGCTAGCCGACGACCTGCGCGAGCACCTGCGGATTCGAGCGGATCGTCATCCGTTCGCGCGCTTTCGTCATGTAGGAGGTGAAGAAGCGCTGCCGCTGCTGGTTGAGCAGCTCGTTCTTCACCGTTTCGCGGCCGTTCTTGACCTCGTCCGGCGTCGGGCCCTTCTTCTCGAGCACCTTCACGATCACCGCGCCGTTGTCGGTCGTGATCGGATCGCTCACACCCCCTTGCGGAAGCGAGAACGCGGCGGCATCGACGGCCGGGCTCATGCCGATGTCCGGAATCGTCGAATTGCGCGCGACGAAGTCCGTTGGCTTGGCTTCGAGGCCCGCGGCCTTCGCGGCCGCGGCGAAATCGCCCGCCTTCAATTGCGCGACCACGCCTGACGCCTTCTGCCGCGCGAGATCCATCGCCTTCTTCTTCTGCAGATCGTCGCGAACGCGCGCCTTGACCTCGTCGAGCGCCGGCACTCTCGAGTCCTGCTTGGCGGTGACGGTGATGAACGCGAGCCCGCTCGGCGTGCGCAGCGCTTCGCTCACTTCGCCGTCCTTCAGCTCGAACGCGCGATCGACCGCTTCGCGCGCATCGCCGAGACCGGCAATCGGCTCGCCGCGGCCGAAGAAGCCCGACTCCGCCACGATCAAGCCGCGCGGCTTCGCGACCGTGTCGAGGTCCGACGGCTTCGGCAGCTTGCCCGCGAGCTCGTTCGAGATTCGCTCGGCTTCCTTGCTCGCGCGCTCGTACTTCAACGTGTCCTCGATCTGCGGCCTGACGGCTTCCATCGAGCTGGTCGTGGCCGGCTTCTTCTCGCCCGCCTTGATGATGTGATAGCCGAATTCCGATTTCACGAGGCCGCTGATCTCGCCTGGCTTCAGCGCCCACGCCGCGTCGGCGAATTCCTTCACCATCCGCCCGCGCGGGAAGAAGCCGAGGTCTCCGCCTTTCACCGCGCTGCCGGTATCCTCCGACACTTTCTTCGCGAGCGCCGCGAAATCAGCGCCTCCCTTCACCTTCGCGAGCGTCTCTTCCGCCAGCTGCTTCACGGCCGCTTCGTCCTTGCCCTCGGTGGTCTTGAGAAGGATGTGGCTCGCCTGCATCTCCTCGGGCGTCGAGTACGCGGCGATGTTCGAGTCGTAGTGCTGCTTGATGTCCTGATCGGTGACCGTGATGCGCTGCCGGATCGCGTCGGTGTCGACCAGCGCGTATTTGATCTTCCGCTTCTCGGGGATGCGGTACTTCTCTTTGTTGCTCTCGAAGTGCGACGCGATTTCCGCGTCGGTGAGCGTCACACCGTCCTTGAACTTGTCGGCGAAGAACGAGACGACGGACAGCTTCACCTTCTCGTTGCGCCGGGTGAACTCCGCATCGACGTCAGTGTCCGAGACCGTGATCCAATCGGTCAGCGCGCCCTGCAGCTTCTCGACGATGATGCTGCGGCGCACTTCTTCTTCGAACTCCGACGCGCGGATCGGTGGATTCTGGTTGTCGAGAATCTGCTCGTAGCGCGCCTGTCCGATGAACTGCCCGTTCTCCTGGAACGCCGGGAGCGACAGGATCCGCGCGCGAACTTCCGCGTTGCTCGCCGAGATCCCCTGACGGCCCGCTTCGGCGAGCGCGGATTCCTCTTCGATTAACTGCTGGACGATCCGCTGATCGACGCCGAGCTGCTTGAGGAGGTTCTCGTCGACGTTGCCGCCGTAGGCGTTGCGGTACATGTTCATCTGCGCCACGTACGCGCGGCGGAACCGGTTCACCGTGATGTCGCGGCCGTCGACCGTCGCCACGACGCCATTCGGGCCCGCCTCGGTGCCGGAGTTCCTCAGAAAGCTTGGAATGTAGAGCGCCACGAAGGCCACGACCACAATCGCCAGGCTCCACTTGAGCCAGTTCTTGTGCCGGCGCATCCGATCGAGCATCGTCATGGGTACGGGACCTCTCGGGTTGGAAACGGAAATCTTGATTATGCCATTTTGCCGACAGATCCGTCACGGCATCGCGGCACAGCACGCAGGACTGCACGCTCTTGCCCTACCGCTTCACGCGGGCGCCCGAAACGGAACGGTTCGTGTGTTATATTTGCGGTGTACAGAACGACTTAGAAGGATTCGTCATTCCAAATGGGACGCAGAGTCGATTGACCGGGAGAGCTCGGCAGACTCGCGCCCGTCGTCGCTCGAGCAGGAGCAGCCCGCAGGCGTTCCGCCAGGACTTGTCGGATCGGCTGCGCCCTCTTCAGACGGCGCTCCGGCGCAAGCTGGCGCGCGCCGACGTGCTCGCCGAGATGATGCGGGCCGTCAATTCCAGCCTCGATCCTGAACGCGTGGCCGATACGCTCGTGCAACGGGTCTCCGACTGGCTGCCCGCGCCGTGCTGGCTCGTGCTCGTGATCGACGACGCGGGACGCGTGCGCGCGCTCGCGACGCGCGCGCTGACGTCGACGATGACGGAGACCGCGCAGGCCGTGGGGGAATGGGTCATGCAGACGGGAGACGTCTTTACGACGGCGAACCTCTCGGTCGACCCTCGGATTCTGCACCTGGATGCGGGCGGACCCCGGTCGGCAGCCGTGGGACTGCCGCTGCGATGCCGCGGGCAGTCGGTCGGGGCGCTCGTCGCGTTGGACCGCGGGATTGCGGCCCGCACGCCGCGATTCTCCGTCCCGACGATCAAGACCCTGCTGACCGCGCTGGAGCCGGGCGCGATCGCGCTGGACAACGCGCTGCGCGTGCAACGCGCCGAGGCCCTGTCGGTCACCGACGATCTGACGCAGTTGTACAACTGGCGCTACATGCAGCAAGTGCTCCGGCGCGAGACCAAGCGGGCCCTGCGCGGCAATCGGCCGCTGTCCCTCCTCTTCGTCGATCTCGACGGGTTCAAGTCGATCAACGACTCGCACGGACATCTCTTCGGCAGCCGCGCCCTCGTCGAAGCGGCCGGCGTCATTCGCGCGAGCGCGCGCGAGACGGACATCGTCGCGCGGTTCGGCGGCGACGAGTTCGCGCTCGTCCTGCCGGATACGGCGTGCGACGGCGCGGTCTCGGTCGGCGAGCGCATTCGCGATCGGCTCGCGGCGTACCGGTTTCTCGAGGGCGACAACCTGAGCATCGCGCTGACGGCGTCGGTCGGCGTGGCGACGCTGCCCGACGTCTCGGGCACCGCCGAAGGATTGATTCAAGCGGCCGACGAGGCGATGTACTGGGTCAAATCGCACGGCAAGAACGGCATTCACGTGGCGGGGGCATGAATATCGCTGTCCGCTTCCCGCTGCTCGCTGGCTGCGAGGATCTCTCCGATCTCGATCGTCGAATCGCGATCCGAATCATCCAGCGGCCGACGCGGACAGCGGACCGCGAGTAGCGGACAGCGGACCGCGAGCAGCGGACAGCGACTGAGGTCTTTATTTGAGTCTGCGTTCTTTGTTTTCACTGTTCTCGAGCGATCTGGCGATCGATCTCGGCACGGCCAATACGTGCGTCTACGCGCGCGGCAAGGGCATCGTCGTCAACGAACCGTCGATCGTCGCGATCAACAAAGTCAACGGCCGCATCGAGGCCGTCGGGAAAGACGCGAAGGACATGCTCGGCCGGACGCCCGGCAACATCGTGGCGATCAAACCGATGAAGGACGGCGTCATCGCCGACTTCGAGGTCACCGAGAAGATGCTGACCTACTTCATCAAGAAGGCGCACAACCGGAACGTCTGGGTGCGCCCGCGGATCGTCATCGGCGTTCCCTCCGAGATCACGCAAGTCGAGAAGCGCGCCGTGAAGGACAGCGCGTACCGCGCGAAGGCGAGCGAGGTGCACCTCGTCGAAGAAGCGATGGCGGCGGCGATCGGCGCGGGCATGCCCATCACGGAGCCGTCGGGCAACATGATCGTCGACATCGGCGGCGGCACGACGGACATCGCCGTGATCTCGCTCGCCGGCATCGTCTACAGCAAGGCCGTTCGCGTCGCCGGCAACGAGATGGATGAGTCGATCATCCAGTACGTCAAGAAGACGTACAACCTCCTCATCGGCGAGCGCACGGCCGAGGCGATCAAGATGGAGGTCGGATCCGCGTATCCGCTCGAGGAGCGGATGACGATGGAGATCAAGGGACGGCATCTGATCGAGGGCGTGCCGAAGACGATCACGATCACCGACGAGGAGATTCGCGAGGCCTTGGCGGAAACGGTCAACGTCATCGTCGACGCGGTGCGGGTCGCGCTCGAGCGCACGCCGCCGGAGCTCTCGGCCGACATCGTCGATCGCGGGATCGTCCTGACCGGCGGCGGATCGCTCCTCAAGAATCTCGACAAGCGCCTCCGGGAAGAAACGGGCCTTCCGCTCGCGATGGCGGAGGATCCGCTGTCGTCGGTCGTCCTCGGCGCGGGCAAGATGCTGTCGGATTTCAACCTGTTGAGGAAGATTTCCATTGATTAGCTTCCAGCTTCCAGCTTCCGGCGTTCAGCCGGTTGCTGAACGGGAATTGCTGGGAGCTGGAAGCTGGGAACTGGAAGCTTGCTAGATTCACCCGCTCGCCCCTCCTATCGGCAGCGATCAGGCATCCTCTTCGGCGGTGTCATGGTCTTCCACCTCATCCTGATCTCGGCGCAGGTCCAGTCGAAGGCCGGCGTGCCGGTGCTCGAGGGGATCACGTTCGGCGTGTTCTCGCGACTGCAGGGCGGCGCGGCGTCGATGATTCGATCGATTGGCGGCGCGTGGAGCAACTACGTCGGCCTGCGCGGCGCGCGCCTCGAGAACGAGTCGTTGAAGAAGCAGGTCGAGGATCTGCAGGTCCGCCTGCAGGAACAGCGCGCGGTCGCGGCGCGATCCGAGCGGCTGCAGGAGCTGCTCGCGCTCAAGGACAAGTCGGCGCCGCTCCCGATGCTGGCGGCCGAAGTGATCGCGGGGAATCCCAACGCTGGATTGCGGACGGTGACGCTCAACCGCGGCAGCGCCGACGGCGTGCAGCCGGACATGGCGGTGATCGCGTCGAAGGGCGTCGTCGGCCGCGTGATCGGTCCCGTGGCGGCCCACGCCGCGCGCGTGCAGCTGTTGATCGATCCGAGCGCGGCGATTGGCGCGGTGAGCGAGCGAACGCGTGCCGGTGGCATGGTGGCCGGGCACGAGGGCGATCCGCCGCTGCGCATGGAGCTCGTCTCGAATCTCGCGGACATCGTCCCCGGCGATGCGATCGTCGCATCCGGGATCGACGGCATCTATCCGCGGGGCTTCGCGATCGGCACGGTCGAAAAGTCGGAGCGCGGTCCGAATCTTCATCGCCTGATCGCGGTGCGGCCGGCCGTCGATTTCTCCTCGATCGAGGAAGTGTTGATCGTGATGGTTCCGGCGCGCAGCGCGGTGACGGACGATCCCTCGCGCGAGGCGGGCAGGTGAGAGTCGCCGGCGCGCTGCTCGCGCTGGCCGGCGCGCTCGCGTTGCAGACGACGCTGGCGGGCATGACGATCCGGGGGGCGACGACCGTCAATCTGGTGCTGGTGGCGGTCATCTACCTCGCGCTCGCGTTCGGACCGGTGGCGGGCTTGTTGGCCGGAACCGCGGGCGGCTTGATTCAGGATGCGCTGGCGGGCGGCATCATCGGCGTCGGCGCGTTCTCGAAGACGCTGGTGGGGTTCGTGGTGGGCGTCCTCGGCGCGCAGTTCATCGTGGCGCAAACGCTGCCGCGCCTGATCATGTTCGTCAGCGGCACGTTGATTCACGAGCTCTGCTATCAGGCGCTTTACGCGATCGTCGAAGCGCGGCCGTTTCGGATGCAGTGGTCGACGACGCTGACGCAGGCGGCGGTGAACGGCCTCGTGGGAATTCTGGCGTTTGCGGTCGCCGAGGCGGGCCCCGGCCTGCTGCAACGCCGCCGCGCCAGGGGTGCTACGCTAAGTAGAAGACGGTATTAACCGCGACTCGGATAATGACTACGGCTCCACTCCAACCCGACGATCGGCGCAACCTCGCGACGAGGTTGTCGGCGATGCAGTTCGTCGTGGCGGGGATCTTCGCCCTGCTGGTCGTGGCGTTCTGGATCTTCCAGGTCGCGCAGCACCAGAAGTTCGCCGAGATCGCGGACAACAATCACCGCCGGCGGCTGCCGCTCCCGGCGCCCCGCGGCGTGTTGTTCGATCGCAATGGCAAAGTGCTCGTCGAGAACCAGAACACGCTCAACATCGCGCTCGTGCGGGAGCAGTCCGGAAACATCGAGCAGACGCTGCACGTGCTCGCGCTCGCGACGGGCGTGGACGAGGCCAAGATGCGCGAGACGGTCAGCCGGCGGCGCCGCGAGCCGAGCTACCGGCCGATCGTGTTGATCGAAAACGCGAGCCTGGCGCAGGTCGCGGCGTTTCGCGCGCGCAAGCTCGAGCTGCCCGGCATCATCGAGCAGCAGCTGCCGGCGCGGCAGTATCCGTCGAAAGCGGTGGGCGCGCATCTCTTCGGGTACGTGAGCGAGGTGAGCGACACGGATCTCGCGAGAGACGAGTACTCAGGCCTCGAAGCGGGCTCGATGGTCGGCAAGGCGGGCGTCGAGCAGGCCTACAACCGGCTGCTGATGGGGAGGGACGGCGACAAGATCGTCCGCGTCAACAGCAAGGGCCGCGAAATGGGGGACGTCAGCGAGACGCCGCCCGAGGAAGGGAAGCGCATCCAGCTCACGATCGATGCGGACGTCCAGCGCGCGACCGAGGAAGGCTTCCGACATTTCGGCTACAACGGCGCGGCGGTGATCCTCGACCCGAGGAACGGCGAAGTGCTCGCGTTCACGAGTCTCCCGGCGTACAACCCGAATCAGTTCGCCGGCGGCATCGACACCCTGAGCTGGCGCGAGCTGACGGAGGATCCGCTGAAGCCGCTGCAGAACCGCGCCCTGCAAGGGCGCTACTCGCCGGGATCGACGTTCAAGGTCGCGGTTGCTCTCGCCGCGCTCGAAGAAAACGTGGCCACGCCGGATTTCCGCGTGTTCTGTCCGGGCGGCGCGACGTTCCACGGCCGCTACTTCCAATGCCACCTGAAGGGGGGCCACGGATCCGTGGACATGCGTCACGCGATCGAGAAGTCCTGCAACGTGTACTTCTACACGCTCGGCAACATGCTCGGCGTCGATCGCATCCACAAGTGGTCGTCGCTCATCGGGCTCGGCGAGCGCAGCGGGATCGATCTGCCGAATGAAGTGAAGGGCCTCGTACCCTCCACGGAATGGAAGAAGACCACGCGCGAGCCCAAGTGGTATCCGGGCGAGACGATCTCCGTGTCGATCGGCCAGGGGCAGGTGAGCGTGACGCCGGTCTCGCTCGCGGTCATGATGATGACGCTCGCCAACGGCGGGACGCGCTACACGCCGCACGTGATCAAAGCGATCGACGAAGGGAAGGGGTGGGAGCCGGTCGCGGCGCCGCCGCCGCAGTCGACGGTGCGATTGAAGCAGTCGACGATCGACACGATTCACGAGGGCATGTGGATGGTCGTCAATGCCGCGGGCACCGGCGGACGCGCGAGGATCCCGAACTACAACGTCGCGGGGAAGACCGGAACGGCGCAGGTCATCTCGCTGACGGGCGCGAAGATCGCCAAAGGCAAGATGGACGTCCGCGATCACGGATGGTTCGTGTTCTACGCGCCGCACGACAAGCCGGAGATCGCCGGCGTGATCTTCGCCGAGCACGCGGAGCACGGCTATCTCGGCGCGCCGATCGCGAAGTACGCGATGGAAACCTATTTTGCGAAGAAGGAAGGCCGGCCGCCGCCGACGCTGCCGCCGATCGTGCCACCGACCGTGAGGGTCGCAGCCGCGACGCTGCAATAGCATGTTCGAACGACGGTTGATCTTTCACGTCGACTGGCTGCTGCTGGCGGCAATCCTGACGCTGACCGGGATCGGCGTCACGATGATCTACAGCACGACGTACATCCAGATCCCGGAGCCGGGACGGCCGGGCCGCGAGTTCTACACGCAGATCTACGCGATCCTCCTCGGGCTCGGCGCGCTGTTCGTGTTCCTCGTCATCGACTACCGCAAGCTCGCCGAGAACTCGCTCGTCCTCTACGGCGGCCTCTTGGCGCTCCTCGTCTACGTGCTCTTCAGGGGATCGACGCAATACAACGCGACGCGATGGATCGACGTCGGTCCGTTCAACATCCAGCCGTCCGAGTTCGGCCGCATGGCGATCGCGCTCGTCCTCGCGATGTACTTCGGCGAGAACCGCCGGGGCGCGCGCAACTTCGGCGACCTCGCGATCGCCGGCGTCTTCGCCGGCGTGCCGATTCTCCTCATCGCGCGGCAGCCGGATCTCGGGACCGCGGTGACGCTGATCCCGGTCGCCTTCGGGATCGCGTACCTGGCGGGCCTTCGCATGAAGCTCATCGGCGTGCTGGCGCTCGCCGCGGTCCTCATGGCGCCGGTCGCCTGGACCTTCGCGCTCAAGGACTACCAGAAAACGCGCATCACCACGTTCATCAATCCCGATCTCGATCCGCAGGGCGACGGCTATCAACAGCGCCAGGCGCGCATCACCGTCGGATCCGGCGGGCTCGTCGGCAAGGGATTCATGAAGGGCACGCAGGGGCAGTACAAGTTCCTGCCGGTCGCCCACAACGATTTCATCTTCTCGGTGCTCGCCGAGGAAAAAGGGTTCATCGGCGTCCTCGTGGCGCTGGGGTTGTATCTGTTCGTGATTCTTCGATCGGTCGAGGCGGCGCGGCTCTCGAAAGATCGCATCGGCGCGTACCTCGTCGGTGGGATCATTTCGGGATTCGCGTTCCAGGTGATTTACAACGTGACGATGTCAGCCGGCCTCGCGCCGGTCAAAGGCTTGACGCTGCCCCTCATGAGCTACGGGGGCTCGTCGATGATTGCGACGTTAGCGAGCTTTGGTCTCATCCTGAACGTCAGGATGAGGAGGTTTACGAACTAGGTTTTCGCGGTCGGAGGATGCGTTGATCGAGATTCTGCTGCTCACGCTCGCCGCGTGCGCGATCGCCGCTGGCGCGGCGGTCCGGCTCGGCGGCCGCGTGCGCGCCGGAGCGATCCTCCCCGCGGCAGAGCGGAGTTCCGTCCATGAACAAGGAGATGATCATCTCCGCCGGCGACCACGAGACGAGGGTCGCCATCCTCGAAGAGGATCAAGTCGTCGAGGTCTTCATCGAGCGCGAGAATCAGCGCGGCGTTGTCGGCAACGTCTACAAGGGCCGGGTGAACAAAGTTCTCCCGGGCATGCAGTCGTCGTTCGTTGACATCGGCCTCGAGCGCGACGCGTTCCTCTACGTCTCGGAAGTCGTCAACACCGTCGAAGAATTCGAGCGCCTCGCCGGCGACGACGAGGACGCCGAGGACTCCGGGCCGGGCGTTCCGGTCGTGCTCCCGGTTCCGCCGGTCGACGCGATCGAGGCGGCCGCGCCGCAGGCGCTCGACGGCGCCGAGGAGATCGACGGCGTTCCTGCCGAACAGCCCATCGCCGCGGCCGCGCCGGCCGGCGCCGACGCGCCCGCGGCACCCGCGCGCGCGAACGGCCGTCTCGAGCGGCGCTCGGCGCCGAGAGGCGATCGCGATCGCGGCGGGTCCGGCGATCGGCCGCAAGCCAAGATCGAAGACCTGCTGAAAGAAGGGCAGGACATCCTCGTCCAGGTCGTCAAGGAGCCGCTCGGCACGAAGGGCGCGCGCCTCACGTCGCACGTGACGATGCCCGGACGGTTCCTGGTGTTCATGCCGACCGTCGATCACGTCGGCGTGTCGCGCAAGATCGATTCGCGCGAGGAGCGCGGACGGCTCCGCGGCATCGTCCGCGAGTTCAGGGAACAGCACGGCTTCACCGGCGGCGTCATCATTCGAACGGCCGCCGCCGGCCGCTCCAAGGAGGACATCGTCAGCGACCTGTCGTACTTCCATCAGGTGTGGACCGAGATCCGGCAGAAGATGGACGGACGGCGCGCGCCGGCGCTGCTCTTTCAGGAGCAGAGCCTCGTCACCAAGCTGCTGCGCGATCTGCTGACCGACGACTACTCCGCGATCAGGATCGACGATCCGCAGGAGCACCGGCGCGTCGCGGCGCTCGTCGAGCGCATCATGCCGAACCTCCTCCCGCGCGTGAAGCTGTACACGAAGGACTATCCCATCCTCGAGGAGTACGGCGTTCAGGCCGAGATCGACAAGGCGCTGCGCAGCAAGGTGTGGCTCAAGTCCGGCGGATACCTGGTGATCAACCAGACCGAGGCGCTCGTCGCGATCGACGTGAACACCGGGCGCTACGTCGGCAAGCGCACCGGCCGGCTCGAGGACACGATCGTCAAGACGAACCTCGAGGCGGTCAAGGAGATCGTCCGTCAGCTCCGCCTGCGCGATCTCGGCGGCATCATCGTGCTCGACCTGATCGACATGGAGGAGAAGAAGAACCGGCAGCGCGTCTTCCAGGAAGTGGAGAAGGAGCTGCGGAAGGATCGATCGCCGTCGAAGGCGATCCAGGTTTCAGACTTCGGCCTCGTGATCGTGACGCGCAAACGCGTGAAGCAGAGCCTCGAGCGGCAGTTGACCGAGCCGTGCCCGTACTGCTCCGGGTCGGGATCGATCAAGTCGAGCTCGACGATCTGCTACGAGATCATGACGGAGTTGAAGAAGATCGGCTCGGAGCTGGACGGCCACGGCGTGATCGTCCGGGTCAACCCGGACATCGCGCGCGCGTTGAAGGAAGACGAGCCGACGCTGCTGCGCGATCTCCAGCAGACGCTTGGGAAGCAGGTCACCATCAGACCGGACGTGCATCTCCATCACGAGCAGTTCGACGTGATGGCGACGTAGACGCGGATCTCGCGGATTTCGCGGATCCGCGTCCGATAGCTACTTCGCTTTCGCGGCCGGGGCGGCGCCCGCCGCGACCGGAAGATTCACGAGCACGTGGTTGCCGCCCTTGTTGAACCAGACGCGCAGGTAGTCGTTGCCCTTGAGCATCTGGACCTTGACGCCGTTCGGCGGGGGCGGCGTGTCCTTGGCGACCAGCTTGATCTCGGCGGCCGGAACGATCGACGCCACTTCACGTCCCTTCACGCTTCCGCCCTGGATGAACTCGACCCAGCGCTCGAGGCTCTCGCTGATCCCCACGGCGCTCGGTCCGGCCTCCTGCGGCGTCAGCTTGACCTGATAGGTGCCCGCGGCCAGCGGCTTGCCGTCCGCCGTCACGCCATGCGGAATTCTCGCAGTCCCGAGCACGAGCTCGCCGGTCGGCGCGGACGGCTCGCTCGCCTGCGGCGGCTGCGTCTTCGGCGCGGTGTGCTGCGCCAGGACCGGGGCTGCCGCCAACGATCCGACCAGGATTCCTGCCAGAATGCACTGCGTAGTCATGTCCACACTCCTCAATCCTGGAATTATATCGGCATCTCGGCCGTGGATCGTTTAGGGAGCAAGGAGGGTGCCAGCCCGGCTGCTCCGCGATCGGGCCTGGAGACGCGGTTTTTCGACCGAATTCGACGTGGCCGAGCCGGGCGCGATGGCGTTTTGGCGTGGGTCGTTCGGAAATCCAACACGGAGTAGACGCGGATTGCGCGGATTCTCGCGGATTACGCGGATCGGAGTAGACGCGGATCACACGGATTTTCGCGGATTACGCGGATCGGAGTAGACGCGGATTGCGCGGATTTTCGCGGATTACGCGGATCGGATCCGCGTGATGCGCGCCAATCCGCGCGATCAGCGTTTACTGATCTGAATCGATCCGGAAAAGCTGGTGAGATCGACGATCGCGCTGCCGTTGCCGTACTTGGCGCGCAGCGTGCCGCGGCCGGGTCGCCCGCCGCCCTCGAGCGTCAGCGGGATATCGGTGTTGATGCCGCCGCTGAACGAGGTCGCCTCGAGCTGGAACCCGGTCTTCGAGCCGATCGCGAGGCGCACGTTGCCGGAGTGCGACGCCAGCTCGTACCGGCCGTTCGGCGAGAAGTCGCCCGAGAAGATCACGTTCCCGCTGGTGACCTGCGCCTCGACGCGATCGCACTCGACGTCCTCGAGGATCACGCTGCCGCTGATCGACGTCGCGTTCAGGCTCGCCATGCGCGTTCGCTGCACCTTCACGCTGCCGCTGATCGATCCGACCGTGAGCGCGCCGTCGACCGCCGTGTCGACGAGCTCCACGTTGCCGGAGATCGTCTTTCCGCTGACCGTGCGGCCGGCGTTCTCGATCTTCACGTGGCCGCTGACGGTCTCGAGCGAAAGCGTGCCCTTGATGTCGCGCGCGCTGACGTTGCCCGAGATCGACCGCGCGATGATCCGCGTGTTGGGCGGCGCCGCGACCGAGTAGGTGACCTCGACGCTGATGTTGCGGCGGTTCTCGCGACGCATCTCGTCCCATCGCGGATAGCGCGTCTTGATTTCCACGCGCGGCCCGCGCTCGGTGATGTCGATCGTCACGAGCGGCAGCAGCCCGCGCGCCTCTTCCGTCGACTCGGCGCGCGCGTTCTTCACGATCTCCACCGTCGCCGTGCCGCCCGGCACGGACGTGATGACGATGTTGCCGGCGATGTTCGTCAGATCGATTTCACCGTCCGCGCCGATGTTGAACGTCCGCGTGATCCGCTCGGACTGCGTCTCGCGCTGGCTGACGCGCCGCGTCTGCTCGCGATCGCGGCCGCGATCCTGGACGCGGACGACGGTGACGGTCCGCTCGTGCGTGGAGACGGCCTCGCGCTGCGCCGCGTGGGCCGGCAGCGAGAGCGGCGGCGCGAGGGCCGCGGCGAGCGCGAGCGGAACGATCTGATCTCTTCTCATGGGTATCCGTATCATCGATTCATCGGTCGCGTTTCATCGGCGACCTACGACTTGTTGCCGCCTTCGACGACTTGCGCGACGCCTGCCGCGTTGCCCTTCCGCATCTCGTTCATCAGCGTGATCGTGTCCTGCAGCAGTGAGATCTTGCGCTGCAGCGCGTCGAACAGACTCGTGCGCGCCGCGACGTTCTGTGGATCCTTCTGCAGCGCCGCGCCGCTCTCCGTGATCGCCTGATCGAGGATCTGCAGGTTCGATTCGAGCGTCGCGACCACGGCGGGCGGCAGCGCGTCCTCTCCGCTGCCCAGACCTTCTTTCAACTTCGCCGCGCCGCTCTGCAGCAGTTGCTCGGCCTTCCGCAGATCGTCGACACCACTTTGGACGGCATCGGCGGCGGGCGAGTTGCCCGCGCCGCTGCGATCCGCGACGGAGGGCGAGTCGGTGATGCGCGGAATGAGCACGACGAGCGACGCGCCCACCGCGAGCACCAGCGCCGCCGCGATCGCGAGCCAGACGTATTGATGGCGGTGCGCGATCGGCGCCGGCGCGTCCTGCACGCGCCCTTCCTGACGCAGGCGTCCGGCGATCTGCAGCCACACGTGATCGGGCGGCGCGATCGGCTCGATCGTCGCGGCGACGTCGCGCACGCGCTGCAGGTCGTCGAAGAGCGCGCGGCACGACGGACACTCGTCGAGGTGCTGGCGGAGCTCCGCCTCGCGGATACGCCCGAGCGTACCGTCGACGAGCTCCTGAATGTCCTTCCTCGACCTCGTGCAGCTCATGATTCCCCGCGCCTATCGCGACAGCAGCGCCCGCAAGCGGAGCCGCGCCTTGTGCACCTGACTCTTCGACGTGCCCTCCGCGATGCCCATCACGTCCGCGATCTCGCGATGCTCCAAGCCCTCGATGTCGTGCAGCACGAACGCGGCGCGGCATCCTTCGGGCAGTTGGGTCAGCGCGCGCTCCAGATCCATTTTCGTCACCGTCCGCTCCGCGAGTCCTTTACTGCTCGCGTCGAACAGCCCCGGCTCGTCGTCGAGCGCGTCCGTCATTTGAATCGCCCGTCCGGTCCGGCTTCGAAGATAGTCGAGGCAGAGATTGACCGCCAGCCGATACAGCCACGTGCCCAGCGCCGAATCTCCGCGGAACGTCTCCAGCTTCCGGTGCGCGGACAGGAAGATCTCCTGGAGCAAATCCTCCGCGTCGGCGGCGTTGCCCACCATTCGGAACGCCACGCTGTAGAGCCGCCCGGCGTGCTGGCGGTACAGCTCTTCGAACGCTCCCAGGTCACCCCGGCGGCACCGCTCGACCAGCGCCACGTCGTCCTGGCGGGACACCCCTCGGGTCAGCCCTGACACGTTAGACGGCCCGGAACAGGAGCCACGTTGCCGTCAACGGCCGCGGGCCCAGCGTTTCTTCGAAAATTCACGGATTTTGCCGCCGGACACCGGGATGCCCTCGGCCCGCAGCAGCGCACGTTTGAGCTCCAGATTACCTCCATATCCGCCGATCCGCCCTGCCGCCGCGATGACGCGGTGGCAGGGCACGTCCCGCGCCTTGCACTCGCGCATGATGTTGCCGACGGCGCGCGCCGCGCGAGGGCGGCCCGCCGCCGCCGCGACGTCGCCGTACGTGGACACGCGGCCGGCCGGAATCCGCCGCACGACGGTGAGCACGCGTCTGGTGAACGGACTGTCGGGCATGGGTGCGTGGGGCTCGACTCAGAAGAGCAGCCGGACGCCGCCTCCGGCGTAGAGGCCGCCGGCATCGACGGAAACCGTGCGGTTCCCGGGCGCGTCGAGATCGAGCGCCGCGCGAGAGAAGCGCACGAGTCCTCCAACGCCGAGTCCACGCCGCAGCATCCATACAACATCGGCCCCAACGTTGAAAGACGGAGCGCTCGCCTTGAGGGTTTGCTTCTGCACGGTCGAGAACGTCGGCGCATCGAATGGAAACGTGTCGATCAGCACGACCTCGCTGACGAGATCCTGCGTGACGCTGAAGAACGTCGGTCCACCCGACAGGACGACGCGCAGCGGTCCCGAGCCGGCCAGCAGATACATGGCCTGCACGTGGATCGCCGTCTCGTTCCGCGTGACACCCGTCGCTTCTCCCTCGACTTCGCGCTGCCGGTCGAAAAAGAACGGATGCGGCGATCGCGTCGTCGTCTGCGCGGCGTCCGTCCGATTGAATATCGAGACGGAAACGCCGACGCCGAAGTTCTTCCACACGCGATACCCGCCGCCGCCGTCGAAGAGCACGCCGCTCTGGACGCGATAGTCGACCTCCGTCGATCCGGTCTCCTGATCCTTCGGGAACTCGAATCGATCGCTGAAGTCATTGGTCGTTGCTTGAAAGGCGCCATTCACGCTGACGTACACACGCTCGGGCCACGTCTGCGCCGTCGCTGCCGATGGAAGGAAGAGAAGCGCGGCGAGCGCCGCGCAACGGATCGTCATCAATTGACTCCGACCGCCGTCCACGCTTGCGTGACCGCGCGCTCGGCCGCGCTGTTCTGGCCGAAGAGATCGCGCGCGGCCTGAATCGTCGCGGCGCGCGCCACCGAGAACGTGGCGTTGGCAGGCAGGAGCTGCGTGAACGCGCGATAGAACACGCGCTCGATCTGCTCGCGGTTCGCGGCGCCGACGCCCTGCACCGAAAGCCCAGACGTGCGGTTCGTGCCCCCCTCGATCGCGAGATAGAACGCGTGGTTCGGGATGCCGGAATTGATGTGCACGCCGCCGTTGTCGGCCGTTCCCGTGAAGCGCCGCGAATAGTGATCCGGATCCCCGTGCGCCGCGGGATCGGACATCGATCGAATCCCTCCAGGTCGGACGACGTCTTCGGCGATCGCGTAGTCGGCGCGCAGGCTGCCGTTGCCGGGTTCCTGGAAGAAGAACTCGATCGACGTGCCCATCATGTCGGAGAAGGCTTCGTTGAGCGCGCCCGACTCGTTCTGATAAATCAACCGCGACGAATAGTCAGTGACGCCGTGCGTCAATTCGTGGGCGACGATGTCGAGCGCGCCGGAGACGAAGTCCCACGTCTGTCCGCCGAGCGTGACGCCGGGCGGAAGGCCGACGCCGTACACCATCACGCCGTCGCCCGCATAGAACGCGTTCGTGAAGAACTCGGGGAAGTCCTCGAACTGCGTGAAGACGGCATTGCGCGAGATGGGATGGACCAGGGACACGAGCGCGACATCGCGATTGTCGAGGCCGCGCCGGCTGAAGCGCTTGAAGTAGTAGTCGTAGGTCCATCCCGCGTAGACGTGCGCGTCGACGATCGCGGTGTCGGTCCAGACGTTGTCGGTGTCGGTCGCGAGATCGCTCGCCAGCAATTGAATCGTGCCGTTCAAATACGCGTTCACGCGGCTGAAGTTGCCCCTCATGTCGTACGTGTTGACGGCCGGCGGGCGCAGCCGATCGGTCGTCGAAAACTGTCCGCCGCTCGAGCTCACGCTCAGCTTCTTGCTGTCGCCGAGCACGCCGGTGCCGCGGCCGACGGCGCTCTGGGTCTTCAGATCGCTGTAGTCGAAGACGACCGCGCCGGTCCGCGCGTCGATGAAGTACTCGCGCAGATCGCGGTTTGTCGCGGCGCGAACACGCCACGCGAGCACGTACCGGCCGCCGTCGCGCGGAAGGACGACGAGCTCCGGGCGGCGGCCGATCTCGACGCCGGCGGCGGCTTCGACGATCTCGCGGGCGCGCTCCGCGTCGAGCGACGGCGCGGGGTCGATATCGATGCCGTCGTAGACGTTCCCGTAGAGCGACACGATCTCCGCGCCGCGCTGTTGCTGCGCGACGTCGGCGCCAAAGACGCGGACGCCGCGATAGTACTGATCGAATCGCGCATGAACGCGTCCGCTGACGATCGGATCTTCGCGCGCGACGCGCAGCCGCAGCTCGCCGCTGCGCCGCATCCCGTCGACGAGCGGCGTGACGTTGCGAACCTCGACGCTCGACTTCGGTTCGATCGCCACGTGGCCCGCGCCGCGTTGCTGCGCCCTGACGGGCGCCAGCCAGATCGTCACCGCGACAGCCGCCACGGCGAGACCGGCGCGGACGAGGAGGCGGCTCACTTCAAGGCCTCTTTCAGAACCCGCCCATCGGTCTTCGCGATCGGCACGTGCACGACATCCGCCAGCGTGGGCACGATGTCAGCCGGCGTGACGTCCTTCGTGTACTTCCCCGCGCGAATTCCGCTCCCGAACAGGATCACCGGCACGCGCTGATCGTAAGGATGATGCGTTCCATGCGTCGTCGTGGACGTCGACATGATCCAGTTCTCGGCCGGCGCGATGATGAGGTCGCCGCTTCGTCCTGGAAAGTGGCTGATGGCCGCCGCGCGGCGGACCGGATCGGTCGACGATCGCGCGCCGCGGCTGTCCAGATCCGATCCCCAGAACACATGTTCGACGCCAGGTACCGACCGCAGCGCGTCGAACGCGGCCGAACGCAGCTTCGCATCTTTCGCGAGCCTCGCTCGCGCGGCGTCGCTCAGATACACGTCGGTGTAAGCGGCCGAGACGACGTGCGTGCCTTCGCCGAGCGCGGGCACGAGAATCTTCTGCAATGTTTCCGTGATCGATCGATTGCTGACGCGCCCGGTACCCATCTGCTCGGGGATCGACGCAACGCCATGGTCGGCGCTCAGGCCGAGAACGTAGTTGCCCGCGCCGACGGCGGCATCGAGATGATCGAGCAGCCGGCCGATCGTGCGATCGAGCCGGAAGAGCGCGTCCTGCACTTCGTGGCTGCGCGGACCGAACAGATGCCCCACGCCGTCGACCGCCGAGAAGCTGACCGCGAGGAAATCGGTCGCCGTTCCACGCCCGAGCTTCAGGGCATCGATCGACGCGATCGCCATGCGTCCGAGGTACTCGTCGGCGAACGGCGACCGCTGCCATCGCCCGTAGAACTGCGTGTCGGGTTTGCCGGCTGCGAGCCCGAGCACGTGAGGAAACGACTGCGTCCACCCGGAATACGTTCCCTCGCTCTTCACATCATCTTCGCCTTGGTACGCGTCCGCCGGAAGCATCCGCTCCCAGACCTTCTCGTAGTCCGCGGTGATTGGATTCGCGTCGATGAACGATTGGAGGAACGGCACCGGCCGGCTGGTGTATGCGGAAGACGTCGTCCACCCGCCGCGATCGTCGAACCACAGGACGGCGGTCGACGTGTGTCCCGCGAGCGTCACCGCGGAGCGCGGCTTCATCGAGAGCGCGACGCTCCTCCCGCCGCGCGACATGATCTGCTCGCCGAGCGCCGGCTTCAGCAGCCGCTTCGCGCTGTCTCCCTGAACGGGCGGCAGGCCGTTGTAGCTGATCTCCGTCATCGCCGGATCGTCGGTGCAGTACGGCGATTTCCCGGTGCTCCGATCGAGCCAGTTGTTCAGGATCATCCCGTGATGGTAGGGGAACGTTCCGGTGCCGATCGTCGAGTGCCCGGCGCACGTGATCGTGTTGAGATACGGATACGCGGCGCGCGTGAACCACGCGCCGTCGGCCGTCAGCCGCTTGAGGCCCGACGTGAAATGCGATCCGTACCATTCGAGATAGTCGGCGCGCATCTGATCGACGACGAGGATCACGACGAGCTTCGGCTGCGCGGCGCGCTGCGCGGAGAGCGGCGCCGGAGCGGCGGTCCACACGAGCGCGATGACGAGGGCGCACGCCGAGATTGCGCGAACGGATACGTGTCGGCCGGTCATGATCGCCTGAGTATGGGGAAGTAGCATAGGGCGCCAATATAAACGTCATATACCGCGCAGCCAATCAAATACCAGCGCGGCGCGACGCCGTCGGTGAGGAAGCCAGGGCGGTGCGCGATGTCGATCACCGCGTGGCCCGCGAACGCGAGCGCGAGAATCGTCAGCGCCTGCCGTGGATCCCTCACGAGCGTGCTCGCCGCAATCACGAGAAACCCGATCGAGAACGCCACGTCGAAGCCGACGCCCGGCTGTGCTTCGTGCGCGACGGCGAGTCCGATGTAGGCGCCCGCCGTGAGCGAGAGTAGCAGAGCACCGAATTGCGCGAGACGCAACTCCGACACCAGCCGATCGGCCGACGTCGGCGGAATCATCGACGTCCGCAACGCGTGCCACGTAAAGCCGACCGCCAGTCCAATCATGGCGACGGCAACCGTGCGCAGGCCTTCGCTCACGCCCGCGCAACCTCGAGATAGTTCAGGGGATCGATCCCATAGGCCGACGGTTCCAGCGGGCCGACGACGCTGTCGGGCGTCGATCCGTCGGGGCTGCGCTCCCACAAATTGCGCTCGAACGGTTTCTCGTACGGCGTTCCGTCGGGCGCGAAGAGCAGCTTCACGCGCGGGCGGTACGGGTCCGGCGCGTGGACGCGCGTGACGACGGCGACCGCGTCCGACGACAGCTTCACGAGCGTGCCGGGAGGATAGATCCCGAGCAGCTGCACGAAGCGCCGCACGAGCTTCGCGTCGAAGTGCAAGCCGTCATCCTTCTTCAGCACGGCGAGCACGCGATCCGTCGGGAACGCCTGCTGGTACGCGCGCTGCGATCGCATCGCGTCGTAGACGTCCGCGATGCTGCAGATCATCGTGCCGAGATTGAGCGCGCTGCGCTTCGCGCCTTCGGGATAGCCGGTGCCGTCGAGCCGGAGGTGATGCTCGAACGCGACGACGGGCGCGAGGATCGGCATCTCGGGCGTGCGGCGCAGGATCTCCGCTCCTTCGACCGGATGCCGCCGCATGATGACGAATTCCTGCTCGGTCAGGCGCTCGGGCTTCTGCAGGATCTCTTTCGGCGTTCGCACCTTTCCGATGTCGTGCATCAGCGCGGACAAGCCGAACTCGCGCAGCAGGCGTCCTTCGATCCCGAGCGCGCGCGCCTGCCCCATCGTGAGGATCGACACGTTCACCATGTGCGTGAACGTGTAGTTGTCGTAGCTCCGCATCGCGGTCAACGCGACGAGCGCCGTTCTGTTCTGCGTGACGGCGTCGGCCAGCCCTTCGACCGCGTGCAGCGCCGCGGGCACATCCGGTTTGCCTTCCGCGGCCGCACTTTCCCAGGCCGCCTCCGCCGCGGTGACCGCCGACGAATACAGCTGCTTGATCGCCGCCATGTCGCTCGCGATCCCGTCCTTGCCCGGCTCTTCGCTCGTGATGCGCCCGACGCGGATGTGCGGAAAGTTCCAGACCGGCGGCGCGTCGGCTCCCTTGGTCGAGAGCCTGGCGACCGCCAGCATCAGATCGACGATTTCCTTGTCGGCGACGCCGCGCTCGAACGACAGCCGCTCGATCTTGTTCGCGAGCAGCCGATCGATCAGGTCCTTCATGCCCGCGCTGGCTTTCGGGAGCGGCGTGTCCGCGACCACGAACTCGTGATCGACGATGCCCACGGTGACGGCGGGCATCTGCTGATGCAGCGTCTTCAATCCGGCGAGGAGGCCTTCGACGTTCTTTCCGAGGAGCGGATGGTCGGGCGCGTACAACTGCGCCGCGCGCGTGCCCGACGCGAAGCGACGCAGCAGCTCGTCGTAGATGACCGTGCGTGCAGGCAGATCCGCCATGGGTTACTCCGCCCTCGCAAGCTCGGCGCGCGCCGCGGCGCGCACGCCGAGGCCGCCGGACTTCGATGCCTCGCGCAAGACGTCGCGGCCGGCGTTGCCGGCCCTGCCGAGCGCGTGCGCCGCCGCGCCGCGATACTTCCGCGTCGAGAACGGTCTGTACCACGCGCCGGCGTGCAGCGCCGACTTGAGCGCGTCGATCGCATCGGCGCCGCCAAACGATCCGAGCGCCTCGATCGACGTCAAGTACAGTTCGGGGAACTGCCGCGGATCGACGTGCCTCACCAGGTATCCGAACAGCGGCGCGGCACGCTGGTCGCGCATCTTCAGCGCTTCGCTCAACAGCGTCTCGCGCGTGGGACTCTTCGCCGCGATGAGCGCGTTCAAGAGAATCGTGCCCGCTTCCTTGCTGCCGTTCATCATCAAGCCCTGAACCGCTTCGCGCTGGACGAGCGGCTCCGAGTCGGCGAGGAGCGGCACCAGCTCCTTCAATCCCTCGGCGCCGCCGAACTCGCGCAGCAGATACGCGGCCGTGCGGCGCACCTCCCAGCTCTGCGCGTGCATCAACGGGCGGATGGAGTCCGCGCCGCGCGGGCCGAACCCGATCAGAATGTCGCGCAGCCGGCGGCGCGATCGCGCGTCCTGTTCCGCGGCGAGCGCTTCGGCGAGGGGAACGATGATCGACGGGCCGATCGCGTGGCACAAGCGCGCGAATCGCTCCGTTCCTTCGTCGGTCGCCGTCCGCAGGTGCGGCGCCACGTGCTTCAGGAGCGATCCGCGGCCGAACGTCTCGAGCGCGGTTGCCGCATGCGCCTGTCGAAACGGACTGCGCGCGGCTTCCTCGACGATCGTCTCGACGAGCTGCCACGCCTGATCGAAATGTCCGACGCGCACGAGATCGTCCGCGTGCGTTACGACCGTGTCGGCGACGTCGCGCCATCGCGACGCGTCGTTCTCGATCTTGAGCAGGTCGAACAGCAGGCTCTGGTCGAGCGACCGCAGCGCGCCGTCGCTGACCGTTGCCAGCCACGACGCGATTCGTTCCGGCGGATCGTCGCTGACGCGCTCGACGTCGACGGGCAGCGTGCGCGCGTGCGAGAGCTCGCGCGCGTAGTCCTCCGACACGTAGCGCGCGTCGGTGTAGGACGTCAGCATCTGCTCGACGCCGTTCCACAGGCCCCGAAAGTCCTCTTCGTCCCGCTCGCGCGCCATGTCGGATCGCGCGACTTCGTCGCGCGCGAGCGCGAGCAATTGCCGCTGCCGATCGAACTCCGGCACGAGCGATCGAAACGCGTGCGCGAGGCGCTCGGACGCGCCTCGCTCCGCCACGACGGAATCGGCGACGAAGCCCGCGATCGACGAATCGTTCATGCTTTCGATCAGCGCGCTGACCACGTTGACGCTGCCGGCCATCGCCTCCGGACGCTTGCGCTCGGAGAGGAGCGCGATCATCGCTTCGACGGAGAGGTGCCTCGCGCCGCGCCCGAACTGCTCGAAGACGGAGTTCAACTGCTGCGGATCCGTGCGCGAGACGTAGTCGACGAGCCCGCGCACCATGTTGAGGAGCGTCGCGGTCTGCAGCTCGACGCCCTGCGGGCTCTTCGCCGCGGTCTGCTCGAGCTGCGTCATCAGCGCTTGCAGCTTCGACGGCTCCTCGACGATCTCGAGCAGCGCCCGCAGCGCCGCATCGTCCACGGTGAGCGTCGGACCGGACATCGCCGCGGAGAGGATCGAATCGATCGTGGCGGCGAGCCCCTGTTTCTCGCGCAGCACCTCGGAATAGTCGATCTCGACGATCTCGAGGCTCGGTCCTCCGGCCGTGGCCCACAACTTCGCGAGCCCGCCGTCGGCGCGCACCTCTTCAGGCGCTCGCGCCAGCAGAAGCATCAGCGTTCGCCACGATTCCGCGTTCGCGCCGGCGTTCAGCGTGAGCCGGCCCACCAGATGGCGATGGAGCAGCGTGGCCAGCTCCGACACCGCCGGATCCGCTTTCGGCATTCGGGCGCCGTCGATGAGCAAGCCCTCGGCTTGAACCTGGATGCTGTAGGGGCCGCCCTGCGTCATTCGCGCCGTCGCCTGCTCGAGCCGCGAGAGCGACACGCCGATCGCCGGATGTCCGCCGGGGTAGAGCGAGACTGCTCGGGCCGCGGCCTTGCACACGCGGGAGAACTCCGCGAGACGAATCGCTTCGTCCGCGCTGAGCGTGGCGGGAGGGGCGGAATCGGCCATCTATAACGTCGAGGTCGGACGACGGTGCGCCGGGGAGGTGCGGCCGCCGGCGAAATTTTAGCAAACTCCAATATAGTAGAGTCCGTTTGAGCCCATTCCCAGGAATTCCCACGAACTGATGCGCGCCGTCGACTTGATACGGCAGAAGCGGGACGGCGGCGCGCTCGACCGCGCCGCGATCGACGCCTTCGTTGCCGGCGTGACCGACGGCACGTGGCCGGATTACCAGGCGTCCGCGATGTTGATGGCGATCCTCCTGCGCGGTATGACGCCGGAGGAAACCGCCGCGCTGACCGACGCGATGGTGCGATCCGGCGTCCGCGTCGAGTATCCCGGCCTCGCGGGCGTTCCCGTCGACAAACACAGCACCGGCGGAGTCGGCGACAAGACGTCGCTCGTCCTCGCGCCGTTGGCGGCGGCGTGCGGCGCGTACGTGCCGATGATGTCCGGGCGCGGCCTCGGGCACACGGGCGGCACGCTGGACAAGCTCGAGGCGATCCCCGGATTCCGCACGGGACTCTCGCTCGACGAGTTGAGGACGGCCGTGTCGACCATCGGATGCGCGCTCGTCGGACAGACGTCCGAGATCGCGCCCGCGGATCGCAAGCTCTACGCGCTGCGCGACGTGACCAGCACGGTCGAGAGTATTCCGCTCATCTGCGCATCGATCATGAGCAAGAAAATCGCCGAGGGCATCGGCGGCCTCGTGCTCGACGTGAAGACCGGCTCCGGCGCGTTCATGAAAACGCCGGAGACGTCGCGCGCGCTCGCGGAAGCGCTCGTCGCGATCGGCAAGGCGGCGGGCGTGCGGACGGAAGCAATCATCACCGCGATGGACGCGCCGCTCGGACGCGCCGTCGGGAACGCCAACGAAGTGATCGAGTCGATCGAGACGCTGAAGGGGAATGGTCCAGACGATCTCGAGCGGCTGTCGATTCTCTTGGCGGCGCGCATGCTGATTGCCGCGGGCCTCGCCTCGAACGACCGTGAGGCGGAGGCGAAGATCCGTCGCGCGATGACGTCCGGCGCGGGCGTCGAGAAGTTCCGCCAGATCATCGAGCATCAAGGCGGCGACCCCCGCGTCGTCGACGACTATCGCCGTCTGCCGTCGGCGGACGATCGCGTGTGCGTGCAGGCGCCCGCGAGCGGGTACCTCGCGGCGCTCGAAGCCGAGCGCGTCGGCCGCGCGGCGGTCGCGTTGGGCGCGGGACGAAGCCGTCTGGAAGATGCCATCGATCATGGCGTCGGTATCACGGTGCTGATGCCGCCGGGTACGCCGGTGCGCACAGGCGATCCGATCTTCGAGATTCAGCACCGAGGCGGCCGCGGCCTCGATTCAGCGCTGCTCTCGCTGCGCGACGCGATCGCGATCTCCGATGCGCCGCCGCCGGAGCGGCCGCTGATCGTGGGAACGATCTGAAGGAAGAACGACGAAGGAAGAACCAGGCGATTCATGACTGATGCCCTCGCCGACGCCGGCCGTCCACCGCTCAAGCGCGTCCCCTACGAGCGCCGCGATTTTCTCGTGCTCGGCGTGGCCGTCGCGGCCGCCGCGTTGCTCGCGCTGATCGCGCGGATCGGCGGGATTCCCAAGCTCCAGCCGCTCGTCGGGTTGATCGTGATCATGAGCCTCGCGTACGCGCTGTCGACGAATCGCCGCGCGATCGATCGGCGCACGGTGGCGTGGGGGCTCTCGCTGCAGGTGGTCTTCGCGCTGCTCGTGTTGAAGACGGCCGCCGGGCAAGCGATCTTTCAGCGGCTCGGCGCGATGATCAACCACCTGCTCGATTTTGCGTTCGTCGGATCGAGCATGGTCTTCGGTCCGCTCGGCGATCGCAACGTCTGGCCGCGGATCATGACGACCGTTCTCGGCGAGGAGGGACGCGACTACGCCGTCCTGTTCGCGTTTCAAGTCCTGCCGACGATCATCTACATTGCCGCGCTGTTCGCGGTGCTCTATTACTTCGGCGTGATGCAGATCGTCGTGCGCTTCTTCGCGTTCCTGATGCGCCGCGTGATGAAGGCGTCGGGCGCCGAGTCCCTCAACGTCGCGGCGAGCATTTTCATGGGACAGACCGAAGCGCCGCTGACGATCAAGCCGTTCCTGCCGCGCATGACCGAGTCGGAGCTGATGACGGTGATGACGGCCGGCATGGCGCACATCTCCGGCGGGATCATGGCCGCGTACATCCTCTTCGGGATCGAAGCGCGGCACCTGTTGACGGCGGTCATCATGACCGCGCCCGGCACGCTGATGATGGCCAAGATCTTCGTGCCCGAGACCGAAGAGCCCGAAACGATGGGCACGGTGAAGCTGAAGATCGAGCGAACCGACGTCAACGTGATCGATGCGGCGGGACGCGGCACGAGCGATGGCCTCGCGCTGGCGTTGAACGTCGGCGCGATGCTGATCTCGTTTCTCGCGCTCATCGCGCTGCTGAACGCGATGCTCGGACTCGTCGGCCTGAGTCTCCCGCAGATCTTCGGCTGGTTGTTCGCGCCGATTGCGTGGAGCATGGGCGTCCCGTGGCAGGATGCGCCCGCCGTCGGCAACCTGCTCGGCACGCGGATGGCGGTGAACGAGTTCGTCGCGTACAAACAGTTGTCGGCGCTGCGCGCGACGCTCGATCCGCGTTCGTTCACGATCGCGACGTTCGCGCTGTGCGGGTTCGCGAACTTCAGCTCGATCGGGATTCAGATCGGCGGCATCGGCGCGCTGGCGCCGAGCCGACGCCACGACCTCGCGCGCCTCGGCCTGCGCGCGATGCTCGCGGGTACGCTGGCGAACTTCATTACCGCCACGATCGCGGGGTTTTTGCTGTGAAGGGCGGGGACACCCAACGTTGGGTGTCCCGATTGAGTGTCCCCGAATATATGACCTTGGCAGATATTGCACAGACGGCTGACTGGCTACGGCGGCGAATTGGCGCGACGCCGGATGTCGCGATCGTGCTCGGCTCAGGCCTCGGCGACTTCACCGCGGCGCTCGGCGGCGCGACGACGATCGACTACCACGACATCCCGAACTGGCCGGCATCGGCCGTCGTCGGCCACGCGGGACGGCTCGTCGTGGGGACGCTCGCGGGTAAGCGCGTCGCCGCGCTCTCGGGGCGCGTACATTTCTACGAGGGCCACGATCTGCGGACGGTGACGTTCGCGACGAGAGTGATTGGCGTGCTCGGCGTGAAGACGATCGTCCTCACCAACGCGGCCGGAGGCATCAATCTCGGGTTCACGCCAGGCACGCTCATGCTGATCGACGATCACATCAACCTGCTCGGAAGCAATCCGCTCGTCGGGCCGAACGACGATCGTCTCGGGCCGCGCTTTCCGGACATGTCCGAGGTCTACTCGCTCCATCTGCGCACGCTCGCGAACGCCGCCGCGAAGGCGCAGAACTCGCCGCTCGCGCACGGCGTCTACGTGGCGCTGCACGGGCCGAGCTACGAGACGCCCGCCGAGATTCGTTACCTTCGCGCGATCGGCGCCGACGCGGTCGGCATGTCGACGGTGCCCGAAGCGATCGTCGCGCGCCACATGGGACTGGACGTGCTCGGCATCTCGTGCATCACCAACATGGCGGCCGGCGTGCTGCCGCAGCCGCTCGTCCACGACGAGGTCATGGACGTCGCGCGCCGCGTGCGCAAGCGGTTCGGCGCACTGCTGGAGGGAATCGTTGAGCGACTCTGATCGCGAATCGAAGCCGCATTGGCCCGACGTCGAGCGCCGCGGCGCCGCCGATCGCCGTACTCCAGGTCCGGTGATCCCGTCGCGGCACGCGCACGACAACGACGACGTCGAGGTGCGCACGCCGCCGCCGCTCAGGCGCGAGGAGCGGCGATCCGGACGCGATCGCCGCGACGATTCCACGTGGGCGCCGGTCGCGCTGGAGCTGACGTTCGCGCGGAACGACAACGCCGAGCAAGCGCTCGTCGAGGCGGCCACCGATGCGCGGACCCGCGCGCAGGCGCGCTACTCGGGATTCAAGGTCGGCGCTGCGCTCGAGACAGACGACGGCGTCGTGATCTCCGGATGCAACGTCGAGAACGCGACGTACGGGTTGACGTTGTGCGCGGAACGCGTCGCGCTCGTGAAGGCGTTGTCGGACGGGCGCACGCGATTCGCGCGCATCGCCGTCGTCGCCGACACGAACGATCCCACGCCGCCCTGTGGATCGTGCCGCCAGCTGTTGTGGGAATACTGCGGCGACATCGACGTCATCCTTGCGAACCTCGAACGCACGACCGCGACGATGAAGCTGGCGTCGCTCCTTCCAATGCCGTTTGACGGCAGACTGTTAGAATAGCGGGATGCTTCCAACTATCGACTGGCAGGGCGACGTGATCGTGATGGTGGATCAGCGCAAGCTGCCG
The DNA here is from genome assembly GCA_036556425.1 of Vicinamibacterales bacterium. Lineage (GTDB taxonomy): Bacteria > Acidobacteriota > Vicinamibacteria > Vicinamibacterales > 2-12-FULL-66-21 > DATBJJ01. Next base: position 44,648 of record DATBJJ010000099.1, read on the forward strand.
GGCCAGGAGATTTACGTTCGCTGCCGCACCGCGCAGGAAGTCGCGCGCGCGATTCGCACGATGGTGATCCGCGGCGCCCCTGCGATCGGCGTGTCCGCCGCGATGGGCATCGCGCTCGGCATGCGCCGCAGCACGGCCAAGGGCACGAAGCAATTCGCCGTCGAGTTTCAGAAGACGTGCGACATGATGGCCGGCACGCGGCCGACGGCGGTCAACCTCTTCTGGGCGATCGATCGCATGAAGCGTGTGTTCTCGGATGCCGCGCTGGCGGGCAAATCCGCCGACGAGATCGCCGATCTCCTCGAGCGCGAGGCGCGCGCGATCCACGACGAGGACGTCGCGAGCTGCCGGACGATGGGCGCGTTCGGCGCGGACGTCGTGCCCGACGGCGCGCGCGTGTTGACGCACTGCAATGCCGGCGCGCTCGCGACCGCGGGCTATGGCTCCGCGCTCGGCGTGATCCGCGCGGCGGTCGAGCGCGGCAAGCGCATCGCGGTCTTCGCCGACGAGACACGGCCGTTCCTGCAGGGCGCACGGCTCACCGCATGGGAGCTCGTCCGCGACGGGATCAACACGACCGTCATCACCGAGAGCATGGCGGGCCCGCTGATGCGCGCCGGCGAGATCGATATCGTCATCGTCGGCGCCGATCGCATCGCGGCGAACGGTGACACGGCGAACAAGATCGGCACGTATACCGTGGCGGTGCTCGCGCACGAGCACAAAGTGCCGTTCTACGTGGCCGCTCCGCTCTCGACGATCGACCTCGCGACGCCCGACGGCGATCACATTCCGATCGAAGAGCGCGATCGCCGCGAGATCACGCACCTCGGATCGTCGCGCCTGACGCCGGAGGGCGCGCACATCCGCAACCCGGCGTTCGACGTGACGCCGCATCGCTACATCACCGGCATCATCACCGAAAAGGGGATCTTCGGCGCTCCGTATCACGAGTCGCTGAAGCGCGCCCTCGAGACCGCCGTATCGGCTCCGTGAACCTCCTCGCCATCGAGACCTCGTGCGACGAAACCGCCGCGGCGCTCGTCGCCGAGACCGGAATCGCGGCACGTCCCTGGGAGATTCGCTCGTCGATCGTCGCGTCGCAGACCGCCATTCATCGCGAATGGGGCGGCGTCGTGCCGGAGCTCGCCTCGCGCCAGCACGTCCGCGACATCTGCGGCGTCGTCGAAGCGGCGCTCGCGCGCGCCGGCGCGAAGACGTCCGACGTCGACGCCGTTGCCGTCACGCAAGGACCCGGGCTCGTGGGCTCGCTGCTCGTCGGCGTCTCGTTCGCGAAAGCGTTCGCGTGGGCCAGAAATCTTCCGGTCATCCCTGTTCACCACCTCGCGGGGCACATCGAATCGCTCGTCCTCGCGCACGGCGAACTGCCGATGCCTGCCGCCGTCCTCGTCGTCTCGGGCGGCCATACGAGCCTCTACTTCATCCGCGAGCCGGGCGATTACCAGCTGATCGGCCGCACGCGCGACGACGCGGCGGGGGAGGCGTACGACAAAGTCGCGAAGCTGTTGGGACTCGGGTATCCGGGTGGGCCGGCGATCGATCGTCTCGCGCGCGAAGGACGTGAGGATCGCTTCACGTTTCCGGCGACGCGGTTGACGCACGCCGATCGCAACGCGCCGCGCGCGACCGGCTCGGATCTGCTTCCCGCCGACGTCGCGCGCCGTACCGATTTCAGCTTCAGCGGATTGAAGACCGCCGTGCTGCGGTTGGTCCGCGAGCGCGCGGGCGGCGACGATGCCGCGGCATCGCTGCCGCGGCAGGATGTCGCGGACATCTGCGCGGCGTTTCAGCGCGTCGTGATCGAGTCGCTGCTCGATCGCACGTTCGAGGCAGCGCGATGGCTCGGCGCGCGCAGCGTCGGCATTGCCGGCGGCGTGTCCGCGAACAGCCGCCTTCGCGCCGACGCGGAAGCGCGCGGCGCGACGATCGGGCTGCCGGTGTTCGTGCCGCCCCTCGCGCTGTCGACCGACAACGCGGCGATGATCGGGGCCGCGGGGCTGCGGCGCTATCGATCGCGCGCCGCGTCCGATCTGGACTTCAACGCCGAAGCCTCGCTTCCACTCCGATGACGGACCCAATGAAGACGTTCACAGACTATCTCTGGTTCAACACCAAGAAGCGCCAGGAATTCATCCGCATCACCGACGACGTCGCCGCGATCGTGAAGAAGAGCGGCGTGGAGGATGGCATCGCGCTCGTCTCGGCGATGCACATCACCGCGGGCGTTTACGTCAACGACTGGGAAGACGGTCTCATCCAGGACTTTCAGGTGTGGCTCGAGAAGCTCGCGCCGGCCGGGTTGCCGTACGAGCATCATCACACCGGCGAGGACAACGCCGACGCGCATTTGAAGCGCACGTTGATGGGGCATCAAGTGATCGTGCCGATCACGGGAAGCGCGCTCGACCTCGGCCCATGGGAGCAGATCTTCTACGCCGAGTTCGACGGCCGGCGGCGCAAGCGGGTCGTCGTCAAGGTGATGGGAAAATGACGTCGCGGACCGCGGACCGCGATCAAAGTTCGATCATGATTTCCGATCGTCAGTACCCTCAGCGTCCTGTTGTCGGCGTCGGCGCCGTGATTGTCCTCACGCGCGAAGAGGCTGCGCGCGCGGGTTGGAGGGATCCGACGGCCGACCTGGGGCTCGTGCTCGTGAAGCGCCGCTTCGATCCGCTCGCGGGGCGATGGAGCTTGCCGGGCGGCGGCGTGGAAACGGGGGAGCCGCTGGCGGACGCGATCGCGCGCGAAGTCGAGGAAGAAACCGGATTGGCCGTCGACGTCGGGCCGATCGTCGACGTGTTCGATCGCATCCTGCTCGATGCGGACGGCCGCGTCCAATACCATTTCGTCCTGATAGATTATCTGTGCCGGCCGCGCGGCGGACGCCTGGCTGCCGGATCGGATGTCGCCGAGGTCGCTCTCGCGGATCCCGGCGCGCTCGAGCCGTTCGATCTGACCGACAAAGCACGAGACGTGATTCGAAAGGCCTTGCAGCATGCCGTCTAGATCCGAAGCCCTGGCGCTCATGACGGAGTACACACAGAGCGAGAGCCTGCGCAAGCACATGCTCGCGGTCGAAGCCGCGGTGCGAGGCTACGCGCGCCTGTGGGGAGAGAACGAAGACGACTGGGGGCTCGTTGCGCTGCTGCACGACTTCGACTACGAGCGGTGGCCCGATCAGCAGAACCATCCGTTTCGCGGCGTCGAGATTCTGACAGCCAAGGGCTATCCGGAATGGGTGACGCGCGCGATCCTGTCGCACGCGGAGTACTCCGGCGTTCCGCGCGAATCGCGGCTCGAGCACACGCTCTACGCGTGCGACGAGATGTCGGGCTTCGTGACCGCGGCGGCGCTCGTCCGGCCGACGAAGAGCATCATGGATCTCGAGGCCTCGTCGGTCGTGAAGCGCATGAAGGACAAGGCGTTCGCGCGCGCCGTGAACCGCGACGACCTGCGGCGCGGCGCCGAGGAGATCGGACTTCCGCTCGATCAGCACATCGCCAACGTGATTTCGTTCATGCGAGGAGAGGCAGATGCGCTCGGATTGCGCGGCAATGTATAGATCGGAAGCTCGGTTGCTCGGACGCTCAGATGCTCGGAAAACCGAGCAACCGAACGTCCGGCTTTTCCGTATAAAGTAGACGGCTTGGATCCCACTCCCCGACAGAGCACGACGTCCGGCGCCGCGGCGGCAGAGCCGCACGGCTCCACCGATCCCGTCGTGCAGCTCGACGGCGTTTCGGTGATTTACGGCAAGAACCGGGCGCTCAAGAACGTCAGCGCGAGCTTTTCGCGCGGCGCGGTCGGCCTCCTCGGCCCGAACGGCGCGGGCAAGAGCACGATGCTCAAGGCGCTGCTCGGGTTCATCAAACCGACGGAAGGCAAGATGCGCGTGCTCGGCATCGACGTCGCCGAGCGGCCGATGGAAATCCGGGCGCGCCTCGGCTACATGCCGGAGACCGACGGCCACATCCCCGGCATGAACGCCGTGTCGTTCGTCGCGTACTGCGGTCAGCTCGCGGGGCTGCCGTCCGTCGACGCGATGCAGCGCTCGCACGAGGTGCTCTACTACGTCGGCCTCGGCGAGGCGCGCTATCGCAACATCGAGACGTACTCGACCGGCATGAAGCAGCGCATCAAGCTCGCGCAGGCGATCGTGCACGACCCGGATCTGCTGTTTCTCGACGAGCCCACGAACGGCATGGATCCCAAGGGGCGCGACGAGATGCTCGAGCTGATTCACGATCTCGCGCACCACAAGAACGTCAACCTGATCCTCTCGTCGCATCTCCTGCCCGACGTCGAATACACCTGCGATCACGTCGTCGTCATGGACAAAGGACAGGTCGCGGCGCAAGGGCCGATCGACGAGCTCAAGGGTCCGGCGGGCCGCGTGTTCGAGGTGCGCGTGAAAGGAAATCTGTCGGAGTTCATCGACGCGCTGGCGGGCGCGGGCATGGAGACGCATTCGACCGACGAGGACGTGATGCGCGTGTTCGTGCCGGCGTCGGTGAGCGGCGCGAACGGCCGCGATCAGCAGGCCATCTTCGCGCTCGCCGCGCGGCATCGCGTGCAGATCCGGCATCTCCGCCCGAGCGTGCCGACGCTCGAGGATGTGTTCGCGAAAGCGGTCGGGGAAGAGTAGCGTGCCGATACACGACCAGAGTTATCGACGGTATCGAGGGGGCAAGGCGAAGCCCGGCGCGGCGTGGCTCGTCATCGCGCGCGCCGGAATCATGAACATGATCCGGAAGCGGATCTTTCTGGGCCTGATGATCCTCGCGTGGATTCCATTCGTCGCGCGCGCGGTCTTGTTGTACGCGTCGACGAACTTCCCGCAGATCGCGCTCCTCGCGCCGACCGCCGAAACATTCCGCGACTTCCTCGAGCAGCAGAACGTGTTCGTCTTCTTCGTCGCGATTTACGTCGGCGCCGGCCTCATCGCGAACGATCGCCGCGCGAACGCGCTGCAGATTTATCTGTCGAAGCCGCTGATGCGATCGGAATACATCGCCGGCAAGGCGGCGGTGCTGTTCTTCTTCCTGATGCTGGTCACGTGGGTCCCGGCGATCATGCTGCTCGTCTTGCAGGTCATGTTCGCGGGGAACTTCCAGTTCCTTCAGAAGAACCTGTTCCTCTTCCCGGCGATCACGGTCGCCGCGCTGCTGCAGGTCCTGCTCGCGTCGTTCACGATCCTCGCGCTCTCGTCGCTGTCGAAGAGCAGCCGCTACGTCTCGATCCTCTTCGCCGGCATCATCTTCTTCACGCTGGCGATCTTCGGCGTTCTCGCGGGCATCACGGGCAGCAACGCGATGTCGTGGATCTCGCCGACGGAAAGCGCAGCGCAGGTGCGGAACGTGATCTTCCGGCTGCCGCCTCCGTACGTCACGCCGTGGCAGGTCTCGCTCCTCGTCATCCTCGCATTCATCATCGTGTCGATCTCGGTGCTCGAGCGGCGCGTGCGCGGCGTCGAGGTGGTCACGTGAGCGCGCCGATCGTTACCGCCGACCACGTCTCGAAGTGGTACGGCCAGGTGATTGGCTTGAACGACGTCACCGTCACGGTGCCGCCTGGCGTGACGGGGCTCCTCGGTCCGAACGGCGCCGGCAAGTCCACGTTCATGAAGCTGATCACCGGTCAGCTCAAACCGAGCAAGGGCAGCGTGACCGTGCTCGGTCAGCCGATCTGGGGGCACCCCGAGCTCTACGCCGACATCGGCTTCTGCCCTGAGCAGGACTCCTTCTACGACCGGATGACGGGCATGGAGTGGGTCACCGGCCTCGTCCGCTTGAATGGCTTCGACGAGAAGGAGGCGGACGAAGCGGCGCGCCGCGCGCTGACGACCGTCGACTTGATGGATGCGGCGGGGAAGAAGATCGGCGCCTACAGCAAGGGCATGCGGCAGCGCGTGAAGCTCGCGCAGGCGATCGTTCACGATCCGGCGCTGCTGATCCTCGACGAGCCGTTGTCCGGCATGGATCCGCTGGCCCGGCGGCGCACGATCAAGTTGATCAAGGAGTGGGCGCGCGCCGGCAAATCGATCATCGTCTCGAGCCACATCCTGCACGAGATCGAGTCGATGACGTCGAACATCCTCCTGATCAACAACGGCCGGATTCTCGCCGAGGGCGACGTGCATCAGATCCGCGATCTGATCGACGAGCATCCGCACACGGTCTTCGTCCGCGCGGCGGATCCGCGCGGCCTCGCGCGCGAATTCCTCGCCCAGGACGATGTGCGGAGCCTGCGATTCGAATCGAACGCGGTCGTCGTCGAAACAGGGAAGCCGGACGTGTTCTACACGAGGCTGACCGAGATCGCGGCGACCGGCGAGTTCGGCGCGATAGACGAGGTCACGTCGCCGGACGACAACCTGCAAGCCGTCTTTCAGTATCTGGTCAAATGACGAAGACCACTTCCCGGCGCGCGCCGGGCTTCCTCGCGTCGAGCCTGCGCGTATTCGATCTCTCGCTCGGCGAGATGCTCTGGTCGCGGCGCACGATCTTCATGGCGCTCATCGTCGCCGCGCCGGTGCTGATCGCGCTGTTCCTGCGGATGCTCGTCGGCCTCGGCCTTCCGCTCTTCGAGGGGCCGCGCCGCGGCGGTCCGCCGTTCACCGCGACCGGCCCGATGATCTTCGGCGGCATAATCTGGATGCTCTATCTGCGGTTCATCGTGCCCGTGCTCGGCGTCTTCTACGGCACGTCGCTCATCGCGGACGAGATCGAGGACAAGACGATCACCTACCTCTTCACGAGGCCGATCCCGAGAGGCGCGGTGCTCGTGGGCAAATACCTCGCCTACGTGGCGTGCACGTTTTGCGTCGTGCTGCCGTCCGTGATGATCGTGTATTTGCTGGTCGTGCCGATGCGGGGGAGCCTCGGCGCGGCGTTTCCCGACCTCCTCAAGGACCTGGCGCTCCTCGCCGTCGGCCTGGCCGTCTACGGGGCGGTCTTCGCGTTCGTCGGGGCGAAGTTCAAGCGTCCGCTGCTCATCGGGCTGGTGTTCGTCTTCGGGTGGGAGCAGGCGGTTCTGGCCTTCCCGGGCTACCTGAAACAGTTCACGGTCATGTATTACCTCCAGGCCCTCGTCCCGCACGCGATGCCGGCGGATGGGGTCATTAGCCTGTTCCAGAGCCTCTTCAGGGAAACACCGAGTCTGCTGGCCAGCCTCTTCTGGCTTGCGGTCATCTGGGCGGTCGGGCTCGGCTGGGGTTCCCGAATCGTGGCCAACCGCGAATACGTGCTCGAGCAATAGCGGTTCGTCCCTGCTAACTCGCGGGAAAAGCGGTGGTTGCCGGAACCTTTTCCTCCCCGGACCCGTTATAATCTGTGAAGGCGCGTCTCCGACCGGGGGGATCTCGCCAAGCGCAGGGGCGATGCGATGACGAACAGGACCCGATACTTCATGACCGGCTCGGCCGCGATTCTCGGAATCGGGCTGTGCACGGGGCTGGTGGCCTATTACGGCGGCGGGTTTCAGGCCCTTGTCGCCTCGACCGCGCCCGACGAACTGACGTATGTGCCGCGCGGATCGGCCGTCGTCGCGTTTGCCGACGTCCGCAGCATCATGGATTCGGAGCTCCGCAAGCGCTTCAAGGAGGCCGTGCCGCTTCCCGTCGGCGAAGAGGGCCAGCGCGAATTCTACGAACATACCGGCATCGACATCGAGCACGACATCGACTACGTCGTCGCCGCCGCCGGCGAGCAGGTCCCCGGGACCAATTTCAAGCCGTCGGGCGTCGTCATCGCGCGCGGCCGGTTCGACATCGTGAAGCTCGAGGGGCTCGCGCGCGAGCATGGCGCACAGGTCGAGGAATACAAGGGCAAGCGGCTCCTCGTCCTCGAGCATCATCGCAACACGACGGATTCAGGCACCACGAGCACGGCGTCCGACAAGGGCGTGCTCGCGTTCCTCGAGCCGGGTCTCGTCGCCATCGGTGACATCGCCACCGTGCAGCACGCGATCGACGCGCAGTTGAGCGGCCAGAGCATCACCAGCAACACCGAGATGATGGATCTCGTCAGGGACATCGAGCGCTCGAACAACGCCTGGGCCGTCGGCCGGTTCGATCTCATCTCCAGCCAGACCAAGCTTCCCGATCAAATCGCCCGCCAGCTTCCGCCAGTCAAGTGGTTTGCCGCCGCCGGCCACATCAACGGCGGAGTGTCCGCGCAGCTCCGGGCCGAGGCGCTCGACGAGCAGGCCGCCGAGAACCTCCGCGGCGTCGTCAACGGCGTGATTTCGCTCGCGCGGCTCCAGGCGCAGAACGATCCCAAGGTTTCCTCGCTCGTCCAGTCGCTGCAGCTCTCGGGCAGCGGCAAGACGGTTCAGATCTCGTTCTCGGTGCCTGCGGAGATCTTCGAACTGATGGCGCCGAAGGTGAACGGCGTCCACTGAGCTCGCACGCGCTCGTCAGCAAGCTCGCGGCCGGCGGTCATTCCGCCGGCCGTTTTCATTTTCGCCGGCCGTTCGTGTATCTTTTCAGCGCGCTCCTCACTTCGTGTGACTCACCTCGTTTTCTTTTACGGCACCCTGATGGCCGGCTTCGATCGACGCCGGCGGGCGGGCATCGACGGTAAGTTGACCTATATCGGGCGCGGCGCGATTCGCGCGGCGTTGTTCGATCTGGGGATTTATCCCGCGGCGGTTCCCGATCCGCAGGGACACGTGTGGGGAGAGGTCTACGAGATGACGGACGCCGACTCGGTGCTCGCGGCGCTCGACGAGATCGAGGGCTACCGGGCCGACGATCCCGATCGGAGCTTGTATCTCCGGCAGGAGACCGATGTGCTGCTCCCCGACGGCGCGTTGGCGAAGGCGTCCGCGTACTTCTACAATGCGCCGCTCGGCAAGGCGGCGCGGATCGCGTCCGGCGACTACCTCGAACACATCAAGGCCAGATGACAAGGCTCAACGAATGATCGACGACTCGGACAAGCGCGATCGAGAACGCGTGCCCATGCCCCGGCAGCTCGAGGGGGCCGTCATGGTTTTTCAACCGATGACGATCGCCGACATCAGCAACGCCGGCGCGCAGGTGGAGACGCCGTTCCCGCTGCAGCTCGATTCGTTGCACGACTTTCGCCTCTCGCTCGGCGATCTGTCCGTGATCGTCAAGGGACGCATCGCGCACTGCCACGTCGGCGAATTGCGAAACGACGTCGCGGTTTATCGATCGGGCATCGAGTTCGTCGAGCCCTCCGAGCCCGTCCGCCTCGCGATCGCGGAGTTCGTCGACTCGCTCCGCGCCTCGCGCCGTATCCATGTGATCGATGCGGAAGTCGCCGACGACGAGCGGTGATCGTCTTTGGCTGAGCTGGCACCAGTGTCGCCCGCTCGCCGCCCGGTCGTGCTACAGTTTTTGCTGACCTCACGCTTCCTGCTGGGGCTTCGATGAGGATGGCACTCTGATCCGCGCTTCGCGTGTGGGGCAGGTGACCGCGGGACTCGGTTTCCTCCTGCTCTACATCGCGGTCGTCTGGACGCTCCGCGACCAACCGCTCGCGCGCTCGATTGTCGGCAACTCGGTCCTCGTCGCGAGCGCCGCCCTCATTCCGATCATCGTCCTGCGCCGCCGGCGCCAGTGGACCGGCTGTCAACGCCTCTTTTGGGATGTCATCGCGATCGCGATGGTTCTCTGGGTGGTGGGCCATCTCGGATGGGCGTACGACCAGCTCGTTCGCAGCGAGCAAGCCTGGCTGAAGTGGCACACGATCTTCAGCTTGAGCGCGGGCATCGGGCCGCTGGTCGCGCTCCTCGCGCGGCCGCACCTCGGTCCACGAAGCAACGCCGTGGCGTCGACCGCCGTGACGATCGGCGCGTACTGCCTGCTCGCGGCGTTCGTGTACTCGTACTTCACGCTCATGCCGAGCCTGGTAGCGGAGGCGCTGCCCGGCGCGCAGTCGCGGCTGCTGAAGTTCGTGCAATTCAACCGGCTCGCGATCCTCATCGGCATGGCCGCGTCGTTCTGGTTCGCGCGGCGGACCGCGTGGCGATCGACCTATCTGCGCCTCGCGATCGGCGTCGCGATTGGCGTGATTCTGCGGTACAGCGTGAACCAGGCGATCACCCGCGGCGAATACCAGGTGGGGAGCGCGTACGATTTCGCATGGATCGTCCCCTGGCTGTTTTACGCGTGGGCAGCTTTGGAGACGCCGCCGTCGCCAACGGTGTCGCCGGTCGCGGACGAAGCGCACGAGGTGTCGCCGGTGAGCCTGCTCGCGGTGCCCGCGCTGCTGGTGCCGCTCGTCGGCTACGGCGTGCTGAACATTCAATCGGTCGGCGAGCCGGTCGATTCGTTCAGGCTGTTCCTCACGAGTCTCGCGACGGTGGGCGTGCTCGGCCTCGTCACGCTGCGCCTTGCCTCTCAAGGCACCGAGCTCCAGCGCGCGGACGCGAAGCTGCAGCTCCTCGCGGCGGCGACCGAGCATACTGACGATCTCATTTTGATTACGCGGGCGGACGGCACGTTCGAGCACGCGAACGCGGCGTTTCTCCGCGCGTTCGGCCACTCGCGCCCGGAGCTCGCGACCTTGACCTTCACGGACTTGATCGAGCACGGCGTGGACAGCGTGCGCCACGGCATCGCCGCGATCGTGAAGGCACAAGGCGTCTGGCGCGGCACGCTCCGCGGCCTCAGGAAGGACGGCACCGCGTTCCCGGCTGCCTGCACCATCACGGCGCTTCACGATGCCTCCGGCCGCGTCACGCACTTCGTCGGCGTCGCGCGCGACATCACCGACGATCTGCGGCTGCGCGATCAGCTCGTGCACAGCGAGCGCCTCTCGGCGATCGGCGAGCTCATCGCGGGCGTCGCGCACGAGATCAACAATCCGCTCCAGACGATCATCGGCTGCACGGAGCTGATGCTCGACGATCCGGACGCGTCGAATCGCACGGACCTCGAGCTCGTTCGCAAGGAAGCCATGCGAGCCGGACAGATCGTCCGCAATCTGCTCGCCTTCGCGCGCCGCGGCGCGCCGGACCGCGTCGTCACGGATCTCAACGATCTCGTGCGCGCGACCGCCGAGCTCCGCGATTATCACTTGCACCAGGTCAACATCGATCTCGTCCTCCGCTGCGACGCGCGTCCGCTGCCGGTGCTCGTCAATCCCGAGGAGATTCGCCAGGTGATCCTCAATCTGCTGCTCAACGCCGAGCACGCGGTTGCCTCGTCCGGCGCGAAGCGGGGATCGATCACGATCGAGACGCTCGCGAGCGGCGGAACGCACAGCGTCGACGTCACCGACAGCGGACCGGGGATCAGCCCGGAGCTCCGCGGACGGATCTTCGAGCCGTTCTTCACGACGCGCGAAGTCGGCGAAGGCACCGGCCTCGGCCTCTCGATCTCGCACGGGATCGCCTCCTCTCATGGAGGCTCGCTGTCGCTCGCCGACTCGCCGGGCGGGGCGCGCTTCCGATTGAGCCTCCCCGCCGCGACCGACGAGTCCGCGATGAGGCTCTTCGCCGGCGGCGCGCCACCCCGCGCGCTCGTCGTGGACGATGACGATGCGATACGGAAGCTGATCGTGAGGCTGCTGGAGCGGCGAGGGTTCGAGGTGTCCGAAGCGCGAACCGGGGAAGCGGCGATGGCGCTCGTTCGCGAGCGGCAGCCCGGGATCATCATCTGCGACACCGCGATCCCGAGCCTCGGCGGCATCGAGCTCTATCGTCAGCTCGCCGAACAGGATCTCCAACTCGCCCCGCGATTCCTCTTCATCGCCGACGACAAAGCCTCGGGAGAATCGGCGGACGTCGTCGAAAGCGGCATGCCCGTCCTCGTGAAGCCCTTCACCGCGAGCGACTTCGAGAGCGGTCTCGTCGAGGCGGGCGTCACGGCGCCGCGGACGCACTGAGAGGATTCGGGATCGGGATCGGGGATCCGGGATCCGAAAACCTTCAGACCCAATCGTGCGATTGTGATCGGAAAGTTCTTCCGGATCCCGGATCCCCGATCCCGAGTCCCGATATGATTGACAGGTTATGGACGTCGTGATCGTGGGCGCCGCGCGTACGCCCATCGGCCGCTACGGCGGCGCGTTCCGTCAAGTGCATCCCGCCGAGCTCGGCGCAGTCGCCACGCGTGCGGCGCTCGCGCGTGCCGGCGTCGATCCCTCGGACGTCGATCAGGTGTTCATCGGCCACGCGCGACAGGCGGGATCCGGTCCGAACCCCGGACGCCAGGTCGTCCGCCGCGCGGGCCTTGCGGACAGCGTGCCCGGACAAACGATCAACATGGCGTGCGCGTCGAGCCTGCAGGCGGTCGTGGCCGCCGCGCAGACGATTCTGAGCGGTGATGCGGACGTTGCCGTTGCCGGCGGCATCGAGTCGATGAGCCGCATGCCGTATCTCGTCGACTCCGAGGACGCGCGGTGGGGGCATCGCCTGGGGAATTTCTCGTTCGTCGATGCGATGTACCGCGACGGGTTCACGTGCTCGCTCTCGGGGATGATCATGGGCGAGACGGCGGAGCTCCTCGCGAGGCAATATGGAATTACGCGCGAGGCATCGGACGCGTATGCGCTCGAGACGCAGCGGCGCGCGGGGGCGGCGATCGCCGCCGGACGATTCACGGACGAAATCGCGCCGGTGACCGTCGCGGACTCGAAGGGCCGCGAGATTGCCGTCGCGGCGGACGAACATCCGCGGCCCGACACGACGATCGATCAGCTTCGCAAGCTCGCGCCCGTCTTCGGGAACGTCGGCGGCCATCCAGGGATCATCACCGCCGGCACGTCGTCCGGCATCACGGACGGCGGCGCCGCGCTCGTGTTCGCGAGCGCTCGCAAGGCAGCGGACGAAGGGTGGACGCCGCTCGCGCGGCTTACCGGCTGGGCCGCGGCCGGCGTGGATCCGCGCGTGATGGGAATCGGGCCAGTGCCCGCGATGCGAAAGCTCTTCGCGCGGACGGGCCTGTCGATCGCGGACTTCGATCTCGTCGAGCTGAACGAAGCGTTCGCGGCGCAAGTGCTGGCCGTGCTGCGCGACGAGCCGATCCCGCCGGAGAAACTGAACGTGAACGGCGGCGCGATTGCGCTCGGCCATCCGATCGGCTGCACCGGCGCGCGCCTTCTCGTGACGCTTCTCTATGAGATGCGCCGCCGCCAGGCCGCGCGCGGCCTCGCGACGCTGTGCGTCAGCGGCGGGATGGGAATGGCGCTCGCAATAGAACGGCTATGACAGCAGGCATGCGACTCGCGATCATTCCCGGAGACGGCATCGGCAAAGAGGTGACGGCCGAAGCCGTGAAGGTGCTCCGCGCGGCCGGCGAACGGTTCGGGCGGCGGTTCGAGCTCGACGATCTCCCGTGGAGCGCCGACTACTATCTGCAGTCCGGCGTCACGATTCCGCCGGACGGCTACGATCTGCTCCGCGAGTTCGACGCGATCTTCATCGGCGCGCTCGGCGACCCGCGCGTGCCCGACAATCGCCACGCGCGCGACATCCTGCTCGGCACCCGGTTCCAGCTCGATCTCTACGTCAACTATCGTCCGGTCAAGCTCCTCGACGAACGGCTCTGTCCGTTGAAAGGCCGCGGACCGGCGGACGTGAACTTCGTCGTCTTTCGAGAGAACACTGAAGGCCTCTACGTCGGCGTCGGCGGGCGCGTGAAGGCAGGCACGGTCGACGAGATCGCCATTCAGGAAGAGGTCAACACCTACAAAGGCGTGCACCGCATCGTCGAGCACGCGTTCGCGTTCGCGGCGGCGCGCGGGCTGACGAGAGTGTGCATGGCGGACAAGAGCAACGCGATGACCGACGGCCACGCGCTGTGGCAGCGCGTGTTCCGCGAGGTCGCGGCGCAGTACCCGTCGATCGCGGCGACGCATTACTACATCGACGCGCTGGCGATGTACATGGTGCTGGACCCCGGCCAATTCCAGGTGATCGTGACGAACAATCTCTTCGGCGACATCATCACGGATCTCGGCGCGGCGTTTCAGGGCGGATTGGGCATGGCGGCGTCCGGCAACATCCATCCGGGGAAGACGTCGATGTTCGAGCCGGTTCACGGATCGGCGCCGAAGTTCGCCGGCAAGAACGTCGCGAACCCGATTGGCGCGATCGCGTCGATGTCGCTGCTGCTCGAGACGCTGGGACTCGCCGATGAAGCGGCGGCGGTAGATGCAGCGATTCTGAAAGCCGTCCGCGAGCGGCAGGTGACAGCCGATATCGGCGGCGCGATGGGTACGCGCGAGGCCGGCGACTTCATCGCAGCCGCGCTGCGGGACGAAAAACGAAGCACGAAGCACGAAGAACGGAACGAGGCGTAATGGCGACGGACATCTTCATCGTCGGAGGCGCACGCACTCCGATGGCGGAATACGCGGGCAAGTTGAAGGATCTCTCCGCTTTGGAGCTCGGCGCGATCGCGTCGCGCGCGGCGATGGCTCGCGCGGGTGTCTCCGCCGACGCGATCGACCACGTCGTGTTCGGCAACGTCCTGCAAACGAGCTCGGACGCGGTGTACGGGGCGCGGCACGTCGCGCTCAAGGCGGGCGTGCCGATCGAGGTGCCCGCGTTGACGGTCAACCGATTGTGCGGATCGGGAATCCAAGCGGCGGTCAGCGGAGCGCAGATGCTGCTCCTCGACGAGGCGGACGTCGTCCTCACTGGCGGAACCGAGAGCATGAGCCAGGCGCCGCACGTGATCCGCGGACTGAGAAATGGACTGCGGCTCGGTCAAGGGCAGCTCGAGGATTCATTGTGGTCCGCGCTGCTCGACACGCACTGCGGCTGCACGATGGCGGTCACGGCGGAGAATTGCGCGGCGAAGTACGGCGTCTCGCGAGCGGAGCAGGACGCGTACGCGATTCGCAGCCAGCAGCTCGCGGACGGCGCGTGGAAGGCAGGCCGCTTCGCCGAGGAGGTCGTGCCCGTCGAGATCGAATCGCGCAAGGGCGTCGTTCTCTTCGCGCAGGACGATCACATGCGGCCCGACTCCACGCTCGAGGGTCTCGCGAAGCTGCCCGCCGCGTTCAGCAAGAACGGCTGCGTCACCGCCGGCAACGCGTCCGGCATCGTCGACGGCGCCGCGGCGTTGGTGCTCGCCTCTGCGAACGGCGTGAAGACGCGCGGCCTGACGCCGCTGGGCCGATTGACGCATTGGGCGAGCGTGGGCGTCGAGCCGTCGCTCATGGGTATGGGGCCCGCGCCGGCGACGCGGAAGGTGCTCGCGAAGGCGGGACTCACGCTCGACGACATCGATCTCATCGAGGTCAACGAAGCGTTCGCCGCGCAGTATTTGTCCGTGGAGAAAGAGCTCGGCCTCGACCGCGATCGCGTGAACGTGAACGGCGGCGCGATTGCGCTCGGGCATCCGCTGGGCATGACCGGCACCCGGCTGCTGTTGACGCTGATGCTGGAGCTGCGGCGGCGGGATTTGAAGCGAGGCCTGGCCACCGCCTGCATCGGCGGCGGCCAGGGCATCGCGGCGATCGTCGAGACTATCTGACGCCGAACTGATACGTCACGTTGAACCGGATGATCCTCGGGCCCAGCACGCCGGTCGGCGACATGAACGACGCGATCTGCGTCACCGGCGCGGTCGGATCGCCAGCCACTCTGATGTTGGTGCGCTGGCTGGTCGTCCTCACGTCGTACACCGTGTTCCAGTTGCCCACGTTGTAGACGTCCATGCTCAGCTCGACCTTGTTGCCGCCGAATCGGAAGAAGCGTCCGGCGCGCAGGTCGACGGTCGCGAGGTGCGGCAGCTCGCGGATGCCGCGCGGTTCCGCGAGGATCGTCGTCGTGTTCGTCGTCCCGTTATTGATGCAGTTCGTGGTGACGGTTGCGGTGCACGGATTGACGACGAACGTTCTGTTGAACGGCAACCCCGACTGCCATCGGAAGTTCGCGCCGAAGACGATCTGATACGGCAGCGTGTAGGCGCCCGTGACCTTGAAGAGGTGCCGGCGGCCTCCACTTTCGCCTTCCGCGAAGATCAGCGAGTTCGGCGACGCGAGGCTGGTCTGATCCACGCGCGTCCGCGCGTACGTGTAGCCGCCGACCAACGCGAACCCGTTCTCATAGCGCTTCTCGGCCGTCGCTTCGATCCCGTCGTACCGCGTGGCGAGGCGATTGTCGTTCACCGTTCGCTGGTTCGTGGTCACGTTGGGCCGCAGGCTGAACACGGTGACGTTGAGATCGTCCGCCGCGCCCGTGCCTCCCGTGATGCCGTCCGGACCCGGATCGATGACCGTCACTGGTTCGTAGGCGGTTTCCCACAGATCGAGCGAGAGATCCACCGTGCCTACCGGATCCTTCTCGCGCTTACTGATGTACGTGAGGCTGCCGCGAACGCCGCGGAACATCTCTCGGTCGATGCCGAGCGTGAACTCGTTCCGATACGTGCGGCGGCGCGTCGAGTCGAATGGATTTGGATTCGGGATCGTCGTGCCGTTGTTCGCGAGCGGACCGAACTCGCCGCCGACGTACTTCGTGCCGTCCCACGTTGCGTTGCCCGGCTGGAAGTTCAGATCGTTGTTCTGATCGATCCACGTGTACCGCTGGGACACCGTTCCGTTCGGATTCGGTCCGGGCGTGCCGGTACCGATCTGATCGAGATACTTGCCCCACGACGATTTGACGATCGTGCGGCCGTTGCCGAGGACGTCGAACGTCCCCGCGACTCTTGGCGCCCAGTTGCGCCATATCGGCGCCTCGTTGACGGGCGCGAACGAGTCGGGCACCACGTACTGCGTCAGCACGCCGCCGGTGTTCAACGTCACGTTCAACCCGTTGATGACCATCCCGGTGGGGAAGTAGCGGCTCGACGGCCGCGTCTGCTCGGGGATGCGTCCCTCGACGCGCTCCCATCTGATCCCGGCGATCGCCGTCAGGCGGCCGATCTGATACGTGTCTTGCGCGAAGAACGCGGTGTTGAGGACCGCGCGCTTCACGGTGAACGGCGAGTTGAAGATCGTCACGTCCTGTGGTCCCGCAGGATTGTTGCCGGACGCCGCCGTGCGAAACCGCAGATTGACGTCGTCCACGCGCTCGGTCGTGACGTCTTCCGGCGTGTACGAGTGGTTGAACCCGCCTTTGATGTCGTGGCGCCCAGGCAGGCTGCCGACCGTCGTGAAGTACTGCCAGATCGACTGCATCTCCAGACGCTGCCGGAACATGATCGCGGAGCTCGTTCGATTGCGGAGCAAGACGCCGGTCGTCAGATCCTCGAGCGGCTGCAGCCCCGTCTTCTGGTACAGCGGGAAGTGCACGTTGTTGTAGCTCACGTTGGTGTTCGCGAACAGCCGATCCATGACGACCCAGTTCCACAACCCCTGGACGACGTTGTCGATGTCGTACTCCTTCGAATTCGAATCCTGCGTCGTCGTCGCGTTCGCGCCGCGATTCGGCTTGTCGTACCGCTGCTTCGAGGCGTACACATCGAAGCGATGCTTCGGCATCTGATAGGTCAGGCGTCCTGTCGCCGTGGTGATGTCAGTCGTGTCTTGCGTGCTCGTGTCGCCCAGCTGCACGGGCAGCGGAGACACGGCGGGGAACCCCGGCACGTTGACGTGCGTCGGTTGATGGTTGAACGAGCCGAAGTAGAAGACCTTGTTCCTGAGCAGCGGACCGCCGGCTTGGACGTTCGTGTTCGTGATGTAGTCCACGGCGTTCGCGTCGGGCCTGAAGCCCGCCTGCTTCAGCGCCTCGTCGATGTTGTCGTTCTGCGTCTTCTCGCCCTGATACGTCTGCAGAAACTGTCCGCTGAATTTGTTCGTCCCCGTCTTGGTGACCATGTTGATCACGACGCCCGACGTGCCAATCGAGATGTCCTGCGCGCCGCTCGAGACGAGGATGTTGTCGAACGAGCTCGGATCGTAGTAGTTCATCGAGAATCCGATCGCGGCGGGATCCCCGACGTTGACGCCGTTCAGGAGCTGCGTGTTCTGAGCGTTCGGCGTGCCGCGCGCCGTGAACGCGCGCTGAAGCCCCGCTTGATTGCCGCCCACATCGGGCACGTCGAAGATGAGGCCTGGAACCTTGTATTCCAGGATGTTCCAAATGTCTTTTCCGCCCGGCGTGTTCTCGAGCAGGTTCTTGTCGAGGCTCACGTTGACGTTCGCGCTTCGCGTGTCGACGACGGGAGATTCACCCTTGACGGTCACCTCCTCGGCGAGCGCGCTGACCTTCAGCGAGACCTCGACGTCGGCGGTCTGCCCTTGCCGGACGACGATCCCTTCGCGAATGACGGTTTGAAATCCCTGCAGGGAGGTCTTGATCGTGTAGCTGCCGAGGGCGAGACCCGGGACCTGGAAGATCCCGCTCGAATCGGTCACGCCCGTGAGCTCTCTCGGCATGACGGCGCTCGAGATCGAGACCGTGACGCCTGGCATCACGCCGCCCTGCTCGTCTACTGCCTTCACCAGCAGGCTTCCGGTTTGGACCTGCGCGATGGCGGAATGCGTCGCCACCGCCAGGAGCGCGAGGACTCCGACGACTACCGCAGACACGTGCTTGTTCATGAGGCTGCCTCCTCCCAGGGGCGACGCCTTGTCCTTGTCCTGTATACCGACTGAATACTTGGAGGATAACCGCGGCGTGACCCCAGAGCAAGGGCTTGGGACGAGTGGGTTTCCGGCCGAGCTGAACGCCTACCGGATAGTGGCGAGGAGCGCGTGCGCCTTCTGTTTGAACTCTTTGTCCTCGGGGCCCCATTCGGGGTCCAGGGGCGCGTCGAGGACCTTCTGCAGCTCCGTTCGGGCGTCCGCCTTGCGGCCCATATCGAGCAGCGTTTCCGCGAGGAAGAAGCGCGAGGCCGTGCTGTTTGCGTTGTAGGTCAGCGATCTTCGCAAATGCTCTTCGGACTTCTTGTTCGATCCGCCGAAGAGTCCCGGGACCTTGAAATACCACCGGCCCAAGGCGCGATCGGCGGATCCATGTTGGAACGCCGGATCCAGCTTCAGCACCAGGAGCAGCTCGGTCTTGATCTCGCCGCGGTATTTGATGCCTTGCCGCATGCCGAACGATTCGGCGAGCGCGCCCATGTTGGCGGCCACCCAGAAGTGCCCCTCGGGCCGATTCGGTTCGAGCGCGATCGCGGCGCGAGCGGCCGCGATCCCCGATTCGAGGATCGCGCGTCGCTCCGCTTCGGGCGCGTGGCCGCCGAGCCAATATCGCGCCTTCGCGAGCTTCCATGCAGACGCAAAATCCTTGGCGTTCGCGGCCAGCCGTTCGCTCCAGATCCGCTCCGCCTCGCGCGCCTGCGCGAGATTCTCGCGCGCGGCGTAGTAGACGTCCGGGTCCTGCGCTGACTGCGCCGTAGCGGCCGCAAGATACAATACGAGGATGCAGGAGAACATTCGGCAGATCCTCTTGGACCTTGGAGAGGACCCTTCACGCGAAGGGCTGCTCGACACGCCGAAGCGGGTGGAGAAGTCGCTGCGCTTTCTGACGAGCGGCTACTCCGCCGATGTGGACGCGGTCGTCAACAATGCGCTCTTCACCGTTGATTATAACGAGATGGTGATCGTCAAGGACATCGACTTCTACAGTCTCTGCGAGCATCACCTGCTCCCGTTCTTTGGAAAGTGTCACATTGCATATCTGCCCCGGACGAAAGTGATCGGGCTCAGCAAAATCCCG
>DATBJJ010000100.1:0-11868 GCA_036556425.1 Vicinamibacterales bacterium
GGCAGCGTCAGATGCGCGAGTGCCATCGCGGCCCATTCTCCCCCGAACGCGCCCGGTTGACAACGCGCACGCGCGCATGCTCGACGACGATCGGGTACCCGGGATCGGTTCCCGCCTTGCGCACGAGAGGTTCCAGCCGCAGCGCCTCACAGCCGACGTAAAACGGTGTGTTCGGCTCGCCGCCCGCCCGGGCCGTTGTCGTCAGGCAGAGATCCTGTACGAGACCGGCGTCGATCAGGCTCGACGCAAGGGAACGGCCGCCGATCGCCGAAATGCGATCGATTCGATGATCGCGGCGCAAACGCGCGAGCGCGCCGCCGAGTCCGTCCGGCTCCAACGGCACGACCGTGATCCACGGCCGCCGCGCGAAGCCCCCGGCGCACCGGTCGCGGCACACGGCCCCGGCGAGCACGAACACCGGCACGTCCGGGACGTTGAACAGCAGGCTGTCATCGAGGTCGACGCGACCCGTGGCCGAGACGACGATCTGCGCCGGATGGCGCGGGAGCGAGAGATCGCGGCGCAGCGAGACGAGCTCCGGATGCCACACCGAAAAGAACACGCTCGCGCCGGCGGCGGTCGCCGCGCCGGCCATCACGCCATCAGCGGCAACGCGCGAGAGCCCTTCGTAAATCAAGTGCAGATCGGTCGGACCGCCGCCGAGATCCGCCGGATTCGCGATTGCCGTGTTGCCGTCGCGCGATTGCACGAAGACGAGCGAGATGGCGGGAAGGGCCGGCGGCACATCCACGAGATGAAAGCCGCCGTCGTACATGCAGCTCGTCCACTGATTGGCGATGGCTCTGGCTTCGCGCGCGATCGGCTCTTCGCGCGTCGTCACGAGGGGACGAATCCTCGCCTGTTCTGCCTCGCGCGTCTTGCGCTCCACGAACGCCTGAAACCCTGATGCGATCCGCAGCATCGGTGCTGCGCGTTCCGATGCAAGAAACGAGTCAGGCACCCCCAACGCTTGACCTTTGATACCTGTCCACATACTATCTGTTCATGTCAGGTATCAACGCCCGCGCGCTCGATCGCGAATTGAAGCGCGGGTCGGCCGAGCTCCTGATCCTGTCGCTCCTCGACGCGAGGCCCCGGCACGGATACGAGCTGAGCAAGCTGATCCACGCGCGATCCGGCGGCCACCTCAGGTTTCACATCGACTCGCTGTATCCGCTCCTCTACCGCCTCGAGGAGCGCGGCTGGATCAAAGGCGTGTGGGTCGAGAAGCCCGACGAGCGGCGGCGGCGCTTCTACAAGGTCACCGCAACGGGACGCAAGGTGCTCGCCGAGCAGCGGAAGACGTGGGACGCCTTCGTCGACGCGGTGAGGCGTGTGACGGGAGGCGAACATGCCTGACCCGTCGACCGCGAGGCGTGACTGGGCTCGCCACATCCAGCCGCGGCTGTCGCCGCTCTCCCTCGCGCCCGCGCGCGAATCCGAGATCATCGAGGAGATCTCTCATCATCTCGACGAACGGTATCGCGAGCTGATTGCGGGCGGCGCGCGGCCGGACGACGCGGCACTTGCCGCGCTCGCGGAATTCAGCGAGGAAAACATGCTGGCGAAGTACATGGCGCCGCTCCGTCAGTCGCGGATGCCCGAACCGATCGCGCCGGGCGCGCCCGCGCGATCGCTCGCCGGCGACCTCTGGCGCGATCTGCGCTACGCGACTCGCATGCTGCGGAAGCAGCCCGGCTTTTCGTCCGCCGCGATCGTCACGCTCGCGCTCTCGATCGGCGCCTTGACCGCGATGTTCACCGTCGTCGACGCGGTGCTGCTTCGCTCGTTGCCCTTTCCGGACGCCGATCGTCTCGTGCAGGTCCGGCGCACCTATCCGGACGGCGGCGGCGATTCGACGTCGATTCCAAAGTTCATGCGTTGGCGGGCGCACGGCCGCGAGGTCTTCACCGAAACGGCCGCGTACAACAACCTGGGATCGGGATTCAACCTTGTCGGCGCCGACGGACCCGAGCGTCTGATCGGCTCGCGCGTCTCCGCCGAGTTCTTCGACGTCATGGGCGTGCAGCCGTTCATCGGCCGCGTGTTCCGCGCGGAGGAGGACGTCCCCCGCGGGCCGAAGCTCGTCGTCCTCAGCCACGCGGTTTGGAAGAACCGCTTCGGCGGGGATCCGTCGCTCGTCGGCCGCGCGATCGTGTTGAACAACGAGGCGTACACCGTCGTCGGCGTGATGCCCGAAAGATTCCGCTATCCAGATGTCGCGGAGCTCTGGACGCTCTTCCAGTTCGATCCATCGAGCCGGGATCGCGCGCACAACTTCGAGGTCGTCGCGCGATTGAAGCCGGAGACGACGCTCGCGCAGGCACGCGCGGCGATGTCGGTCGCCGCGAGCGCGATCAAGCGCGACGCGCCCGACTTGATGGGCGGCCCGGAGACGATCGGCTTGCGGCCGCTTCGCGAGCGCCTGTACGGCGACATGCGCGAGCCGCTGCTCGTTCTGTTCGCGTCGGCGGGATTCGTACTGCTCATCGGATGCGTCAACGTCGCCAACCTTCAACTTGCGCAGGCGGCGGGGCGTCACCACGAGATCGCGCTGCGGTCCGCGCTCGGCGCACGCACGTCGGCCGTCGTCCGGCAGCTTCTCGTCGAGAGCCTGCTCCTCGCGGCGATCGGCGGCCTGCTCGGCGTCGCGGTCGCCTACGCCGGCGTGCCGGCGCTCCTGGCGCTCAGTCCCGTCGACGTGCCGTACGCCGAGCGGATCGTGTTGGACTGGCGCGTGCTCGCGTTCGCGCTCACGACGTCGCTCGCCGCCGGTCTGGCGTTCGGACTGCTGCCGGCGTGGCAGTCCGCGCGGCCGAATCTCGACGACGTGCTTCGCGCCGGTGCGCATCGCGCGATCGGCCGCACGAATCGTTGGACGCGGCGGACGCTCGTCGCGGGTGAAGTCGCACTCGCGCTCATGCTCACGATTTGCGCGCTGCTACTCGTGAAGAGCCTGGCCGGTCTCCAGTCCACGAATCCTGGCTTCACGTCCGAGAACGTCCTCGCGATGAAGCTCCCGCTGCCGGAGGCGAGATACGGCACGAGTCAAGCGCTCGCTCAGTTCGCGGAACAGGTGGAAGAACGGCTCGCGAGCGTTCCCGGAGTCCGAGCGGCCTCGATCGCGCACACGCTTCCGCTCGAACTGGGATCGGACCTGCCGTTCACGATCGACGGCCGTTACGTGCCCGGCAGCGAGACCGGCGTCGGCAGTGCGAACTATCGACCGGTCGGCAAGGGATATTTCGCCACGCTCGAAATCCCGATCCGCCGCGGGCGCCTGTTCGACGCGCGCGATCGCCACGGATCGCTGCCGGTCGCGATCATCAATGAAACCGCCGCGCGCCGCATCTGGCCCAACGAAGATCCGATCGGGCAGCGCATCACGGTCGGCCTCCCGTTCGTGCCCGATCTCGCCGATCCCTTTGCCCGCGAGATCGTCGGCATCGTCGGCGACGTTCGCGAGGAGGGGCTCTATGCCGATCCGCCTCCAATGCTCTACGTCCCGATCTCGCAGCAGAACGAAGCGTATGCAACGTTGGGCGTGCGGCTGCTGCCCTTCTCGCTCGTCGTGCGCGGCGATGCGTCGGTGTCGGCGCTGACGCGATCCGTGCAGCAGGCGGTGTGGTCCGTCGATCCGCAGCAGCCGACCTCCGACGTGCGGCTGATGCGGGACGTCGTCGCGCGCTCGCTCGGCTCGCAGCGCTTCAACACGGTGCTCCTCGGCGGGCTTGCGGCGCTGGCGCTGCTGCTCGCGGCCGTCGGCCTCTACGGCGTGATCGCACAGATCGTCGGCCAGCAGACGCGGGAGATCGGCGTTCGCATGGCGCTCGGCGCGACGCGATCGAACGTGGCGCGCGGTTTCCTCGGTCACGCGCTCGTGCTCGTTGCCGTTGGGATCGCCGGAGGATTGATCGGCGCGTTCGGTCTGACGGGGCTTCTGCGAACGCTGCTGACGGGGATCAGCACGAGCGATCCGTGGGCGTTCGCGCTCGCGCCGGCCCTGATGTTCGTCGTCGCGATTCTCGCGGCGGTTCGACCGGCGCTGCGAGCGGCGCGCGTGGATCCCGTGGTTGCGTTGAGGGCGGAATAGTTACGGGTTCACGGGTTCAAGGGTTCACGGGTTCAAGGGTTCACGGGTTCAAGGGTTCACGGGTTGGCGGGCTCAACGTCGACGAACGCGTCGTAGAGGCCGCTGCCGCCTCCCCAATCGGTCGGCTCTTCTGGCGTGAGGACGTTGACCGAGTGGCGGCCGCCGCCGGCGTCGACGAAGCCGCCGAAGGGCATCCACGCGACGCCGGGACGCACGCGGTCGGACACGCGGCACACGGCGCGCAGCTCGCCTCGATCGTTCCGCACGGACACGACGTCTCCGCTCGCCACGCCGCGCGAGGCGGCATCGTCCGCGTGGATCTCGATGAACAACTCGCCCGCGCGCCGGCGATGCCGATCCATGTTGCTGTAGCCCGAATTCAAGTAGTGGAGCTGCTTGCCGGTGATCAACTGCAGTCCGCGGCCGGATCGAATCTCTCCCGTCGACGGGAGCGGATCGTGTCCGGCCTCGCGAAGCGACTCCGAGTACAACTCCGCCTTCCCGCTTCGTGTCGGGAAGCCGCCGTTGGCGAACGGGCGCCAATCGTCGGGACAACTCAAGCGCGCGTAGCCTTCCTCCCACAATCGTTCGTACGTAATCCCTTCGAGCCAGGGATGTCCGTTCGCGAGCACTCCGCGCAGGATGGTCTCGTCGCTCTCGAAGAGGTACGGCTCCGTGCGTCCGAGCGCGCGCGCGAGACGCCGGAAGAGCTCCGTGTTCGAAATCGCTTCGCCGCGCGGCGCGATCGCCGGACGATTCATCGCGAGATACAAGTGTCCCCACGCCGGCGAGAGATCGAGGTGCTCGATCTGACTCGTCGCCGGCAGCACGTAATCCGCATACAGCGCCGTCTCGGTGACGAACAAGTCGTGCACGATCGTGAAGAGATCGCCGCGGAGCAGCCCTTCGCGAATCCGGCGCTGATTCGGCATGGACACCATCGGGTTGCTGCCGTACACGAGAAGCGATCGAATCGGCGGCTGCAGCCCGGTGTCGCACAGATCCTTCCCGAGGTCGCGCATGTTGAGAACGCGGACGCCCGGCTTGCAGACCTCGTTCATCAGCATCGTCTCGCGCGCCAATACGTCGAACTGCAGCTTGTGCGTGGAGCGCGCGAGACCGCCGCCGCGATGCCGCCACGCACCCGTCAGCACCGGCAGGCAGCTCAGCGTGCGGAACTGCATGGCGCCGCTGCGGTGATGCTCGAGGCCGATGAGCGGCCGGAGCAGCGACGGCTGCGTAGTCGCGTACTCGCGGGCGAATCGCTCGATGTCCGCCGCTCGAATGCCGACGGCATCAGCGATGCGTTCCGGCGCGTACCGTTGCACGCGCTCGACGAGCGCGTCGTATCCGATCGCGTAGCGCGAGACGTAGTCCGTGTCCACGAGACCGTCGCGGACGATCACGTGCATCATCGCGAGCGCCAGCGTCGCGTCGCTCGCCGGCTTGATCTGCAGGTGCCAGTCAGCGGCCTCGGCGGTGCGCGTGCGGATCGGATCGACGACGACGATCTTGGCGCCGCGGCGCTGGGCCTCGCGCACGAAGGGCCAGTAGTGCAGGTTGGTGACGATCGTGTTCGTCGCCCACAGCACGATGTATTTGCTGTGGACGATCTGCTCCGGATCGATCCCGGTTCCGGTGCCGATCGTGGAGGTGAGACCGGCGGATGCGACCGCGCCGCAGATGTCGCGATCGAGCCCGCTGCAACCCATCGATCCGAACAGGCGGCGATCGAGAGATGCGGTCTGAATGAGACCCTGTACGCCCGCCGAGCTGTAAGGAAGGATGGCCTCCGCGCCGGACTCGCCGGCAATGGCGCGCCATCGCGAGGCGATGTCCGCGAGCGCCTCGTCCCAGCTCACGCGGATGAATCGTCCTTCGCCTTTTCCACCCGCGCGTTTGAGCGGATACAACACTCGGTCGGGGTGGTACACGCGCTCGAGGTAGTGATTGACCTTCGCGCAGAGCGTGCCGCGCGTGAACGGATGCGCGGGATCGCCGGATAGCTTCTCGGCGGCGCCGTTCCGCACTTCGACGATCCAACCGCACGTGTCCGGGCAGTCGTGCCCGCACGCGCCGCGCACGATCTGAAGCTGCCCGTTCGTCGACGCCACTGAAGTCTCCGTTTCGATTGTAGCTGGTCCGGTATCGCTCGCCCGAGTCCAAGAGCCGACTGGACCCGGAAATTCGATCGCAAGCCGGATTATGCGGGCGTGAGGATTTGAACCTCCATCGGCTGGAGGTTGACGCGAAGCGTGCGCGCCGGACCGGTCGCGAAGCTCCCGTCGGCTTCGTTGATGGCGAGACCGGAGCGCGTCTCGGCCGAACCATCTGCGAAGGCGCCCGGCTTGTTGAGCACGCGGAACACGTCGCCGTCCGCGTGGATGAACAGATCGATGATCACATGGCCATCGAACGCCACGTCCGTGTTCGCGTTCGCAACGACGAGCACTTCTGTGTTGTTGAGGATGCGCGAGAACGCGATGACGCCGGGAGCAAACGTGGAGACGCCGAAGTTCACGCCGTCGCCCGAGATGGGCCGGAAGTACTGCCGTCCGTAGCGCAGCGCCGGATGCGCGTCGCGGATCGACGAGAGCGTACGAATGCCCTGATAGAACGGATGGTTGACGTCGAACGCGCTCGCTTTGCCCCAGAGCGCTTCCCGCACGTTCTGATCGCTCGCGCCGCGCCCGTGGAGGCCTTGCTCGGTGCCGTAATACACGCACGGCACCCCCTGGAGTCCGAACAGCAGCGCGACTGCGAGCACGACTTGGGGATCGAATCGATCCGCGCCGTCGGTCGCGCCCGGCCTGAACCGTTCCTTCATGTCGTGGTTGTCGAGAAAGGTCACGAAGAACCTGCCCGCCTCGCCGTGGCTGGTGAGGATGTTCCGCTCGACCTCCTTGCGCCTGCGGTAGACCTCGTTCAGCTCCGACGGCGCCGCGAATCCTTTCGCGACTCCCGGCAAACGAAAGAAGAGCGGAAAGTCGAGCGCCGCGTCGACGCCGACGAGATCGTCGGCGTCCTGCGTGTTCCTGCCGATGAACTCCGCGATCCGCTCCTCGTTGTCGAACACTTCGCCGAACGTGAAGAAGTTCTTCTTGCCGATGCTGAGCGCGTACTCGCGCATCGCGTTGCCGAACACGCGCGCGAAATCGCGCTCGACGAACTTCAGCGTATCGATCCGGAATCCGTCGGCGTCGTAGCGCGCGATCGCGTACTGGTAAGCGAGAATCAGCGCGTTGCGTACAGGAAAGAGCGCGCCGTTCTGCACGCCGGTGACGAGCTCCTTGAGCGATTCGAAATCGCCGCCCGCTTCACCGCCCTTGCCGCGCCGCCGGAAGAACGCGTTGCGCTGCAGCTCCGCCGGCCACACGAGCCCGTCCGCTTTGCGATCGGCGGCGGGAATCTCGTCGATCGCTCGCCAATCGGGCCGCGCCGCGCCGGTCTCGTCGCGCCATTCGATCGGCAGCTCCACAGCGCTTCCTGGCGCGGACGATCCGAAGTCGCGATACGCGAATACGTCGCCGGCATGATTCAGCACGACGTCGAAGATGACGTACAGACCGAGGGCGTGCGCCTCGTCCACGAGCGCGCGCAGCTCCTCGTCCGCCTTGTCCGGGGACGAAGCGAAACGCGGCTCAGGCTGCAGAAAATCCTGGATGCCGTAGCCGTGATAGCTGTTGTCGTCCGACAAGCGGTTCTTCAGCACCGGCGAGAGCCAGATCGCACCGGCCCCGAGATTCTTGATGTACGGCAGACGTTCGCGAACGCCGTTGAACGTTCCACCCTGATAGCCGCCGAACGGCTTGTCGTACGGAAGGCTCGATGGCCTCCGGCCATCGTCGCGGTTGAACCGATCGATCATCAGGAAGTAGATCCAGGCGTCGCGCCAATCGTGCGGCGAGGGAAACGGCGTGACCACGGAGCGCGATCGACCGCCGGCGGCGACGTCGATCGTTCTCGGCGCGTATGCCTGTTTGAAAGTGGATTGGAGCGCCGGATCGCTCAGAGAGAGAGGCATGCCACCTGCTTTCGAGCAGCGGAACTGCCTTTCTACTGTATCCGGAGTGCGGTGGTGGGGTCGATGCGCGTTGCGCGCCGGGCGGGCAGCCAGGCGGCGACTGTGACGATGGCGACGAGCGCCGCGGCCGTTGCCGCAATGTGAGCGGGATCGATCCTGACGTGCTCGTCACGCGCGAGGTCCGAAAGAAGCGGGAAGATCGCACCGATGAGCAGTGTGCCGATTGCCGCACCCACGGTCCCAAGGCGCACGGCCTGGCGAAGTATCAACAACTGAACGTCGCGCGCGGTCGCGCCGATTGCCATGCGAACGCCGATCTCGGCCGTGCGCTGGCTGACCGCGTACGACACGAGGCCGTAGAGGCCCGACACCGCGAGCCACACCGCGGTCAACGCAAACGCCGCGAACAGGCCGAGGTTGAACCGTCGCGGCCCGAGCCAGCCGTCGACCAATCGCCGCATCGGGCCCGTGCTCGAGACGGCCGCGTCCGGATCCACGGCGCGCAGGTGCGCGAGGAACGTCGCGCGGAACGCGCCCGGATCCGAACGCGTCTTCACCATCCAGAACTGGTTGTTCCTGAGGAACGACACGCCGTCGGCGTGGACTTGCCGCAGCGGGATGTAGACGTCGAGCGCGGGCGGCGCATCGAGCGCCGCCTGCCGCACATTCGCCACGACGCCGACGACTTCGACCGGACGCGGCCCGTCATTGTTGTCGTCGATCAGCAAACGCCGGCCGATCGCGCCTTCCGGCAGGAATCGCGCAGCGAGCGCCGCGCTGACGAGCGCGACCGGCGGCGCGCTCGAGCGATCGCTCTCCGCGAACGGTCGCCCCTGCATCAGCCGTGTTCCGACCGTCGCGAAATAGTCCGGAGAGATCGCGCGGAGATTCGTGCTCGGCCGATCGCGGCCGGTTGGCGGCACGCCTTCGACGGAGAACGGCACCGTCGCGAGCAAGCCGCTCAAGGGCGCGATGGAGACGACGCCGGCGCGCTCGACGTCCGGCGAGCTGACGATTCGATCGTAGAGCCGATCGTAGAAGCGCGACAGATCGTCGGGCGATCGATACGACGCGGGAATCGAGACGCGCGCGTGGAAGACGCCCTCGGGGTTGAATCCCGGATCCACGTTCTGCAGCCCGCGCAGGTTCTGAATCAGGATCATCGTGACGAGGAGCAGAACGAGCGCCGCGGAAATCTCGGCGACGACCATCGCGTCGCGGACTCGATGGTTCCACCGATCGCCGATCGATCCACGGCTTGCCGATCGCAGCACGTCGCCGGCCCGCGTCCGCGCCATCACGCCAAGCGGCGCGCCGCTCAAGACGATCGTCGCCACGGCAGTGACCGCGGCGATGAACAGCGCCGCCGTTCGGTCGATCGTGACTTCTCCAAGGCGCGGCACCGACGCGGGCACCAAGGGTACGACGACGGCGATCGCCCACCTCGCCAGCATCCAACCGAGGCTGCCGCCGAGAATCGCGAGCATCAAGGCCTCGACGGTCAGTTGACGCGCGAGGTGCAGGCGCGATGCGCCAATGGCGATCCGCATCGACAGCTCGCCGCGCTGATCGTTCGCGCGTACGAGCGCGAGCGAAACGAGGTTCGCGAGCGCCGCGGCAAGCACGATGGCGACCGCACCAAGGAGGAGCGCCATGGACTGCCGGTAGTCGCCGACGAGCGCCTCGTGGAGCGCGACCGCGCTGACGCGTTCCTTTCTCGCGTACTCGATCGGGAACTGCTGCCGGAGCGATCCACAGATCGCCGTCAGCTCGGCCTCGGCGCGTGCGGCGTCGATGCCGTCGTTCAACCGTCCGAAGAAGCGCAGGAAGTTCACGGAGCCCCGAACGTGGCGAAGCGGATCGCGATCCGGCGCCAGCGGAATCACGACGTCGATGTCGCGGAGCGGCAGCGGAAACTGCGTCGGAAGGACGCCGACGATCGTGAATGCCTCGCCGTTGATGCGCGCCGTCTTGCCGATCGCGTCGGCCGCTCCTCCGAAGTGACGCTGCCACAACCGATAGCTCACGACGGCAACCTGCGGGGCATCCGCGCGATCGTCGCGATCGGTCAGCAGCCGTCCCGCCGCCGCGGACACGCCGAGCACGTCGAACGCATTCGCCGACATCCGCGCGCCCTGAAGCCGCTCCGTCACGCCGTCGCCGGCGAGGCTTGCGCTCCAATTCGCATACGCCGCGAGGCCGGACATCGTGCGCGTCCGGCTGCGGTAGTCCATGAACTCCGGCAGCGTGAACGGCGCGTTCGGGTTGTCGGGCCGCACCGATGAAATCCACACCAATCGCTCGGGCGATCCGAACGGCAGCGTCCGCACCAGCACCGAGTTGACGACGGAGACGACGGCCGCCGTTGCGCCGATCGCGAGCGCAAGCGTGCACACGACGGTCACCGCAAACGCAGGCTTGCGCTGGTATTGACGCAGGGCGATGCGGACGTCCGTCGCGAGAGCGTTCATGGAAAGGAGCATGCTATCGAAGGACGACACGTCGATTCCCGACAGAAATCCGCCGAATTCCGCCTTCGCCAACGCTGCGGCCTTGCGCGCGGCCGACCGCGGCACGATAGTGAGTGGAGATGCCCTCTTCGGCCAGGAAATCCGCCCGGCGGATCGTTGTCGTTGTCGTCCCTCCTGTCGACGAGCTCGATCTCGTCGGCCCGCTGCAGGTATTCAACTCCGTCAATCGCCTCGCGGGACGGACCATTTACGCGATGGAGATCGCGACGACGGCCGAGCGGTTGACGATGGAGAGCGAAGGGGGCGTGTTGACGTTCGTGGCGCGGCGGCGTCTCGACCAGGTCGACGGCCGGTGCGACTCGGTGCTCCTGGTCTGCGGTACGAACAGCCGTTCCGCACGCGATCCGGCGCTGTCGCGATGGCTGAAGAAAATGGCGGGCAGTGTCAGGCGCGTTGGCGCCGTGTGCGTCGGCGCGTTCCTCCTCGCCGAGGCTGGATTGCTGGACGGCCGCCGCGCGACCGCGCATTGGCGATTCGGCCGCGAGCTCGCCGATCGATTTCCCAGCGTGCGCGTCGAGCACGAACCGCTGTGGGTGAAGGACGGCAACATCTACACGTCCGCGGGCATTTCCGCAGGCATCGATCTCGCGCTCGCGTGGGTCGAGGAAGATTGCGGCGCGGGCCTCGCGCACGAGGCGGCGCGCGAGCTCGTGCTGTTCCTGCGCCGGCCCGGCGGACAGCCGCAGGTGAGCGTCTCGCTCGCCTCTCAAGCGTCGGAGATGCTCTCGATCCGCGAGCTGCAGATCTGGATCGCCGAGCACCTCGACGCGAAACTCCCGGTCGAGGAGCTCGCGGATCGCATGTCGATGAGCGTCCGCAACTTCGAGCGCGTCTTCACTCGCGAGGTCGGCACGACGCCGTCGCAGTACGTCTTGCGGATGCGCGTCGAAGCGGCGCGCCGTCAGCTCGAGCGCACGGATCGCGGGCTGAAACAGGTGGCCGCGGCGACCGGGTTCGGCAGCGTCGACGTCATGCGGCGCGCGTTCGTGCGCGTCCTGGGGATCACTCCGCGCCGCTACCGCGAGCTGGCCGCCGAGTAAGTCAGATCCGTGTGATCCGTATAATCCGTATAATCCGCGTAATCCGCGTCTATCGCTTCATGACGCGGCCGCCGCGCATCACGAACGTCACCTGGCGCAGGCGCGTGATGTCGACGGTCGGATCGCCGGGGACGGCGACGAGATCGGCCTCGTAGCCTGGAGCAATCGTGCCGATCCGAT
>DATBJJ010000101.1:0-45979 GCA_036556425.1 Vicinamibacterales bacterium
AGCGCGCGAGCACTCGCGGGCTGTCTCGCGCCAGGACCCGCAGGGCGCCCGCACCAGGAGTGCGTCATGCATTGTCCGCAGCGCCGCTTGCTGGCGGGGAAACGCCGAGTGATGAACTTATAGATGGATGACTGTCTTGACAATTCCATCTATAAGTGGCATCATACCTAGCAGCAAAACTGATAACTGGCCGGGTGCGGCGCGGGTCAGCGCCTCGGCCGGCGGGGGGCGCGCGGAGGCAGGGGGCGGGGCAGGCCGGCGGCCATGCGGTCGACGAGGGCGGTCAGCTCCGCGAGCGTCTGCGCGATCTCTTTGACGTCCGACTGCGAGATGCGCGGCGGCGGCGCCTTCTCGGGCGGCCCGGCCGTCTCGAACAGCACGCTCACCGGAACCGAGAGCGCGCGGGCCAGGCGAAACAGGATCTCGGCGCCCGGCTCGGACTGGCCAAGCTCGAGCCGGCCCAGGTATTTCGGGTTCATCTTCGCCTCTTCGGCGAGCTTCTCGTGCGTCCACCCGAGATCGAGTCGCAGCGATCGCACCTGCCGGCCGATTTGACGGACCACTCGCGACCGCACGTTCTTCGACACCGATCGTTTACGGGGCACACGCGTGTGTTACCGCAGGCCCGCGGGTTTGGTGAACAACTGATAGACGGGATGTTTATACACAAATTCCACTCATAGAGGGTGATTCGTGAAGGCGGGCAGGACGGAGCGCGGCGGACACGCGGCCGGCAAGTCGGACGCGGAGCTCATCGCCGACATGAGGGCGACCAACGGCGACGCGCTGGGCACCTTGCTGCGCCGGTACCGCCGACTCGTGCACCGCGTCGCGACCGACATCCTGCGCGACGCCGGCGAAGCGGAAGACGTCACGCAGGAAGTCTTCCTCGAGATCTATCGCAAGTCCCATCTCTACGATCCGTCACGCGGCACCGTGAAAGTCTGGCTGCTCCAGTACGCCTATCACCGCACGCTCCGGCGGAAGGCCGTGCTCAGCCGGCGCGCGGCGTACCGCGGCCAGCCGCTCGATCTCGTGGACGGCAGCGGCGCCACCGGCGGCATGCGACGGCAGTTGAGCCGCGACGAGTGCCGCTGGCTCATTCGCGCGGGACTCGCGCAATTGCCCGAGCGCCAGCGCACGACGCTCGAGCTGATGTGCCTCGAAGACCTCACGCTGCGCGACGTCGCGCTGCGCCTGCGCGTCTCGCTCGGATGCGCTCGCCACTATTACTATCGCGGCATCGCGCGGCTGAAGGCGTGGGCTCACGCGCGATCGGCCCCGCGCCGCCACCTCACTCGCGCGAACGTCCGTCCAGCAAAGCACGCACGGCGAACTGCTTGAGCAGCCGATACAGTTGATGCCGCGACACGCCGAGCGCCGCGGCCGCGCGCTGGCGATGGTGCCCGTACCGTTCCAGCGCCCCATGCGCCTCTTCGGGCGAGGGAAGCCGATCGGTCGCCTCGGGACGTCCGGCGCTCGAGCCGAAATCATCCGGCAAGTGCTCGCGGGTCAAGACGCCCTCGCCCGCGGCCGCCACCATCATTCGTTCCAACGTGTTCTCCAACTCCCGCACGTTCCCCGGCCACCGGCATCGCGCGAACAGCTCCATCACGTCGTCGCTGACGGCCGGCGCCCCGCGTCCGCGGCGCTCCGCGAGCCGCAGCAGAATCGCGCGCGCGAGCTCCCGAATGTCGTCGAGCCCGCGCTTGCGCAGTGCCGGGATGCGCAGCTCGTACACCTTCAGCCGGTAATAGAGATCCTCACGAAAGCGCCCGCGCGCCTTGGCGAGCGCGAGGTCCACGTTCGTTGCCGCGATCACGCGCACGTCGAACGGCGTCTCCTGCCGGCTGCCGAGACGTTGAACCGTCCGCTGCTGCAGCGATCGCAAGAGCTTCATCTGAAGATCGAGGCCGAGATCGCCCACCTCGTCGAGGAAGACGGTGCCGCCGTTCGCGCGCTCGAAGGGTCCCGCGCGATCGGCAATCGCGCCAGTGAACGCGCCCCGGACGTGGCCGAAGAGCTCGTCCTCGACGAGCGTCGGCGAAAGCCCCGCGCAGTTCACGACGACGAACGGCGCGGCGTGGCGGGGCGATCGACGATGGATCGCGCGCGCGACGCGTTCCTTGCCAGTGCCCGATTCACCCAGGAGCAGAACAGTGACGTCCGGATCGCGCGCCACCTGAAGCATGTGGTGCTTCAGCCTGCGAATCTCCGGCGACCGGCCGTCGACCTCAGGAAATGGGTCGTCGGGCTGAAACGATCCCGGCGAGCGTGCGAGGCAGTGCAGCATTTGGCGGCGTCTCTTCGCGCAGAGTGGAAACGACGAACTCGCGAAAAACGCACGCCCGATGAGCGGGACGATCGCGGCGCGCCTACGTTGTGCGATACGCGCACACGAATGCGAGGCCGAACGCGAGACCGGTGTAGAAGTACGCCGTATCGGAGACGTCGAGCAGTTGGCGCGCGGCGGATTCGATCGCGTCGCGCCGCTCGAAGGGCAGCGCGGCGCCGTCGAGCGATCGCCGCCAGATCGCGCGCGCGTCGGCGAGCTCGAGATGTCGAAGCGCGATCGCCTCGATCGCCGTGAAGAGATCGTCCTCGCCGCGCGCGGTCGGATCGAAAATCCCTCGAGCAGGGACCTTGCGGATGGCGAGGACGGTGAGCTCGCTCAGCATCTCCGCATGGCCGGCAGGGCATTCGGTCTGCGCGGCGCTGACGAGCCGCTGCAAGGGAAGCGGCCAGTCGGACATCGCCGCGGCACGCGTCCGCCCGCGGCGCACGCGCCTTCGTTCGTGGGCCATAGGACCTCCTTCGACGGGTTGCTCGGTTTGGAAGGTCGATCGGTGAGCGAGGGAGGCGACGGAGGCTCAACCGCGAATCACATTCACCCGCGACAAAACGTGCTCAGAGTACCGTCGTCCTCGAGCCGACACAAGCGAAAAGGTTGTGCCAACTTTCGCGTCGAGTTGGATGACAACGCATGCGCGCGCGTGCTCGCGCGCGGCGCGAACGGCCTTTTCAGATCCTCCGCCCCGAAGACAAGCCGCTGATCTCGTCGGCACGCGACGGCACGTGGCTTGCGCTTCGGCACGTCATGCGAACGGATCGACTGCGACCCTCACCCTCGGCAAGGGCTTCTCGATCGAGCGATGGCCTCGTGCTGCTCGATGTCGATCGCGGAGAGTTGCTCGCGTCGAACGCGATCGGCGCCGCGATCTGGCAGCTCATCGAAGAGGGATCGACGCGCGACGAGATCGCGCGGCGCCTCGCCGTCGAGTACGACGTCTCGCTCGAACGAGCAGAGCGCGATGTGGACGCATTCGTCGCAGCGCTGACGACGCGGCGGCTTGTCTCAGGAGATCCGCAGTGACGTGGCTGCGCCGCACGCGTGCGGTCGTCGCGCTCGCTCGCATCACGATACGCGCGTGGATCGCGCTCGCGGCATTCGACATCGCCCAGCTCGCCGGCTTTCGAGCGATCCACGATCGCGTGCGCGGCAGCATCGCGCGGCAGCATCGCGCGCGGTCGTGCAGCGTCGAGCAGATCGTGTGGGCAGTGGACGAAGCGTGCGTGTGGTATGTGAAACGCACCGCCTGTTTTCAACGCTCGGTTGTCGCCACGCGGCTCCTTCGACGCCACGGACACGCCGCGTCGCTGGTCATTGCCTATCGACCGATTCCATTCGAGTCGCACGCGTGGGTCGAAGTGGACGGATGCGTCGTGAACGATCTCCCCCAATACCAGAACGCGTTCACTGTGCTCGATCGCCTCTGAAAGACACCGCGAATGGGTTCTCACGCCGGCACCTTCTTCTTCGATATGCGCCCGACAACGACGGGCGAGCGCGGCATCGTCATCGCCGGCGACTCCTGCGCCACCACGTCCGGCTTGACGATCGCGTGGGACGGACGGCTCGACAACCGCGACGACCTGCTGCTGCAGCTGGGGGGCGCAGTGACATCAGCAGCAACCGACCAGGCATTCGCATGCACGGTCTTCAGGCGATGGGGAATCGAGGGACTACGACGGCTGGCAGGGGAGTGGAGCCTCGCGCTCTGGGATCGCGAGCGGCGGACCCTGCATCTCGCGCGCGATTACGCCGGCGCGCGACCGCTTTACTACTGCGCCGGCGAGCGGTCCGTGATGTGGTCGAGTGACTTGGGCGAGCTCGCGGACCGTTCCGGGCGATCGAACGTGTTGTCCGCGGTCTTTCCAGCGGCGTTCATGACGCTGCGCTACTCGAGCGAGATCACGCCGTACGAAGGCGTGCACGCCGTTCCCGGCGCGGCGTGCATCACGTTCACGACGGAGACGGGCAAGGCCGCGAAAGTATTCACGTATTGGACGCCGGACGGCAGCAGCATTCGCTATCGAGACGCGAGGCAGTACGAGGAGCACCTGCAATCGCTGTGGTCGAGCGCCGTTCGCGCTCGTTTGCGCGGCGATGAGATCGTCTGGGCGCACCTGAGCGGCGGGTTGGATTCGTCAGCCGTGGTGTGCATGGCCGACTCGCTCATCAAGGGCGGCGCCGCCGACGCCTCGCAGCTGCGCACGGTGTCGCACGTGACGCTCGAATCTCCCGAAGGCGACGAGCGGAGATTCATCGCGGAAGTCGAAGCGCGGACGGGCGTTCGAAGCGACATCCTCGGCGTCGAGAAACATCACGATCTCGAGGACGAGTCGCTGATGTGGATCACGCCGTTCTGCGCGCGCGGCGTCTCGCTTGCGACCGCACGGCACGTTCTCGAACGCGGAGGACGAACGCTCCTGTCGGGCCACTTCGGCGACAACGTGATGGGGTGCGACGCGGACAACAGCGTCGCGGTGTGGGACGACATCGCGGACGGACGCTGGCGTCACGCGATCGCGAAGCTGCGGCGCTGG
Organism: Vicinamibacterales bacterium; assembly: GCA_036556425.1. Lineage (GTDB taxonomy): Bacteria > Acidobacteriota > Vicinamibacteria > Vicinamibacterales > 2-12-FULL-66-21 > DATBJJ01. The sequence continues at coordinate 4,888 of DATBJJ010000101.1, forward strand.
AGCCGATCGACGCGTAAGCCGATCTGGGAGATTGCTCACCGCGTCGCCTCGGCGGGTCTGTCGGACACAGTTGCGGAACCGATTGACCTGGCGTTCGACGGACGATCGATGCTGACGCCTGCTTTGCAGCGGTTGGTTCCCCGATGCGCGCGGCTCGATCTTCGATCGATATCGCCGTCGAAGCGAGACCTTGCCGCGTCGGTCGTTCTGCACGCGCGCGAGTCGCAGCTCGACATCCCGATTCAACCTCGAGGAATAGCGCTCGCGTACCCCTTTCTCGACCGGCGCCTCGTCGAGTTCGCGCTCGCGATACCGGGCGAGCAGCTCAGCGCGCCAGGAGAAACGCGCGCGCTCATGCGCCGCGCATTCGATGGCCTCGTACCGGCGCGGATTCTCCGGCGGATCTCGAAGGGCTACTATCCACCCTCGCTCACGCGAGCGGCGCGAGTGCGCGCGGCTTCGATGCGCCCGGTCGATCGGCTCGAGGTGGTTCAGCGCGGATGGGTCAACGGCGCCGCGCTCGATCGCGCCATCGGCATGCTCGTCGATGGCGGCAGCGCGGGCAGGGAAGTGCGGCGCGTGCTTCGCCTCGAGGAGTGGCTGCGCGCGCGACATCGGCGGGGGCCCGCCACAATCCCACGACGAAAGGAGGTGACGACCGATGAAGTACTCAACGCCTGAGCTCGTGGTGCTCGGTTCGGCAGCCAATCTGGTGCTGGGCAAGCCGCGGGGCGAGGACGACAGCGCGGATCCGAAGGAATTCCAGCCGGGTCTCGGAGTCGTGCTCGGACTCGACGACTAGTACGAACGCTCTCGCCCTCGGTGTGCGCAGCCGAGGGCGAGGGTCAACGCATTACGTGCACGGTCCTTGCTGCGGCGGCAGGACTCTGCGGCCGCTTCGGCAGAAAGTCGCGGTCTTCCCACGGCCGCGCGATTTCGTCGCGCTCGACCGCGGCGTCGATCAGCTCGCACATCAAAACGCGCGTGGCATCGCGATCCAGCGAGGGAGGAGTGCCCGGATCGATCGCGCTGCGCGCGCCGGCATGCCGCTTCGCGGCGCCGGCGACGATGACGTCGAGATCGAATGCGGCGTCCATCGAAGGCAAGGGCGCCGAGTTGACGGCGGCAATCCAACGTCCCGGCTTTGGCCGGCGAACCATCATTTCGTGGCGTGGCCCGGACGGAATCGTGGAATCCAAGTAGAAGCACTCGCCGGACGAGCAGTCGTAGAGGCTCAGCTCCAACATGGTGTTCGGATCGACCGCGCGCAGTCGAAGATCCAACGCGGACGCATCGGCTGGGACATCGATCTCATGCAGGGTCGGCAAGCCGGACGCGAGAAGGCGGCCGTGGTGCGAGCGCAGCGCGCCGAAGGCTGTTTGAAGAACGGGCTCGGCGAGCGGAGCGCCGGAGCTCTCGACGTCGACGTACAGCCTCGACCCGTCGATCGCTCGCGTTCGCAGCGACGCGCGTTGCAGGCGAACCGTGATCGCATACTCGACCGGCTCCGCCGACACGAGCGACGCGTCTGCTTCCGATCGAAGGGAAACGTTGTCGGCATCGATCGTCCATGTGCCTCGAGCTGGAGACGGGAACACGACCGTGTAGCGTCCTTCCGTGAACGTCCGTCCCGGCATCGGGCGCCTCTGCTCTTGGGGCGAGTACACGCCGTGAGCGGGGACGATGTTGACGCGCGTGCTTCCTCGACGGACTTCGAGATCGACGATCATCGCGCCGACACCCTCCGGCACGGCGAGATAGTGCGCGTTCCGCCGCATCACGTCGATCCTCCCACTGAGCGTCATCGTCAGCGACTTGGGATCGAACCGCTCGGGCGCGACGATCGTTGCCGGCACGCGAAGCACGATCGCGTCGCTCGCCGGCTCGTGAAGATTGAGGATCGCGCTGTGCACGCCCGTCGTGCGTGTGTTCACGTCGACGGGCAGCGCGATGACACCGTCCCGGGGTAGAGCGATCGACCGAGGTGCGCTGAACGAACCATCGTTGCCCGTCCAGCTCACGCGATAGGTCACTGTCCGCGTCGAGCCCGACTCGCGCGTGAGGACGATGTTGCGCCGGCCGGTCATGTTCACGCGCCATCCTTCCCACTCGAACAATCCACGGCCGACCGTTCCGCTCGGCGAATACTGGGCCAGCGGGTGCACGACCTTCGCCGCGACGCGAATCCGGGGAATCTCGATCGGGTTCTTCAGCTCTCGCCACGCGCCGCCGACGTTCAGCACGCCATGTCCCTGCTGATGCGCCGGCCAGCCTTCGAGGAATCGCGCGCCGACTCTGACCGCGCGCTGGAAACGCTCGAACGAGTACGACAATCCTTCTTGCTTCGCCGCGCTGATCAGGAGCGCCGCGATTCCCGCAGCGTACGGCCCGCTCGCGGACGTGCAGCAGCTGTTCCGATAGCCGCGGGGAAGCACGTGCGTAGGACCATTTCTCGGCACCGCGACGTTGCGTCCGCTGTTCCAAAGGCTCGCGGCAATCCGATGAACCGGCGCGATGAAGTCCGGCGTGAGTGAGCCATCGATCGAAGGACCGGCGGCGGAAGTGGGATGCACCATCAGAGCCGGAAGCGTGGCGCCGCCGATGAACGCGGCGAACGTCGGAGGGCCGACCGACCCGCCAACCGAAAACGCGTCGCCAAGCGAGAGCGACGTCGTCATTCGCAGGTTGCTGTTGCCGGCGCCCTGAAATATCGGCTTTCCGTACGCGGCGCTGATTCGAGTGAAGAGAACCCCGGCAAAGCTGCGCGATGTTTCGGGCAGGAAGTTGTAGCCCGACGCCGCGCCGAGGAGATCCACGTCGGGCCTCGCCGCCGCGTGGATGTAGCCCTCGATCATCTGCCGGAGGTTGAATTGGCCCGCGTAGTGCCGCACGAGCAGCACGCGCGCGTTCGGCGCGACGCCGTAGGCAAGTCCATCGTCCGTCCTGCTGCCCGCGGCGACGCTGATCACCATCGCGTAGTGATCGCCTCTCGACACGTAGACGTGCACCGTGTTCGCCGCGCGCCCTCTCGCCACGACGAAGCCGAGGTCCATCGGCTGCGGACGCAGCAGCTTCAACACGCCGATGTCGACGCGCTCGTTCACGTCAGACATCGGCCGCTCGTCGCGGAAGTCCGCGTCGCCGTCCGTGTCGATCCAGATCTCGCCGGAATCCTGGCGCTGGATCACACCGAAGTGATGGTAGAGGTGATCGCCAGATGGAAGTGTCAGTCGCCCGAAGCGGTAGCGTCCCGCGCGCGGCAGGATGTAGGTTCGATCGCCGGCGCGGCGCCACGTGCTCGCGGCATCGATCTCGGTGTCGAGATCCACACGCGTCTCATCGGGCTCAGACGGGTCGAAGCTGTTGATGACGCCCGCGATCTTCGGAACGCCGCGGCCGTCGAGCGTCTTTGCCGTCCGAAGCGTCGGGTGATTCAATTCCGGCTGCGCCGTTTCGAGGAGCGCGATCGTCACCCCGCGTCCGTCGTACGTGGGGTGCGTCTTGAACCATTCGTCCAAGCCGGTGTCTGTGTCCGCGGTGAATCCGTCCTGACGCGATTGCTGGACTGCGAGCAACGGCAGCCGCGGTTCCGTCGCGGTCGCGCCGTCGCCGGTCGGTCGCGCTTCCAGATTCCGGAATCCTTCGGCGCTTCGCTCCGTTCGCAGGTCGTACTCCCACGAACCTTCGGAGTCGGTTGAAATCTGATACGCCTCGACAGAGCTGTCGGACACGACGCCGAGCAGCGACTCGATCGGAATCTCGGCGCGAACGTATCCAACGCGACGGCTCTCGAAGCGCACGCGTCCGCCGGCGCCCGCCACGAGCGCGGTCGCGCGCTCGAAGCCTCCGTCGGACACCGCGATCATGAGCTCGATCGCGCGAAGTCCCAGCACCGCGGCGCGATTGAGAAGCGCGCGGTTGTGGAGCGACATCGGCCTGAGCTCCGAGGTCCGCACGTGGCTGAATGCCGCGAGGACCACCAACGCTGGCAACAAACGTCGCATGCGGAACGATCGAGAGCTAGAACGTCGCGCGGATCATCGCTTGCGCCGATCGAGGAAGCTGACGCGATGTCGTGAGGCCGAAGACCGGGTTGTAAGTCTGGTTCGCGCCGGACTGGAAGCTGAGATCGGCATCGTGATTGGTTACGTTGAAGACGTCGAGGTTGGCCTCCCAGCCGACGCGCCGCCACACGAACCGCCGGCCCACGCGGACGTTCCACGTGTGCGAGTCCGGCGTACGGAGTTGATGCTCGCCTCGCGTGGGATACGCGAAGCGAATCAAGGTCGAGAGCGGGTTGGTGACGACGCGGCCGTTGGAAAGCGTCAGCCGCTCGGGACCGAACGAGAGATCCGGCGCGGCGAGCCGCGTGACGATCGGCCCGGACCACGCGCCCGATTGATATTCGTAGCGGCTGGCGACGAGCAGCTGCCACGGTCCGGTGTACGTGACGCCGAGCCTGACGGTGTGGTCTTGCCATTGCGCGCTCGCCGTCGATCGCTGCGTCATATGCGTACCCGACAGGCTGTTCGCGTCCGTCGCCGCGGAGGTCGCGCCGCGTGTGCTGCCGATGCCGTGATCGTTGGCGAATGCCGAGGGTTGAATGAACGACGCCGGGTCGTTCGGCTGCCACGTCCCGTCGAAATGCCGCCACTGCCGGACGTAGCTCGCGATGCCTTGGATCGTCCGCGTCCGCTTCGTTGCCGAGAGCTCGAGTGACGTGTACACCGGCGCATTCCACTGGTTGTTCGCGACCGTGTAGACCTCGTTGAAGTCCACGTTGCGGTATCCGCGGAAGACGCCGCCGTCGTAGATGCCGTTGGAATCCACGAGCGTAGGTCGATCTGTGAATTCCCGGCGCAGCAGATCGACGCCAATCGACAGCGTGCCGTCGAACTGGCGTGTGAAGCCCGTGCCCCATTCCTGAATGAACGGTTGGTGCAGATCGGGATCGATGATGCGGCCGCGGGTCAGGGCGAACGTCGCTGGCGTCGCGAACTCGGTCTCGAACGAGCCGTTCAGATCGAGATCGTAGGCGTCGCGGAAGCCCAGCGTCGTGCTGCCGACCGATGGCGCCATCGCGGGCGGCTGATCGTGGACGCGGACCCAGTGCGCGCGCGCGACGTTCCTCGCGTCCTTCGTGACCGCGTAGTTCAAGCCGAACCGTGGACCGATCTGCGTGCTGCGAACGGATTCGACATCGAACACGCGGTCGCTCCACGCGATACGGTCGACGCGAACGCCCGCGTTGATCGTGACGCGTCCGGTCGGCCGCCACGCATCCTGCACGTAGACCGCGTAGTCGTAGCCTTCGAGCAGCGACGACAGGAGCGACGTGCCGTCGACGATCTGACGGTGGAACGGCATGACGCCCGCGCTGTAGTCGCCCGGCCGTCGCAGCACGACGTCCTCGATTACGTGCCCGCCGTTCACATTGAAGCTCGTGAGTCCCATGCGCAGGATCGGCTGCGCATAGAGTCCTGCCTGCAGTTGATGATCGCCGACCGCGCCGGGCACGACGACGGTTGCGTCGAGCGAGAGCGTGACCTTGCGGTTGGGCTCGGTCGTCCACGCCGTGAACGGCGCGCCGCGGCTGACGAGCAGGCCGTTGCCGGACAAACGGCCACCGGACAGGAGCGTGCCCTGATACACACGCTCCAGCGGCGCCTCGACTTCGGGCGGCGCAACGTCGCGCCGCTTGTCGTTGTAGCTCGCGCCGAACCGCGTCGTGAGGCGATTGGACCAGACCGACGACACGCGCGCTGACGCGCCGATGCCGCCGGTTTCTTCCTGCGTGACGCCGACGCCGGTTGGATCCGCGACGCGGCGGGGCGTGACATCCGATTGGTAGAACGCCGTGAGCTGATGCGCGTTCGAGAGCCTGGCGCTGGCTTTGGCGAACCAGTAGTGCGATCGCGTTTCAGTGTCGAGCGGCGTGTAGCCGGGAACGAGGCCGCGAAGCGCGTCGAGCTGCGCCGGCGTTCGGCTGACGCCCGTGACGAGATCGCTGTACCGATACGCCGCATACGCCCACACCGATCCCTTTACGACCGGCGCACCCGCCGAGAGATCGATCTGCCGCTGATCGACGCTGCTGCTCGTGCCGCCGGGATTGTTCGAGCCGTTCCACCGCTGCGGCTGAACGAATAGCGTCGCGCTCCCGGCCACGCGGTCGGTGCCGCTTGCCGTCGCGATGTTGACGATGCCGCCGAGCCCAAGCGGGGCGGACGCGTCCACGCCCGATGTTTTGATCTGGATGTCGTCGATCGCGTCCGTATTCAAGTTCACGAACATCGTCGAATTAAGCGCCGACGGCGTCATGTCCGCGCCGTCGATCTGGACGATGTTGGCGGTGGAGTCGGAGCCGTGGACGTAGAAGAGCGGGTTGGTGCCGCTGAAGGTCGCGACGATCACTCCTGGCGCGAGCGTGAACGCGCCGAACCATTCACGGCGCTCGTTGAGTGGCAGCGCGCGCAGGAGATCGCCGCTGAGGTTCACCGATTGCCCCGCGTGCTGCGTCTCGAGGAGCGGCGTGTCCTGGCGCACTTCCACCATCTCGTCGATGGCGCCCACGCGAAGCTCGATGTCGACGTCGAGGTTCAGCCCCGCGCGGACGGTGACGGGCGTGCGCACGACGCGCGCGAAGCCGGCGAGCTCCGCGGTGATCGTGTAGGTCCCGGGGAGGAGCTCCGCCAGGCGGTACGTGCCCGTTCCATCCGTCGTGGCCGATTGAATACCGGGCACGGTCGGGCTGACCGCCGACAGCAGCACGCCAGGAACCGGCGCCCCTTGCTGATCGGTGACGATCCCGCGAACGCTGCCGGTCGCCGTAGTTTGACTGTTCGCCGTCGCCGCGCACGCGAGCGCCGCGATCAACGTGCCGATGCACACATGGGATCGCCGGTTGTACATGGGGAATCGCACGCGTGTTCTCCTCCTCTTGTGTCGCGTTGTGTTGGCGATTGCTGCGGAAGAAACCGCAGCGCGCGGCCGCGATGAAACCGAGTTCACCGCGGCGCGCGGCTGCGGCCGTGGCCCTCAGACCGGCTCGGGACGCGGCGCCATGGCCCGGAGGAATTCTTCGGCGGGCTGCTCCTCGCCGGGTTCGGGAGGATTGCAGTACTCCCACGCGAGCGGCGTGCGCTCCGCGCGCACCGTGCAGTCCGCGCGGATCACTTCGTACGCGCGCTTCAGCTCGGTGATGCCGACCGTCGCCGATTCGGCGTGGCTCGCGAAGAAGTCCGCAAACGTGCCGAGGTAGCGCGCGTTGTCGCGCATGCGCTGTCCGTGATCCGACCAGCGCTTCGCGCCATCCGGATGCCCGAGAATTCGTTCGTAGTTCGGACGCAGCCAGCGCTCGACTTCATCGAGCGCACGCTCGTCGATCGGCAGCCGGCACGCCGCGCGCAGCTCCTGCCGGCACTCCTTGATTGCGATATCTGGGAGTCGTCTCACCATCGGTGCACCTCCGAGAATGCGTTGGTGTTCTGTCGAGTGTATGCACCGTGTCGACGCAAACGTACCTGGTAGGCGATAGGTGGGGCTATGGATGTCTATAGGTATCCTTCAGGATTCCGCTGACCGCTGACCGCTGACCGCTGACCGTAGACCGCTGACCGTAGACCGCTGACCGCTGACCGCCGACCGCTGACCGCTGACCGCTGACCGTAGACCGCTGACCGTAGACCGCGGACCGCTGACCGCGGACCGCCGACCGCTGACCGTAGACCGTAGACCGCGGACCGCGGACCGCGGACCGCGGATTAGGAATCCGGGATCGAAAAACGAACGACAAACCGGGCGCGGCGATGACGCCGAAAAAGAAAAAGAGACGGCCGGATTCACGTCATCCAGCCGTCTCTTAGAGCGTACGTCCGCGATCGTCTCAGAAACTCAGAACACGAAGCGGCCGCCGAAGCGGAGGCTTCTCTGGCCTCCGTTGGTCCCGTTGATCAGGCCGAAGTTGTTCCCCGCCGACACGCTGTAGCCCGTTCCGGGATTGCCCCAGCGGACCGAGTTCGTCGCGTTGAACGCATCGACGCGGAACTCCGCGAAGCGGCTGGCGCCGAGGCCGAAGCGCTTGAACAGCGAGCCATCCAACTGCCAGAAGCCGGGGCCTTCAGGACCGCTGTTGCGCTTCATGTTGCCCTGAACGCCCGCTGCCGGCAGCGAGTAGACGGTGGGATCGAAGTACAGGTTGCCGGGGCCGAGGCCGCCGAGCACGCGGTTCTCGCCGTTGAGGTTCGCGAACGCGGTGTTGCCCGGCGTGTTCAGCAACGTGCCGTTGCCGGTGATGTTGAGCGGCTGACCGGACTGCGCGACGAAAAGGCCGCTGACCTGCCAGCCCCCGACGATCTTGCCGAGCACGCTCTCACCCATCCAGCGCTTTCCGGGACCCCACGGCAGCTCGTAGATCGCCGTCAGCACGTAATTGTGCGTACGATCGAAGTTGGATCGCGCCCAACTGAGATCGAAATCGATCGGCGTGCCGATGCCGGTGTTCTCGTTCACGAGGTCGCGCGACCGGCTGAGCGTGTAGCTGTTGATGAGCAGCAGCCCGTTCACGAACCGGCGATCGACCTTGATCTGCAGCGCGTTGTATTCCGACTTGTTGTCGTTCGTGCGCGTGCGCGTGTTGCCGGTGCGATTGAAGCTGCCGAACTGCGGCCGACCGGCGTTGCCCGATCCGTAGATCAGGCTCGCGTTGCGGTCCACGTCCATGACGAGATCGACCCCGCGATTCCCGACGTACGCGATATCGGCCGTCAGACTGAACGGCAGCTCGCGTTGGACGGCGACGTTCCACGAGTGCAGCGTGCCTTCGTGGAGATTCGGCGGAATCACGTCGTAGGTCGAGTTCAGGAGCGACCCGGTGACGGGAATGATCCCGTTCTGCGGAATGTTGACGAACACCGGCGCCGGGAAGCCGGACGCCATCGATCCGCCGGCCTGGAAGTTGTTCGCCACGCTGCCCGAGTAGTTCTGCTTGACCGGATAGTTGAACGCGTAGCGGTTGTCGGGGAATGGAATCGTGCTCGCGCCGTAGCCCGCGCGAAGCACGGTGTGCGTGTTCAAGCGCCACGACACGCCGGTGCGCGGTGAGAAGTTCTTGTACGTGCTCTTCACGTTCACCGAGTCGGTCGTGCTGCCATATCCCGACACGAGCAGCGTGTTCGTCGCGGGATCGTAGTTCGACAGGCTGCCCGCCCCTTCGAGTCCGATGAGCGGCGTGTAGTACTCCCACCGCAAGCCGAGATCGACGGTGATGTTATTGCGCGCCTGCCACTTGTCGTGGACGAAGAGGAACGTCGCCCCGTGCTGCGTGCCCGGCTGGTCGATGACCTTCAGGTCACGCGTGACGCCGTTCGGCCAGTCGAGGAGGAATGCCGCGAATGAATTGGCGAGGCTGGTCGTCGACGCGGTGTCGGCCGGGTTGCCGGTCCCCGAGGAAACGAAGTTGAAGAGGCCGCGCGGGCCGCCGGCGTCCTGCGTCTGCAGCAGCATGTCGCGGTTGTGGCGCCACTCGCCGCCGACCTTCATGGTGTGGTTCTTGAGCAGCTTGGTCACCGTCGTCGCGACGCTCCACGTGGTTTCGGATCGATCCCACGGGAGGCTCGGCGAGAAGCCGAGGACCGGCGCGGTGTAGCCGCCGATCGTGATGCGCGCGAGGCCGCTCGTGTACTCGTCGAGGTTCGCGCCCGGAATGCCGAGCTCCGTGTTCGACGTCAAGCCCACGCCCTGCGACTTCGCGATGTTGTGGTAGTAGTTGACGCCGCCGCGCACGTCGAGCACGAGCGTCGCGTTGAACACGCGCGTCCAGTTGGCCGCGGTGCTGACGCTCTTGTTGGTGCCGGTGCCGGCGAAGCCGTCGTTCGCGGGACCGCCGAACTCGTTGTACGGACCGGGATCGAACACCACCGGACGCTGGAAGCTGACGCGATACGCGATCTGATCCTTGTCGCTCAGCGTGTAGTTGATCTTCGTGTCGAACGCGTCGGTCGTCTTCTCGCGGACCTGCGCTTTCTGAAAGTTGTTCTGGCCGAGCGGCGCCGTCAGGTTCGGCTCGGGAATCAACGCCAGCAGACGCCGGGCAATCGGGCTGATGCGGCCCTGAGGGATCTGGTTGTTCGTGAACGCCGTGCGGCCGCTGCCGTTCGCCGCGCCCGTCAGCGGATCGTAGATGCCGTTGCTCACGGCGCCGAAGTCGCCGTTGCGCATCGCCAGCGTCGGGACCGTCGCGCGAACGACGTAGCCGAGATTGTCGATCGTCCGCTGATAGTCGCCGAAGAAAAAGAGCCGGTTGCGGCGAATCGGACCGCCCAGCGTCAGCCCGCCCTGCGCGAACTTCGTCGGCGCGACGACGTGGGTGAAGTAATCGCTGGCGTTGGTCGCCTCGGTGTTGCCGAAGAAGAAGCCGCTGCCTTTCAGGTCGTTCGTGCCGGACTTGAGCGTCACGTTCGTGACGGCGCCGCCGGATCGCCCGAACTCCGCGTCGTAGTTGCTCGTCGACACGCTGACGGTCTCGAGCGCGTCGGGCGCCGGGATGATGACCGCCATCAATCCGGTCTTGTGATTGTTGTCGAGCCCTTCGATGAGCGTGTTGTTCGCCATGCGCGGCTGCCCGTTGATCTCGGTGCCGAGCGCGTCCTGCGAGTTGAAGAACTGCGAGTGCGGGCGGAACGGCCGCGTCGCGCCGGGCACGGTGACGAGCAGGCCCTGGAAGTTGCGATTGAAGCCGAGCGGGATCTCCGTGACCATCTTCGACTCGAGAATCCGTCCGGTGTCGGTGCGATCGGTCTGGAGGAGCGGCGTGTCGGCGGACACGGTCACCGCTTCGGAGACTTGTCCGAGCTCGAGCGTGAGGTCGACGCGCAGGGTGGTGTTCACGTCGAGCTGCACGTTCTGACGAATGACTTTGCGGAATCCCTGGACTTCGGCGCTGACGGTGTACGTGCCGTTGCGCAAGCTCGAGAAGGTGTAGTTGCCGGTCTCGTTCGTGACCGCGGTGCGCGACGTGTTCGTCTGCACCTCGGTCGCGGTGACGGTCGCGCCGGGAACGGCGGCGCCGCTCGAGTCGGTGACGTTGCCGAGAAGCGTTCCCGTGACGGCCTGCGCGCGCGCGGCCGGCGGAGCGCCGACGAGGGTTGTGGCGATGATCGCCGCCACAGCGATACGGAGCATGGTCTCCTCCCGTGCCCTAGTGAGCGATGGGGCGGAGGCGGAATGCCCCGCCCCGAAAAAGTTGCAGTGGAACGATACGACTCCAGTTTGTAATCGGTGTCAAGCGCCGTTTCCGCAAGTCCTGACGCCTCTGTGCCTTGCATCCTGTTACCTTTTGGGGCGGCGTATGGCAGAGCTCGATAAACGCCGGTCTCTTCTGTAAGATCGGTGGCACCTCGACATCCCCAGCTCGAGCCGGCGCAACCCCAGCCGCCGTCCAACTCCAAACAACAGAACGAGCCTTCAGGGGAATCTCATGGGGCGGGGTGTCGGCGTCCTCTCACTCGGAGTCGTGGCCGCGAGCCTGGCGTCGGCGCCGTTCGTCGTCCTCTACAGCGCTCCGCTCGTCCAACAATCTCCGCAGATCATCGACGTTCCCGAGGGCGGAAGCCTTCAAGCCGCGCTGAATCAGATTCAACCAGGAGGAACGATCCGCCTCACCGCGGGCGCGGCGTACGTCGGGAATTTCGTGCTGCCCGCCAAGAACGGATCGAGCTTCATCACGATCACCACGCGCGACACCGTGCTTCCTTCGGCGGGCACGCGGATCGATCCCGATTACAAGCCCTCGCTCGCGACGATTCGATCGAACACGACGACGTCGGCGATCGCGACGGCAACGGGCGCGAGCTACTACCGATTCGTTGGCGTCGCGTTCGAAGCCAACCAGAACGGCGCGGGCGACATCATCGCCCTCGGACGCGACGCGCAGACGTCGCTCGATCAGGTACCGCACCACTTCGAGATCGATCGCGTGCTGATCGAAGGAGATCCTCTACTTGGACAGAAGCGCGCGATCTCGGTCAACGCGGCCCACGTCGTCATCGCCAACTCCGACATCCGCGACATAAAGGCGGTCGGTCAGGACTCGCAGGCGATCGCGGGGTGGAACACGCCGGGGCCGATCGAGATTCGCAACAACTTTCTCGAGGCGGCAGGGGAGAACATCATGTTCGGCGGCGCGAACGTGAACATCCCCGGCGTCGTCCCGAGCGACATCACCGTCGAGGACAATTTCCTGACGAAGAACGGCGGATGGCGCGGCACGACGTGGACGGTGAAGAACTTGTTCGAGTTGAAGAGCGCGCGGCGCGTGTACGTGCGCCGCAACATCATGGAGTTCAATTGGGGCGGCGCGCAGTCCGGCTACGCGGTCGTGCTCACGCCGCGCAACTCGAGCGGCGCGAATCCGTGGAACGTGGTCGAAGACGTGGAGTTCAGCTCGAACGTCGTCCGGCATACCGCGAGCGGATTCAACCTGCTCGGGCACGACGACACGGCGCAGTCGGGCCAGCTCGCGCGCGTGGCGATCAGGAACAATCTGCTCTACGACGTCAGCACGAGCTGGAACGGCGCGGGCGTGTTCGCGCAAATCGGAGGAGAGCCGCGCGACATCACGATCGATCACAACACCGTGCTGCACGACGGGAACATCACGTCGTTCTATAGCGGCCAGTATCCGAATGCGAGCGGCGTGCGCGTGGACGGCGGACCCGTCCTGGGTTTCGTGTTCACGAACAACCTGCTGAAGCACAACACCTACGGGATCTTCGGCTCGGGCCAAGCGTACGGCAACAGCACGCTCGCATACTACGCCCCTGGCGCGATCGTGCGCCGCAACGTGATGGCCAGCAACAGCTCGGTCGCGTCGCGCTATCCGCCGGACAATCAGTTCCCGACCGTCTCCGCGTTCATGGCGAGCTTCCAGAACGCTGCGGCGCAGAACTACCGCCTCGTGGCCGGCAGCCCGTACATCGGCGCCGGAACGGACGGCAAGGATATCGGCTGCGATTTGGGATCGGGTGCCTCGAGTGTTCCCGTACCCGCGGCGCCTTCCGGCGTCAGGGTCATGTAAGCTACCAGCAGATTCCCTGGTAGTTGGCCTTCACCTTCGCGGGATCGAACTTCACGCGCACGAGATCCAGGATCGTTTGATCGGGGCGGCAGCGCGCGATCGCGTCGCCGAACTCCGGGCCGGCGTTGCCGATCACGATCACATCCGACTGCTCGATCACATCGTCCACCGAGTCCACGAGCAGACGCGACAGGTGAGGGATCTGCTTCTCGATGTACTCCTTGTTGCTGCCGGTCAGCCGCGCGATGAGCACGTTGCGATCGTAGATGTGGACCTCGTAGCCCTTCCCGATCAGCGTCTCGGCAAGGATGACCATCGGGCTCTCGCGGAGGTCGTCGGTGCCCGCTTTGAAGCTGAAGCCGAGCAGGCCGACGCGCTTCTTGCCGGTCTCGACGATCAGATCGAGCGCGTGCTGAATCTGGAGCTGATTGCTGCGAAGCAACGACTGCAGCACGGGGAGCTCGAGGTCGAGCTCCTTCGCGCGATATTCGAGCGCTCTCACGTCCTTGGGCAGGCACGAGCCGCCGAACGCGAATCCCGGCTTCAAGTAGTACGACGACAGATTCAGCTTGTCGTCCTTGCAGAAGATGTCCATGACGTCGTGACCGTCGACGCCAAGGCGCTTGCACATGTTGCCGATCTCGTTGCCGAAGCAGACCTTCAGCGCGTGCCATGCGTTGCTCGCGTACTTGATCATCTCGGCGACCCTGATGCTCGTCGAGACGACCGGCGCGTCGATGCCTTGGTAGAGCTCGATGGTGCCCGCGGCGTCGGCCGCGTGGTTGTGGCCGACGAGCGTCAGCGGCGGATGCTTGATGTCTCTCACCGCGCTGCCTTCGCGCAGGAACTCCGGATTGACCGCGACGCCGAAGTCGACGCCGTACCGTTTTCCCGACGCTCGCTCGAGCGTCGGGATGACCGTCTCGTGCGTCGTGCCCGGCAGCACCGTGCTGCGGACGACCACGACGTGGTAGTCCGACTTGGACCGTAGCGCTTCGCCCAACTGCTCGCAGACGCGCGTCAGATGCGTGAGATCGAGGCTGCCGTTCTTCCGGCTCGGCGTGGCGACCGAGATGAGCGAGACGTCGCTCGCGTCGACCGCCTCTTTCGGGCTCGTCGTCGCGCGCAGCCGTCCCGCGGCGGCGCCCGCCTCGATCAACTCGCCGAGACCTGGCTCGACGATCGGGCTTTGCCCCGCGTTGAGCATGGCCACTTTGCCCGGGTTCACGTCGACGCCAATCACGTCATGGCCGTCGTCCGCAAAGGTGGCAGCGGAAACCGATCCGACATATCCCAAGCCGAAGACAGAAACTCTCATAAGGATTTCACACGATTCACGGAAGGAAGTGGGACTGAGGATGTCCGGCCGCGCGGCGCGGCCATCCTGGTTTCTACGAGCGCCTGCTCGAGGTGCATCGCGGCGGCCGCCCAGTCGTAGCGCCCGGTCACGAGCGCGCGCGCCGCGCGCTCGATCGCTTCACGCGTCGTTGCATCACGAAGGAGCCGAACGACCGCGTGCGCGAACGCTTGCGGATCGTCGGCGATCAGCAGGTGACGGCCGTTCTCGGTCGGCAGTCCTTCCGCGCCAATGCTCGTCGAGACGACCGCGCGTCCGGCGGACATCGCCTCGAAGATCTTGAGGCGCGTGCCGCCGCCGATCCGCAGTGGCACGACGTAGACCGCGGACTTCGCGAGATACGGACGGATGTCCTCGACGCGGCCGGTGACCTCGACGCCGCGATCCTGCGCGAGCCGCCGCACGGCCGGCGTCGGAGAGCGTCCGGCGATCGTGAACGTCGCGTCCGGTTCGTCTCGGCGAATCAGCGGAAGAATCTCGCGGCAGAAGTACTCGACGCCGTCCGCGTTCGGCAGCCAGTCCATGGAGCCGGTGAAGACAATCCGGCGTGCTCCAGAGGGGTCGACAGGCTGCGGAACGAAGTACTGCGTATCGACGCCGGTTGGAATCACGGAGACAGGCGCCGCGAGCTCGTTCCCGTACAAGCGCTGAAGCGTGTCGCGATCGACTTCGGATACCGCGAGCACGCGATCGAACCGCGCCATCGTCCGCCCTTCGAACCGCAGCATGCGCTTCCACTGCGTGCGATAGAGCCGCTTGCGCATCGGCCGCCGTTCGGTTTCGGCATGACGCCGCCAGATTTCCGCTTCGACGTTGTGCGTGAAGAGCGCCGATGGGCACGGCAGCCGGTTCGGCATGTTCACGGCCGGGACGAGAAAGTCGCAGACGATGCGATCGAAGGAGCCGGCGGCGAGGGCGCGACGGACGGCGCGGCGGTACCGCCGCGATCGATATTGCGCCACGGCATACGGCAGCGGATTCAGGACATGGCGCGCCACCGCCGCGTAGAATCGCAACCCTTCCTTCGTCGACTCGCGGCGCGGAATGGTCACCAGCTTCGAGCACACTTCGGACATGCCCGCGATATGCGCGTGCGGTGGCGCCGGATCCGCGAAGGAGATGCACGTGATCTCGTGCCGCTTCGCGAGATGGCGCATCAAGTGCCACGTGCGCAGCTTGCCGCCCTTGTCGAGCGGCAGCAGGAGGTTCGTGTTGAGCCAGAGGATGCGCATGGTGTTCACGACACCGATCGCGGTTGAACCGGCCGTGGATCGAGCGTGACCGAGCGCGCGGCTGCCGCCTGCGGCGCGGGCAGCGTCTGAATCCCGTCGCCGTCGATGAACGTACGGTGCCAGAGCTCGAGGTTGAGCAGTCCCCAGATCGCGTCCGCATCCTGTCCGGTCCACGGCGCGCTGGGCGCGGCCGCCTGTGCGAGGAGCCGTTCAACCGCCGATGGAGAGATCAAGCCTCGCTGGCGGGATCGGCGATCGAGCAGCACGCCGCACGCGACGTCGCGCCACTCGTTCCGAATCCAGGACGCGAACGGCACGGGGAACCCCATCTTCGGCCGGTCGAGAATCTCGCGCGGCAGCACGTCCCGCACGGCGTCGCGCAGAATCTTCTTCGTCGAGAAGCCGGCGAGCTTTCGATCCACGGGCAGCCGGGCGGCGAACTCGACGAGGTGATGATCGAGGAAGGGCACGCGGCTCTCGATCGAGGCCGCCATGCTCATTTGATCCTGCTTCATCAGCAGCTCGACGAGATACGTCTTGAGATCGGCATACAAGAAGCGATGGAGCGTCCCGCCGCCCTCGCTTGCCTGCGGCGCGCCGACGCGCTGGAAGTACTCCATCGACGGGCCGTACGCGTGGTCGATATTTGCCAGCGGCGTCAGTCGTGAGGAGAGCAGCTGCCGCTGCCGCGCCAGGTTGATCCCCGCGAACGTGTCGAAGAAGGTCAGCGCCGGCGTGTGCTCGACCGACAAGAACGATCGGCGCGCGTATCCGCCAAGCCTGCCCGGAACCTTCTCGATCGCCCGCGCGATGCCGGCGCGCACCGGGCCCGGGACGATTCGCGAGTAGATCGAGCCGGCGTGCCAGTTGAAGAGCGCGCGCGGGTACTTGCCATAGCCGGCGAGGAGCTCGTCGCTGCCTTCTCCCGTGAGGACGACCGTCACGCGCTCGCGCGCCAATTTCGACACGAAGTACAGCGGCACGCTCGACGGATGCGCGATCGGCTCGTCCTCGTGCCACACGAGGCGCGGCAGCGCGCCGAAGAAGTCGCGATCGTCGATGACGATCTCGTGGGACTCCGCGCCGATCGTCCGGGCGACCTGGCGCGCGTAGTCGAGCTCGTTGAACGCGCGCGCCTTGAACGCGACCGAGAACGTCTGCAGCGGACGATCGATCATCCGCGCCATGAGCGCCGCGATCGCGCTGCTGTCGATACCGCCGGAGAGGAAGACTCCGAGCGGCACATCGCTCATCAGCCGAAGCCGGACGGACTCTTCGAGCAGCTCGCGAAACCGCCGCACGTCCTCCGCGCGGCTTCTGACGGACGATTCTTCCGCGGCTGGCACGTCCCAATAGCGGTGGGTCCGCGCCTCGCCGCGCTCGAACACCAGAACGTGTCCGGGCATCAATTTCGAGATGCCCTTGAACATCGTCTCCGTTCCGGCGAGCGAACGCGTGCCGAGCAGCTCGGGAATGGCTGCCTCGTTTGCGCGGGCCTCCACGAGTCCGCTCGCGAGAATGCTCTTGATCTCGGACCCGAAGATCAGGCGGTCGCCGCGCACCGTCCAGTAGAGCGGCTTGATGCCGAGACGATCGCGCGCGAGCAGCAGACGTTTCCGCCGGGCATCCCAGATCGCGAACGCGAACATGCCGCGAAGACGCAGGACGCAGTCGTCGCCCCACTCTTCGTACGCGTGGACGATCGTCTCGGTGTCGGACCGCGTTCGATAAACGTGTCCCTTTCGCTCGAGCTCTTTCCGAAGGTCGGCGTGGTTGTAGATCTCGCCGTTGAAACTGATCCAGACGCGCTCGTCTTCATTCGCGAGCGGCTGCTTTCCGGCCGCGAGATCGACAATGCTCAAGCGCCGGTGTCCCAACGCGGCCGACGTATCGACGAACAGCCCCGCATCGTCCGGTCCGCGATGCGCCATCACGTCGCGCATCGCGCGCACGCGCTGGCCGTCGTCGAACGACAGGTGATCGGACGAAACGATTCCGGCGATTCCACACATGCGATGCGTGTCCTGACTAAGCGGCTGCGGCGCGGCGCGCTCCGTCCGCGAACTGACGGAACCACAGCTCGAGCATGACGAGCGACCAGAGACGATGGCAGTGATTGCGGCGGCCCTGCTGGTGCTCCTGCCACAAACGCGCGACGGCCGCCGGACGGAAGAGGCCGCGATCCTCCAGACGTCCATCCATGAGCAACTCGGCTGCCAGACTCTTGAGCGGTCCGCGGAGCCACTGCGCGATCGGCGCGGTGAAACCGTGCTTCGGCCCGTCGAACACGGCGGGCGGCACGTGGCGATGCAGCACTTGCTTCAGCAGGTACTTGCTGACGCCGCGGCGCAGCTTCAGCGAGGACGGTACGCGCGCGGCGAACTCGATGAGCTTGTGATCGAGCAGCGGCACGCGCGCCTCGAGCGACACGGCCATGCTCATCTTGTCGACCTTCGTGAGGATGTCGTCGACGAGATACGTCTTGACGTCGACGTACATCACGCGATCCATTGGATCGGCCGACTGGCAGGACGCGTATGCCGCGCGAAACACGCCGAACGGATCCGCGCCGCGAGTCGCCGACGCGAGATCGCCCGAATACAACTCACGCTTCGCGGCGTCGTCGAATTGCTGATATCCGTGCTTGCGCGCGCAGGCGTGATCCGGCGGCAGCCCGAGATGACGCAGCGAGCGCGCGCCTTTTGCCGAGAGCGGCAGCAGATGTCCGAGCCGTGATGCGACGTCGCAGCCGGCGGCGCCGAGCCGGCCGCGCACGCGGGATTCCCACAGCTCGACGCGATGCCACGGATAACCGGCCCACAATTCGTCGCCGCCGTCGCCGGAGAGCGCGACTGTTACACGCTCGCGCGCGGCGGCGGAGACGTAGTACGTCGGCACCGCGGAGGAATCGCCGAACGGCTCGTCGAAATGCCACGCGAGGCGCGGCAGCAGTTCTTCGATTTGCGGATCGACGAGCTTCGTCGCGAGCCTGCAGCCCAAGTGCTGCGCGACGCGCCTGGCTTTGTCGATCTCGTTGTGCTCTTTGTCCTCGAAGCCGACCGACGTCGCCAGCACTTGCGAGGCGCTCGTCTTCGCCATGTAGGCAACGACGGTCGTCGAGTCGATGCCTCCCGACAGAAACGCGCCGAGCGGAACTTCGCTCATCAGGCGCATCTTCACCGACTCGGTGAGGAGCGCATCCAACTCGTCGAGATATCGAGCTTCGTCCGCCGGGTTGCCAGTGCCCGTGAACTCCAGGTCCCAGTACTTCGAGACGCGAACGCTTCCGCGTTCCGCAACGAGAACGTGCCCTGCCGGCAGCTTGCGGATCTGCTGATAGATCGTGTTCGGCGATGGAACGTAGAGAAGCGTCAGGTACGCATCGACGGCTTCTGGACTCCACGACGCATCGACGGCCGGATCCTCGAGGATCGATTTGATCTCCGAGCCGAACACGAGCCCCCCGCCCGCGGGGACCGCGTAGTACACCGGCTTGATCCCCACGCGGTCGCGCGCGAGCAACAGCCGTCGATTGCGCGCGTCCCACAGCGCGAACGCGAACATTCCGCGGAAGCGCTCGACGCAGCGTTCGCCCCACTGCTCGTACGCGTGAACGATCACCTCGGTGTCCGAGTGCGTCCGGAAACGGTGCCCGTGCGATTCGAGCTCCACGCGGAGCGACGGAAAGTTGTAGATCTCGCCGTTGAACACGACCCAGACGGTTTTGTCCTCGTTCGCGAGCGGCTGCTGGCCCGTGGCGACGTCGACGATGCTGAGGCGGCGATGGGCGAGGCCGACGCCTTCGCCGACGTAGAAGCCATCGGCATCGGGTCCACGATGGCTGACGGCGTCTGCCATCGCGACGAGGAGATCGCGATCGATCGGAGCGTTGGGCGACGGAGCGAGCTTACCGGCTATACCGCACATTTTTCTAGGTTCACTGGTTCACGGGTCTGGAGCTCCGAGAGATACAACCGCTCGAAGCTCGCGACCATGCGATCGAATGAGAATCGGCGCTCGATGCTCGCGCGTGCGGCGCGGCCGAGGTCGTTGGCGAACTGCGGCCTATCCATCACCTCGAGGAGCGTCGCCGCGAGCGCGTCGGGGGAATCCGGTTCGACCAGCATTCCCGTGACGCGATGCTCGACGAGCTCCGGCACGCCGCCGACGCGGCACGCGATCGTCGGAAGGCCAGCGGCCATCGCTTCGAGCACGCCGTTCGGCGACGCTTCCGATCGCGACGGCAGCACGAAGATGTCGCTCGTCGAAAGAATGGACGGCACGTCGTCGCGCTCGCCGAGGAATTGAAAGCGCGGGCGCAGCCCGCGCAGGTTCACTTGACGGACGAGCGATGCACGAAGCGGTCCGTCACCGACGACGAGGAACTCGACATCCGGGTGACGGTTCGCGACGGTCCGCGCGGCCGCAATCAGCGTGTCGTGCCCTTTCTCGGGCCGGAGGTTCGCGACGGTCGCGATGCGCCTGAGCGGCCGGCGGCTGCGCTCGCCATTCGCATCGATCGAGAACGCGGCCGCGTCCACGCCGTTGGGAATCGTGTGGATCTTGCTCTCGGGAATTCCTTCACGGCGAAGCTGTGCCGCCGCCGCCTGCGAATTGGCGACGACGGCGTGCGCGGCGCGATACGCGAGGCGCTGCGAGGCCAGCTGCGCGCGCGTCTTGTCCGGCGTGAGCAGCTCGCGGCGGTTCCCGATGCGCACGCCGACGCCTGCCATTGCTGCGGCGGGCAGGCCGAAGATGTTGGCGTAGAGCTCGCAGGTGTGGACGATGCGCGCGCCGACGAGGCGGCACCATCGCGCGAACGCGAGGAATTGCAGACCCGCGGACGGACGATGAAAGCCGTCGAGCGGAAACGTCGCGACCGATGCGGCGTCAGCCGTCGCGCGCGGTTCGAGCGCGCCGCGGCGATGAAAGCACGCGACGTGGACGTCGAACGTCGATCGATCGAGCCGCCGAATCAGCTCGACCATCTGACGCTCGGTTCCGCCTACGTCGAAGCTGGTCAGCAGAAAGACAATCGGATACGGACGACCTCGTGGCACTCGGGGCGAAAGAGCAAGCGAAGTGCCACGAAGCGCGGCGGCATCTCGACGGCCGCGAGCTCATCGTGCTCAAGGGTTTGCCTTTTTGTTGTAACCAATCACGGTCGAGTGGAACTCGACTACCGTGGACGCATCGGCTAAGCCCGGCACGCGCCATGCTGAGGTATCGAGGTCCGGCTGAAGCCGGACGCTACAGGTAATGCGCGCAATCATCCAACCATTGCATCGAGCCTATCGATGGGTGAAGCCGGCCACGCGGCCGGCCGTGACCATCTTTTGGGAGGGGCTCGAGCATCGGCGTCAGGCGCTCGCGTGGAGCGTCGATCGCAAGCGCGAATGGGCGCTGCGGCGCCTGCGCGACGCGGTCCGCTCCGCGGCGCGCGAAACGCCGTTCTATCGCGATCGCTTTGCCGCGATCGGATTCGATCCGGCGGCGGACTTCGGCTTCGACGAGTTCGCGTGTCTGCCGGTGCTCGATCGGCACGACGTGCGCGACGCCGGCGATCGCTTGTTCAGCCGCGCCGTCGCGCCGGAGCTGGTGTGGAAGGACGCGACGGGCGGATCGTCGGGAGCGCCGACCGAGATTCGCACGGGCCCGCGCGAGCGCGGATGGCGCGAGAGCGGGATGGAGCACTTCATGCGGCGCGTCGGCCTTCCGGCAGGCACGCGGACCGCGCTCCTCTGGGGACATCATCTCGATCCCATCGAGCGGGATTCCTTGCGCGATCGCGCGCGCGAGTGGCTCGTCAACGTCCGTCCCTTCGACTGCCTGCGTCTGTCCGACGACCTGCTCATGCAGCATCACCGCGAGATGGAGCGCTTCCGTCCGAAGTGCATCGTCGCGTATGCGAGCGCGCTCGCGGCGCTCGCCGAATTCCTCGAGGCGCACGGCATCGTCCCGAGTTATCCGTCAGCGCGCATCGTCACCGGCGCGGAGAAGCTCCTTCCTCATCATCGGGAGATCGTCGAGCGAGTATTCCGTTGTCCCGTGCACGAGCGGTACGGCGGCCGCGACGTCAGCCTGATCGGGTTTCAAACTGACGCGCCCGACCGACTCGACTTCGAGATCGACTGGAGCGCGCTGCTCGTGGAGCCGGAAACGTCGGACGAGCGGGCGCCGATCCTCATCACGAAGTTGCACGCGGACGCGATGCCGATGATCCGCTATCGAGTCGGCGACATCGGCGCGTTCGCCGCGGGAAGCCGTCCGGGACATCCGTCGTTCCAACTCTTGTCGGTCGTCGGGCGCGAAACGGATCGGGTCCGGCTGCCTGGCGGCGGTTGGATGGACGGCTTGAGCTTTCCGCATCTCATGAAGAACTATCCGGTGCGCGAATTCCAAATCTATCAGCGCGCCGACTACAGCGTCACGGTCCGCGTGATCCCGATGGGGTCGTTCACGGACGAGTCCGAGCGCGACATTCTGAAGATCGTCCGCGCCAATCTGCCACAGCTCCCAATCGATCTGCAGCGCGTAGATGAGATTCCTCGAACGGTCTCCAATAAGAGGCGGCCGGTGATCAGCGAGATAACGTGAACAATTTCGACAATCGCGTCGCCGCAATCGGCGTCGGACAGCCGACCTATCCGTCAGCGCTCGCGAGCGTGGAGATGCGCGAGGCGATCGGCCGCCTTGCGGCAATGCTCGAGTGGAACCTCGACGACGGGCGCGGCGCGTTCGGCGGGGTGATTCCTGACAGCGCCAAAGTTGTCGTGAAGCCCAATTGGGTCATGCACGAGAACCAAGGGCCGTGGGGAATCGAGCCGCTGCTCACGCATGCGTCGGTCGTAGCGACCGTCGTCGAAGGCGTGCTGCAAGCGCGCCCGAGCTCGGTGATCCTCGGCGACGCGCCGCTGCAGAGCTGCGATTTCGATCGTTTGCTCGACGAGACCGGCATCGGATGGTGGGCGGCGCGGCTCGCCGATCGGGATCCACGATTTGCGGGTGTTCGCGATTTTCGACGCACGCGATGCGTGTACGAGAACGGCGTGCGGCGGGCGGAAGAGGATCTGCTGCCGCTGGACCAGTTCGTCCTTTTCGATCTCGCGCACGAGAGCCTGCTCGAGCCGGTGACGACGGAGCGCGCGGCGTTCCGCGTGACGCAGTACGATCCCGCGAAACTCGCGAACACGCACAGCCGCGGCCGCCATCAGTATCTCGTCGCGCGCGCGATTCTCGAAGCGGACGTTGTCGTCAATCTCCCCAAGCTCAAGACGCACAAGAAGGCGGGGCTGACCTGCGCCCTCAAGAACCTGATAGGCATCAACGGCAACAAGGAATTCCTCCCGCATCACCGGATCGGCGGATCGAACGACGGCGGCGACTGCTATCCGGGATCGAGCCGCGTGAAGCGCGCGCTCGAGCTCGCGTACGATCGGCTCAACACGTCAGCGCCGGGGGCGTCAGGAAGAGGATGGTCGGCGGCGACGAGAGTGCTGCACAGAGTCGCCGCGATGCAGGGAGACACGCTCGGCGTGGAAGGATCGTGGTCGGGCAACGACACGATCTGGCGAACGTGTCTCGACCTGAACCGGATTCTGCTCTACGGACGCGTCGACGGATCCATGGCGGACGATCCGCAACGCCGCGTCGTCAACATCGTGGACGCGATCGTAGCGGGCCATGGCGACGGCCCGCTCGCGCCGCGGCCCGCGCCGATGGGGATCCTCTTCGCCGGCTGCAATAGCGCGGCGGTCGATCGCGTCGGCGCTGCACTCCTGGGCTACGACCCGGAGCTCATTCCTATCGTGCATCATGCATCGGACGCGTTTCGCTGGCCGCTGCGGCAATCGGGATCGGAGCAGCCACGCTTGATTGGAGAGCTTCGCTCGAATCCAGCTCCTCTGATCTATCCACAGGGCTGGACGACGGCGGCTGGTCGTCACGCCACCAGGCGAGCCGCTCGCTCGTAACGACGTTCCCGGCGCGCCAGAGATCGCTTCGCATCCCGTGCTCGTCCGCCGCCCGCGTGAAGATGACGGTGTCCCCCCATGACGCGGTCGTGATCTTCACGCCGAGAGGCGCGCCTGGCCCGATCACTTGGACCGCTTCCATGATCGGCTGATCCTGCGATTCCACGATTGCGGTGACGAACGCAAGCGGCGCCTCGCCTTCCTTCCGCATTCGAATGGTCGTAGTTGGTTCCAGTCGCCCGTAGACCGGTGCGACCCAACCCAGCGCCGTCTCGCCGTTCGCACCCCTGAAGAGCTCGGCGTCAACGTCCAAGGCGAGTATCCACACGAGCGTTCCGTCCGGATGCTGCGCGCGGACGACGCCAGTCTTGCCGGCTGCCGTCACGTTCCAGATCGGGGCGATGTGCCAGTGCATGTCGGCGCGATGAGTGCCCGTGCCCCGCACGCGGTCCGCGATCAGCCACACGCCCGGCCGCGACAGGATCGCCCGGTGATGCACGAGCGGCGCGTACCCGTCGTGCGCGCCTTCGACGTAGTCGAATTCCTCGTCCGTCCGCCAATCGAGCGCGCGCGCGTGCGCCGTTGATTTCCAGTGAAACGGCCCATCCGGGATCGACTGCGATCGATCGTCGAGCGTCAACGTGTTGTGAGCGGGCGTCGAGCGGAAGCGATCGCGCATGGCGGGATCGATCGTGTAGCACGCCGTGCCGGGATCGATGAGAAACGGGCGGCCCCGCACGTTCAGCGTGATCGACAGGGCATCCGCGTGCGCGTGTCCGGCGTTGAGGAATCCATGGGGACCGGCGTCGAACGTCAGGTGATCGCCCCGGCCGGATCGCGACACGTAGTAACCCGAGTCGGGGAGCGCGGCGGACGCCAATCGCGTCGGCCTCGCCGGCGAGGGTACCTTGCCCGTGATCCACAACGCTTCTTCAGCGGGCGCGCCGACCGACAGCCCGGTGTCGGCGAGGAGCGATGCGGCAATCTGCAGCGAGCCGCTGACGTTCGCCGGGTCGTTTCCCGACAGCGCAAGCAGCGCACCGCCGTCGTCGTCGCCAATCACCGGCAGCCGTCCATCATCGCCGGCCATCGACCGCGCGAACCGCGCGAGCCGGCGGACGGCGTCGGCAAACGGCGCCGCGCCGGAATCGCCGGTCACGATGGCGATCGCCAGCGCGAACACGTAGAAGTCGAGCGTGTAGCGGTGGTAGTGCGTGGATCCTTCCGCATGTCCGCCGTCGCCGCGGATCTGCAGCGCCATCTGCTCGACGAGCACGCGCCTGCCTACGTCTTCCCAAACGGACGAACGGCGAAGCTCCGGCAGCACGCGCCCCGCGACGTAGAGCGCGAGCGCCTCTCCGAGCAGATGCGTGTTGGGGCTGAAGTACCGCGAGAGATTCCGCTGAACGAGCTCGAGCTGCCGGTCGAGGCCGAGAAGGAGATCGATAGTCCACGGGTCGTCGTCTTCGCGATCCGCGTCCGCAAAGAAGTGAAGCGACCAGATCCAGGACAGCGATCTGAATGCGAGCTCGAGCATGCTCGCCCAGTTCACTCCCGAGAGCGGGGGGTTCGCCGCCATCCAGCTCTCCAAGTGGTCGACGAAGCACCTTCGATAGCGCGCATCGCCCGAGAGCCAATACGCACGGCCGAGCATCATCAGATGCTGATGGCGATTCAGCTCCCAAATGATCTTGTGATCGCCAGTGGATGGATCGAGGTAGGGCACGCGGCTCCAGAAGACGTCCGGCGCGCGCCGCTTGTGAACCGGATCCAAGCGCCAATCAATGGCGCCGTCCGGTTGCGCGAACGAGAGGTTGCGATAACCGAGGAGATCGAAGCTGCCGGCGAGCACCCGGGACGCGCGGTCGGCCGCATCGACCGTGGCCGTTGGAAACGCGGATCGAATTGCGCCGGCGAGCGGCTCCCGCGACGAGGGTGCGATCACGAATCGAGGTGACCGCGTCGCAAAGTGCCGCATCAACGTGCGGTGCGCGGCGGCCCAGTGGCCGCGCTCCAGCATGCCGACCGCCGGCGCAAACCGAATGCCCTCCGCTCGCAGGGCTTTCGCGAGCAGGCGGCGATCCCAGACGGGACGACGGACGGCGAATCGAACGCGCGATGCCTCACGGCGCAGCGCCGAAGCGGCGCGGAAGCCGAGCTCGGCGCGATCCATCGCGGCCACCCGTGTCAGGAATTTCGCGGCAATCATACGGGCCGGGCCGTCTGCGGCTTTGCGGCAGCCCTCCCGAGAAGGCTTCGATACGCGGCGACCCATTGGTTTCGGACGCGTTCCCACACGAGCGCGTCGGTCGACTCGTACGCCGACATCGCGAGGCGCCGCGCAAGCCGATCGTCTTCGAGCAGGAGCAGCACGTGGCGGGCCACCGCTTCGTGATCGTCAATCGGCGCGAGCAGGCCGTGGACGCCGTCGGTCAGCATCGCCGGAACGCCGCCCGCTTCGGTCGACACCACCGGCAGGCCGCTCGCGAACGCCTCGAGCAGCGACGACGGCATGTTGTCGATGTTCGGGGTTTGGAGATAGATGTCCGAGGTCGCGTAGTACTTCCACATGTCCTGTGGATCCACCGCGCCGGCGAACGTCACGTTCTCGAGCTCGAGCGTTTGCGCGAGCTCGCGCAGCTCCCGCTCTTGCGACCCCGATCCCACGAGCGTCAGCGTCGCTTCCGGGTGGGCGCGCTGCACGAGGCCGAACGCCTTCAACGTGCAGGCCACGTTGTAGAGCGGTTCGAAGTTGCGCGTCGAAAGCAGGCGCGGACGGAGCGGGCACCGCGCGCGGAACCGGAATCGTCGGCGATCGATGATGTTGGGAATGACGCGCGACGCAATGCCGTACGAATCGAAGACGGTCTGAAGGAACCGTGACGGCACGACGTTTTGATCGGCGTCGCGGAGGACGGCGCGTGCGAGCCGCGATCGCCGCAGATGATCGGGAGCTTCGCCGCTGCGGTAGTTCATGAGCACGGGCCGCTTCAGAATCTTGGCGATCATCACGGCGGGCAGCGGGGCGAGCAGGAACGAAAAGTACGACGCCGAGAACACGTGGACGACGTCGGCGCGCCGCAGCTCGCGCATCAGCAGCGGCCAATAGCTGAGCTGAGTGAGGAGCGTGCGCAGGTATTTGACGCGGGCCCCCGCGCGCAGCCACGCGGGCGGGGCGGGATTGATCGGCACGAGCCACGCGTCCACGTCCGGGTCGCCGCGCCACGCATCGAGCAGCCGACGCGCTTGCACGGCTTGACCGCCGAGAATCGAGAGCGACGGCGCAACGATCGCAATGGAGAGCTTGTGCGGCGCGCTCGACGGTGCACGAGACATCATTCGACCCGCTTCAAGCACTGCAAGCGGCGCGCCCTGGAATTTCCTACCTAGTCGATCGTCCGACAACCTTCCATTCGTGGCGATTCTTCATAGCTTCACGCACGTCGATGTAAATGGTGCGTCAAAATTGTGCGCGTCTGCGCGCCGAGTGTCGCGCAGATTTCTCAGCTCAGGAAAAAATCTTCCATAGAGAGTGCACGTTAGCGCTGCGCGCGAATGTGGCAGATCGCTTGCTGTGCGTGCGCCCGGGCTGCGGCGGTCTGCAGCCAATCAACAACGATAGATTCCCGTTCGGATTGCCGACGCGGCAGCGGATAAAGCTGAGGTCTGCAACCCGCAGCGGGAGTCTGTGCATTTCACCGTCGTTCCACACGCTGCGACAAAGGTGTGCACATCGGTCCGGAGGGTTCCATGGGTCAATCCGTCAGCGCGTATTTGCGAAGGGGTCTCGTCGTCGTTGCCGCCGTTCTCTGCACGTCGATGTTGCCAGGCACGGCCGCCGCACAGACCACCGTCGTCTTGAACCAAGGCCCACAGGTTACGGACACGACGATCCGCGCTGGTGTTTACGAGAACACGAACTTCGACGGAGCCCCCCTCATTACACGCCGCAGCACCACCGACGAGCCCCAGTGGGAGCGGCGCGTCCTGCTCAAGTTCGATACGGCGAACACGATCCCTCAAGGCGCGGAGATCGTCTCCGCCACGCTTAGGCTCACCGTCAGGTCCGGGCTCGGCTCGGGCACGCGGCCGCTGGGACTGTTCCGTGTTCCCGTGGGATTCCTGGAGGACGAAGCGACGTGGCGCACTCGGATGGGATCGTCCCGCTGGTCGGTGCCGGGCGGCGACTTCGCCGAACAGTGGAGCGCAGGGTATGCGCCGGCGACGCCTGGAGCTGTCGTCCAGTTCGACGTGACATCGCTGGTGCAGCGCGTGGTGAACGGCGAGTTCGATACCCGCTACACGCGCATGCTGCTGGCCGATCCAGAGGCGCCCGCGAAGGAGAGCTATCGCGAGTACTACTCGTCGGAGGACTCGTCTTCGAGCCGCCGTCCGACGCTGACCATCGTGCTGGCGAGCGGCACGCCCGCCCCGCAGCCGTCCACGAGCAGCACGCTGAAGGTGCTCCAGTGGAACATCGCGCAGGGGATTGGGCAGGACGGCCGATCGAACATCGATCGCGTGGTCGCGTTCATCGCGCAGGTGCGGCCCGACGTGATCTCGTTCAACGAGATCATGCACTACTCGAGCACGACGAGCAGCCAGGTCGTGCAGATCGCGGAGCGCCTCCGCGCCGCGACCGGGCAGACGTGGCGCTACAAGTGGGTGCAGAAAGGCGGCGCGAGCAGCGGGGAAGGGGAGTGCGTCATGACGCGTCTTCCTGTCGACGCCACGGACGAGTATCTGCTCAGCTACACGCGATCGGTCGCGATGATTCGCACGAACGTCAACGGACGCATCATCGATCTCTTCTCCACGCACCTCGATCACACGTCGAGCGCCTACCGCCTCACGCAGGTGCGGCAGCTCGTGGCCTGGGCGGCCACGCAGCCCGAGCAGCGCATCGTGGCTGGCGACTTCAACTGGTATCCGGGCACGACCGAGATCAACGAGATGGGCAGGACCTACTACGACGGCTGGGCGGTGGCGAGATCGGGCGGCGACGCGGTAGCGTATGCGGACAATCCCGATGGCAACACGCGTAACCAGCGGATCGACTACGTGTGGTTCTCGAAAGGCGCGTCGTATCTCACCGTGACGCGCGCGCAAGTGTACGACACGCGCGACTCGTCGGGCCGGAAGCCCTCGGATCACAATCCGCTGATGGTGACCTTCCAGGTTCGTTAGCCGATAGGCGTTCAGGCTGGCGCCGGTCGCTCGATTGCCGCGGGACGCGGCAGCTTGCGATCGCGCCAGCGCTGGCGCAGCACGCCGGCAAAGAAACACAGCCACAGCTCCGCGTCGAAGCTCTCCGCCGCGCGTCCCCGAAGCGCGCAGGCGATCGCACGCCACAGCTCCCGCGGCGCCTTCCGGTAGAAGAAGCGAGGCACGCCGAAGATGTGCGGGACGCGCGAGAAATCGAGCTCCTTGCTCTCCGGCGCCTGCATGTCGATCCACGCGTCGCGATAGAGCAGCGCCCGGCTCACGCCGTTCCAATAGAACCAGCGCCGGAAGTACGTCTTCGTCAGCCGATCGCGCTGAATCATGTGGTGCACGATCATCGACGGCGCGTAATAGCCGCGCAGCCCCGCGTCGCGCGCGCGCAGCATCCACTCGCGCACTTCCTGTCCGAGCAAGGTCCCCTTCTTCCGGCCGACGCGATTGCTCCAGAGCCCCGCGCGATCGAAGGCCGCGCGGCGGAACGCCATGTTGACGCCGATCGGCACGCGATGCGCGAGCGTGAAGAACGGAATCGGGTCGGGACCGTAGTCGAGCAGCGCAATGACGGCCCACTGCTTGCCGCCGTGATTCGGAATCCAGTCCGGCCGCTCGGCCGGCCACACCGGCAGCACCTTGCCGCCGACGTAGTCGCAATCCAGCGTGTCGAGCGCTTCCGCGGCTCGATCGAGCCAATCGGGTTCCACCTGCACGTCGTCGTCGGTCGTCGCGATGATCTCTCCGCGCGCCGCGCGAATGCCGGTGTTCATCGCGGCGCTGCGCCCCTGCTCGCGCTCGAACACGTAGCGAAGCTCGACCGGGAAGTCCGGCTGAGCCTCGATGACGGCCAGCCGCGTGTCGTCCGTCGAGTTGTTGTCGATGACGATCACTTCCCACGGCGCGGCGGTTTTGAGGCCTGCCAGGCTCCGCAGCGTCGTCCGCAGCTCGCCCGCGCGATTGAACGTCGGAACGATGATCGAGAACCTCATGCGCAGAACGAGCCCTCCTGACCGCTCAGCTTCCATAAAGAAGAAAACCTTTGCACTCGACCTCGGATGCGGATTTCGCTGATCTGGCCGATCACGCGGATCTGATCCGCGTCATCCGTGTAATCCGCGGAATCCGCGTCACCGAATGCAACGGCAAGGCCACGGCGAGTGCGATCGCCGGCCGTGGTACGCGGCTTGAATTGTGAGCGCCCGGTCGATTCATGAGAGCCATCATCCTCGCCGCTGGTCCCGGAAGCCGGATGCTTCCGCACACCGAGCATCGTCCCAAGTGTCTGCTGAAGATCGGCGGGCATCCGATCCTGCACTATCAGATTTCCGCGCTTCGCCACTGCGGCGTTCACGACATCACGATCGTCGTCGGATATCTCGGCGAGCAGATCAAGGAATTCGTGTCCGCGCCGGTCACGTTCGTCGAGAATCACGAGTTCCGCACGACGGGGAGCAGCTACTCGTTGTGGCTGACGCGCGATCTGATTCGGGATGGATTCCTGTATCTGAACTCGGATCTCGTATTCCACCCGGGCATGCTGCGCGCGCTGCTCGATGCGCCGGACGAGAACGCCGTGGTCGTCGAACGGCGGATTCATCCGACGAGCGACATGCAGAAGGCGGAAATGGACGGCCGTCAGATTCTGCGAATGGGCAAGCACCTGCCCGCCGAGATCTCGGCGGCGGAAGTGGTCGGCCCGGCGAAATTCAGCGCGAGCGGCGCGGCGCGGATCATCGAGCGGCTCGATCGGCTCGTCGCATCCGGCGATCGCAACCGATGGTCGTACGAGGTGTTCGGATCGGTGGCGAAGGAGATCGCGTTCAGCGGCGTCGACAATCCCGGATGCTTCTGGGCGGAAGTCGATACGGCGGCGGAAGCGCTCGAGGCGAACCAGCGGATCCCGCGCGCGCTCGTCGAGTTCGCCGACGGCCGCGGCATGATGAGCGCGCCGCCGCAGGTGGAGCGCCGGCGCGCGCCCGCGATCGATCAGCAGCCAGTGCACTACATGGACCAGCTCCTGAACTCGCACTTCGCGCCGCTCGTCGAGGACATCCCGGACGCGCACGATCGCGTTCGGGGCGTGCTGCGGCGGAACAAAGAGGAGTTCATTCAGAAAGTCGCGGACCTTGGCGTACCGACGCTGTCGGCGGTGGAGATCCATCGCGCGCTGCAATCGCAGGTCGACAGCATCGATCGCACGATGTCGAGCGCGTTCGGCTGCGACTCGATTGCCGATCTCGACGGGCTCCGCTCGATGACGGCGCACATCGCGAGCCTCTGCCCGCAGCCGCTCGAGATTGGATTCTGCCTGACGGAAGAAGCCGCCGCGGATCTGCTGACGGCGCACCCGCCCGTCACGATGATGGAAGCGCTCGGCTACGGTTCCGCGCGCGAGCTCGTCTCGCGTGAAGGGGCGATTCCCGCGCTGTCGTTGACGCGCGCCACTGAAGAACCCGACTGGCAGGTGCGCTATAAAGCGCTTCTCGCCGAGCGAACCGCTGAAGACTTCGCGCCACGCCGGATCGAGCTGCTGGCGGTGGACGCGGAGCGATTCCGGCGGGCGTTCATGAGCTCCAAGCAGCCTCGGAAGCTGTGGCGCGCAACGCACGCGAAGGAAACCGGGACGGTCGTGTGCCTCACGCATGACGATCCGGAGCGGCTGCGCACGCCGCTCCTGCAATACGTTCTCGTGGCGATGCACTATTTCTTCGAGACGGCGTACGCCTCGCAGCACTACCGCGACGCGGCGGCGAGCGATCCGGACAACCTCGGACGTGAAGTCGTCAACACGATCGAGAGCCATCGCGAAAAGCTGACGTTCTTCTACTCGAACGTTTACTCCGAGAATCTCTTCTGGGAGAGGGCGCTCGAGCTCTTCGCACGGGCGTTTCCCGGCCCGGCGATCGAGTGGTTCCGCGGCGCGAGCGCCCGCGGCGAGTATTGCCTCTCGACCGGCGTCCAAAACATCGTGGTGTCGCTGAACCTCGTCGATCACCTCTGGAACATGAACCTGCTCGGCAACGCCGGTATGGAGGCGTTCCAGCACGACACGATCTACTTCCTCTATCACTTCCGCGGCGCGCTCTGGCAGGAGATCTTCAGCGAGTTGACCGGGCGGGGCTCGACGATGGAGGCGTTGATCGTGGAGAACCTGGGCGTAGGAGATGCGGTCCTGACGAACCGCGTGCTCGCGGGCTTCCGCGCGAAGCCGGCGTATGCGGTGTCGGGAGTACGTTTGTGACCCACACGTTCGGCCTGTCCTTTCTTCCGCCGCGCGTCGCCCAACGCGTCGCCACCACGTACGGCCACCATCGCACGCCGTGGTTCGAGGCCATTCTGCAGGACATCGCGGAGCGCCTTCGTCCGGCGCTGGGCGATCGCTACACGCCGCTCTTTCTGACGTGCACAGGTCTTGGCGGACGCGAAGCGATCGTCAGCAATCTCATCCGGCCGTTGGATCGCGTGCTCGCGACGCCGGGAACGTTCGCCGCTTTGGCGCGGACGTGGGGAGCGAACGTGGAGACAGTCCGGCTGAAACCGGACACGAACGCAATCGGTTTTGCGCCGGACGCCGTGCTCATCGAGCACGTGTCCGCGTCCGGAGCGTTGGCCGACGTCCGAGGCATAGTGGACGCCGTGAGACGAACCGCGCCCAAGGCGCCGATCGCGCTCGATGCGTCGATCAGTTTCGGCACGGATTTCATCGACGTGGTCGGCACCGGCGTCGACGCTGTTCTGATCGTGCCCGAACGCGGGTTGATGAGCATTCCGGGTCTGACGATCGTGGCCGTGTCGGATCCATTTCTCGAGACGATGACGGCGCTGCGGCCGACGCTCACCGAGCGGCCGTTCCTGTTCGATCTGCTGAAGCACCATCGCGCGTGGAGCAAACACACGACGCCGTTCTCTCCGAACATCAGCGCGGCGGTCGCGCTTCAAGCGGCGCTCGACGAGATCGACGAGATGGGCGGGCTCTCGATGCTGCCCGAGCGCCATCGAGTTCGCGCGGAGGCGATCCGGGAGTCGCTTGCCACGATCGGCACGATTGCCGGAACGCCCGACTCGCACACGAACGCATGGACATCCGTCGAGGCCGGCGCCGACGGCGACGCGTCCGCTGCCGCCGCGCGCTTGCGCGAATGCGGCTTCGACGTGATGCCGGTCGAACGAGGCTTCAGGGTCGCGCACGCGGGCTACATGCGCGATGCGTTGGAGCGCTTCCGCGGCTTGCCGATTCAGCCGGACCTACAATCTCCGATCGAGACCCCGTTCACGATCGACCCGGCTGAGTTCGAGGAGCAATCGAACACGCTCTCGCGCCGAGCCTCGACCGATCCACGAGTCCACGAGAAGATCGCCAGATCCGCTCGTCGCGTGTTTCGCGATCGGCATATCGTCCACGCCGACGCCTTGCGGCATCGCCGCGTCGGGTTCGTGGGCGCGGGACGGATCGTGACGGTAGCTGCGGAGTTGTGCCGCGCCCGCGGCGTCGAGCATCTGACCGTCTACTCGCCATCGCTGGCCGCGGCCGTCTCGCAGGGTCAGCGAGCGCCGGAGGGCCTACGGCTTGTCGACGCGTGGCGCGATCGCGGCGTCGAGGTCGCGCCGACGCTCGAAGAGCTCTTCGAGACGTGCCACACGATCGTCCTGCTGCCCGTCGTCTATGACGAGGCGTCGTTGCGGCTGTTTCGAAAGCCGAAGGAGTACGCGAATCACGGGCTCGTGACGCCGGCGCTGCTCGATCGCGCCGAGCGCGCGGGACGTCTCGATCTGCTCGTCAACGCCTCCGCCCGCGGCGCGCTGGTGGATCGAGAGGCGCTGACGCGCGCGGTCGAGCAGGGCTGGCTGCGCTATTACTCGGACGAGATGCCTGCGAAGGGCGATCGCCTGATCGAGCTCGGGAACGCGCGATTCACGGCGCACGTCGGTGGGTCGTGCCGCGCGCCTCAGGCGGCGGTCGCGCGGAACACACACACGATCCTGCGGCGCGTGCTGGGTGAGCTCTTCGGCAGGGAAGTCGACGGCGACGACGGCTACACGCTCAATCACGTGAACGCTCACCTCTCGAGCGGGCGGGAGGACGGCCGCCGGGCCGCGGCGATGCGGAACATCCGCGACTGCGGCAAGGTCCGCGTCCTCTTGATGGATCCGTTCGACGTCGAGTCGCTCGCATTCGATCGCCTTCGGGATCTCGGCGTCGAAGTAGAAGCGTACGACGTGTCGAGCGGGGCGCCGTCGGCGGAAAAGATCGAGCAGACAGTTAGCAGCTTCCGCCCGCACGTCGTCATGCTGCGCAGCCGGACGCGCGTCGACGAAGCGGCGGCGCGAACGATGATCGCGGTCGACGAGCTGGCGTTCGTCATCCGCCCCGGCGTCGGCGTCGACAACCTCCACGGTGGGATGGAATCGCTGAGCGCGGCGGGCGTCTCGATCATCAACGAGCCGTACGGCAATTCACGCGCGGTCGCCGAGATGACGCTTCATTTCATTCTGAGCGGGACGGAGACGACGCTCCTCGCGCCGGGCCCGACGAACTTCAATGCGGAGGTGTTCGACGTCGCGAGCGAGTACGACGACGTCCGATTGCGCGATCCGTTCAGGCCTGCTGCCGCCATCGATCGAACGCTCGGCGCGTGGCTGGGCGCTCCGGAGAACGCGTTGACGATCTCGGGTCCCGGCACCGCGTTGATGGAGGCGTCGATCGCGAACCTGACGATTCCCGGCGACCGGGGTCTCGTCATCTCGCACGGGAAATTCGGGGATCGCTTCGTCGAAATCGCTCGCGCGCGGGGCCGCGACTGCGAAGTGCTGCAGGTGCCCGAGGACAAGTGGGGAGCGGCAATCACGCCGCACGACGTCGATCGCTTTCTCCAACAAGACGACGAGCGGCGCGCCGGCACGGGCGCGCCGCCGATCTCGTTCCTTTGTTTCCAACAGAACGAGACGAGCAGCGGCGTCACCTATCATCAGCCGGCGATTCGCGCGCTCGTGCAGGTCGCCCGCTCGTACAACCCGCGCATGACGATCGTCGCCGATGCGATCAGCGGTGCGCTGGCCCACCGGCTCGACCTTCAGGCGCTCGACCTCGACATCCTGTTCCTGGGATCGCAGAAAGCGGTCGGCGTCTCGTCGGGCCTGGCGTTCGCCGTGCTCGGCGAGCGCGCGCTCGACGCGATGACCTCGCGTGCGGGGTATGCGGGCGGCTTCGGCGCGCTGCGCGACGATCCAAACGCCGCGAGCTTTCTCGAGCGGTTCGACCGCCTTCAGCGCGTCCACTCCACGAATCTCCTGCGCGCGGCGATCGAAGCACGACGCCATCGTTACGTCGATACGCCGAGCTTGTTCCATCTCCTCTCGACCGAGCGCGCGCTGCAGCTCCTCGACGACGGTCCCGAGGCTGTCGCCGAGCGGCACGCCGTCCTTGCCCAGTTGGCTCGCGACGGCGTGCGGCGTCTCGGCCTGGACTTGATGCCGTCGGCGCCGTTCGAATCCGACTCGGTGACCGTCGTGATCTTGCCGGCGGGCATCGACGCGTCCGCGATCCGCAAGCTCGTCGCGAAGAACACCGGCATCGCGATCGCCGGCGCGCAGGGGGATTTCTGGAAGCCGCGCATGCTGCGAATCGGGACGCTGGGGTTCGTGGATCGATCGGACGTCGCGCGGTGCCTTCGCGCGCTGCGACAGGCGCTCGCGGAGGTTGGCTATGCCGCTACGCCGGCGAGCGATGTGGTTGGCGTCTGATCGAGCCGCTCACGTGACGACGGCCAGCGCTCGATCTGAGGCGAGCGCAGACGCGTCGTGCCGTTCGAATCTGTCCGTCGAAGCCTTTGACTCATTCCGCCCGAGACGTCGACGCAGCCAGTAGTACGCGGTGAGGTTTGCCGCGTAGAGAATTGGCAGCGGGATCAGCTTGTGCAGTTGTCCTTGAAGAACACCACGACGCGTCGATTGTGCTCACGACGACGTTGACCAGGGAGCTGGCGACCGCGATCACGCGAGGCGTGTTCCCCGACCGTCTCCGGCTGTGCTCCCAACTCCAACGTGCTGCACATGTCCACGACGGCGTGAGTTGCGCTCTCATAGATGGGCTTCGTCGAGCAATGCCAGTGCACACCTGAGATCGAACTGGAGCATTATATTTCCACTAACTACGGCATATCACGAGACTCCGGCCGGCGTCGGATGGATCGCGGCGCGGCGACCCTCCGTGTCCCGCCGAGATCGCTACGGCGTGATGATCAGTTCCGGCTTCGCGCTGGACTCCCTCGATCCGAACGTCGCGTAGGGCAGCGTATCGATCGGGCAGATGAGCGCGATGGTGACGCTCGTGCGGCCGAGCGCTCGCTGGGCCGTGATGAACGACGTCAGATCGATGTCGTACCACTGCGCTGCCGTACCGCTGACGCTCACGCTCGTTGCGGGTGTCGCATCGAACGCCGGCTGGTTGTTCCAGGTCAGAGCCGTCTCGTTCCATGTCGTGTCGGCGACCGGATGAACGTTGACGGTGACACTGGCGGCGCGCGTGTCCGAGAGTCTCCCCGACACTCGCAGCGTGACGGAGGACGTGGTCGGCTGCACCGCGCTGATGTCGAGCTTCATGAACGCGCGCCTGTGATACTGCGCGTCGCCGCTGAACTTCGTAATCAGCTCGGTGGCTCTTCCATAGTTCGTGCTCGCGTATTGACCGGCGCGCACGTACGCGTCGGCCGTGATCCGTCCGGCTTCCGGCGACGCCGCGAGCGTGACGACAGTGATCGTGTTGCTGTACGGCGAGTTTCCGCCGGTCGTCCACGCGCGCACTCGATAGTTGTAGGCCGTGCTCGGCGTGAGTCCGGTCGTGTTCGCGAACGTCGTGACGTCGGCGTTCGTCGTCCCGACCTGCGCCCACGTGGTGCTGCTCGCGCTCGCGAGCTTCCGCTCGATCTTGTAGCCCTGCTCGCCCTCGACGTTGTCCCACGACAGATCGATGCGCGTCGGCGACGGCGACGTGCCCTGAAGGTTTGTCGGCGCCTGAGGCGGCGGGACTCCGCCCGCGGTCGTGAA
Organism: Vicinamibacterales bacterium; assembly: GCA_036556425.1. Taxonomy (GTDB): domain Bacteria; phylum Acidobacteriota; class Vicinamibacteria; order Vicinamibacterales; family 2-12-FULL-66-21; genus DATBJJ01. The sequence continues at coordinate 41,785 of DATBJJ010000101.1, forward strand.
GCTCCACGTCGGCCCGGTGATGGCTCGCGCCGGCGCGTTCAGCGGACCGCCGCCGTCCCCGAGCATCGTCTTGCCGCGGATCTTCCAGTAGTACGTGACGCCTGGCTCGAGGCCCGCCGGACACGCCGAGGTGAATCCAGTCGGGGGCGTGCACGGGTTGTACGATTCCTTGTTCGACGAGACGCCGGCGGTCGCCGAGCCCGGCATGTAGTTCGAGGCGATGAGCGGCGGCGGGTTGGTCGTGCCGAAGTAGATGTCGTACTTGTGCGCCCACCAGCCGCCCTCCCACTTGAGCAGGACGGTCGTTCCGACGCCGAGCGCCTGATTCGCCGGCGCAACGTTCACGGGCGTTTCGGGGTAGCCAGGCTCGTAGTCGAAATACAGCGGGATGTCGATTGGCGTGCCGTCCGCTTTCAGGTTGTTCCACTTCCGCTCGAACTGCTGCTTGAACCAGTCCACGAACCACGTCTTCTGCGTGAAGATGTTGTGCTCCCGCTGTGAGTCGGATGACGACGTGGTCCAGTTCGAGGAGCCGAAGATCGCCATGTCGCGGCCGTGGAGCACCACGGACTTCTGGTGCATGTCCTGATCGGTGACGGCGTCGCTGCGCTTCCATTTGATCGGGACGCCCGCCAGATACATGCGATCGATGTTGTACGAATCCCAGAAGTAGGTCGTGTTGCGATACTGGCCCTTGTCAGTGATGAACCGGATGACGGGCACGCCCGCCTGCACGCGCCGGATCACTTCGTCCGGCACCTTCCCCGATGTGATACGGAACATCACGATGTCGATCTGCTGCGTCTCCTGGCGCATCGCCGAGACGAGCCGATCCTGGTAATCCTGATCCGGCGGGAAGTTCAGCTGCGGATCGATCGGATACGTCGGATAGTTCCGCACGAGCGGACCGTTGATGTTCGCGAGGTTCTGGTAGTGCGTGGTGTTGGTCCAGAGATCGTCGTACTTCGTCATGAACGAGTGCACGAGGGCCGGATCGTCGGTGAAGTAGATCGCCTCGTCCGTGTAGTCCTCGTACGTCGTGACCGGCGAGTACGAGCCGTTCGCGAAGTTCGCGGCGCTGAAGTGCAGCTTGTTCTGGCCGGCGTAAAGGATCAGCTTCCAGTGATTGATGCCGGTCGTCGTTTTGTGACGGATGGGAATGCCAGCGTTGATCAACGACTGCCGCACCGTCGCGCCGGCCGGGTAGTTCTCGTCGGACCGGACGTCGAGCATGATGCGGACGGGAACGCCGGCCTGCCACCGCCGGATGATTTCGGTCGAGAACCGCGTGTCGGTCATGAACCAGAAAGACACGTCCAACCCGACGGTTTCGGCGCGGATCATACTGATGATCGAGCTGCGGCAATCCTCATACGAGACATCGCAGAGACGTTCCTGGGCTGCGGCCGTCGAGGCCGTCGTAAGGCTGAGCACGGCAATCGCGCACGCGGCGAGCCAGCGTGAGCGAGAGACGCGCGACGAGTTCATAGGGTGTGTGGTCATTTCGCTATTTGTGTTCTGTCCAAGGTCGAGTCGCTTCGTCCGGCCTGCCTATCTGCTAACGCGGTGCCACGCATACGGCAGAGCAGCAGCGGCCACACGGGCGGCGCCACTCGTCGATCGCAGGTCGTGAATTGGGACTTAGGAGTAAAGGCGTTCCAGAAAACGCTGGGTGAAGAACCCGCGGAAGAACCTGAGCTTCACCTCGTGTTCGAATGCCCGCCCGTAGCGGCCCATGAAGGCCGCCGATATCCATCCTGCCACATCGCCGAGTGCGGATCGATACATATGCGCAGGTACGCCGAAGAGCGAGCCCATCGACGTGGCTTCCATCTCTTCCGCGCGGAGGAGCGCATAGAACTTTCCGTGACCGCGATGCCACCGCCGGTGGTACTCGCGAGTCAGCCGCGTGGAGGGAATCTCCGTCGTCGTGACGAGCTCAGGCACGTACAACGCGCGGCCGCCCGCTTTCCACAAGCGGCGGATCCACTCGTCGTCCTCGAGCGATCCGATCCCGTCCTTGACGCGCTGGAACTGCGGCGAGAAGCCACCGACGCGGTCGAAGACGCTCTTCCGGCACGCGAGGTTGGCGCTGATCAGTCCGCGCGGGTTCTCGTGCGAGACCGTCATCGGCGCGTCGCCGAAGTCCTGCAATGCGAGCGGCGCCCAATGCGACGGCGTGAGCCACGGCGGAGGCGGCGCGGACCACTCGGGCAGCACCTTTCCGCCGATGCACTCGACCTCGGGATGCTCGGCGAACGTTCTGACAATCGTCTCGATCCATTCAGGCGACACGCACACGTCGTCGTCGAAGAAGGCGACGATGTCGGCGCGGGCGCGAGCGATTCCTGCGCCGCGGGCGTACGCCACGCCTTGGCGCGTCTCCAGCACGTACTCGATACGGCTGGGATTCGCCTGCGCGAGCCGCTGGATCACGCGAGGCGTCTCGTCCGTCGAGTTGTTGTCGACGACCACAATCTCGTACGACTCGGGCGAAGCGGTTTGATCGAGGACGCTCTGCACCGCGCGGGTGAGCGCGGACCCGCGGTTGTACGTCGGGAGGACGACGGAGACGATGGGCGCGGCGTTCATACGAGGCGCTCCCCATCGACCGCGTTTTCGCCGCGCCGCGCGTGCGGAGCGGTCGATTGAGCGTTGGGCCTGTAGACGTGCTTGCCCCAGAGCATGCCCGCGAGATCCCACCACGCGAGCTCGTGCTCGAAGCGCTCGGCGGCGCTGGACGCGGCGAGCGTGCCTCCCAGCCCGCGAAGCGCGCGGCCGATCCGGTAGCGGGGCACGCCCGCGAGATACGCCACTGGCGCGGGACGATCGCGATCCATGATCCCGAGCGACACGCCGCGCCAGAAGCACCAGCGTCGAAAGTATTTCTTCGTGAGGCGATCGGCGGGGACGTGGTGATGGACGATCAGATCCGGGCGATATTGACCGCGGGCTCCGCGCGCGAGAAGGCGATGGTACATGTCTTCGTCTTCGCAGCCGAGCAAGCGCGCGCCGGTTCGATTGAGCGCCGTCGAATACGGTCCGGCCTGCTCGAGCGCACTCCGCCGGATGACGGCGTTGCCGCCCATCAGAATGCCCGGATAGCTCGCGTCCATGATTCGGCGGCTCGCTCCGGGATCGACCCAGCCGATCACGCCCCGGTAGCCATCTCCCATCCACGACGGCGCCGGCGCATCCCACCGCGGCAGCACTTTGCCGCCGATGAAGTCGAGGCGATCGCGCGAGCCCGCGTCATCGACGAAGGCATTTTGCACGCACTCGAACCAGCCCCCGTCGATCTCTTCGTCATCGTCGATCAGGCCGATCAGATCGCCGTCGGTCGCCGCGATGCCGGCGTTCAACGCGTGCGGCTTTCCCTGGGCCGGTACGAAGAGATACTGCAGACGCGTTCCGAATCGACCGGATTCGTTCTTGACGAGCGCACGCGTGCCGTCGGTGGACGCGTTGTCCACGACGAGAACGCGAACCTCGAGCTGCTGCGGAACTCTCGCGGCGTGAAGGCTGTCGAGCGTCCGCGCGAGCAGCGCTTCGCGATTGAAGGTCGGAAGGATGACGTCGAGCGTCATCACACCACCGGTTCGCGCGCGGCGAATGTCTGCGCGTGCGGGATGGGCGCGAGCTCGAGGACGCCGTACAACTCGGCGACGGCGCGTGCCGTTGCGGACCCGGCGCGATAGAAGAGATCGTCGGCCACGGCGCGGCGCGACGCCGATCCTTCGGACGGATCGCTCAGGCCTCGCTCCACGGCATCAAGCGCCTCATCGGGTCCATTGACCGATCGCGACGCGTCCATCAGCAGATCGAGGTACTCCGGTGCGATGTTGGATGTCTCGATGAGCTGCGGCACGTGAATGCGCACGAGCGGGCGATCGAGCAGCAGGTACTCGAATCCCGCGGAGCTGTGATCCGAGATCATGACGTCGGCGGCCGCCAGATACGGACAGATGTCCGCATCGTCGATGAGACGGCCGGCGCGTCCACTCATGAGCGCTCCGATCTTCGAGACCCAATCGACGCCGCCGGAGTAGAACGGCCGCGGATCGCGCGAGCGATCGTGCAGCTTCACGAGGACGTTCCAGGGACGATCGAGCAGCCCCTTCAGCAGGTCCATGCCCATGATGTTCAGGGAAGACGAGGCGGACCACGTCGGCGCGTAGAGGATCGTCGGCCGCGA
>DATBJJ010000102.1:0-31799 GCA_036556425.1 Vicinamibacterales bacterium
TCGTCCTCGTTCAGCAGCAGGATGCCGAACGTGCGGTAATCGATGATGCGCTTTGTCAACTGCGCGATGCGCGCGAACAACTGATCGAGATCGAGAACGGACGCCACCTCGTAGCTGATCTCGGCGAGCGTTTCGAGCGCGTCGGCGTCGCTGCGGCTCTGCTCGAACAAGCGCGCGTTGACGAGCGCGATGGCGACGTGCGCGGCGAACTGCCGCACGATCGCGACGTCGCGTCCGCTGAACTGATCGCGATTCTTGCTGAGGATGTTGAGCGCGCCGATCGGCTTCGACTTGTGCAGCAGCGGAACGACGATCTCTGACGCCATCGCCGGCACGAACTCCACGTAGCGCGGATCCGCAGAGAGATCGTTCGCGAGGATTGGCGTCTCGCTCGCGACGGCGGCGCCCACGAGTCCCTGGCCGAGCTTCAGCCGGATTGGCTCGGATCGTTCCGGATACCCCACCGAATACGCGATCTTCAGCTCCGATCGGCGCTCGTCGAGAAGGTAGACCGCGAAGGCCTCGAACGGGATCAGCCGGCCGATCAGCCGGGGAATCTGCTGCAGCAGCTCGTCGAAATCGAGCACGGCCGTGACCTGCCGTCCGAGGTCGAACAGCGTCGTGACGATTTCTTTTTCCGGCGCGGGCGCGCCCGTCTCGGGCGCCGCTCGATCTGCATCACTCACGGCGGGCGTCTTTGAGAAGTATCGCGCTGTGCGCTCTTGGGGCTGGGATCCGATTCGGCAACTTAGGTGGATCGAATTATACTTGCAAGTTCACGCCGACATGGACATTACGCTGCCTCTGGACAACGCGGCCATCGAGCGGATCCTCCCGCACCGGTTTCCGTTCCTCCTCGTCGATCGCGTCACAGAGCTCGTGCCCGACAAACGCATCGTCGGCATCAAGAACGTCACGCTCAACGAGCGATATCTGACGCATCGCAATGGCGAGGCGCCCGTGCTGCCGCCGACGATTCTCACGGAAGCGGTCGCGCAGGTTGGCGCGATTCTGATTCTCGCGAAGCCGGAGAATCGCCAGAAGCTGCCCTTCTTTCGAAGCATCGAGCGCGTGCGGTATCGCCGCCCCGTTCATGCCGGCGACGTCGTCGAGATCGAGGCGACCGTGGTGCGCTTGCGCAGCCGTGTCGGCGTGCTCAAGGGCATCGCGCGCGTCGACGGCAAGGTCGTCGTCGAAGGAACGATGACGTTCGCGTTGGGGCTCCGATCCGGCGAGCCCGACGCGGCGCCCGAATCTTCGACCTGAATTATCGAAGGACCAGGAGAACGCTCCCCACCTTCACCGCGCGCGAGATCCATATCGCCCATCGCGCATCCGGATCGAGATAGCGCCAGGCGTCGAGGATCGCCGGCGCGAGCACGATCGCGCCGATCCACGGTTCGTCGATTCGCGAAGAGGCCGCCATGCCTCGCGTGTCGCGCTCGACGGGTCCCGTGCGCGCGAACGCCGCGACGGAGTACGCCGCCGACGCGCCGATATTGAACGCGACGATGCCCTTCGTGAACGGGGCGTGCTCGGACTTCAAGCGGGGGCGGCGCGAGAGGATCAACTCGTTCGTTGCGTGCTGCACCCAGAAGCCGGCCGAGGAGATCACGAATTCCTTTCGCGGCGGAAGCCCCGGTTTGTGGCGAATCGCGAAGAACGGAATGCCGTGGAACTCGACGCGCTTGAATTCCGGATCGGCGTCGAAGATCACGTCACAGATGAGGTGGCCGCCCTCGTGCGCGAGCAGCCCGACCGTGGCACCCGCAAAGAACCGCCCTACCGCAGCAGTCCGATTCACACCCTGTGTAGTTTCATTCGGTTGAGCTGCAGCCGCGCCCGGAGCCATCGACAGCGCAAGCGCAACAAGACACAACAGTAAGCGCGATCGACCGGGCGGAAACGCGTCCGGCTGGTCCGTGGCATACGGGTTGCTCGGACGCTGCGGGGGTTGGAACGCGTCGCTATCGGCGCAAAGGAGACGAGAGATGCTCGAAACAATCGCGATCATTCTGATCATCCTGTGGCTTCTGGGTCTCGTCAGCGGCTACACGATGGGCAACTTCATCTACGTACTGCTGGTCATCGCGATCGTGCTGTTCCTCGTGCGGCTCGTGAGCGGACGACGCGTGTGAGTTGATCGCCGTCGGTTCCGAGGTTCCAGGGTTCCTGGTGCCGGTGCACTCGCACGCTAGGTGCGAGCCTTGATCCCCGAGCCAAGAACCCGGGAATCCTGGAACTCCGGAGCCTTGGAACCCCAATCCGCCCGAACGACGGCGACGCCGGCGAAGACGAGGGCCGCGGCGACCGCCATACGCCACGTGAACGGCTCGTGCAGCACCGCGACGCCGAGCGCGACGGCGATGATCGGGTTGATGTAGGCGTAGAGCGAGACGAACGAAACCGGCAGATGCCGCAGCGCATACGTGTATGCGACGAATCCGCCGATCGCGCCCAGCGTCGACATGTAGATCAACGCAACGCTCGTACGCGTCGTGAAGTAGAGATCACCCCACTCGCCGCGCAGCGTGCCGGCCGCAATCATCATCAGTCCGCCCGCGAGCATCTGATACGCCGTCGATCCGAGCACGGCCTCCGGTCCATTCGGATCGGCCGCGCCGCTCTGCTGCGCGCGGCGTCCTTGCCGCTTCGAGTACGACGATCCGATCGACCACCCGATCGAGGCGATCTGCAGAGCCGCGACGCCCGCGAGAAAGCCGCGTCCGCTCGCCGATCCAAGGCTCAAATCCGGCCACACGAGCAGCACGATCCCGCTGAACCCGACGATCAGTCCGAGGATGATCGCCGGGCGCAGCCGTTCGCCGTCCGGCAGGCAGGCTTCGACCGCTGCCATCCAGAAGGGGGACGTCGCGACGATCACCGCGGCGAGGCCGCTCGGCACCCACTGCTCCGCGAAGACCACGCCGCCGTTGCCGAGGCCGAGCAGCAGGAAACCAAGAAGCAGGATGCCTCGCCACTGCGATCGAGGAGGCAGCGGGCGCCCGCGCAGGATCAAGTAGAGCGCGAGCATCGAGCCTGCAATCGTCCATCGCAGTCCGCCCATCAATGCCGGAGGAATCGACTCGAGGCTCACGCGGATGCCGAGATACGTCGTGCCCCAGATGATGCAGACGGCGGCCCATGCGAAGTACGCGAGGCGGCGGTTCGCCGCGGCGGCCGCGGTCACGTCCGCACCTCTTCTTTCCTCGCGATCGGAAGACGCGACGTCTCCTTCACCGTCTCGAGCACGATCGTCGTCCGCGTTGATCGAACGCCGGCCACTCGAGCAAAGCGCGTGCGCAGCAGCTGGCCAAGATGCTCGGCGTCTCGCGCGCGCACTTTGATCAGGTAGCAGTCGTCACCGGCGACGTGGTGGACCTCGAGCACTTCCGGCAGCTCGCCGAGGAGCTGCGCCGTCCGCGACTCGGCGCCGTCGCTGCTGCGCACGGCGACGAATGCGAGCAAGCCGAGGTCGAGCGCCTTGGGGTCGATCTGCGCGGCGTAGCCGCGGAGCGTCCCGCGCGCTTCCAACTTGCGGATGCGCTCTTGGACGGCGGAAGGCGCGAGGCCGACCGCCTTGGCAATCTCGACTTGGGTCTCACGGGCGTTCGCCTGGAGGAGCTCGAGAATTTGAAGATCGGTTTCGTCGAGGGTTCTTTCGCCAGCCACAATTCAGAGATTATACCAGCATAATTACGTTGCAAGCGAATTTTATTCTATTGTAGAGGCCATATTCAGAATGGACTGCTGGTAGCGGCCTGTCTACAGGAATCCATACGTGCCACGGGCGAGCCAGGATCCGCCATCGACGGTCAGCGTTTCGCCGGTGATGTAGCTGGCGTGATCGGACACGAGGAACGCGACCGCGTCCGCCACTTCCGACGGCTGACCCCACCGCTGCAGCGGGACGCCTTTCGCGATGCGCTCGACGGCTTCCGCGTTGCTCCAGAGCTGCTTCGCCGCGCCGGGTGATTCGATCGGCCCCGGCGCGACGGCATTGACGCGAATGCCGTGCTTCGCCCATTCCACCGCGAGCGATTGCGTCATCGACATCACGCCCGCCTTCGCGGCCGCCGAATGCACGGTGCCCGCGCTTCCGGTCCACACGTAGTTCGCGAGCACGGACACGATCGATCCACCCTTGCCGCGCTCGATCATGTGGCGGCCCACCGCGCGCGAACAATAGAAGCTGCCGTTCAGCACGATCCCGACGACCGCGTTCCACCCGTTCGGCGTGAGATCCTCCGCGCGGCAGATGAAGTTTCCCGCGGCGTTGTTCACGAGGATGTCGACGCGGCCGTAGTGATGGATCGCGCGGTGCACCATCTCGTCGACCTGCTCCGGCTTTCGCACGTCGACCTGACACGCGAGCGAATCGTAGCCGGCGCGGCGCAGCTCCGCCGATCCGCGCTCGAGGTTCGCGGCGTTGCGGCTGCCGAACACGAGGATCGCCCCGAGATCTCCAAGGCGCTTCGCGATCGCGAGGCCGATGCCCGTTCCGCCGCCGGTGACGATCGCGACGCGATCCTTGAGAGGTTTCTCGGAAAACATGCTCGAGTGAGCTTAACGCACTCGGCTCGCGATTGGTGCTAACATCGCCGCCATGAATCGCAGGACGATGAGGACGCGAGCTCGCTGGGTGCTCGTCGTCGCGATCGTGCTGATCGCTTCCTGCTCTACTGACTCACCTTCATCGCGCGCGCCGCAGCCTGGGGCGGCGGGCGCCGGCGGCTACACGGGCGATCTCGCGCCGCTGCCGAAAGTGCAGTTCGCGTCGGCGCGGCCCGAGCCGCTGACGCGCGCCGCGTACGAATTCGCCGCGCGGCATCCGGAGGTGCTGCGCCACATGCCCTGCTTCTGCGGGTGCGAGCGCAACGGCCATCGCAACAACGAGGATTGCTTCGTCGCGCGGCGCGACGACAGCGGCCGTCCCGAATGGAGCCCGCACGGCATCGGGTGCGGGATCTGCATCGACATCGCTCGCGAAGCCTCGCGAATGCACGCCGCCGGCGCGACGGTCGCGAACATCAGAGACGCCATCGATCGAAAGTACAAGAGCGAGTATCCAACCAGCACGCCGACGCCGGCGGTTCAGTGATCCAATCCATGGGCTCGCGCACTCGCAGCAAACCATCGGCCGAGGCCTTCGCGCGGTTGTTCGAGTCGGTGCACGAAGGCGTGTACATCGGAACGGTCAAGAGCGATCGCACGCAGACGATCGCCGCCAATCCGCACCTCAAGCTGATGTTCGGATTCGCCTCGGAAACGAGCGAAGAGGAGGTGCGTCCGCTCGACCTCGATCGCTTCGTGGATCCGCAGGCGCGCGACGGGTTCCTGGATCGCCTGCAGCGCGACGGCGCCGTCACCGATTATCTTCTTCGCCTGCGGCGCGCCGACAAGACGCCGATGTGGGTCGAGGTCACGGCGCACGCGGAGCGCGGACGCGACGGCCTGCGCATCGAAGCGCTCGCGCGCGACGTCAGCGAGCGCAAGCGGCTCGAGGATCAGGCGCGCGATCTGTATCATCAGCTCCTTCAAGCGGAAAAGCTCGCCGCGTTGGGGCAGACGATCTCCGGCGTCGCGCACGAGCTGAACAACCCGCTCGCGACGATCCTGACCTGGGCCGAACGCCTCTCTCAGCGTCCGGCGGACGAGCACACGCGCCGGGGGCTCGAAGCCATCCTCGGCGAGTCGGAGCGCGCCGCGAAGATCGTCCGCAATCTTCTGACGTTCGCGCGCAAGCGCCATACGACCCGCGCGATGGTCGATCTGAATCAGGTCGTGCGCGAGACGCTCGCGCTCCGCGCCTACGAGCAGCGGGTGAGCAACGTCACCACGCTCGAGGCGCTGGCCGCCGGGCTCCCGCAGGCGTTCGCGGATCCGCATCAGATCCAGCAGGTGCTGCTCAATCTGATCATCAACGCGGAGCAGGCGATGATCGGCGCGAACGGGCGCGGGACGCTCATCGTGCGTACATGGCACGACATCGAGCGCGACGCCGTCGTCCTCGAAGTGACCGATGACGGCCCGGGTGTGCCGGAAGACGTGCAGCCGCGCATCTTCGATCCGTTCTTCACGACGAAGGACGTGGGGAAGGGAACCGGTCTCGGGCTGACGGTCGCGTACGCGATCGTGCAGGAGCACGGCGGGCGGATCACGATCAAGTCCGAGCCCCATCGCGGCGCCTCGTTCGCCGTGGAGCTTCCGGTCGGCGCCGGCGCGCTGAAGCCGCCGCTCCCGCGTCCACCGGAGACGTCATCGGAAGCCGTCGCTGGATCGGCAGTGCTCGTCGTCGAGGATGAAGCGGCGCTCGGCGCGGCGGTTGCCGAATCGCTGCAGGATGCGGGGTTCGTCGTGGACCGCGCGAGCGATGGATTCGAAGCGCTCGAGCGCGTGAGGCATCAGCACTTCGATCTGATCATCTGCGACTTGAAGATGCCTCGCGTCGGCGGGATGGAGTTCTATCGCGAGCTCGAGATCGCCAAGCCCGAGATGACGCGGCGGATCATGTTCGTGACGGGAGACGTGGCGGGAACGGAAGCGGAACGGTTCCTCGAGGAGACCGGGACGCGGTGGCTCGCGAAACCGTTCCGTTTGAAAGATCTGCTGCGAACAGCGCGGGATATGGTGACGTAGTCCTATCTCGCGGCGGCGATCTTCTGCGGCACCGTGGCGCGCTTCGGCTTCCTCAGTGCCGGCGCCATTGCCGTTTTCGCCGGCGCGCGATACTCCAACACGACGCCCGACGGCCCCTCCAGATTGGCTTTCGCCATCTTCATGCGGCGCATCGTGTGCTGGAACGAGAGAATCGCCGGACGCAGAACGGCGGCCGCTTCGGCGGCGGAGCAATCGGCGCCGAGCGCCTTCCGCAGGCGCTGCACCGCGCGCGCGTGAAGCTGCGACACGCGCGATTCGTTGACGCCAATCTCCGCGCCGATCTGCTTCATCGTCGACTCGCCGTAGTAGTACATCCCGATCACTTTGCGCTCGCGCGGCGGCAGCGACGAGATCGCGGCGCGGATGCGATCGCGGACCTCTCGCTCTTCATAGGCCCTGTCCGGCGACTGCGGCTCGGACGGTACCAATGCAGGCGGCAGCGACGCGCCGTCGACGTTCTCGCCGGCGGAGAGCGGCGACGTCGATTCGATCGTGTTGATGCGCACGATGGTCCGGCCGAGGCGCGCTTCGTCCGAGCCGACGCGCGCGGCGAGATCGGCGAGCGACGGCTCCGCGCCGAGCTCGCGTCGAAGCTGTTCGCGCGCCGCCTCGAGCTCGCGGCGCTGGCGACGAACCCCGCGCGGCCACGCATCGCGTCGCAGCGCGTCGATCATCGCGCCGCGCACGCGCCGTTCGGCGAACGTCTCGAACTTGATGCCCCGCGCCTCGTCGAAGCGGCAGGCGGCGTCAATCAGCCCGAGCATGCCGTCCTGCACGAGGTCTCCCAGCTCGATCGAGTGAGGCATCGACGAGGCGACGCGCCTCGCGAGCGATTCGACGAACGGCAAACCGGCGGCAATGCGATCTCGCTGATCCTGGGCCAGAGGTTGACGCTGCATTTGCTCCTCTCCTTTTGGTCCATGACAGGGGCCATGGACGAGGCGGACGTAGGGCAACGGCGGTACCACTTCCGGCTGACCTGGGACTCCCGCGCGGTCTAGGCGTCTAAGTTGTTATTGCTGAAGCGTTTATAAATGTGATCGGACGTATAGCTGTGTGAAAGACACGCTCGCGTGGCGGCTCAAATCGTCAATGTTTTGACGTAGCCTGAGGTCGAGTGCCAAGAGATTGACGGGCGGGGACGCTCAATCGGGACACTCAATCGGGACACCCAACGTTGGGTGTCCCCGATTTTTCATCGGATTTGCAGGCGGATTTGCCGCGCGGTGGCCATCGCGTCGAGGACGCTGGCGACCACCTGCGCGGCGCGAGCCCGCCCCATGTCGTCGGCGGACTTCGCTTCGAGCAGCTCGGCGTTCGCGAGAATGATCCCGAGCTGATTGTTCAAGCGGTGAAAGAGCAGGCCGAGATCTGACGTGTCGTCCACGGATTGTCCGGGAGTCTGGCGCTCCGACGCCGGCGTCATGAAGCTTCTTTGGTGTGCAGTTCCGCCGCGCGGCTCGGCTCGCGCCAGAGCGTGTCGACAAAGATCCTCACCGAGCCGCCCGCCGTGCGGACGTACTCGATCTTGCCGCTCGCGATCCAGTTGTAGATCGTGCGACGGCTGACACCCACGAGCTCACACGCCTTCATGATCGAGATCGTCTTCCGTTCAATCATCATCATTGGTCTTCTCGGAGGCGGCCGCATCGCAGCTTGAAGCCCCCGTCCGCTGAGTGTTATCGGAGCCTCCGCCGCGCCGCTATAGGGAGGCGCCAATCACCCGGCGCCGCGACCTGTGTCAAAATACCGCCAGCCCACTAAATGGCTGATCCCCCGAAACATCTCCTGATCGTCGACGACGAGAAAGGCTTGCGCGAAGCGGTCGCCGAACGGCTCGCCGACCACGGGTTCGCGGTGGAACAAGCCGACAGCGGGGAAGAGGCGCTGCGCCGGCTCGCGGACTTCGCGTTCGACGTCATCATCACCGACCTCCGTCTGCCGGGCATCGACGGCCGGCAAGTCCTCGACGCCGCCATCGAGCGCTACCCCGAGATCGTCGCCATCGTGATCACCGGATACGGCACCGTCAAAGATGCCGTCGACGCGATCAAGCAGGGCGCGTCCGACTTCATCACGAAGCCGTTTCAATTCGACGCGCTGCTTCACGTGTTGAGCTCCGCGATGGAGCAGCGCCGCCTCAAGTCGGAGAACGCCTATCTGCGATCGCAGCTCGAGGAGCGCTATCGCATCGACGGCCTCGTCGGCCGCAGCGCGGTGATGCGCGATCTGTTTCACTTGCTGGAGATCGTCGCCGCGACGTCGAGCACTGTGTTGATCACCGGAGAAACGGGCACCGGCAAAGAGCTCGCGGCAAAAGCGATCCATCACAACAGCGCGCGCCGGACGCAGCGGTTCACGGCGATCAATTGCAGCGCGATCCCGGAGACGCTCCTCGAGGCGGAGCTGTTCGGCCACGTGCGCGGCGCGTTCACCGGCGCGGTCGCAAACCGTCAGGGACGATTCGAGCAGGCGCACAAGGGCACGCTGTTCCTCGACGAAGTGGCGACGATGAGCCCCGCGCTGCAGGCGAAGCTGCTGCGCGTGCTGCAGGAGCGCGAGTTCGAGCGCGTCGGCGATTCGCATCCGATCAAGGTCGACGTGCGGGTCATTGCCGCGACGCATTCGGATCTCGCGAAGATGGTGAGCGAAGGATCGTTTCGCGAGGATCTGTTCTATCGCTTGAACGTGATCCCCGTGAAGATCCCTCCGCTGCGCGAGCGCCGCGAAGACATTCCGCTCCTCGTGCAGCATTTCATGCAGAAGCTGTCGGCGGACCTCGGGCGCGGACCGGCCACGATGTCGCAGGAGGCGCTGCGACGCATGATGGCGTATCACTGGCCCGGCAACGTTCGGCAGCTCGAGAACGTCGTCGAGCGCGCGCTCGCGTTCAGCCAGGGCCGATCGCAGGTCGAGCTGCACGATCTGACGCCGGACGTCGACACGCCCCTGCAAAGCACCGCAGCGTCGGGCGCGCCGGCACAGGGCGGTGTGTGGTTTCCCGACGACGGTCTGGATTTCGAGGGCTACATTTCGGGCGTGGAGCTGTCGCTCATCAAGCTGTCGCTCGAGCGCACGCAAGGCAACAAACGTCAGGCCGCGAAGCTTCTGAAGTTGAAGCGCACGACCCTCATCGAGAAGCTGAAGCGTCTCGAGCCGTCCGGGCAGCACTAGCCCGACGACCGACGAACCGTCATGCCGCCACGCTACGCGTACTGGACGATCATCCTCGACGGCAAGCCGACCGCGTTTCGCGCGCGGACCCAAGACGAACTGCTGCCGACGCTGCGGCAGCTGCAATCGCGCCATCCCGACGCCGTCATGCGGTGGTTCTCGCGCGGCAGGCTGTGGCACTCGCCGGAGGAAGAACGCGCCGCCCGGCTCGCGCGCATGTCGAACCGGCAGAATCGCGACCGCGACTGGCGTCCCGGCGGCACGCACGAAGATCCGCGAGCGCGGTTCAAGGTGCCGCGCGACGAGAAGCGCCGGCGATTTCGCGAACAGCTCTATCGCGATCGTGGGTCTGCGCCCGGCTCGTCGAGAGCGCCTACGGGGAAACCGCCGGAGAACCGCCCGCCGGGATCGGAAGGCAATCGTCCGCCGGCGCCTCGAGAAGGCGATCGGCAGTGGCGCCCGAAGCGCCCCCCGCGCGCGGGCGATCGAGAACGCACGTGGAAACCCGATCGGCCTGGCGGCGGAAAACCGGGGGGCGATCGCGGGTGGAAGCCCGCGCGACCGCCCGGTCAGGGGGGTGCCAGCGGACGCGGTTGGAATCGAAACGGTCCCGCGCGCGGCGGCAGGGGACCCGGCAAGCCAGGCGGCGGCGGACCGAAGGGTGGCGGAGGCCGGGGGGGTGGCGGGCGCGGCGGCGGCGGACGCGGGGGATCGTCCCGATGATCGCGCACGTGATCCTCTTCAAGCCGAAGCCGGACATGTCCGGCGACGATCGTCAGCGCGTGCTCGACGGCCTGGCGGCGGCGGCCGTCGACATTCCTTCCGTGCGCAGTCTGCGCGTCGGACGCCGAGTGCGGCACGGCCGGCCGGGCTACGAGCAGCTGATGCAGCAGGACTTCGAGTACGCGGTGATCGTGGAGTTCGACGACGTCGCGGGGCTGACGGCGTATCTCGCGCATCCGAAGCACAACGCGATCGGCGAGCACTTCGCGAAATCGTCTATTGGGGCGCTTGCGTACGATTACGAGATGATTGAGCTCAAAGACAACCCGAGGCTCTGAGGTTCGGACGCTCGGCAGCTCGTCCTCAGCGCGTGAGGGCGGGTGAAACGAAGAAGCGCTCGATGATCTCCTTCAGCTCCGCGATCGAGCTCGCCTGATTGATCGCGACGCGCAGGTGCGAGCCGTTGTCGAGCCCTTTCGTGAACCACGAATTCAGCGCACGCAGCTTGTTGATCACCCATCGATCGTGGCCGCGCGCGGGCCCATCGAGCGGCGGCGCCGACGGCGCCTGACCCGGCGCGACGTGCCGGAATCCCTTGTCCTCGTGCAGGCGCTCCTGCTGGAGCATCTCGATGTAGGCGAGCAGAAACCGCGCGCGATCGACGTCCGTGATGGCGCGCGGCGTCCGCCCCGCGATCACGTCGGCGGCCTGACTGAAGATCCACGGATTCCGAAGGGCGCCGCGGCCGACGAGGACGCCCGAGACGCCGCCGTTCCGCAGCCGCTCCACGATCTGGTCCGGCTCGACGCAATCGCCACTGCCGAAGACCGGAATGCGTACGCGCGACGCGACGCGCGCGATGAAGTCCCAGTCGGAGAATCCCGAGTACGACTGCGCGGCGGTCCTCCCGTGTACCGCGACGGCGGACGCTCCCGCATCCTCCATCCGCTTCGCGAGGTCCGGCGCGTTGAGCTCGGTCGCGTCCCACCCCGCGCGCATCTTCACGGTGACCGGAATCTTCACGGCGTTCGTCATCGCGGACACGACGGCCGCGGCCTGCACCGGCTCGCGCATCAGGCTGCACCCGGCGTTGTGCTTCGCGATCTTCGGAACGGGGCAGCCCATGTTCACGTCGACGATGTCCGCGCCCATGCCTTCGACGATCTGCGCCGCCGCCGCCATCTTTTCCGGATCGCCGCCGAAGATCTGGATTGAGACCGGCCGCTCCTCCTCGGTGTACTCCGCGTACTCGAGCGTGCGATCGATGCCGCGCACGAGCCCCTCGGAGCTGACCATCTCGGTCACGACGAGGCTGCATCCGCCCTCGCGCTTGACGAGGCGGCGGAATGCCGTGTCGGTCATGCCCGCCATCGGAGCGAGCGCGAACGCCGGCGACAGGTCGATGGCTCCGATCTTCATCAGTAGGGTCGTACGTCCGCCGCGTCCACTTCGACGCTGACGGCTTGTCCGATCAAATCAACGGCGAGCACGAGGCGCGCGTGCGCGCCCTTGCGCACCAAACGTCCCACGACGCCCTTCAACGGTCCGCCGGTAACTTCCACCATCATCCCCTCGCGAATCAGGGGACACGGATCGTATTGCAGATCGCTTTCGACGAGGCGCCGGATGCCCTCGATCTCCTGCTCCGGAATCGGCGCGATCTCGCTGTCGAACGACACGATGCTGACAACACCGGAGCAGGTCAGGATGGGGAGGCGCTCGTTCGGATCGAATCGCGCGAAACAGTATCCGGGGAAGAGCGGCCAGTCGATCTTCTTCTTCCGATCCTTCCACCGGCTCCAGCGCGCGATCGTCGGCAGGAAGACCTCGTAGCCTTTCTTCTGGATCTGATCGCGAACGACCTGCTCGTGGCGCGAGCGCGTCCAGATCGCATACCAATCCGTCCGCGGCGCTGGTTTAGCCAGGGTTGCCTGCATTCATTGCGGCGATCTGCTGCTCGTAGGCCTTCCGCAGCTCTTCGTTCTTCCACACGATGATCGCCTGACGCCTGACGCGATCGAGGAACTTCCGCATCTCCGAGCCGAGCCGCATCTGATACACGCGATCGGCGACGAGGTCGCGGACCGAATCGAACGGCTTCACGCCGGCCGGTTTCGCCGTCTCGAGCTTCAGGATCTGATAGCCTCGCGTCGCTCGCGCCGGCTGCGTGATATCGCCAGGCTTCATCCCCGCGAGCATCTTCTGAAGCTCCTGAGAGAGCTCGGCCGTCGCGATCGGACCGATCAATCCACCGTTGGCTTTCGAAGGGCTGTTCGACACTTCGCCGGCGACCTTGGCGAAATCCTCGCCGGCCGTCAGCCGCGCGCGAACCGCCGTCGCTTTCTTGAGCGCCTCTTCATCCTGCCCGAGATTCGCCATCGGCTTTCCAGCCTGCGTCACCGTCTGGACCTCGATCAGGATTTCGCGCAGCGTGACCGTCGCCGGTTCGGCGAATTGGCTTTGATTCGCCTGATAGTACTGACGCGCTTCTTCTTCGGTGATCTGCAGCTTGCCGCCAAACTCTTCGCGCTGCATTTGGCTGATGATGAACTGCCGCTCGACGTTCTTGCGCAGATCGCTGAGCGTCAAGCCTTCCTGCTGGAGCGCGGCCTCGAAGCGCTTCTGATCCTCGAGGTTGTTGTCCTTCCGCATTTCGGTGAGCCACTTGTTGAACTGATCGTCGCTGAGCTTCAAGCCCTTCTCGCGGCCCAACTGCGTCAGCAGAAGCTCGTCGATCGCCGCGACCAGAATTTGCGGCGTGACGTCGGCCAACGCCTTCTTCAGCTGTTCGTCGCTCTTGAGGATCTCCGGATTGATCTTCCGGTCGCGAAGCGCGGCGATTTGTCTTTCTTCGAGATCGGTCTTGGTGATGATGTCGCCGTTCACCTTCACGAGCACCTGCTCGATCACCTGCGCCTGCGAGACCTGGCCTCCGAGCGCGCTCGGGCGGGCGACCGCGGCCAAGACGAGGAGGACGACAGCCGCCGACGTGTTTCGCGTGCTGGACAACATTTAATCACCTAGCCAATCACTTAACTGACTGCAATAGAAGATTTTAGCCGATCGAGCCGCCGGCGCTCAACTCCCGCAGCAACCCGCCCACCCGGGCGAAGACTCCGCCTTCGGCTCGCGGATCTTCCTTCGCCGGCCGCATGATCTCGTCGCGTGTGAACCCCGGCGCCACCTCGCCGGCCTTGGCGCGCGCCGCCCACCATGACCCTCCCGCCACAGGATCGCCGCCTTTCTTCTTCGCCCTGTGTTCGCGTCCCTTGTCGGCCGCTTTCAGATCGAGCTTGAGCGTCGCCGGCGGGAGCAGGACGACGTCCCCGCGCTCCTGAACGACGCGAAACAGCCACGCAGGGTCGAGCTTGGCGTCGGGCCTGAACTTTAGGACGACAGTCTGACCGTCCCGGTCGAGCGACTCGACCCGAAGGCGATCGGCCAGCACGCGAACCGAGGCGTATTCGGCCAGGTTCATCACCGAATCCGGCGGCGGCCCGTAACGGTCGCGGATCTCGTCCATCAGCTTGTCGAGCTCCTGTTCGCTCCGCACCGCCGCCGTTCGCCGGTAGACGGTGAGCCGCTGATTCATGTCGGGGATATAGCTCTCCTCGACGCGGAGGTCGACGCGCAGGTTGACGTTCGCGCGATGGTCGTCCTCGATCTCCTCCCCCTTCAGCTCCTTGATCGTCTGCTCGAGCAGCTTCGTGTACATGTCGAAGCCCACCGCTTCGATGTGGCCGCTCTGCTCGCCGCCCAGAAGATTTCCCGCGCCTCGGATCTCGAGGTCGAGCGCGGCGACGCGGAAGCCGCTGCCCAGGTCGCTGAACTCGCGAATCGCGGCGAGCCGCTTCTTCGCCACCGGCGACAGCGTTTCCTCGGGAGGAATCAGCAGGTACGCGTACGCGCGGCGATCGGATCGGCCGACGCGCCCGCGAAGCTGATAGAGCTGCGACAAGCCGTAGCGATCCGCGCGGTTCACGATGATCGTGTTCGCGTTCGGAATATCGAGGCCGTTCTCGATGATCGTCGTCGCAAGCAGCACGTCGTATTTGTGCGCGACGAAATCGACCATGACGCGCTCGAGCGTCTCCTCGCTCATCTGCCCGTGCGCGACGGCAATGCGCGCTTCAGGCACGAGCCGCGCGATCAAATTGCCCATCGAGTAGATCGACTCGACGCGGTTGTGCACGAAATAGATCTGGCCGCCGCGCTCCATCTCCGTGCGGATCGCCCGTGAAATCACCGCCTGATCGAACTTGACGACGTTAGTCTGGATCGACAGGCGATCGCGGGGCGGCGTCTCGATGATCGACATGTCGCGTATCCCCGCGAGCGACATGTTCAGGGTCCGCGGAATGGGCGTCGCGGTCATCGTCAGCACGTCGACGCGCCGGCGCATCTGCTTGATGCGCTCCTTGTGCGCGACGCCGAAGCGCTGCTCTTCGTCGACGACGAGCAGTCCCAGATCGCGGAACTGGACGTCCTTCGACAGGAGCCGGTGCGTGCCGACGACAATCTCCACCTTCCCGGCCGTCACATCGTCCACGATCTGCTTGAGCTCCGCCTTGCTTCGGAAGCGGCTCAGCATGTCGATGCGGACAGGAAACGCTGCGAATCGGTCCTTGAGCGTCTTGGAGTGCTGAAACGCGAGGACCGTCGTCGGCGCGAGAACGGCGACCTGCTTGCCGTCCATCACCGCCTTGAACGCGGCGCGCATCGCGACTTCAGTCTTGCCGTATCCGACGTCGCCGCAGAGCAAGCGATCCATCGTCGACGGCGATTCCATGTCGCGCTTGATGTCCGCGATCGCGGTCTTCTGATCGGGCGTCAGCTCCCATTCGAACGCATCCTCGAATTCCTCCTGCCAGTGCGTGTCGACGCTGAACGCGTGGCCGGGGACCGCTTTCCTCGCGGCATAGAGCTTCAGCAGCTCCTCCGCCATGTCGCGCATCGCCTTCTTGACGCGCGTCTTGGCTTTCTCCCACGTCGTTCCGCCGAGGCGATCGAGCGAGGGGCGGGTCGCGCCGGTGTACTTTTGGACGAGATCCAAGCGCTCCACGGGGACGAAGAGCTTGTCCTCGCCGGCGTACCGGAGCTCCATGAACTCCTGCGGATCGAGACCGACGTCGATTCGCTTGAGGCCGACGAAGAGGCCGATCCCGTGATCGACGTGAACGACGTGATCGCCCGCCTTCAGATCGCGGAAGTCCGAGAGGAAAGTGCGTGTCGCGGATCGACGGCGCTCGTGGAGCTTGCGCTCTTCCTCGAACACGTCCGTCTCGGCCCAGAGCTGCAGCTGCGCATCCGGCAGTCTGAACCCGCGGCTGAGATGGCCGACGCCGACGAGGAGCGCCGCGGCGTGCGCATCTTCGGCGCGCTCCATCGGCACGGCGAAGATGTCGTAGTCGGCGAGGAGCTCGATCGTTCGCTCCGCGCGTCCAGCCGAATACGCGATGAACACTTGGGTGTCGCCTCGCTCGCGGCCGCGGCGGATCTCCTCGACCCAATCCTGCACGCGGCCGGAGTACTCGAGCGACGGCTGCGAGGCGATGTGAAGCGACTCGCCCTCGTTCTCGAGCGCGAGCGACTCGAGCGCGGCCGCCGCCTCGAGGCGTGATTCAACGGAGTCCCAATCGATGACGAGATCCGACGGCGCCGGCACCCGCTGGCCTTTGCGAACAGCCTCGTCGTAGCTGGCGCCGATCTGTTCCCAGACCTTGCGCCCTTGCGCGCGCACTTCGTCCGGCTCGGAGACGATGAGGATCGGCCGGCTCACCGCGAAGTAGTCGAACACGCTCGCGGTCCGATCGCCTTCACCTGGATCCACGCCGGGAAGCTCGTGCAGCGGAGCGATGGCCGCTCGATCGATCTGTCCGCTCGATCGCTGCGTCGCCGGATCGTACGTGCGAATGGACTCGATCGTGTCGCCGACAAACTCCAGCCGGATCGGCTGCGGCGCGCCCGCGGGAAAGAAATCGACGACGCCGCCGCGCACGCAGAACTCGCCCGATTGGTCGACCGGATCTTGGCGCGTGTAGCCCGCCGCGAGGAGCACGTCGGCGAGATCGGTCGGCGCGATCTCCTGTCCGGGACGGAGCGTCAGCGCCGCGTCGATCAATCGAGTGGGAGCACTCAAGCGCGGCAGGAGCGCCGCCGCGGACACGACCACGAGCTTCGCCGTCGATGCCGCGAGCCCGTGCAACGCGCGCGCGCGCGCCGAGCTGATGTCGAAGTGCGGCTTCAGCCCGCGGTATGGATCGACCTCATGCGACGGGAGCGGCAGGACCATCCGTTCCGCGTCCGCATCCGACAAGCCCTCGAGCGCCGACAAGAAGAACCTCGCATCCAGCGTCATGCGCTCGACTTCCGCATCGTTGGGCACGACGACGATGACAGGCGATCGGCCCGCGGCCGCCGCAGCGGCCATGGCCTTTGCCGAAGGTGTGAGACCCGAGATGCGCCGGCCGCCGCCTCGCTCGAACGCGGACGCGCCCATCCCGAGACGGCCTGCGGCCGATTTCAGAACAGCACGAAGCGTGAGGGAGCTGGAGGTATAGGAAGACACGAACGCCGCCCGAAGCGACTCGAATCTTTCATTCTAACCAATGATCAATGCCGGGCAATGCTGAGCTTTTGTTTCGGCCGGCAAAGACCTAGACTGAGGCGCTACCCCCGGGAGGTGTTGCATGAAGGTGCTGAACTGCGGCGATCTCATGCCGGGCTGCGACACGGTGATCGTGGGGAAAGACGCGGACGAGGTCTTTGCGAAGGCGGAAGCGCACGCTCGAAAAGAGCACAACATGACGATCATTCCGCCGAGCATCGTGAGTCAGATCGAAGCGGCGATCAAAGATCGCCCGCAGCACTAGACTTCGACGTGTTCGACAATCGGCGTACGCGTTCGACGATGGCCGTCGTCGAATGCCCCTCTTCGAGCGGCACTCGAACGACGCGGCCGCACCTCGCCTCGACCGTGTCGCGTCCGACGATCTGATCCTCGGGCCAATCCGCTCCCTTGACGAGAATATCCGGCTGAACCGCGGCGATGATCTCGGCCGGCGTGTCTTCGTCGAACAGCACGACCGCGTCGACCGCCGTCAAGGCGAGCAGCACTTCGGCGCGCTCGCGTTCCGGCGTGATCGGCCGGGACGCACCCTTGTTCCGCCTCACCGACGCGTCGCCGTTCAGCCCCACGATCAACACGTCACCCAACGATCGCGCGACGTCGAGATAGCGGACGTGTCCGGGATGGAGTAGATCGAACACGCCGTTCGTGAAGACGATCGTGCGCCCTTCGCGCCGGCGCCGCGCCGCCAGCGCGACCGCATCCTCGCGCGAGAGGAGCCGCGCGACGCCACCGTGCTCGACCTTCACGGCTGGCCCGCGCGCGTGAACGTCATCGAGTCGGAGAACTGCCAGACATGCTTCGGACGATAGATGCCGACGTCCTTCGTTCGCGACTTCACGCGGAAGGTGTGGAGCAGGCGGTGATAGTCGTACGGATACCCGTCAGCTTTGTGGATCGCGACGTCCAGCTTGTAGGTCCCCTCGACGAGCTCGAGGCTCTCGATCGAGAACACCGCCTCGGCGTCGCCGAAGATTCGCTGGCCCTTCAACTCTTCGATGTTGGTGTTCGTACCGTAACAGCAGACGCCTTCGGCATTGAAGATCCCGATGCCGACGACGAAGTCGTCCATCGCGACGGGCGCGCGAAGACGCAGGCGGACGTCGAGGCGCTCGCCGCTGTGAAACACGTGCGCCCGTTCGCCGTCGGATCCAATCAACGCCACGTCCGTGATCTCGATCTCGCGCGATCCCCATCGGCCTTCGGCGGCGCGGAACATGTCGGTCGGCGCCGTTCCGCTCTCGATTGGATTGTCGGGCAGCACGGCCGATGCGGGCTCGTCGGGTGAAACGACGACCGCGGCCTCGCGCGCCTTGGCGTCTCCTTTCGCGAGCTCCTGCTCTTCGCTGAGCTCGACGTCGGTGATGTAAGCGCCAACCACGCGTTTCGGATCGCCCAGCGCCTTCATCGAGCCGGCGTCCATCCAAAGCGCCTCGTCGCAGAATCGCTCCACGAGGCCCAACGAGTGGGTCACGAGCAGGATCGTCTTGCCGCGGCGTTTGAACTCGGAGAATTTGTCGAGGCACTTGTGCGTGAAGCCTTCGTCGCCGACCGCGAGCACTTCGTCCACGAGCAGAACGTCCGGATCGACGTGGATGGCGACCGCAAACCCAAGGCGCATGTACATGCCGGAGGAGTACGTCTTGACCGGCGCGTCGATGAACTCCCGGAGCTCGGCGAACTCGACGATCTCGTCGAAGCGATTCGTGATCTCTTTCTTCGACAGCCCGAGCATGATGCCGTTGATGAACACGTTCTCCCGCCCGGAAATCTCGGGGTGGAACCCGGCGCCGAGCTCGATGAGCGCCGAGATGCGTCCGCGCACGTGGAGATGCCCCTCGCTCGGCTTCGTGATTCCGGCGACCAGCTTCAACAACGTGCTCTTCCCCGATCCGTTGCGTCCGATCACGCCGAGCGTCCGGCCGGCGGGCACCGTGAACGTCACGTCCTGCACCGCCGTGAACGTCTCGTCCGGCTTCAGATCCCGGATCAGGCTGCCCGACAGCAGAGCGCTCTTGAGCGTCGCGAACTGCCGCCGCCGGCTGTAGCGCCGGTAGATCTTGGAGACGTGGGTCAATTCGATGGCATTCATGTTCAGCTCTCAGCTCTCAGCTTTCAGCTCTCAGCTTTCAGCTTTCAGCTTTCAGCTCTCAGCGAGAGCATTCAGCGCCCAATCGCGCGACGAGGATCGGAATGCTCTTAGCTGAGAGCTGAGAGCTGAAAGCTGACGGCTACTCACACTTCCTCCGCAAACGTCATGGGTGGCCAATGTCGCGGTCCGCGGGCCGCTGGTTCGCTGTCCGGAAGAGCGTTCAGATCTCAGCCGCTCGATTTCGATCTGAATGTCTTGCGGACAGCGAGCCGCGGAGAGCGGACCGCGATCCTTATACTTCCTCCGCAAACGTATCCCTCAATCTATCGAACACGAAATACCCGAACAGAAAGAACGCGATAGAGATGACGCCGAGGACGAGCAGCCAGAACCAGTGCCCGACCGGGCCAGGGAAATACAAGATCTCTTGATACGTGATCGCGAGATGCGTGAACGGGTTCAGATTCAGGTATCGCATCACCGGCGCATCCATGTCCTTGTAGCTGTAGATGATCGGCGTCGCGAAAAACCAGAACGTCACGAGGTTGGCGAGGATGTCGCGCAGATCGCGGAAGTGGACGGTCAGCGACGACAGGATCAGCGCGCACCCGAGCGTCAGAATCAACTGCACGACGACAGCCACGGGGAACCACGCGAGCTCGTCGAAATAGAGCGGCATGCCCTGATACAGGATGAACGCGAACAGGATCGGCAGACCCAGGAAGAAATGGACCATGTTCGCGAGCACCGTGACGATCGGCAGGATCTCCGCCGGAAAGAGCACCTTCTTGATCAGGTTGCCGCCGGAGATCAGCACCCCCGACGACTCGAGGAGCGACGTCGAGAACCACGTCCAGGGAAGCAGGCCGCAGAAGAGGAATACCTCGTAGGGCGGCAGATCGTCGTCTCCCCGCTTGAGAAAGTACTTGAAGACGACCGAATAGATCAGCAGCAGGAGGAGCGGGTTGATGAACGACCAGAAGAACCCGAGCACCGATCCTCGATACCGCGCTTTCAGCTCTCGGGCGACCAGGCTCTGAACCAGGCCGCGATAGCGGATCAGCCGCGCGAGGTTATGAAGCATCGACCTCGATGACGAGCGCGGTGATGTTGTCGGGACCGCCGCCGGCGTTCGCGGCCGCGATGAGGGCGGCAGCGATGTCCTGCAACTTCAGCGTTCGGTCGCCGAGGATGTCCGCGATTTGCGCGTCGGTCACGACGGAGAAGAGACCGTCAGAACAAAGAAGGAAGCGCTCGCCCGGCTGCGGGCGCACCTCGGTCACGTCGACCTCGGGATCTTCACCGCCCGACAGCGCGCGCGTGACGACGTTGCGCCACGGATGCTGCCGCGCGGCCGTTGGGCTCATCGTGCCGGCGCGAACCTGTTCTTCGACCCACGAGTGATCGTGCGTGAGCTGCTCGAGCGCGCCGGCGCGCAGCACATAGACGCGGCTGTCGCCCACGTGCGCGACGCACGCGGTCGCCGTTCCCGCGAGAATCGCAGACGCGGTCGTCGCCATGCCGCGCAGATCGTTCGAGTCCGCGATCGCCGACGCGATCTTGCGGTTGGCGAGCCTGAACGCGGCTTTCAACCGGTTGGCTTCGAGGCTGAGGCTTGGCTCGAACGGGAACGGCCAGGTGCGGTTCTTGTCCGCGTGCGCCGTTTCCGCGATGAACGCTTGGATCGCTTCGACGGCGACCCGCGAGGCGACTTCGCCCGCGACGTGTCCGCCCATGCCGTCGGCGACGACGAACAAGCCGATCTCGGCCCGCTCGCAGTGGCTGTCCTCATTGCTCGTTCGGCGCAGGCCCTTGTCGCTGGTGACGGCCCAACGAAACGACAGCGGCGATGGGCTCATTGACCGCGACTCTATCCTACGTCCGCACGCGCTTGAGCTCGCCCGTGCGCGGACCGACGCCGATGCGCGATGACACCTGCAGTCGGCTCAAGGATTTCATCAGCGCGACGCGCGCGCGCTCGTAGTCGATGTCGCTCGTGGCGTGCGCGAGCCGGTCCTCCGCTCGTTTGCGCGCGGCGTCGGCGCGCGCGACGTCGATCTCCTCTGCCGGCTCGGCGAGTTGGGCGAGGATCGTCACGCTGTCCGGCAGGACTTCCGCGAAGCCGAACGCGATCGCGACGTAGGTTTTCTCGGTTCCTTGGCGATACCACAGCTCGCCGACCGACAGAAGCGCGAGCAGCGGCGTGTGTCCGGGCAGCACACCGAAATACCCTTCCGAGCCCGGAACCTCCACTTCGTCCACGCGCTCGTGAACGATCAGGCGGTCTGGTGTGACGATGCGAAGGTCGATGTGGGTCGGGAGAGCCATCAGCCCTTCATCTTTTCGGCTTTTGCGACCGCTTCCTCGATAGTGCCGACCATGTAAAACGCCTGCTCCGGAAGATGATCGTACTTGCCTTCCACGATCTCACGGAAGCTGCGGACGGTGTCCGCAATCGGCACGTACTTGCCGGGGAATCCGGTGAACTGTTCCGCCACGAAGAACGGCTGCGAGAGGAACCGCTGAATGCGCCGCGCGCGGCCCACCGTCAGCTTGTCTTCCTCCGAGAGCTCGTCGATACCGAGGATCGCGATGATGTCCTGCAGGTCCTTGTACCGCTGAAGGACCTGCTTCACCGCACGCGCCACGTTGTAGTGATCGTCGCCGATGATACGCGCATCGAGGATGCGCGAGGTCGACGCCAGCGGATCGACGGCCGGATAGATGCCCAGCTCGACGATCGCGCGCGACAGGTTCGTCGTCGCGTCGAGGTGCGCGAACGTCGTCGCCGGCGCGGGATCCGTGTAGTCGTCGGCCGGAACGTAGATCGCCTGAACGGAGGTGATCGACCCCTTTTTCGTCGAGGTGATTCGCTCCTGCAGCTCGCCCATTTCCGTCAGCAGCGTCGGCTGATAGCCGACGGCCGACGGCATGCGGCCGAGGAGCGCCGACACTTCCGACCCCGCCTGCGTGAAGCGGAAGATGTTGTCGATGAAGAGGAGCACGTCCTTGTTTTCCGCGTCGCGGAAGTACTCCGCGACCGTGAGGCCGCTCAGCGCGACGCGCAGCCTCGCGCCCGGCGGCTCCGTCATCTGGCCGTAGACCAGCGCGGCGCGCGACTTGGTCATGTCTTCCATGTTGATGACGCCGCTCTCCTGGAACTCGAGCCAGAGATCGTTCCCTTCGCGCGTGCGCTCGCCGACGCCGGCGAACACCGACACGCCGCCGTGCTTCATCGCGACGTTGTGAATCAGCTCCTGGATGATGACCGTCTTGCCGACGCCCGCGCCGCCGAACAGGCCGATCTTGCCGCCGCGCAGATACGGCTCGAGGAGATCGATGACCTTGATGCCGGTCTCGAACATCTGCAGCTCGGTCGACTGATCCTCGAGCGACGGCGCGCTGCGATGAATCGACCACCGCTCCTTCGACTCCACCGGACGATCCGGGAAGTCCACCGGCTCGCCGAGCACGTTCATGACGCGGCCCAGCGTCGCCGTCCCGACGGGCATCGAGATGGGGGAGCCCGTGTCGATGGCCTTCATCCCGCGCTGCATGCCGTCGGTCGGCTTCATCGCGACCGTCCGCACGCGGTTCTCGCCAAGGTGCTGCTCGACCTCGACAACGACGTCGATCGGCTGCTTGCCTTCGCCGACGATGCGCACCGCGTTGTAGATGGCGGGGAGGTGTCCGCCTTCGAATTCCACGTCGACCACCGGCCCGATGATCTGGACGACTTTTCCGACTTTTGTGTCTGTAGCGACAGCCATAGTTGTCGTGTGCTCTGTTTGTGTGATTCAGCCGATGTTGCTCACTGCGCCTGCGCCCCCGAGACCACTTCGATGATCTCGCGCGTGATCGCGGCCTGGCGGACCTTGTTCATGTGCAGCGTCAACTGCTCGATCATCTCGGCCGAGTTGCGCGTCGCCGCATCCATCGCCGTCATGCGCGCCGCGTGCTCCGCGGCGGCCGACTCGAGCAGCGCCCGATAGACCTGCACCTCGATGTGGCCAGGCACCAAGCGCTTGAAGAGCTCCGCCGGCGCCGGCTCGTAGATGTAATCGACGGTTGGCGTGTCGCTCGTGGCGGCGAACGTTCCGCGCGGGATGGGCAGCAGTTGTTCCACGACGACCTGCTGCGACATGACCGATTTGAATTCGTTGTACACGACGTGCACGCTGTCGACGTCGCCGGTGACGAACGCGTCGATCGCGGCGTTCGCGATCGCTTTGGCGTCGGCGAACTTCAGCGCCGCGAACAGGTTCACCTGCTCGTAGCGGATTTCGAAGCCGCGGCGCGCGAAGTAGTCGCGTCCGCGCCGGCCGATCAGTCCGAGCACGACCTGCGCGGGCCTCTCGGTGATGAACGTCGCCGCCGCCTTGATCACGTTGGTGTTGAAGCTCCCGCACAATCCGCGATCGGCAGTGACGATGAGCAGGAGCGCGCGGCCGTTCGCGCGCGGCGTCTTGCGCTCGTCGAGCAGCGGGTGCGACGAGGGATCGACGCGCGACGCGAGGCTGTTCAGGACGCGCTGCATTTGAGAGGCGTACGGCCTCGCCTGTTGAATGCGCTCCTGCGCGCGCCGGAGCTTCGACGCGGCGACCATCTTCATCGCCTTGGTGATCTGCTGCGTCGATTTCACCGCGCGAACGCGGCGCCGGATGTCGAGGAGTGACGGCATCGCGCGTGGCCTACGCCGCCTTGCGGCTCGCGGCGAACTGCTCGGTGAATTCCTTCAGCGCCGCCGTCAGCGCCGCTTTCGCGTCATCGTCGATCTGCTTCTTCTCCGCGAGCGTGCGCAGCACTTCGGGCCGGCGCGTCTCGAGGAACTGATAGAGCCCTATCTCGTACTCGCGGACCATGTCGACGGCGACGCCGTCGAGATAGCCGTTGCCCGCCGCAAAGATGATCGCGACCTGCTTCTCGACCGGCAGCGGCTGGTATTGCGGCTGCTTGAGGACCTCGACGAGCCTGCGGCCGCGATTGAGCTGATTGAGCGTCGCCTTGTCGAGATCGCTGCCGAACTGCGCAAAAGCGGCGAGCTCTCGGTACTGCGCGAGATCGAGGCGCAGCGAGCCGGCGACCTGGCGCATCGCTTTCACCTGCGCCGACCCGCCGACGCGCGAGACGGAGTTGCCGACGTTGATGGCCGGCCGCACGCCTTGGTGGAACAGATCCGACTCGAGGAAGATCTGCCCGTCGGTGATCGAGATCACGTTCGTCGGGATGTACGCCGACAGATCGCCCGCCTGCGTTTCGATGATCGGGAGCGCCGTCAGCGATCCGCCGCCGAGCTCCTTCCGAAGCTTCGCGGCGCGCTCGAGAAGTCGCGAGTGCAGGTAGAACACGTCTCCGGGATAGGCCTCGCGGCCCGGCGGACGGCGAAGCAGCAGCGAGATCTCGCGATACGCCTGCGCGTGCTTCGAGAGATCGTCGTAGATGCAGAGCGCGTGACGCCCGCTGTCGCGGAAGAACTCGCCCATCGTGCACGCGGAGTAGGGGCTGATGTAGAGAAGCGGCGCCGGATCCGACGCCGCGGCCGCAACGACGATGGTGTACTCCATCGCGCCGGCATCGTCGAGCGTCCGCACCACCTGCGCGATCGTCGACTGCTTCTGACCGATCGCGTTGTAGATGCAGATGACGTCCTGCCCCTTCTGATTGATGATCGTGTCGACGGCCACGGCGGTCTTGCCGGTCTGGCGGTCGCCGATGATGAGCTCGCGCTGCCCGCGGCCGATCGGCACCATCGCGTCGATGGCCTTGAGGCCCGTCTGCATCGGCTCCTTGACGGGATTCCGATCGACGACGCCCGGCGCGAGCCGCTCGATTTCGCTGAACTGCTTCGACGTGATCGGCCCCTTGCCGTCGACCGGCTGACCCAGCGCGTTCACGACGCGGCCGATCAGCTCCTCGCCGACGGGAACCGAGATGATCCGGTTCGTGCGGCGGACGGTGTCGCCTTCCTTGATTTCCGTGTACTCCCCGAGGAGCACGGCGCCCACGCTCTCCTCCTCGAGGTTCAGCGCGATGCCGAACACGCCGTGCGGGAACTCGAGCATCTCGCCGGCCATCGTCTTCTCGACGCCATGCACGCGCGCGATCCCGTCGCCGACCGAGACGATCGTGCCGACCTCGGCGACGTCGACGTCGACGGCGTAGCTGCCAATCTGCTCGCGGATGATTCTCGAGATCTCTTCAGCTTTGATGTCCATATCAATCAGTTGCGCTCGTCAATGTCTCTTTCATTCGTTGAAGCTGGCGCGTCACGCTTCCATCGAACACGGTGCTGCCGATCCGGGCGATCGCGCCGCCGATGATGTCCGGATCGACGCGGGACTCGAGACGGACTTCGCGCCCGGTCGCGCGCTTCAACCCGTCGCGCAGCGCGGCCACGCGATCCGTCGCCAGCGGCAGCGCGGTGACGACTTCCGCGCGCACGACGTGCTGATGATCCATCAAGCGGCTCTCGAACGCGTGCGCGACATCCGGGACGAGCGCGAGGCGATCGCGCTCCGCCAGCAGCAGCAGGAGCTTGCCCACCGCGGGCTCGATCGCGCCTGCGCGGCGGACGAGCGTCTCGACCACGGCGCGCTTTCGCGGAGCCGGGATGGCGGGATTCGTCATGACGCGCGCGAGGCCGTCGTTTTGCGAGAACAGATCGGCAAACCCGCGCAGATCGTCGTACGTCCTCTGAAGATCCCGCTTCTCGGCGAGCGCGGTATCGAAGAGCGCTCGAGCGTAGCGCACGGCGGCGCCGCGGCTGGTCATTGGATCACCACAAGGAACAGCACGACTTCGGGGATCGCCGTCTCGGTTCGTGAGCGTCGGGCGGGCGCGATGGTGTGTTGGACCATGTCGTAAGCCGATGCAAGAGTTGAGCGCCTGGGAATACCGTGAGGCTCAGGAGGCGATAAGCACCGCGACGCAAAACATTAATTTATACCATCCGAACGGCTCGGCTGCCAAGCGACGGACGCGTTACCGTACGAGGATTCTCGACCTGTCGCCGGACAGCACACGGCCCACCACCGCCGCCTGAACTCCCTCTCCGAGAAGCGCTTGCACGGCGCGATCTTCCGCCGACGCGTCGACGGCGGCGAGCAGCCCGCCGGAGGTTTGCGGATCGTAGAGCAGCTGCGCGAGATCGGCGTCGACGTCCCCCGCGATTTCTGTCAACGGCCCGAAATGCTCCACGTTCGTCCGGCCGCCGCCAGGAATGTTGCCACGAATCGCGGCAAGCTCACGCGCGCCGGTCAACAGCGGAATCCGCGCGCTGTCGATCTCGATCGTGCAGCCGCTCGCGAGCGCCATCTCGCCGGCATGTCCGATCAACCCGAACCCGGTGATGTCCGTGCACCCGTGGACGACGCCCGGTCCGAGCGAACGCAGCGCGTCATTGGCCGCGCGATTCAGCGTCGTCATCGACCGAACAGCGTTGTCGATTGCCTCGCGCGGCGCGCGCTCGAACTTGAGCGCGGTGGCGACGACGCCCGTGCCGAGCGGCTTCGTGAGGATCAGCACATCGCCGGGCGTTGCGCCCGCGTTCGACCAGATCGCGGACGCGTCCACCTCGCCGGTCACGGCGTAGCCGAACTTGATCTCGCTGTCTTGCACGGTATGGCCGCCGAGGAGCGCCACCCGCGCTTCGCGGAGCTTGTCGAGACCGCCACGAAAAATGGCGCCGAGGATTTCGCGATCGGCGTCCTTCGGAAACGCCGCAATCGCGAGCGCGGTCAGCGGACGTGCGCCCATCGCGTACACGTCGCTCAACGCATTCGCCGCCGCGATCTGACCGTAGACGAACGGATCGTCGACGATCGGCGTGAAGAAATCGACGGTCTGCACGAGCGCCCGGCCGTCGTCGAACCTGTACACACCCGCATCGTCAGAGGTCCGAAAGTCGATCAGGACCCGGGGGTCGTTCGGCACGTGCAAATCGCCCAGGACCTGGGCGAGCTCACCAGCCGCGAGCTTGCTCGCTCAACCCGCGCAGGCGGCGTAGTCGGTCAGGCGTTTGTGCATACGCGTGTCACGTCAGTTCTTCTCGGTCAATCGCTCGTAGATCCGCTGCAGCTCGTCTTCCGATCCGAAATCGATCTCGATCCGCCCGCCTTTGCGCTTGCGGACGATCCGGACGCGCGTGCCCAGCGCGAATCGCAGCGCATCTTCCGCCGCGCGCGTATGGACGTCTTTCTCCGGCGGCTCGCGTTTGGCGTCGGGCGTCAGCGTCTTCTTGACGAGCGTCTCCGTCTCGCGCACCGAGAGCTGCTTCGCGACGACCTCGCGTCCCACGCGCAGCTGCGACGCCTCGTCGGGGAGGCTCAAGAGCGCGCGCGCATGCCCCATCGCCAGCGCGCCGGCCGCGACGTTCTCGCGCATCTCGTGCGGGAGCTTCAGCAGCCGGACGGTGTTCGCGATCGACGATCGGTCCTTGCCGACGGCATCGGCAATCTGTTCCTGCGTCAAATGGAACTCGTCCGCGAGGCGGCGGTACGCGTGCGCTTCTTCCATCGCGTTGAGATCTTCGCGCTGGATGTTCTCGATCAACGCCGCCGCGAGGAGCTGCTCGTCGGGGATGTCGCGGACGACGATCGGAACTTTGAGGAGGCCGGCGCGCTGCGACGCGCGCCAGCGGCGCTCGCCCGCGATGATCTCGTAGCCGGCGGCGGCCTTGCGAACGACGATCGGCTGAATCACGCCGTTCGATCGAATCGATCGCGCGAGCTCCTCGATTTTCTCGTCGTCGATGGAGGTCCGCGGCTGGAAGCGGTTGGGCGTCAAGAGATCGATGTCGATTTCCTGCGGGCGCGCGGCCGTCTGCGGCGCCGCGGGCGGCGCCGGGATGAGCGCGCTCAGACCGCGGCCGAGCGCAGGACGTTTCTCAACCATGTTGCGGCTCCGTGTAGGTGGGCGGTCCCGAAGGGACGCGCGCCAGGAATTCGCGCGCGAGCGCGACGTACGCGATCGCGCCGCGCGATTTCACGTCGTAGAGAATGCCGGGCACGCCGTGGCTCGGCGCTTCGCCGAGGCGCACGTTGCGCGGAATGACGGTGTCGTACACGCGATCCTGGAAGAACTCGCGAATGTCGCGCGCGACCTGCTGTCCGAGATTCGTGCGCTCGTCGTACATCGTGAGCAGGACGCCGGCGATGTCGAGCGAGGGATTGAAGGATCCGCGCACGCGGCGCAGCGTCGCGACGAGATCCGCGAGCCCCTCGAGCGCGAAGTATTCGCACGTCAGCGGAATCAGCACGGCGTCGGCGGCGACGAGCGCGTTGAGGGTCAGCAAGCCGAGCGACGGCGGCGTGTCGACGAAGATCACGTCGAAGTCGTCTTTGAGCGGCGCGAGGATCGCCTGCAGGCGCCGCTCGCGATCGTCGAACGCGACGAGCTCGACCTCCGCGCCGGTGAGATTGCGATCGGCGGGGACGAGCCAGAGGTTCTTGACCTTCGTCGGCACGACCACGCTGCGCGGATCGGCGCCGCCGTTGGTGAGCAGGTCGTAGATGGTGGTCTCGGTCTGACCTTTGAGCCCGACGCCGCTCGTGAGATTGGCCTGCGGATCGAGATCGACGAGCAGCACCCGCTGCTCGGCCATCGCCAGGGCGGAGGCGAGGTTGATGGCCGTGGTCGTCTTGCCGACGCCCCCTTTTTGATTGGAAACGGCGATCACACGACCGGGCATTATTGTGTTATTTGACCTAATTCCATGACAGACAGCCCCTGCGTATCGATAATACGCTTGCGCAGCGCCGCTCGCAACCGGAAGCGCGCTGGAAGCTGGAAGCTGGAAGCTGGAAGCTGGAAGCTGGAAGCTGGAAGCTGGAAGCGGAAGCTGCCAGAGAACGTTCCACGTGGAACATTAGCGGATCTGGCGCTTCGCGAGGACCGTCACGCGGCTTCGGAGCGAGTCCACCAGGGGGAACGTGCCCGTCCATTCGAGCGGCGGAACAACCACCGCCGGAGTCTCGGGACCGGCAGGCCCTCGAAACAAAAGAATGACCCCGCCAGGACTGACAAAGGCCTGCAGCGACGTCAACACCCGCGTCTCCGTCCGCACCGCGCGAAGCGAGACAACATCCTGTGTTTCATGGAGATCCGGCCGCGCCAGGAGCTCCTCGAACCGCGTATTCTCGACGGCCGCCTGCGCCAGCGACAACTGCCGGACCGCTTCCCGAAGAAAGGCCGATTTCCGCGCCTTCGCTTCGACCATGGTCAGGCGCAGCGAGGGATTGAGGATCTTGAACGGGATCGCCGGGGAGCCGCCGCCGGAGCCGATGTCCATGAGCTGCCGGGCGCCGGTGGGGAAGTGTCGCGCAGCGATGATCGGTTCCAACAACAGCCGATCGATGGCTTCGTCCGCGTCGGTGATCGACGTGAGGTTGATTTTCCGATTCCACCGCGTGAGGAGCTCGTAGTACTCCGTCAGCTTCCGCGCCGCCTCGTCTTGGAGAAAGACGTTCAGCTTCGACGCGCGGCGCGCGAGGCGGCTGCGGAAGTCACGCGGGGGCACCGCTGAAGCCTATCAAACTGCGGCTCTGCTGCGCGGGCGATCGAGATAGGCGGCAATAACTGAGATGGCGGCGGGCGTCACGCCGGGAATACGCGACGCCTGCCCGAGCGTCTCGGGCCGGATCGCGGACAGCCGTTCAACCATTTCTCGGGAGAGTCCCGGGATCCCCGCGAACGTGAAGTCGCTTGGAATCCCGCGGCCTTCCTGGCGGCGCTGACGATCGATCGTCGCGTGCTGCCGCTGAATGTAGCCTTCGTACTTGAAGTCCGTCTCGATGCTCGCGAGATCGATCGCGCGGCTGCGGGATGAAATCGCCAGCGAGAGCTCACCGCGATCGATCAAGCCCTCGACGGTAATGTCCGGCTGTTTCAATGCGCGCGCAGCGGGAATACGATCCCCTCCGCTGCTCGTGATCGTCGTCTTTTCGACGATCGATCGGTTCTTCTCGTATCGCGCGCGGCGCTCGCGGAAGCGCTCCCAGCGATCGTCCGCCACGAGTCCAATCGCGCGTCCCCGCTCCGTGAGCCGGAGATCCGCGTTGTCGATCCGGAGCAGCAGCCGATGCTCGGCGCGCGACGTGAACATGCGATACGGTTCGAGGCATCCCTTCGTCGTGAGGTCGTCGATCATCGTGCCGATGTAGCTGATGTCTCGACCCAGCGTGAAGCTCGACTCGCCCGACGCGGACCGCGCGGCGTTGATCCCGGCGACGATTCCCTGCGCGGCCGCCTCCTCGTAGCCCGACGTGCCGTTGATTTGCCCGGCGAAAAACAGTCCAGGAATGCGCTTCGTCTCCAGCGTCTGTTTCAATTCGGTCGGTTGCACGAAATCATATTCGACCGCGTACCCATGTCGAAGAACGACCGCGTGTTCGAGGCCCGGAAGCGCGTGAACGATGGCTTCCTGCACGTCCGCCGGAAGACTCATCGAATAGCCGTTGATGTAGATCTCGTCGACGTCGAGACCTTCCGGCTCGAGGAACAACTGATGCCGCTCGCGATGCGGGAACCGCATCACCTTGTCCTCGAGCGACGGACAGTAGCGAGGACCGATGCCTCGAATCTGCCCGTTGAAGAGCGGCGACGCGCCGATGTGCTCCCGCACGAGATCGTGGACGCGATCCGTCGTGTGCAGCAGATGACACTCGATCTGCGGCGACGAGATGCCATCCGTCGTAAACGAGAACGGCACCGGTGGATCGTCGCCGCGCTCCGCCGCGAAGCGCGTGAAGTCGATCGATCGCCGATCGAGCCGCGGCGGCGTGCCCGTCTTCAGTCGGCCCCACGTGAAGCCCAACGACTTGATCGATTCGGCGAGATCGCGCGATGGCGGCTCGCCGGCGCGTCCGGACGGCCGCTGCTCGGGACCTACGTGCACGAGGCCGTTGAGGAACGTTCCCGTCGTGATCACCAGCGCGCGGCAGCGATACGTCTCGCCCGATTCGAGCGCGAGTCCCGTGACGCCGGCGCCGTCGCGCACGATCCGTCCGGCGCGCCCGATGATCCACGCGATCGAGGGATGGCGCCGCAGCGCGTCGTGCACCCACGCGCCGTAGCGCCGCTTGTCTGCCTGCGCGCGCGGCGACCACACCGCGGGACCGCGGCTGCGATTGAGCAGCTTGAATTGAATGCCCGTCGCATCAATCGCGATCCCCATCAGCCCGCCGAGCGCATCGATCTCTCGAACGAGGTGGCCCTTCGCTGTTCCGCCGATCGCCGGGTTGCACGGCATGTGCGCGATCGTCGACTCCGACAGCGTACAGATCGCGACGCTGCGGCCCATCGACGCCGCGGCCCACGCCGCCTCGACGCCGGCATGGCCCGCGCCAATCACGATGACGTCGAAGTCTATCGAGCGCATTATCGAGTGCCGGTATCCACGAATCTCACGATTGTCACGGCGCTAAAGGTCACGATGAGCACGACGACACGATGAGCACGATGATTCTTGAAGGTCCTTCGTGATCATCGTGGCCTTCGTGTTCATCGTGCCTTGGTCGTTGCGGC
>DATBJJ010000103.1:0-134634 GCA_036556425.1 Vicinamibacterales bacterium
CACCGCCAGCGTGACGCAGGGCTATCCGTTCCCGCAGCAAATCGCGTTCACCACACGCGGCAACGGTGTGGCCGACACGAGCGTCTATCTGTTCCCGCTCGGCGACGTGCGCCTTCCGAACCTGTTCGTCGCGGACTTCCGGGTCGACAAGGCGTTCAACTTCGGCGGCATGCGGATCATCCCAAGTCTCGACGTGTTCAACCTGACGAACTCGAGCGAGATCCTGTCGCGCCGCCGGACGCAGTACTCGTTCAACGCCACGACCGGCGTCGGCTCGTCGTCAGCGACGCTGCCGCCGAACAACATCAGCAGCATCATCGCGCCGCGCGTCATCCGCTTCGGCGCGCGCGTGACCTGGTAGGAAACTAGCGCTGTCGGGATCCGGGACCCGGGATCCGGGGCTCGGGTCCACGAAGTCGGAGGGGGCCGGGGGCAAAGCGTTTTGCCTCTGGCCTCTTTTTTGTTTTCTGGTCGCTGCCCGCTACCCGTTGTCCGCTAGCCGCGGACCGCGGACCGCGGACGGCGCTGTCGCTATTTCCAGCCGACCATCCCCGCGAGGCGCTTGAACAGACCCGGATTGCTGTGCGCCTGCGAGGCCTGTTCGAGGATGTCCACCGCTTCGCCGACGCAATGCACGACGCCGATCCCGAGCTTGCGCGCGCTCTGAATGGCGGGCTCGTTCGACGGCGGAACGATCAGGATGGGCCGGGCGCTCGACTCGGAGATGACGTCGAGGCAGTTCTGCGAGTTGTCGTCAACGTGATAATCGAGCCGAATCGCTTTAGCGGCCGCCCCGCGCGAGCCGCTGATCACGAGCACGCTCGGCAGCTCGAATCCTTGATCGACGAGCCACCGCTGCGTCTGGCGCTGCACCGTCTCCCCTTCGGTGTAGGGCCGCTGCGTGATGAAGAAGACTTCCCATCGGTACCGCAGCATCGATTGATAGATCCGCCGCACGGTGCCCGATTCGGTCGGTCTCAGCGTGGTCCAGAAATCCGTCGTGCTCTCGATGGCCTGCCAGATCGCGTCTTCGCGGCGGCGGAGCGCGCGCGCGGTCGCGATGCGCTCTCTCGCGGCCAGTTCCGCGGCGGCCTGACGCGCTTCTTCGGTCTCCGGTTGATCGCCGGGCAGACGGCGTTGGCCGATGTGTCGTTGATCGGGCTCGGCGGGACCGAACAGACGGAGACCGTACTCGCGAAACGAGGTCGCGAAGTCGGCCAGCACGCCGTCCATGTCGAAGCCGATTCTCAGGGGCACATTTACTTTCCGGTGGGCTTCACCCCGCCGGCTGCAGGTTGGACCCTTTTCGTATACGAGCCCGACGCGTCCGGCGCCGATTCGATCAGCACCAGCTCCGCGCCTTCGTACGTGAGACGGCGATCGGGCCGGCCGTCGCCGTTCTCGTCGAACTCCGCCGTCTTCACGAGGCCGTTCTCGTAGCGCTCCCACTTGTCGCGCCGGCCGTCCTTGTTCGCGTCTTCCTCGACGCGGACCAGCGGGCCCGTGCCTTCCGGTCCAGGCGCGGCGCTGCTGTCGTAGTACTCCCACCGATCGATCTGCCGCTCGTCGCTCGCCGAGGAAACCTCGATACGATCGATGCGCCCTCCCGCGGTGGAGTACGCCCACGCATCCGGCTTGCCGTCGGACTTTCTCGAGAAGCCGACTTTCGCGAGCGTGCCTTTGTCGTCGTAGTACTCCCAGCGATCGAGACGGCCGTCTTCGTTCGTGTCGATCCGCGATCGGATCGGCCGGTTGCCGTCCATCTCCGTCCACGTATCGATCTTGCCGTTCTTGTTCGCGTCGAACGTCAGCTCCGTCAGCTTTCCCGTCGCGTTGTCGTACGAGGGCTTGGTCGTCGCTTTGAGGCGCTCGCGCTCGGGATCCGAGCAGCCATGCGCGGCGAACGCGGCGGCGATCGCCGCCGCGATCCAGGCCGCGCGGCGACGCTCATTTCGTTCTGGCGATCTCATCGTAAAGATAGGCGGACGCGACGATGCCGCCGTGGAAGTTGCCGAGATCCAGCTTCTCGTTGGGGGCGTGCGCGTTCTCGTCGGGGAGGCCGACGCCGAAGAGGACAGAGGGGAGTCCGAGGATCTCCTGAAACGTCGCGACGACCGGGATCGATCCGCCTTCTCTGTTGAACACCGGCGTCTTTCCGAAGCCCTTCTCGATCGCGCGGCCCGCCGCCTGCACGAACGGGTTGTCGAACTCGGTCATCCAGGGTTTGCCGCCGTGCATGCGCGTGACCTTCAGCTCGACGGTCTTCGGCGTGACCTTCCGCACGTAATCATCGAACAGCTTCGCGATCTTGTCGGGATCCTGATCGGGCACGAGCCGCATGCTGACCTTGGCCATCGAGACGGCCGGAATGACGGTCTTGGCGCCCTCGCCCGTGAACCCGGCGAGTAGGCCGTTGACCTCGAACGTCGGCCGGCCCCAGACGCGCTCGAGCGTCGAATAGCTGCTCTCGCCGAAGAGTTTCGGCGCGCCGAGCTCCTTGCGATAGCGCGTCTCGTTGAACGGCAGCTTCTTGAATTCCGCCCGCTCCTCGTCGCGCAGCGGCCGCACGTCGTCGTAGAAGCCCGGGATCTTGATGCGGCCGCCGCGATCCTTCATCTGCGCGAGGACCTGCGCGAGGACGAACGCGGGATTCGCGACGGCTCCGCCGAACGAGCCCGAGTGCAGATCGCTTTTCGTGCCGCGCAGATCGATCTGGCAGTAGACGAGCCCGCGCAGCCCGTAGCAGATCGACGGAATGCCGCGATCGAACATCGGCGAGTCGGAGATCACGACGACGTCGGCGGAGAGATCGTCCTTGTGATCCTTGATGAAGTTGTCGAGATTCGCCGATCCGACTTCTTCCTCGCCCTCGAGGATGATCTTCATGTTCACCGGAAGGCGTCCGGTCTTCTTCATGTGCGCTTCGATTGCTTTGAAGTGCATGAAGACCTGCCCCTTGTCGTCGGCCGAGCCGCGCGCGTAGATCTCGCCGTCGCGGATCGTGGCCGTGAAGGGCGGCGACTCCCAGAGCTCGAGCGGATCGACCGGCTGCACGTCGTAGTGCCCGTAGAAGAGGATCGTCGGCGCGCCGTCGGCGCCGAGCCAGTCGCCGTACACGACGGGGTAGCCCGGCGTGTCGATCAACTTGACGTTGTTCAATCCGACGCGGGACATTTCCGCCGACGTCCACTCGGCGCAGCGGCGCACATCGCCGGCGTGCTGCGGCAGCGCGCTGATGCTCGGGATCGCGAGGTATTCCTTCAGCTCCTCGACGTAGCGGTCGCGATTCGTATGAATGAAGTCCAGAACGTCGTTCATGATTTGGTATCCCGTGTCGCGGTCCGTGGTCCGCGGTCCGCCAGCCGCTCTCCGTCAATCAGGGACGGCAGCTGGCGGGCAGCGGCCAGCGGATCAGTGTTTTTCAATTGGCAGATCGGTTCGATCGCCCCACTCTTTCCACGATCCGACGTAGTTTCGCACGCGGGGGTAGCCGATCAGGCGAAGCGCGATGTACGAGTGCGCCGCGCGATAGCCGCCCTGGCAATACGTGATGACCTCGCGATCGGGCGTTACGCCGGCGGATGCGTACATCTTCTCGAGCTCGGCCGCTGATTTGAAATCCCCTTGCGGCGTGAGGTTCTCGGTCCACTCGATGTTCACCGCGCCGGGCACGGATCCGCCGCGCGCGGCGCGAACGACCGTGCCCTTGTGCTCTCCCTCGCTCCGCGTGTCGAGGATGATCGCATCCTCGTTCGCGATCGCGTCGCGGACGTCACGCCATGTCGCGATCGCTCGGTCGTTCCGCGCGCCGGTCCACTCGCTCTTCGGCGGCGGGCTCGCCTCGCGCGTGACGGGCATTCCGTCGCGCGCCCACGCGCCGAATCCGCCGTCGAGGAGGCGCACCGACGGGTGTCCGAAATACTCGAGAAACCAGAACGCTCTCGCGGCGCGAATGCCCGACTGATCGTCGTACACGACGATCGGCGTCTCGTTCGTGACGCCGTGGATCGCGAGCACGTGCTCGATCATCCACATGAAGGCTTTGAGCGGCGCGGGATCCGTGTCGGTCAGGCTGAGCCCCCACAGGTCGAGGTGGACGGCGCCCGGCACGTGACCCGCCGTATAGGCCTCTGGAGGCCGCAAATCGAGGATGAGGGGGCGGCCCGCCGCATTTTCCGTGAGGGATTTCAATTCCGGCGGGGTTATCAACAGTTGCGGGTTCGCGTAGCCCTTCATCCGGGGCATCGTACATTGACGTTTATAGCTTTGTTGTGCAAAGTTATTGCAGATGGAGCTGCATCGCGCCCTGGCGCAGGTCGCGGCGATCCAGGATCAGGTCACGCGCGCCGACGTCTACCGGGGCTACCGATCGGTGCCGGTCGCGGCGAGCGGGCTGATCGGCCTGGCCGCCGCGTGGCTGCAGCCGCCGCGCCTCGACGCCGATCCGATCGCGTTCGTGATCTATTGGGGCGTCGTCGCGGCGACGGCGGGATTCGTCGGCGTCAGCGAGATCGTCTACAACTACGTCGTCCACGACGAGGCGGTCGCGCGCCGGCGCACGCGGCGGGTCGTTGGGCAGATGCTGCCGAGCCTGCTGGCCGGCGCGATCATCGCGGCCGTGTTCGCGCGGCTGAACACCGCGCTCGTGCCGCTGCTGCCGGGCATCTGGGCGATCTGCTTTGGCGTCGGCATCTTCGCGTCGCGCCCGTTCCTCGTTCGTTCGAGCGGGTGGGTGGCGCTGTTTTTCTACGCGGCCGGCGTCGCGCTGCTCTTGAACGCCCGCGGTCCGGACGCGCTGAGCCCCTGGTCGGTCGGCGGAACGTTCGGTGTCGGGCAGCTGCTCACCGCTGCCTTGTTGTATTGGAACCTCGAGACGCCTCGTCGCATCGTGAGCGAGGACGAATCGTCGGAAGTGGATGATGAAGAAGAAGAAAGCTAACGAGCTCACGCAGCCGGGCCGCTTCGCGTACGAAGGGCTCGAGCGCGCGCTGCACGAGAAGGCGCGCCTCGGGATCATGACGTCGCTCGTCATGCGTCCGGAGGGCTTGCTGTTCTCCGATCTGAAGCGCCTGTGCGCGCTGACCGATGGCAATCTGAGCCGGCACCTCGACGTCTTGAAGGAAGCCGGGCTCGTCGAAGTCTGGAAGGGATTCGAGAATCGGCGTCCGCAGACGTTGTGCCGCGTGTCCCCGGACGGCCGTCAGCGGTTCCTCGCGTATCTCGAGGAGCTGGAGCACGTGATCCGCGACGCGATGCCGAAAGCCGCGAAGCGCGGCGAGCGTCTGCCGGATCTGCCGCCAGGTTTTCAGCCGGCCTGATCGCCGACCGTCCAGCGTCCGCGCCGCTCCGACGCTCTGCCCTCTCGCTGAAGCTTGACGAGATGGGCAGAGACGCTCTCCCCCGCCGCCGCGATCAATCCCTGGTCCAACGCCGGATACACGCGCGCGACGATCCGATCGATCGTCTCGCATCCCGCTTTCAGTGCTCCGACGATCTGCGCTTCGCGCTCAGCGCGATGGCGAAGGTACTCGTCGACGATCGCGTCGGGGTTCTCGATGATCGGACCGTGTCCGGGCAGAAGCCGGCGCGGCCGCAGGCCACGGATCCGGCGAAGCGAATCGAGATACTGCGAGAGATCTCCGCCGCGGCTCGCGGGAATGACGACGGTCCCGCCGATCCGCACGAGATCGCCACAGTACACGTCGCCGCGCGCGGCGAAGCAGCAATGATCGGGCGCGTGTCCGGGCGTGTGGATGGCGATGACGGCATCGTCGCCCGCGTCGATGCGCTCGCCGTCCGCGATCGGCTGATTCCCCGTCGCGAACTGCCGGATCGACACTGACGGCCAGCGCTCGACGATCGCCGGCACTCCGGCCGCATGATCG
Organism: Vicinamibacterales bacterium; assembly: GCA_036556425.1. Lineage (GTDB taxonomy): Bacteria > Acidobacteriota > Vicinamibacteria > Vicinamibacterales > 2-12-FULL-66-21 > DATBJJ01. The sequence continues at coordinate 5,886 of DATBJJ010000103.1, forward strand.
ACATGTCCGTGCGTGATGAGGACCGCGCTGAGCGGCCTGCCGTCCAGCGCGCGCTCGAGCGCCGCGAGGTGATCGACGTTGCCGACGCCCGCGTCGATCAACACGGGAACGCGGCCGTCGAGGAAGTACGTGTTGGTGCCGGTCGGGCCGGTCCAAGCCGAAGGATTGCCGGCAGGCAACAGAATCACAGATCAGAAATAGTACTTCAGCCGCGCGTAGACGAAGTCGCTGTCGCCGAACCGGCCGACGAGATCGCGGCCGTCACCCGCGAACCAACCGATCGATCCCTCGAGCGCGACGTTGTCGCGCAGGCTGGCCATCGCGATGGTCCGCAGGAACGCCGATCCCTCGTTCGCGTTGTAGACGGCAAATCCGCGCAAGCGATAGCGCTCGCGGCTGAAAGTACGATCGAACGATCCGACGAACGTCAGGTCCTTTCGCTCGGTGTCCGAGTTCACAGCCGAGAGTGGGCGTTCGTACGACTCCGCGTGGAAGAGTACGGTTCCGCTCCACGTCGCGCCCGCGGCGCGTCGATCGACGCCCGCACCCGCGTCGATCGAGCTGCCGCGCACCACTCGCGCGTCCGATGACTGGAAGTTGTCGTCCACGAACACGGCGACCTCTCCGCGCAGCCCCCACTGCCCGCGGACCGCTTCGACGTCGCCGCCGATCATCGTGAAGCGAGGGTGCACTCGAGCGATCGTCAGCGGCGGAACGCTCGCAGGATCGATCTCGTACAAACCGAACGATTCGAAGCCGCGATACGCGGATACGCTCCAATCCACGGTTCCGCTCGTGGCAGACAGCCGCGCGCCTCCCTGCGCGTTCCGCGCCGTGAACGCGGGCTTCCGATCGTCCCGCTGATCGACGACGAACGGCGTGCCTGCGATCGCGAGCGGAAGATTGAAAGGCGAGGACGGCTCGTCGAGACGATCGAAGCGTCCCGATCGAAAGTCCGGCACGTAGACGCCTTCAATCGCCGCGTCGTCGTTGACGTGGAATCGTCCGCGAACGAGCAGCACCGGCAGCCTGGCCTCGCTGCGGCCCTCGAAGAAGAACCGCGAGACGTCGAGCGGGTTGATGACGTCGGTCGGCTGAATCTCGTCGAGCTTGCCCCAGGTAACGCGCGCGAAGCCCGCGAGCAGATCGGCGCGTCGGCCCGACAGCGCAACGCTTGCTTCCTGTATTCGAACGATGGCGTCGGTCACACTCCGCGGCTCGCCAATCGTCGCGCGCCGCGCGAGCAGGCCTTCGGCAAAGCCGGCGAGGTTGATCGCGATCCGCGTCGACGGCTCGAGCTTCTCTTCGACGAAGATCCGTCCGCGCAGCTCGGCGGCGTCCCGACGGTTCGGAAAGTAGTCGCCGAACAGGCTGACGTAGCCCGTCGGCGTCTGCGCCGCGGCGCTGTACGCCGTCAGGAGTAGCAGGAACCCCGACCGGATTGCAGTTTTTACCATCGGGGACACTCAATCGGGACACCCAACGTTGAGTGTCCCCGCCCTGCCCGCCCGGCCGGCGATCGCGGTGGCGCCGAAGATCCGGGGAAACAGCTTGATCGTCGCCGGCAGAATGAACACTTCCGCCAGGAACGCCGTCGCCATCGTCAGCGCCAGCAGGCCGCCGAACCAGGCCGTCGGCTTGTACTCCGACAGCAGCAGGACGGCGTACCCCGCGCTGTTGATGACTGCCGTCGTCAGCGACGCGCGGCCTTCGTGCGTCGTCGCGATCGCGATCGCTTCGTCGGTCGTCGCCCCGGCCGCCGCCTCGCGACGGTACCTGTTGATGAAATGAATCGTGTCGTCGTCGACGATCCCGAGCGCGACGCTGGCGACCATGATCGTGGCGACGTTCATCGAAATGTCCAGATACCCCATGATCCCGAGGACGGCGACCACCGGCAGCAGATTCGGCGCGATCGTCAACACGCCGAAACGGAACGAGCGAAACACGATGAAGATCACGCCGAAGACGGTGAAGAACGCCGTGCCGAAACTGCTGATCTGCGAGATGACGAGGTAGTGATCGAGCGTGCTGAAGAGGCGTCCGGATCCCGTCGTCAGCACGGTGATGCCCGTGCCGGCAAACGCCGCCTGCGCGATCCGATCCGCGCGCTCGATCTGCTCGAGCACGAGGTCAGAGCTCATCGCCGCCAGCTTGATCGAGATCTGCGCGCGCGAGTAGTCGCTCGCGACAACGCGCTCGAGCTCGTGCCTGCCCTCTCCGCCGAGGGAGAACACGAAGAGCTCCTGCGCGATCGTCTCCGCGCTCGACGGGACGACACTCGCCTCCGGGCGCCCGTCGTGGAGTTCCTTGTTGATGCGTTTGACGTAGTCGACGACCGACGTGACCTTTCGCACGTACGGGAACGTGCGCAGCTCCTCTTCGAGCCGATCCATCCGCTGCAGCGCGTCGGGCGTCTTCAGCGAGTCCGGCGGCCCTTCCAGCATCATGTGAAAGCTGTAGACGCCGGCGAGCTCCTTGTCGATCACCGCGGCCGATCGTCCCAACGGATGCCGCGGGCTGAAGAAGCTGATGTGATTCGTATCCACGCGAAGCCGGGTGATCCCGACCGCGGCGGCGATGACGACGACGATGGAGACGGCAAGCACGCGACGCGGCCGCGCGCAGGCGAAGCGCGCGACCGCTCGGAGCGGCTCGATCAAATACCGCTCGTGCGGCGACTCCCCAATCTCCGGCTTGACGAGCGACAAGAGCGTCGGCATCAGCACGAGGGAGATCACGAAGTCCACCATGATCCCGACCGCCGAGCCGATCCCGAACGCGCGGACGGCCACGACATTGCTCGTCGCCAGCGACAACATGCCGAGCGCCGTCGTGGCGCTCGCGCCGAGGAGCGGCGCCGCGAGATGCGCGATCGTGGACTTGAACGCCTCCTCGCTCGTTCCGCGCCGGCGCTCCTCGTCCCAGTGCTGCATGATGTGGACGTCGTCGGCAATCGCCAGGACGATGACGAGCGGCACGATCATGCTCGCGAGCACGTTGTAGGTGAATCCCATCAACGTGTAGAGGCCGAGCGTCCAGAGGATGCTGACGAGGATCGCGACCATCGCGAGGATCGTCTTGCGCCACGAGCGGAACGACAGGTAGATCGCGAGAATCGTGACGACGAGGATTGGCGGTGTGAACCTGCGCTCGTTGTCGAGCGTGATCCGATTGTAGGTCTCGCTGATCTCGAGGCTGCCGTTGTAGTACGCCGTGACTCGCGCTGGCAGCGCGGGATCGACGATGTCGTGAATACGCTGGATGACGCCCGCTCTGACCTTGTCGATCCGATCCTCGTCGAACCCGACGATGATCGCGGTCGTCCGCGCGTCGTCGGAGATCAAATCGCCGCGGATCAGGTCGTCGCCGAGCGCGCGCCGCCTGATTTCCTCGGGATCGCGTGACTCCAGATCCTCGAGAAGCGGCCGGACCTCGAGGCCTCCATCGTCATCGGGATCGCCGGTCTTGTCTTTCAACGCCTGAACGATCGTCGCGGTCGCGAGGCTGTTGACGCGCTGGACGGTCTCGACGCGCTCGATGTCGCCCGTGATTCGATCGATCATCCTCAGCGTGTCGCGCGAGAACAGCGTCGAGGCCGAGTCGGCCTGCAGCGCGATGATCAGCGCGCGCGTGCCGCCGAACTCGGCGCGAAAACGCTCGTAGTCCTTGTAGACCGGATCGTCGCGCGAGAACCACGCCGTGATGTCGTTGTCGATGTTGGTGATGTTGGCGCGCGGCGAGAGCGCGATCGCGCCAATGACGAAGAGCGCCGAGAGAGGGAACCGCCACCGGTAGATCAAGGCAGCGAGGAGACGGCTCACGGCAGCGCGCCGCCCTTCGGCTGCCGCTCCAGCTCCCGCCGGTTGAAGTCCGCTTCCTTCAAGCCGACGTTATAGTCCATCGCTTCGACGGCGAGCTCCGTGCGCGTCTTCTCGATCGTGTTGATCATCTCGGACTCCATGACGGTCCAGATGCCCTCGATCCGCTCGAGCCGGCGCACCGCATAGATCTTTTCCTTCTCGTTCCGCCGGTTGAAGACCTCCGCCGAGACGACGACGAAGCTATCGAGCACGATCGAGACAACGCGCGGAAACTGCGCGGACGAGTCCTTCCTGCGCGACTCCAGCCGCCAGGCGGGAACGGCCGCGCCGCCGCCCGGCGGCGTCCACGTCGTTTTTCCGTCGTCCGATCCGGCGAAGGCGTACGTGTAGTCCTCGAGCTCGCGGCCGCCGATGTCCTCGTACGTGAAGTCGCTGCCGACGAAGCTCTCTTGCGCCTCGCTGCCCGCGATGCGCCGCACGCGGCCGAGCGATGGAAGGTAGAGGAATCGCTCGTCGTCCGCCTTCGGATGCTCCCAGACGAGGAAGCCCGTGCCGCGAATGTCGTTCGGATAGGTGAATCGAATCAGCAGACGATCGCCGTCGGGAGCCGACGGCGGCGCGCCGGGTGCCTCGCGGCCGCGAAGCGAGACGATCGCGAGCGCGCGCTCGCGCAGGCGCTGATGCCGATCGTAGAGCTTCATCCGCATGGTCGATCGCGAGTCGCGACCGGTGTCGCGATCCTGAATGCGGCGCGCGACGGCGTCGGGTGTGAGCGGAGGCGTCTGCCGCGCCGAGAGCTGCGGAATGGGCGACGCGGCGACGACGATCGCGATGGCCGCGACCGCGCCGACGGCCGCGCCGCTGCGCGAGGCGAGCAAGCTCATTTATGTGAAGTGTTTCACAAATGAGCTGATTTATTCAACTATTCTGCATCTTTTGACGGATTTCGGGTGGAATCACCACGGGCGCCCCCGCCGCGTAGTCGTACATCACCTGAACCGTCCGCGCCGATGCGACCACGCGCCCCTGCTCGTCGACGATCTCGTAGTCGTAGGTGAAGCTGGTTCGGCCGATGGCGGCGACTTCGATCCTCACGTCGAGCGTTTGTCCGTACCGCGCCGGAAGGCGATAGTCGATCTCCGCGCGCGCCATGATCACACCGGGACGCGCCGCGGCCTCGTCGAGCCCGAAGCCCCAGAGCGATCGCCAATAGAACAACCGCGCCTGCTCGAGGTACGTGAGATAGGCCGCGTTGTTCACGTGTCCGAGCGGATCGCAATCGCGGAACCTGACCTCGATCGCGTGAGAGAAGACGTACGCCATGGCACTCTCGCTGGCCTGTTAGTTTACAATCACCGCGTGCTCCCCATCGCGTCGGCTGCAGAGACCTTCACGGAAGAAGACCGGCGTCGGCTCGCCCCGTATTTCACCAACCTCGACGGCCATATCTTCGCACTGACGAACTTGCCGGAGACCGTGAAAGGCGCGCTCTTCGCGCGCTACTCGCGATCGGCGAAGTCGCTGCGGCGGCTGTTCCTCGACGAGTTCGCCGACAAGGTCGGGACCGGTGCGCGGCGCACTGAGGAGGCGGAGGTCGGCGTCGCGCGCGCCGAGAAGCTCTTCGACAAGGTCTTCAACGAGTACGGCGACGACTCCGTCGCGCAGCTCGGCGGCGCGCACATCGCGTGCGAGTACGTCTCCAACGTGCTCACGAAAGTTCTCGAATGGGGACGTCTCATGGCGTACCTCGAGCAGTCCACGCGATACGTGCCGTACACCGACAAGCTGCACGGTCGGTGGCGATATCACGTGCCGGAAGAGATCGGCGACGGCAGCCTGCGCGATCGTTACACGCGGACGATGGACGCGGCGTTCGAGCGGTATGCCGCGTGGATCGGCCCGATGCAGGAGTACTTCGCGCGGCGCTACCCGAAGAGCCCGGCGGATTCGGACGCGGTCCATCGCTCCGCGATCCGCGCGAAGGCGCTCGACACGCTGCGCGGCCTCCTGCCCGCGGCAACGCAGTCGAATCTCGGAATCTACGGCACTGGTCAGGCGTTCGAGGCCCTGCTCCTTCGCATGCACGCGAATCCGCTGAGCGAAGTACGCGCGTGCGCGACCGAGATGCTGACCGAGCTGCGCAAGGTCATCCCCGCTTTCCTGGTTCGCGTCGATCAGCCCGATCGCGGCGGGGCATGGAGCGCGTATCTCGCGGATTCGCGGCAGAGCGTCGCCACAGCGGCAGCGGCATTCTTGGACGATGTGCTGCCAGAGCCTCGACCCGAGGTGACGCTGACCGATTTCGATCCCGAGGGCGAGCTGAAGATCGTCGCCGCGGCGCTCTACGCCGTCTCCGATCTCCCCGACGAACAGTTGATCCAGATCGCGCGGCGAATGACGACGGACGAGCGTCTTTCGGTGCTGAAGGCCTACATCGGTCCGCGAACCAACCGGCGTCATCGTCCGGGGCGTGCCTTCGAGCGGACGGCGTATCGCTTCGATGTCCTCACCGATTACGGTGCGTTCCGCGATCTGCAGCGGCATCGGTTGTTGACGCTCGAGTGGCAGCCGCTCGGCACGCGCCACGGCTTCATCGAGCCGGACGCGATCGTCGAAGCGGGCGCCGACGACGACTGGACGCGCGTCATGGAGGCGTCAGCCGAATTGTACGAAGCGTTGATGACCTCCGGGCTGAAGGACGCCGCGCCGTACGCCGCGGCGATGGCGTACCGCGTGCGCTTCTACATGGACATGAACGCGCGCGAAGCCATGCACCTCATCGAGCTTCGCACGGCGCCGCAGGGCCACCCGGCCTACCGCCGCGTCTGCCAGCAGATGCACACGCTCATCGCGAACGTCGCGGAGCACAGAGCCGTCGCCGCCGCGATGCAATTCGCCGATCACTCGGTGGTCGAGCTGGAGCGGTTGGGATCGGAGCGCGCGCTCGAACGAAAGCGCGCGCAGTCGGAAACGGTGTAGCGGTCTACTCGGCTTTGACCGGCTCGTTGGAGAAGTACCGCGCGAACTCGTCGAGGAAGGTCAGCGACTCGAACGACGTCATCCGATCGAAGAACAGCACGCCGTCAAGATGATCCGTCTCGTGCTGAATCACGCGGGCGGTGAATCCTGACGCCTTGAGCTCGATGCGCTTGCCGTGCCGATCGTAGGCGCGGACGACGATGCTTCGCGCGCGAGGCACGCGGCCTCGAATGTCCGGAATGCTGAGGCAGCCCTCCCAGTCCTCGACCGTCTCGGATCCGATTGGCGTGATCTCGGGATTGATCAGCGCCATCATCGGGACTTGTGATCGTTCCTCCCCCTCGTCCTCCGGCGCGAAGCCCGCGACGAACAACCGCAGGCTCTCGTGCACTTGCGGCGCGGCGAGTCCCACTCCCTGATACTCGCGCATCGTCTCGAACATGTCATCGATGAGCTGCTGGATCCGCGGCGAGCCGATGGCGGAGAGGTCGATGGCCCGCGCGCACGCCCGCAAAACGGGATGTCCCATGCGGGCGACCTTCAGAATCGACATATCGGGATTATATTCGTTCAATCATGGAACCCGCCGCGTATCGCTTCTGCCCGTCGTGCGGCGGCCGCTTGGAAAGCCGGCTGCTGAAGGCGAGCGAACCCGAGCGCCCGGTCTGCACCGCGTGCGGCTACGTCGTGTATCTCGACCCGAAGGTTGCTGTCGGCACGATTATCCGCACAGGGCGCGATCAACTCGTCCTCGTGCGCCGGGCGATCGAGCCCGGCTACGGCCTGTGGGTGTTTCCCGGCGGCTACGTCGATCGCGGGGAAGAGATCACCGCCGCCGCGATTCGCGAGGCGCGCGAAGAGTCCGGCCTCGACGTCCGCATCGATCGACTCGTCAACATCTACTCGTACGGCGGGCGGTCGCCAATCATCATCGTTTACGCCGCGACCGTTCTCGGCGGCGAATTGTGCGGAGACGACGAGTGCCTCGAGGCGCGGCTGTTCGGCCGCGAAGAAATCCCGTGGGAGCAGCTCGCGTTCCGGAGCACCACGGATGCGCTGAGGGACTATTTCGAAAGTGAGCTGTTGAGCTCGAAAGTGCAATAGCCTGCAGCCGCGCCGGGCGATTCTCCTCGGAAAAACCGCGATCTCCGGTGGTATACTTCTCGCCTCCAAGCCCCTGGGCTTCCCCATTTGCGGCGACATCGATGGCGGTGTCTTCCTGCGGCCGCAACAACCGATAGATCGGCTTTATGAAGAAGAACCTTGCTCTTGCTGTGATCGTTTTCGCGGCTTGCGCCGCCGCCGCGTGCATGGGGTACGACCGCCAAAGCTCGGTGGGTCCATCGTCGACCGGCGTCTCCGCGCTGATGGGCACGTGGACGTCGTCGAGCCTCGTCGCATCGCCGACGGCGTGCACGGACTTCCGTTGGACGGTCACCGAGCGATCGGGCAACAGCGCGAGCGGAACGTTCTCGGCGACCTGCCCCGGCAACGTGAGAGTTACGGGAACCGCGACCGGCGTGCTGAACGGAACGGTCGTGACGTGGACGGCGCAGGGCACGGCATCCGTGCCGAACTTCGCGTCGTGTCCCATCTCGCTGTCGGGAACGGCGGAGCTCGGCTCGGACTCGATTCGCGTGCCCTACTCGGGCGACACCTGCCTCGGCCGCGTGAGCGGCGTCGAAGTCCTGCGGAAGAACTGACCCTCCTTCGCGCTTCGCGCTACGGAGGGCAAGCCTACTTGAGATCGTCCGCGCGCTTCGCGCCGTAGAACTCGAACCACGGACGCGCGGGCTCGAGGTGCGCGTTCACGTTCTCGATGTTCTTCACGCCCTGATCCTGGAGCCACGTGCGAAAGGCGTCGGGGCCCTGCTTGCCGTAGACCGCGATGCCATCCTTCCACGTCGCGCGTCCGCAGAGAACGCCGGAGAACCTGGTCCCCGCTTCGGCGGCCAATTCGAGCGACTCGGTGAACTCCTGATTGCTGACGCCGGCCGAGAGGTAGATGAACGGCCGCGTGGCGACGTCAGCCGCCTTTCGGAAGAAGTCCATCGCCTGCTGCTTCGAATAGACCTTCTGGCCGCCGAACGACTTGCTGCCCTCGACGTGCTTCATGTTGATGGGCACTTCCACCTTCATGACGTCCACGCCGTAGCGATCCTTCGTGAACTCCGCCATGCTGCCGGTGACGATCTCCGGCTTCTTCTTCGAGAACTCCGGCCCCTTCTCGTCGACGCCTTCCTCGTATCCGACGAACTCCAAGAAGAACGGGATGTCGTTGGCGCGGCACTCGTCGCCGATCCGCTCAACCCACGCGTGCTTCTTGTCGTTGATCTCCTTCGAGTCGAACGGCGTGTAGTAGAGAAGAATCTTGATGCAGTCGGCGCCAGCCTCCTTGAGGCGGCGGACCGACCAGTTGTCGAGCAAATCCGGAAGCCGTCCTTCGCCGGTCTTGTCGTATCCGGTCTTCTCGTACGCCATGAGCAAGCCCGCGTTCTTCGCGCGGCGCTTGCTCGCGGGGATTCCCCATTCCGGATCGAGCAGGATCGCGCTGGCGTGCGGCGTGAGCACTTCGGTCACGAGCGTCTTGAACTCCTCGAGCTCGCGATCGCCGATGTTCCCGCCTTTCTCCTTCGCGAGCGCTTTCTGCAGCGAGCCGCGTTGATCCATCGCCGCGGCGGCAATCACGCCGCGATCGTTCGAGACGGCCTTCATGCCGGCCAACTTGCCAGGTGTGAACTTCACGAAAACTCCTTAGTCCGGCCAAAGCCGGACGCTACGAGCAACAAACGAATCCATTATTTTATTACAGGAAACTCGAAGTGTTCGACGGCGGCCGATGCGACGGCGCTTTCGACGATCGCATCGATCGGCAGCGACGCCTCGGCCGCGAGGACGTCGACGCGGCGCGCTTTCGTCGCCGGATGCTTCGGCGTGAACAGCGTGCAGCAATCCTGATCGGGAATGATGGAGATTGGATACGTGCCCAGGCGGCGCGCCTCGATCGTGATCTCCTCTTTGTCCATGCCGACGAGCGGCCGCAGCACGGGAAGCGTGGCGACCTCGTTGATCGATCCGAGATTCTCAATCGTCTGAGACGCGACCTGCCCGACGACTTCACCCGTGACGAGCGCCCCGGCGCGACTCGTCCTGGCGATCGCCTGCGCGATGCGCATCATGAGCCGGCGGTAAATCACGACGCGCAGCGGCGGCGCGACGGAAAGTACGACCTGCTGCTGGATTTCCCCGAACGGCACGAGCCACAGACGCGATCGGTACTGCCATTCCGTCAGCAGCCGCGCGAGCTCGCGCGCTTTCTCCTGGGACGCGCGCGACAGAATCGGATAGCTGTGGAAGTGCACGAGCAGCACGCGGCAGCCGCGCCGCATCATACGCCACGCGGCGACGGGCGAATCGATGCCGCCCGAGAGCAGACAGACGACGCGTCCGCTGGATCCCACCGGCAGCCCGCCGGCACCACGGTGCTTGCCGAAGTAGTAGAAGGCATCGTGAGTGAGTGCTTCCACGTTGATCACGAGCTCTGGATTGCCGAGGTCCACGTGCCATCCACGCGCTTCCTTGATCCGTCCGCCGACTTCCCGCTCGATCTGCGGCGACGTCAACGGAAACCGCTTGTCGGCGCGCCGGGCCGACACGCGAAACGATCGCGGATTGGTGGGTTCGAGATCGCGAAGAATCTCGGCGGCAATTGCGTCGACGTCGAGGGGCGCGCGTCCGGCCTTCGCGAAGTTGCCGACGCCGAACACCTTCGCGAGCCTGCCGCTGACCGCCGTCCAGTCCGCGCCCTCGTCAAGGACGACTTCGATGCGGCCCATGAGCGCGCGGACCTGCTTGACGCCGAGATCGGCTGTCGCTTCCCTGATGTTTCGGACCACGCGGGCGACGAACCAGGGACGGTTCCGCCCCTTGAGCGCGATTTCCTGGTAATGAACGACAACGGAAGTCATGATTCGGCGCCGGGTCAGCCGCGGCTCTGATTCTGCAGGAGCGCGGACGCGGCGCGATGCCCGCTGACGACGGCGCTCTCAATGGTGCCTGGCAACCCTGTATCGATCCAGTCGCCGGCGAGCACCAGTCCTTTGATGGCGGTCGCGGTCCCGGGCCGCGAAGGTTGACCGGGCGACAGCGAGAACGTCGCCTGCCGTTCGCGCACGACCGTCCCGCGCAGGAGCGTCGCGCGCCGCGCGCCCGGGATCGCCTCTTCGACCTCGCGCGCCGCCCGCGCGACGAGCGCGGCGCTCTGCTCGCTCGCGAGCGCGTCCGCTCCGCTCGCGATGAGCGACAGATGAGACGCATTGCCGCCGAAGGCGAGCCGTTTGTCGAACACCCATTGCATGGAACGGCCAGGCAATCCGACGAACGGTTCTTCCATCACGGACGCGTCGTACCACAAGTTGACCGTCACGATCGCCTTCGACTCCATCGCGCATGCGCCGCGCACCAGATCCGCCAACGGCGCCGGCACGACGTCGCCGAAGAGCGTCCGCATCCCGAACCACGGGACCGCGGCGACGACGGAGGCCGCCGCGATGCGCTCTCCACGCACCTCGACGCCGAGGATCCGGCGATCGTCGGCCACGATCCGCGCGAGCGCATTCGTGCGCACCGCGCCGCCTTTGCTTTCGATGAGCTCGCGCGCCGGTTCGGCATACATCCGATGCAGCGGACGCGTGGGCAGCACCAGCGCCGACGCGTCCGCGTCGGGACCGAACATCTCCGCCAGCACGCGGACGAACGGCTCGGCGCGCGCCTCGTCCGGCGATTGATTGAGCGCGGCGATCGCGAGCGGATCCCACAGCCACTCGGTCAGCATCGGGCCCTGCCCGTGCGCCCTCAACCACGCCGACACGCTGGCGTCGCCGTCGAGCGTGACTCTGCCGCGCTCGACGAGCTCGCGCCGCGCCTTCCGAAGCGGCCGCGCCATGCGCAGCGCCGACAGGCGATCGCGCCACGGCAGGGCGTCCCACGCGAGGACGCCGGCCAGCAGATGCAGCGGCGATGGCAGCGACGGACATCGCAGCACGGAGCGCCGGCCGCGGCGATCGAGAAACGGCACGCTCAGCGAACGCTCGCGGCGGACGTGGTCCATCGCGCCGACACGCGCGAGAAACGCGAGCGTCTCGCGATAGCAGCCGAACATCACGTGCTGGCCGTTGTCGACGAGCTCCCCTGTCGCGCGATCGGTGAACGCGGTCGCGCGCCCGCCGAGCTGCGGCCGCGCGTCCAGCACGAGCACGCGCGCACCGGCCTCCGTCAACGACGCCGCGGCGGACAGACCCGCGAAGCCGCCGCCGATGACGACGACATCGGGCAGCGTCATGCCGCGAAGAGACGCGCGTACGCCGCGCGCGGCAGCAGGGTCATCCGCGCCCACGTGATCGCCGCGATCACCGCGCGCCGCGGCCGCGGTATCCGCACGACCTCGGAGAAGACGTCGAAGCCGCGCCGCTCGATGCGATCGAGAATCGCGCGATAGATCGCGGCCATGATCTCCGCCGCGATGAGGCGGTTCGCGTCGCGAGGCGGAAGCGCCCGCGCCGCCCGGGCATAGTAGCCGCGCGCACGCGCCGCTTGGTGCGCGAGCAGCGCCTTCACCCGCGGCGATGCCTCGCCGCGGCCCGGCGCCGCCGCCTCGCGCCGGAGATCGTCTTCCGTGCAGCCGAACGCTCGCAGGTCCTCGACCGGAATGTAGACGCGTCCGCGTTCGAGATCGCCGGCGACATCCCTGAGGATGTTCGTCAGTTGCAGCGCGACGCCGAGATCGATCGCGTACTGCCGCGAGGACGGCTCGCGGTGACCGAAGATCTCGAGACACATCAGCCCGACCGCCGAGGCGACGCGAATGCAGTACTGATAGAGATCGTCGAACGTCTCGTAGCGGCGGGATCCGAGATCCATCTCGACGCCCTCGAGCAGCGCCTCGAACGGCGCGCGCGTCAGCTCGAACTGCTCGATGACGGGCACGAGCGCCCGACCTTGCCGCGTCTGCGGCGGCCGCCCCTCGAAGCATGCCGCGAGCTCCTGCCGCCAGCGCTCCACTTCCGTCGCAGCCGACGCGGGATCGCGCTCGCCGATCTCGTCGGTCGCGTCGTCCACGGCGCGGCAGAAATCCCACACCGCGATGATCGCGTTGCGCTTCGCGGCGGGGAGCACCAGGAACGAGTAGTAGAAGTTGGTATCTCTCACGTTCACCGATACCAGAGCGCCGCCTTCAACATCAGGCCCGGCGCGTCTTTCATGGCGAGCGTCGGACGGGACCGAAACACGTCGAAGCCGGAGCGCTCCAGCTTGTCGAGAATCGTCGATCCGCCCAGCCACGTGACGCGCAGCTCCCATCGCAGCCGGCCGCTCACGCCGTCGCAGACCGGGCGACCCTCGGCGAACAGCGCGCGCGTGCGCTCGGCCATCGTCCTCAGCACGGCGCGCCATTCGGGCGTGAGCCGCCGTGCCGCGAGATCCTCTTCGCGCGCGCCGGCGCGATCGCGATCGTCCGCGGGCACGTAGAGCCGGCCGATGGACCAGTCGCGCTCGAGATCCTGCCAGAAGTTCGTGAGCTGCAGCGCCGTGCACAACGCGTCCGACGCGCGATCGAGCCGCCGATCATCGTAACCCGCGACGCGAAGCACGAGACGTCCGACCGGATTCGCCGAGCGCCGGCAATAATCGAGGACGTCGGCCCACGTCCGGTAGCGCGTCGTCGTCACGTCCTGCCGGAACGCGCTCAGAAGATCCTCGAACAATTCCACCGGCAGGCGATGGGTGCGAATCGTCTCGCCGAGCGCGAGAAACACGGGCGCATGCTCGTCTCCACCGGCGCGGCTTGAATTCCCACTCGCGATCTCCGATAGCCGCGCCCGCCACTCGTCGAGCAGCCTCAGACGCGCCGCATCCTCGAGGCCCGGTTCGTCCGCGAAATCATCCGCCGTGCGCGCGAACGCGTAGATCGCCGCGATGTGTGGGCGCATCCGCGCCGGCAGGAGCCGCGACGCCACCGGAAAGTTCTCGTAGTGCGCGCGCGCGAGCGCCTCGCACCGCGCATAGGCGCGCGAGAGCTCGGAGTCGCCGCTCACCACTCCGACTCGTGGACACCGCTCCTGTGGTTCGCGGCGCGCGCCATGACGAACAGCAGATCGGACAGCCGGTTCAAGTAGATGACGACGTCGCTCTCCACCGCCTCGCGGCCGAGGCCGACGACGGTGCGCTCGGCGCGGCGGCACACGGTGCGCGCCACGTGCAGCGCGGCACCCGCCGACGAGCCGCCCGCGAGAATGAATCGTCGGAGCGGCGGCAGGTCCGCCTCGAGACGATCGATCCAGCTCTCGAGCCGCGCGACGTCCTCGGCCGTCACGGCCGTCTTCGCGACGCGGCCCGTCACCGTGCCCGCCGGATCCGCGAGCCTCGATCCAATCGCGAACAGATCGCGTTGAATGCGATCCGTCATCGTCGAGAGCTCGTCGCCGAGGCCGGACGCGCGCGCGAATCCCAGCCATGCGTTCAGCTCGTCGACGTCACCGTACGCGGCGACGCGAGGCGCCGCTTTCGACACGCGCGTCCCTCCGAGCAGCGCGGTTTCGCCGCCGTCGCCGGTCTTGGTGTAGATTTTCACGAACCAATTATAGGAGTTGGAGGGTTCAGCAGAGTGAGTTCCTCACGGCGCGCCACGGCACGAACGTCCTCCGCGAAGACTGACGTGCCGCTCGTTCCCGCCTCCGCCGCCCGACAGCGATTCCGACGCCGGCTTCTCGAGTGGTACAAGCGCAACGGCCGCGATCTCCCGTGGCGAAAAACGTCAGACCCGTACCACATTCTCGTGTCCGAGGTGATGCTCCAGCAGACGCAGGTCGATCGCGTGCTGCCGAAATATGCCGAATGGCTCCAGAAATATCCGTCGCTCGAGGCGCTCGCCGCCGCGCCCGAGGGGGACGTCACGCAGACGTGGCGTCCGCTCGGGTACAACATTCGCCCGAAGCGGCTGCACGCGATCGCGCGCGAGTCGATGGCGCGATACGGCGGACAGCTTCCGTCCGACGAAGAGACGCTGCGCTCGTTCAAAGGCATCGGCGAGTACACCGCGGGCGCGGTGCTGAGCTTCGCCTTCGGCCGGCGCGCGGCGATCCTCGACACCAACGTCGCGCGCGTGCTGTTTCGCGTGTTCGTCGGCCGCGGCAATCTCAAAGCGCATGCGATGCGCCGCCACTTGTGGGACGTCTCCCGCGCGGTGCTCCCGCGCCGGCAGGTCTTCGACTTCAATCAGGCGCTCATGGACTTCGGCGCGACGCTGTGCACGGCGCGAAAGCCGAAGTGCCTCATCTGTCCGATGCGCGGAGCGTGCGAGTCCTATCCGTTCAACCCCGAGCACGAACGGAACTGACGCGTGGATCGCCCGCACATCGTCGTCACCGCCGCCGTGATCGAGCGCGACGGCCGGTTTCTGGTCACGCGGCGTCCGCGCGGCGCGCACCTCGAAGGCTGTTGGGAATTCGCCGGAGGCAAATGCGATCCCGGTGAAGCGTTGGACGCGTGCCTGGCGCGCGAGATCGTTGAAGAGCTCGGCGCGAACGTTCGCGTCGGATCAGAGATCTACAGCGTGACCCACGCCTACGACGAGCGCGTCGTCGAGCTGCACTTCTTCGCGTGCGATCTCGAAGGAGAGCCGCGCGCGCTTCTCGGTCAGGAGATGCAATGGGTCGAGCGCGATCGACTCAGCGCTCTGGAGTTTCCACCGGCTGATGCGGAGTTGATTGCGCGTCTGGCGCGGCCGGCCGAGGCACGAAGGGCAGCGGGCTCACCACCGCCGGCGAAGCCACCGTCCCGCTGACGACGTCGACGGTCGTCAGCGGTTCCACGAACTCACGGTGCACGTACGCCATCGCGATCGGCCGATGCAGCGCGGGCGACCACGTCGCGCTCGTGATCGCGCCCACCTCACGATTGCCGACACGAACGCGATCGCCGGGCGCCGGCACGGGTGTGGACGGCTCGAACATGAGGCCCACGAGCCGTCGCGCCACGCGGCCGTGCCCGCGGTGCAAGACGCGAATGATGATCTCCTGCCCGACGTAACAGCCCTTGGTCAAGCTGATCGCGCGTTCTTCGATGCCGGCCTCGAGCGGAATCGTCTCCTCGTTCATGTCGCGCCGAAACTTCGGCCGGCCGCCTTCGATCCGCGTGATCTCCGCCGTCGACTCTTCCACTGGAGCGGCGCCCGCCGCCCGCAGCGCATCGATCAGGTTTTCCGCCAGGCTGCGGTCGATCACGAGGTCGAATCCCGGCGCGCCGAGATCGTCGCGCCTCACGATTACCACCGGCGATTCCCGCCACCGCGCGACGCGGTTTTGAAGAACCTGCAGCGAGTCGAGCCCAGTGGCGCCCACGACTCGTTCGGCGATCTCGACCGCCTTCGGACCGATCAAGCTGACTTGCGCGAGCGAGCGCGTCTCGTCGACGACCTGCACGTCCTCGCTGAACACGAACTGCTCGAGCAGCTCGCGGACGCGATCGACGACGTCCGGCTCCGTGTCGAGGAGCACGCTGTCGCCGGTCTCGACGACGTACATGTCCGAGATCATTCGGCCCTGCGCGGTCAGCAGCGCGGCGTAGCAGCCGGTTCCCGGCGTCAGCGCGGCGATGTCGTTCGTGAGAAGACCTTGGAGATAGTCGCGCCGGTCCTGCCCCGTGAGGCGAATCCTGCCCCGGCGCGACCGGTCGAGAACGCCGGCCGCTTCCCTGACGGCACGATACTGTTCGGGTGAAAACATGGGCGGCGTGCTGATATCCTGAAATGATGCGAACACTGCTCGGACCGCGGCGGCCGATCCTGGACTATTTTACCGCCGCTCTCCTGGCGCTCTCCTGTTGGCAGATCGCGCGGGCGCAGGCGCCCGCCGCGCCCCAGCCTTCGACGGGCGAATCGACCTTCACGATCTTCGTCCGCGGCGTGGACGTCGGACGCGAACAGGTCAGTGTCACACGATCGGGATCGCAGTGGCTGGTGACCTCGACTGGCCGCCTCGGCGAGGTGACGATCAACCGTCTGGAGATCAAATACACCGCCGATTGGCAGCCGATCGAGTCCCATCTCGAGTTGACCCAGGGCGGCAAGGACGGTGCGAAACGGCTGCAGATCGCGACGTCGTTCGGCGTCACGACGGCGATCAACGAGATCACGCAGAACGGCGTGACGAACTCGAAGACCGATCAGATCTCCGCGCGCACGACGGTCCTCCCGAACAACTCGTTCGCCGGCTATGAGGTGCTCGCGGCCAAGCTCGCCGCGGCGAAACCCGGTTCGGAGTTCCCGACCTACATCCCGCCGAACGGAGAGGTCAGGGTGACTGTCAGGTCGATTGCGGCCGAAGACGTGACGACGCCCGGGGGCGTCGTGAAGACTCGGAAGCACGAGCTCGCCGTTCAGGACACGAACGGCGTCTTCCCGATGGTTCTCACGATCGACGAGAACCAGAGGCTCGCCAGGCTCGAAGTACCCACGACGGCGTTGACGATCGTCCGCAACGATCTCGCCGGCGTGGCGGTGCGCACGCTCGCCGCGCGCAATCCAACCGATTCGGACGTCACCATTCCCGCCAACGGCTTCAGCATCGCCGGCACGCTGACGAAACCGCCGGTGCTCGGCAGATTGAAGCATCCGGTCATCGTGCTCGTCGGCGGATCCGGTCACGTGGATCGCGACAATGTCGTCGCGCGCATACCGATCCTCAGTCAGCTCGCGGGCGCGCTCTCGCAGCAAGGCTACCTGGTGCTTCGGTACGACAAGCGCGGCATCGGCCAGAGCGGCGGACGCGCGGAGGCGGCCACGCAGCTCGACTACGCCGACGATCTGATCGGCATCGTCAAATGGCTCGAGAAGCGTGACGACGTCGACTCGCGCCGGATCACGCTGGCGGGACATGGCGAAGGCGCGTCGATCGCGATGCTGGCCGCGTCGCGCGAAAAGAAGATCGATGGGCTCGTGCTCATCGCGGCAACCGGGACGACGGGCGCGGATCTGATCCTGGAGCAGCAGCGCCGGGAGCTCGATCGCCTCAAGCTCTCGGATCGGGAAAGGGCCGAGAAGATCGAGCTACAGAAGCAGATTCAGGCCGCGGTCGTGAGCGGCAAGGGGTGGGAATCGCTGCCCGAGGACGTCCGCAAACAGGCGGACTCACCGTGGTTCCGAAGCCTTCTGCTCTACGATCCGGCGGCGGTCATGCCGCGCATCAAGCAGCCGATTCTGATCATCCAAGGGGATCTCGACACCCAAGTGCCGCCGCATCACGCCGAGAAGCTCGCGGAGCTTGCGCGCGCCAGGAAGAAGGATGCGGGCGGCGTGGAAGTCATCCGTCTCGCGGGCATCAATCACCTGCTCGTACGAGCCACGACGGGAGACGTGGAGGAGTACGCGGATCTTCCCGATCGAACGATCACGCCGGACGTCGCGTCCACGATCGATAAGTGGCTCAAGAAGTCGTCGTGATCTCCAGCGCCTGACGAATCTTTCCCGTCAGCTCCGCCTGCGAGAACGGCTTCGCCAACGGCAATCCCCACGTCGTCGGCGCCTGTACATCTGCCGTGAGCGGCTTCTCGTAGCCGGACATCAACACGACTCGAACGTTTGGATGACGCGCGCGAATGGCCGCCGCGAGATCCCATCCGTTGATGCCGGGAAGAACGACATCCGTCAGCACGAGATCGAGCCGCTCGGCGCCTCTCTCGATGTGCTCCAACGCGTCGGTCCCGTTCGCGGCGCAGGTCACGAGGTAGCCATTCGCGCGCAGGATTGCCGACGCGAGCCGACGCACGCCGATGTCGTCGTCGACGACGAGGATGTGCGCGTTGCCTTTCGACGTGCCTGCGGCTGGCGCCTGCCGTTCGTGATCGTCTAGGACCAGGCTCGACGCCGGCCAGTACGTGTGGACCGTCGTCCCGTTCAGGAGCTGGCTCTCGATCACTATGGCGCCGTTCGCCTGCTGCACGATGCCGTAGCACGTCGCGAGGCCGAGGCCGGTGCCCTTCCCCGCTTCCTTCGTCGTGAAGAACGGCTCGAAAACGCGCGCGCGGACTTCCTCGGTCATGCCGGTGCCGCTATCGCGCACCGACAAGCGAACGTACTCGCCCGGTGCGGGGCCCCCGGCGGTTTCAGCCGCGATCGTCACGTTCTCCGTCTCGACGGCGATCGTTCCACCGTTTTCCATCGCGTCGCGAGCGTTGACGACGAGGTTGACGACGACCTGCTCGAGATGCGTTGGATCGACGAACACGGATTGCAGGTCGTCCGCGTCGCGGATCTCGAGCACGATCTGCTCGCCGATCAATCGCTCGAGCATCCTGGCGAGATCCTTCAGCATCTTGCCGATGTTCACGAACTTCGGCTCGGTCGGCTGTTGCCGAGAGAACGCGAGCAGTTGGCGGGTGAGCGCCGCGGCGCGCTGCCCGGCGCGCCGAATCTCCTCGAGATCCTCCAGCGACTCCTTCGTAATGTCGGGGCGCGAGAGCAGCAGCTCGCTGTACCCCAGAATCGCGGTGAGCAGGTTGTTGAAGTCGTGCGCGATCCCGCCGGCGAGGTTGCCGATGAGCTCCATCTTCTGCGCCTGACGGAACTGCCGCTCGAGCTGCTGCGCCTCGGTCACGTCGCGGGCCGTCATCAGGAAGCCGCCGATCGCCGGACGATCGTAGAGATTCGACACCTGACACGCCATCGCGCGCCACGAGCCGTCGCGATGACGCAGTCTGAGATCCACCGAACGCGTCTCGCCAGGCATCGTCGTGAGGTTGTCGAGGAATCTCCTGAACTTCTCGAGGTCGTCATCGTGAATGACGTCGAAGCAGCTCCGGCGTACGCCTTCGACGTCGAGGGCATATCCGAGCGTGCGCTCGAACGAAGCGGTCGAGTAGTTCACGCAGCCTTCCGCGTCGAGGACGGCGACGATGTCCGTGATGCTCTCGAGCAGCAGATGGGAGCGCTCCTCTGTGTGGCGCAGCGCTTCTTCGACGCTGTGCCGGCGCCAACGCTCGGAGGCGCGCGACAACGTCTCGAGGAGCCGCTCCGGCGCGACGGGCTTCAGCAGATAGTCGTGGCTCTGCTCGCGCAGCGCGCGAACCGCCGTGTCGACCGACGCATTGCCCGTGAGGATGACGGTCTCGGTCAGCCCCGAAATCGATCGCAGGCGGCCGATGAGCTCGAGGCCGTCCATGTCCGGCAGCTTCAGGTCGACGAGCGCGATCGCCGGCGCGGGTTCCTGCGCGGCGATCGCGAGACCCTCGCGCGCGCTCGATGCCACCCACGGATCGTAGCCGCGCAGGTGCAGAATGTCGGACAGCGTGCGCAGCAGCTGGCTGTCGTCGTCGACGACGAGAACGCGAATCGGATCAGTTTCGATGGACACCATTGAGCAGCTCGAGCAGGCGCTCCGGCGCGAACGGCTTGCGCAGCGCGCCAAATACCCAATCCGCCGGGAGCTCGGAGACCGTTTCGTCGAGCACGTCGAATTGGCCGCTGTAGAGAATCAGCAGCACTTCGGGACTGACGCGCTTGATCGCGACAATCGCGTCGCGCGGACGCAGCTGCCCGAGGTTCAGATCCATGACGACGACCGTCGGCGATGCGCCGCTGAGCACGTCGAGCGCCTCGTCGAGCGATCGCGCCTTCAACACGCCGTGATTCTTGGATGAGAGAATCGCGCCGAGCGTCTCGAGGAACTCCGGCTCGTCGTCGAGGACGAGCACCGGTCCGTTCCGCGCGAGATCCGCCAACGTCTCGGTCAGCCGATCGATCGGCAGCGGTTTGGGAAGGATCATCAGCACGCCCTCGCGCTCCGCTTGCGCGAGGAGCTCCTGCGCCGCATACGCCGTCATCAGAATCACCGGCAGCGCGGGAAACTCGGATCGGATTTGCCGGAACGCCGCGACGCCGTCGAGACCGGGCATCCTGACGTCCATCAACACGGCCGCAAACGGCTGCTTTCTCACCGCCGCAATCGCGTCCTCCCCGCTGTAGCCCGCCGTCGGCTCCCATCCGTGAAGCCGCAGCACCGCGCAGAGCGTCTGCGCCATTTGACGGTCGTCGTCCACGACGAGCACCGAGCGCGTCACGATGCGCGGCCTCCGCCGGTCGCAGGCAGCGCGAGCGAAAACGTCGCCCCCTTGCCGAGCCTGCTCGTCACCGTCAGCTGCCCGCCATTCGCCTCCGCCAGGCTCTTCGAGACGGCAAGGCCGAGCCCGATGCCCCTCGCTTTCGTGGTGAACAGCGGCTCGAAGATCTTTTCGATGATCTCGGCCGAGATGCCTGGCCCGTCGTCCTCGACGTCGATGACGACGTTCGGACCTGCCGCGCGCGCCCGAACCGTGATCGTGCCGCCGGTCGGCTCCATGGCCTGCTGCGCGTTCGTCAACAGATTGAGCATGATCTGACCGATGTGGACCGGATCGACGTGAATCCGCGGGAGGACGTCGGCGCACTCGGTCTTCACGCTGACGTTCGCGACCGATCCCAATCTTCCGATTTGCTCCGCGATCAAGTTCGGCACGTCGACCGATTGAACCTGCGGTTTCTTCAGCCTCGCGAAGTCGAGGAGGTCGCCGACGATCTTCTCGGCGAGCCCGATCTGATGACGGAGGATGCCGAGATACTCGGCGACCTGCGCGGGCGGATCCGTCTGGATCATCTTCAGGTAGTAGACCGCGTTCGTCATCACGCCCAACGGGTTCCGAAGCTCGTGACCGACGCTGCTCGCGAGCTGACCCAAGGTCGCGAGGCGCTCTCGCTGCATAAGCTCGGCTTGCGTTTCGCGCAAGCGCTCCATCGTTTGTTCGAGCTCCACCGTCCGCGCCTGCACGCGCCCTTCGAGCACGTGGTGAGATTCGGCGACGCGATCCGCCATGAAGTTGAACGCGCGTCCGAGCTGACCGATCTCGTCGGTGCGCGACGTCTCGACGCGGCGCGTGAAATCACCCGCCGCCAGACCATCGGCCGCACGAGCGAGCTGCTCGAGCGGGGTCGTGATCCGCGCGGCGACCGCGTATACGGCGATCGAGCCGAGGATGATGACGACTACCGTGAGCGGCATGAGCCGCGCGAGTAGATTGCGCGCGGGCTGCAGCAGGCCGGCTTCAGGGAACTCGACCCATACGAGCCACGGCGTTCCACTGATCTTCACTGCCGTGCCGAGATGCGCCGCGCCGTCGGCCGACGTATATCGGACTGACTGACCCGGCTCGCGCGCGGGCGGCGCGGTGGTGGGCGCGCTCAGATCGGTCCACACGTCGCCTGTCGCGTTCCCAAGCTTGATGACCGCGTTGGCTCCAATCAGCCGCTCGATCAACCCTCGCGCGGGAGACGCCCCGAGGGGACGCTCGATCGAGAGGAACCCGGTTGGCGCCGCATCGGGCGCCGCGCCCGGCGCGCGAATCGCCGTCGTGCTGCGATAACCGGGACGCCCGTCGCGCACGTAGAGCGGTCCGATTCCCTCCGCCGGCACGCGCGCGTCCGTGGAATCGGGCGCAATCCAGTCGTTCTCCAGCGGAAGCAAGCGCGCGAGCGCGCGGCCGTCGGCGCCGTAGAGCCACACGATCGCCTGGCTGTTGCGAGCGGTCGTCGGTTTCAGAATCGCAGGCGGACGCGGCAAGCTCGCGAAGCTCGTGGCCGCGGCGAGCTCCTGCACGGACGGATCGCCGGCGAGCCGTTTCATGTCGAGCGCTCGCGCCGACACCGATTGCGCGAGGAGATCGCCCACCTGGGTCGCGGCGGCGGTGATCCGCTCGTGGCCGCTCGCGCGCAGCACGTTCTCGGCTTCTCGAAACGCGAGCCACGAGCTGATCACGCCGACGACGGCGATCAGCAGGCCGATGAGCAGCGACACGCGCCGCCGAATCGAACCGCGTTGAACGCGCGCCCGTGTGGCGCGCTCGGTCAGCGTCGCTGGCGCCGTTTCAGTCAGAACGTCGGACGTGGCCATTGCGGTATCCCTGCGCTCGACCATTGGGAATGCAGAACGGGAGCGAGAACTTACAAAAATGTCGTCGTTGTTCGATACTGCGCCACCGGACCGGTAGGATCGATCGGCCGGTTCTCAGCGTTTTTGTTCGAGAATTCGCTCGCTCGCCGCGTGACAAGGCAAGACGTACGCAGAAGCCGGACCAAATCGACTACACTCGACGCTCATGAAAGTCGGCATCCCCAAGGAGACGGGCGCGGGCGAAACGCGAGTCGCCGTCATCCCCGCGGGCGTGGGATCGCTCGTCAAAGCCGGATTGGAAGTGATCGTCGAGGCGGGGGCCGGCACCGCCGCCGGATTCCCCGACCAATCGTACGCGGCGCAGGGCGCGTCGATACGGCCGCGAGCCGAGACCCTGCAATCCTCCGACATTCTCTTGCAGGTTCGCGCGATTCCGCCGGCCAACGGTCTGCGCACCGGTCAAACGGTCATCGGGTTCGCCGATCCCTTGGGATCGCCGCAGGCGATCCGCGACGTCGCGGCGACGGGCGCGACGCTCCTCTCGATGGAGCTGATGCCGCGCATCACGCGCGCCCAGAGCATGGACGCGTTGTCGTCGATGGCAACGGTTGCGGGCTACAAGGGCGTGCTGCTCGCCGCCAACCATCTTCCGCGCATGTTCCCGATGTTGATGACGGCCGCGGGCACGGTCGCGCCAGCGCGCGTCTTCATCGTCGGCGCCGGCGTCGCGGGGTTGCAGGCAATCTCGGCGGCCCGCCGCCTCGGCGCGCGCGTCGAGGCGTACGACGTGCGTCCGGCGGTCAAGGAACAAGTGCAGAGTCTCGGCGCCCGGTTCGTGGAGCTGCCGTTGGAGTCCGCCGACGCGGAAGACAAGGGCGGCTACGCGAAGGCGCAAGATGAATCGTTCTACCGCCGGCAGCGCGAAATGATGATCAAAGTGGTCGCGGCGAGCGATGTGGTGATCACGACAGCGCTGATTCCAGGCAAGCGCGCGCCGATTCTCGTCACGACGGAAATGGTCGAGGCGATGCAGCCGGGATCGGTCGTCGTCGATCTCGCCGCGGAACGCGGCGGCAACTGCGAGCTGACGCGGCCGGACGAGATCGTGGACCATCGCGGCGTGACGATCATCGGCCCGTCGAATCCGCCGGCGCTCGTGCCGTACCATGCGAGCCAGATGTACTCGAAGAACATCACGACGTTCCTGCTCCACCTGCTGGGCAAGGAGGGCGCGAAGCAGCCGGCGTTGGCGGTGAATCCGGAGGACGAGATCACGCGCGAGACGCTGTTGACCAGAGACGGCGCGGTCGTGCATCCGCGCGTCAAGGAGCTTCTCGGCTGATGTGGATCATCAACGCCGACGATCGGGCCGAGCGCCCGTTCACGTTTCGCATTCTTCCCGGCGCGATCAAGACGATCGGCCGCGCGCCGCGCGCCGACTTCATCGTCGACGCCGCGCTGGTCTCACGCGTCCACTGCCGCCTCTCGGCCGGCGCCGCCGATCTCGAGGTCGTCGATCTCGAGAGCACAAACGGCACGTTCGTCAACGGCTCGCGCGTCGAGCGCGCGCTCCTCAAGAGCGGCGATACGCTCGGCGTGGGCAAGGTGCGGTTCGTCGTCTCGAAGGAAGAACTTCGAACGACGAACTAAGGACGAAGAGCCAAGAACGGGTTCGTCCGCTTCTCCCGCCCGATCGTCGTGGGCTCACCGTGGCCCGACAAGACCACGGTCTCGTCCGGAAAGCTGAAGAGCACTTCGCGTATCGATCGCAGCAGCGTCTCCAAATCTCCGCCCGGCAGATCGGTCCGACCGATCGATCCCGCGAACAGCGTGTCCCCGACGAACAGCGTGCGCTCCGGAGCGTCGTCGCGGCCGACGGCAAGGCACACGCCGCCGGGGCAATGGCCCGGCGTGTGATAAACCCACGCGCCGTACCGGCCGAATCGCCACGGTCCCGCTCCGTCGTAGAAGAAGTCCACGGGCGGCTGCGGATCGACGTGAAAGCCAAACGCGATGCCTTGCTGGACGACGGCTTTGTAGAGGAAGTTGTCGTCGCGATGGAGCCCGACCGGCGCGCCCAGCGTCTGCTTGGCGCGCGCGACGCCAGTTACGTGATCCATGTGCGCGTGCGTCAGGAGAATGTAGCGAATCGTCAGGCCGTGTTTCTCGACGGCCTCCAGGAGCAGCTCGACGTCGTCGCCGGGATCGATGACGACGCCTTGTCGCGTTTCCTCGCAGCCGAGCACGTAGCCGTTCTTCATGAACGGCTCGACGGCCCTCGTTTCCAGAATCATGTGAGCCTCGAAAACCCCCATTTTCGCATTGAGTGGCATGGGGGAACAGATGACCGCGCCACGCGAAACCCGGATTCAGACCAGCCTGCTGGCGGCCGCGGAAAAGCGATGCCTGATCTGGATGGCCCGCCGCCTGCCGGCGCGGGTCAACTCGGATCACCTCACCGCGCTCGGCGCGCTTGCAATGCTCGGCGCAGGAATCTGCTACTGGATCGGCCGCGACCAGCCGCTCGCGCTCGTTGGCGTGGTCGTCATGCTCGCGATCAACTGGTTCGGCGACAGCCTCGACGGAACGCTCGCGCGCGTCCGCCATCACGAGCGGCCGCGCTATGGCTTTTACGTCGATCACGTGCTCGACGTGCTCGGCATCCTGTTCCTGTTCGCAGGCCTCGCAGCCGGCGGCTTCATGACGCCAATCGTCGCGGCCGGTTTCCTGCTCGCCTACTATCTGCTGACGATTGAGATCGCTTTGGCAACGCACACGGTTGGAACGTTCCGCATCTCATACTGGAAAATGGGACCGACGGAAATGCGCATCCTGCTCGCCGCGGGCACGCTGCAGCTCCTCCGCTCGGCCGACGTCGCATTGTTCGGCTCGCGCTACCTGCTCTTCGATGTCGGCGGCATCGTCGCGATCGCGGGATTGCTCGTGACGTTCATCATCTCGGCGGCGAAGAACACGCTGACGCTCTATAGAGTCGAGCCGTTGCCGACCTCGCAGACCGAGCATCGCCTGTCGATGCCGGCCGCCGATCACGCCCCCGCGGCAGGTCAGTTATGATCGGCGAATGATTCTCGCCGCGGTCGACGACTTCCTCTTTCGATCGAAGATCCGCGCGACCGCCAAGCAGGCGGGCGTCGACATCACCTTCGCCAAAACACCGTCGGAGCTGCTCGAGCACGCGCGAACGCTCAAACCGACGCTCGTCATCTTCGATTTGAATTCCGCGACGCTCGATCCAATCGGAACGATCGCGGCGATGAAGCGTGACGCATCGCTCGCGTCGATCCGCACGCTCGGCTTCGTATCGCACGTCGACGCCGCGAGAATTCAGGCCGCGCGCGCGGCGGGCGCGGACGACGTGATGGCACGATCGGCGTTCGCCGGGAACCTCGGCGACATTCTGCTGACCGACAGGACACAGCCCTGACGCTCGACGACGTTCGCGAGGCAGCGCGGCGGCTCGAAGGCCACGTGCGCCGCACGCCGCTCAGGCCATCGTCGTGGCTCAGCCGCGCGGCGTCTGCAGAAGTACGCCTGAAGCTCGAGACGCTCCAGCCGACGTTCTCTTACAAGATTCGCGGCGCATTCAACGCGGTTCTCAGACTGATTGAAAGATCCGGGATGCAGGCGCCGCCGCTCGTGACGGCATCCGCGGGAAATCACGGCCGCGCGCTCGCGTGGGCCGCAGGCGAAGCAGGGCTGCCGCTCGTCGTCTACGTCTCGAAGCATGCGCCGCAGACCAAGATCGACGCGATTCGCGCATCGGGCGCCGACCTCGTCCCCTGCAACGACTACGACGAAGCGGAGCGCCAGGCAAAAGCGCACGGCGCGCGCGGCGATGCGCTGTTCATCTCACCCTACAACCATCCCGATGTGATCGCCGGCGCGGGCACGGTGGGCTTGGAGATTCTCGAAGACTGGCCCGACGTCGATCTCGTCGTCGTCCCAATCGGCGGCGGCGGCTTGATAAGCGGAATCGCCCTCGCATGTCGCGGCGTTTCCGATCGCACGTCGATTGCCGGCGTCGAGGCGGAAGCGTCGTCGCCATTCACGAAGGGCATTTCGGCGGGGCGGATTGTCGAGATCGACGTCGAGCCAACGCTGGCCGACGGCCTTGCCGGCAACCTCGATCCGGACACCGTCACGTTCGAGATCGTCCGCCGGCTCGTGTCGACGATCGCGCTCGTCGACGAAGATGATTTGCGCGCGGCGATTCGCGGGATCGTCTGCGAGGAGCGGCTCGTGGCGGAAGGCGCGGGCGCGGCGGGCGTCGCGGCGATTCTTCGAGGCAAGCTCGACGTTCGCGGCAAGCGCGTCGGGGTCGTGTTGTCAGGAGCGAATATCGATCCCGACACGCTCAAGATGATCCTGTAGAGGGCTCAGAAGACGAACCACCACACGATCGCGGCAAGAGAGATCACGATCACCGCGGCAATCCAACCGCTCGACGATTTCTTCGCGGCGACTGGAATCAACTCGGTCGGCGCCGCATGGCCGCTGCGGACATCGAGCGCGTTCGCGACGCGCCTGAGCTCCGAGGACACCGACAGGGCGTCCTGAGGCCGTCCCTCGATCGACTTCGACAACGCGCGCGTGACGAGCGCACCCAGGTCAGGAGGAATGGACGAGGACAGACCCGGCGCGGGCATGCGGATCACATTCGTGACCGTGGCGGCCGGCGTGTCGCCTCTGAACGGCGGTCGACCGCTCAACATCTCGTGCAGCACGGCGCCGAGCGAGAACACGTCGCTGCGCGCGTCGATCGCGCTGCCGATGGCCTGTTCCGGCGACAGATAGGCGGCCACGCCGACCGGATCGGCTCCCAGCCCGTCCTTCGTCGACGCCGACGCGCGCGCGCGGCCGCCGGTCGTCCAGCGCGTGAGGCCGAAATTGAGGATCTTCACGCTGCCCTTCGGCGTGACGACAACGTTCTCCGGACGCAAATCGCCGTGCACGAGCCCGCGCGAATGGCCCTCCGCCAGCGCGTCGGCGATCTGCGCCGCGATTTCGACGGCGCGCCGCGCGTTCACGGCGCGGCCGCCCATCTCGTCATGCAGCGAGGGGCCTGCCGCGAACTCGTACGCGAGATAGCACCGGCCGTCCTGTTCGACGACGTCGAAGAGCGTGGCGATGTTGGGATGATTCAGCGCCATGGCCGCGCGGGCGTCGGCGAGAAAGCGCGATCGATCCTCGGGCGCGTGGATCAGATCCGCCGGCGGCTGCATCAGCGCGACGGTGCGCCCCACTTTCAAATCGCGCGCTCTGAACACCTCGCCGAGCGCGCCCGTGCCGAGGCGCTCGAGGATGTTGTAGTGCGCGATGGCCTGCATGGTGGAATCCGATCCTCTCACGCCTTCTGCGGCCGTGATGGTCGGATTTCGATCCGGCTCGGAAGGCTGCGCTGCGGGAACGTGACCAGATCGACGACGAGATCCGCGATGTCTTCCGGCGCGATCTTCCAGGCGGCCTCGCCGCTCGCGCCGCGTCCGCTGAAGCCGGTCGCGACGGATCCGGGCATGATGTAGCTGACGCGGATGTTGTCGTACCGGACCTCCTGCATCAACGCTTCGCTGAACGCGTTCAGGCCCGCCTTCGACGCGCAGTACGCGGCGCCGCCGACGAACGGATTCTTCCCGGCCAGGCTGCTGATATTGATGATCCAGCCGCCGCCCCGCTTGCGGAGCTGCGGGATCGCGGCGCGCGAACAATAGAACACGCCGCTCAGATTCGTGTCGATCACCTGGCGCCACGCCTCGAGCGACATCTCCGCAACGTGCGCGAACTGCCCGACGCCCGCATTGTTCACGAGGACGTCGAGGCCGCCGAACTTCTGCGCCGTGGTGTCGATCGCGCGCGCGGCCTGATCGGGATCGGTGACGTCGGCGCGCAGCGCGAGAATCTTGTTCGACGAGGCGGCCGCGGCGTCGAGCTGTTTCTGATCGCGTCCCGTGAGCGCGACGCGGGCGCCGCGCGAGGCGAGCGCTTTGACGATCGCGAGGCCGATGCCGCGCGATCCGCCCGTCACCAGCGCGACGGTCGATCCAAGATCGTTCGATGCGGCACTGCCGCCGGAGGTTGGTGACGCCGTACCCATGACATTAGAATAGTCGAGTCCTGTGGGATTCATTGCAATCGTCGGAGGCGGCGCGCTCGGCGGCGCGCTCGCGCACACGCTTGCCGTGCGCGATCGCGCGCGCGAAGTGCGGCTCGTCGACGGCGCGGGAACGCCGCCGGGATCGATCGCGCGCGGCAAAGCGCTCGACATACTCCAGTCGTCGCCGGTCGACGGCTTCAGCGCAAGAGTAACGGCGGCGGAATCCGTCGAATCCGCGGTCGGCGCCGACGTCGTCGTGCTCGCGGACTCCGCGGCGAACACCGGCGAGCACACCGGCGAAAACGGCCTGGCGATGCTGCGTCATCTGCAGCGCGCGGGCAGCCGCGCGCCGATCGTGTTCGCCGGAACGGCGCAGACCGAGCTGATGGCGAGAGCCATCACCGAGCTGCACATGCCCCGCGCGCACGTGCTTGGATCGGCGCCGTTCGCGCTCGAGTCCGCGCTGCGCGCGATGGTCGGACTATCGATCGATGGATCCGCGGTCGAGGTCTGCCTCCGCGTCGTCGGCGTCCCGCCGCGCCACGCCGTCGTCGCGTGGGAAGAGTCGAGCGCGTTCGGCCAGCCGCTGTCGTCGCAGATGCCCGCGCATGCGATCGCGGGACTCTCCGCGCGCATTCCCGGGTTGTGGCCTCCCGGACCGTACGCGCTCGCGTCCGCCGCGGCGCGCATCGTCGAAGGCATCGCCTTCGGATCGCGGCGGCGATTCTCGTGCTTCGTCGCGAAGGAGGCAGGACCGATTCGCGCGGCGGTCGCGTCGATGCCCGTCGAGGTCGGACCACAGGGTGTGATCCGGATCCTCGAGCCGGCGCTGACGCGGCAGGAACGAACGTGGATGGAAAACGCGGTGGAGCGACAGACTTCCGGCTAAAGCCGGACGATCAATTGATCTCGCGCAAGTGCAGCAGCACGCCGTCGGCGAAGTCGGCGAGATGCTCGCGCAGCAGCAAGCGCCCTCGATGCAGACGCGACTTCAGCGTCTGCGGCTTCACCTTCAGGACGGCGCTCGCTTCCTCGGTCGACAATCCCTGAATGTCGCGCAGAATGACGGGCACGCGATACACCTCCGGCACGTGCGTGAGCGACGCGATCAGACGCGCGCGCATCTGTCCGCGCATCACCTGATCGTCGGCGAGCGACGACCAATCGGCCGGCTCCGCCGGCGGGCGCTCGGCCTGCTCGAGCGACGTCTCCGGCGCGTGGACCTCCGTCTGCCGGCTGACGCGCGAGCTGCGCAGCCGCGACATCGCCGTGTTGAACGTTATCCGGTAAATCCAGGACGACAGTGCCGCGTCGCCGCGGAACAGAGCGATCTTCCGATGCACTTTCATCAGGACGTCCTGGGTCACCTCTTCGGCATCTTCCCAGTTCTTGACGTAACGGAGAGCCAGTTGATGAATCCTCGGCCCGAACGTCGCGGCGAGCTCGGCGACAGCGCCGCCATCCCCCGCCTGCATGCGGCCGATCAGCTGGCGATCCGCATCCGGTTGACGCATTTGTGGGCCTCCGTAGTCCAATTGAACACCCGAACCCCGGAGGTTATTCCACACTGTTAACCAGAGCTAATCCTTTACATGATTGGACTTACGTCGACGGGCCGAGAGCCGTTGCAGGTCCGGCGGGCGAAGGGGACCTAGTGATGAGCTTTTGCCGGGGCATCCGCGACCGATGTGGGCGCCCGGTCGAACAGCGCGGAGAAGGCGTCGATTGCGGCGTCCTCGACCGACTGCATCGGGATTCGCCGCCCCGTCAGCTCGTCCAGCGACGTCACTCCCTTGTCGGTGATGCCGCACGGAACGATCAGCTTGAAGTGATCGAGATCGGTGGCGACGTTGAATGCGAATCCGTGGCTCGTGATCCAGCGCGCGATCCGAACGCCAATCGCCGCGAGCTTGCGATCGCCGACCCACGCGCCGGTGAGTCCGGGCACGCGCGCGGCGGTCACGCCGAACGCGCGCGCCGTGGCGATCAACACCTCTTCGAGATCGCGAACGTAACGATGCACGTCGCAGCGATCGGGGCGGAGATCGACGATCGGATAGCCGACGAGCTGACCGGGACCGTGATAGGTGACGTCGCCGCCGCGGCCGGTCTCGAAAAGCTCGACGCCGGCCCGCGCCAGCGCCGCCGGCGCCGCGAGGACGTGCGAGCGATCGCCGCGCGACTTCACGCCGAGCGTGATCACGGGCGGATGCTGCAGCAGGAGAAGCTGATCCGGAATCCGATCGGCTTTGCGATCCTCGACGAGCTGCTTCTGAAGATCCAGCGCGTCCGCGTAGCGCACGAGCCCGAGCCGCCGAACTTCGATCGGCCTCAGAGCCACCCCTCGTCGAATCCTTCCAGCCGCTCTTTGACGAACGAGAGAAAGCGCCCGGCGCCGGCGCCGTCGATGAGCCGATGATCGTAGCCGAGCGTGAGATGGCACATCGGCCGAATCGCGATCGCGTCGTCGATCACGACCGCCCGCTTCTCGATCGCGCCGACGCCGAGGATGGCGACTTGCGGTTGATTGATCAACGGCAAGCCGTACAGCGCTCCGAAGATTCCGGGGTTCGTGATTGTGAACGTGCCGCCCTGGACCTCGTCGGGATTCAGCTTCTTCGCGCGCGCGCGCGCGGCGAGATCGTTGATCGCACGGCTCAATCCGAGCAGGTTGCGCTCGTCTGCCTTTGGAATCACCGGAACGATCAGCCCATGCTCGAGCGCGACCGCGATCCCGAGATTGATGTCCTTCTTGTAGACGATGTTGCCGCCGTCGATCGAGGCGTTGACGTCTGGGAATTGGCGAAGCGCGTCGACGATCACCTTGGCGATGAACGCCGTATACGTCAACTTCGCGCCGGCCGCCTCGTACTCCGCCTTCTTCTTCTCCCTCAGAGCGCTCACGCGTCCGAAGTTCACTTCGTACACCGAGTACACGTGAGGCGAGGTATGCGCGCTGAGCACCATGTGCTCGGCGATCTTCTTGCGCATCACGCTCATCGGCACGATCTGAACGTTCTCGCCGGGTCGATACACGGGACCGGCCGCGGGCGCCGGCGCGGACGGCTTTGCCGCGGCGCCCGGAGCCGCCGCTGGTTGCGCCGTCGCGCCGGATTCGATGTACGCGAGGATGTCGCCTTTCGTCACGCGACCGTTGATCCCCGTTCCCTGGACGTTGCGGATGTCGACGTTGTGCTCCTGCGCGATCCGCCGCACGAGCGGCGACGATTTGTGGCGCGGCGAGTCTTCGTCTTCTCCCGCATCGGGCGCGGGCTCCGCGGACGTGGTCGCAGGAGCCGGCGCCGCAGGCGCGGCGGCTTTCGCTGGCACCGGACGCTCCGGTTGACCCACCGCGGCTTCCGGAACAGAGGGCCCGGGCGCCGCCGCGGCTTCTCCCGCGGCGCCGATCACGGCCACGACGCTGTTGACGGGTACTGTCTCGCCTTCCTTGACTTTGATCTCCGAGAGCCGGCCCGCCGCCGGCGACGGAATCTCGGCGTCGACCTTGTCCGTCGAGATCTCGAACAGCGGCTCGTCGCGATCGACCTGGTCGCCAACCTTCTTGATCCAGCGGACGATCGTGCCTTCCGCGATCGATTCCCCCATTTGGGGCATCACGACATTGGTGGCCATAGACAGTCTCTGATCAGTATCTTACAAGCCTCTTGGCGGCCGACACCACGTCTTCCACTTTGGGCAGGAACGCCGCTTCGAGCGGCGGCGCGTACGGCACGGGCGTGTCGAGCGACGCGACGCGCGTTACGGGCGCGTCGAGGTATCCGAACGCCTCCTCGGCGATGATCGCCGCCAGCTCGCCGCCAATTCCTCCGGTGCGCGTGGCTTCATGCAGCAGGATCACGCGGCTCGTCTTCGAGACGGTCTCGAGGATCGCATCGCGATCGAGCGGCGCGAGGCTCCGGAGATCGACGACCTCCGCTTGAACGCCCGCTTCGGCGAGCTGCGCGGCGGCGTCGAGCGCCGTGTGCACCATCGCGCCGAAGGTCACAATCGATACATCCGTTCCCTCGCGCCTGACGATGGCTTTCCCGAGCGGGACGACGTAATCCTCATCGGGCACGTCGTCCTTGATCCGGCGATAGAGGTACTTGTGCTCGAAATAGAGAACCGGGTCGTCGTCACGAATTGCCGCCTTCAGAAGGCCCTTCGCATCGTACGCCGTCGACGGCTCGACCATCTTCAATCCCGGTGTGTTCAAGAAGAACGATTCGGGATTGCGCGAGTGGAAGGGGCCGCCGCTCACGCCGCCGCCGCACGGCCCTCGCACGACGATCGGCACCGCCGCGCCGTTTCGATAGCGGCTCGTCGCGGCGAAGTTCGTCAGCATGTCGAAACAGCAGGCGATGAAGTCGATGAACTGAACTTCGGCGACGGGGCGCATCCCCATGTACGACGCACCGATGGCGGCGCCGACGATCGCGGTCTCCGAGATCGGCGTATCGATCACGCGCCCCTCGCCGAATCGCGCCTGCAGCCCTTCGGTGACCTTGAACGCGCCGCCGTACACGCCGACGTCCTCTCCCAGGACGAACACGCGCTCGTCGCGCGCCATTTCGTCGAAGAGCGCCTGCCGGATTGCCTCGAGGTACGTGATGACGGCCATGGCCTTCGATCCGATCCTGACCTACGGCGTCGAGAACGGCGACTTGACGAACTCGATCGCCGGCTGCGCGAAGTCGTCGCCGGCATACACGCCGCGCGACACCGTCGCGGGATCCGGCATCGGCGACTCCTCCGCCAGCCCCGCCTCTTCCGCCGCGTAGGTCTTGCACATGTCGTCGATGTCGTCGAGATCCTGCGGCGTCCCGACGGCGCGCTCGACGAGCCAATCGCGGAACCGCGTGATCGGATCCTTGCGGCTCCATTCGTCGAGCATCGCTTTCGGCACGTAGCGAGCGTCGTCGTGCTGCGCGTGCCCCTGCATGCGCATCGTGTCGACGCCGACGAGCGACGCGCCCTCGCCCGCGCGCGCGCGATCGACCATCCGCTTCGCGACGTCGTACACGGCGAGCATGTCGTTGCCGTCGACCATTTCGTGCGGAATGCCGTACGCCGCCGCGCGCTCGTCGATTCGCGCGATCGCCATCTGCTTCGCGATCGGCGTCGAGTACGCGTATTTGTTATCTTCCGCAATGACGACGAGCGGAGCTTTCTGTACGGCGGCGAAGTTCATGCCCTCGTGAAACGCGCCGGTGCTCGTCGCGCCGTCGCCGATCCATGCCATCGCCACGAGCGGCTTTCGGATGGATCGCATGCGCGCACCCATGGCGATGCCGGCAGCCACCGGAATCGAGTCGCCCAACATGCTGATCGGCCCGACGATGACCGGCGCCTGCGCCCCTTCTCGAGGCAGATTGACGATGTGGATGTTCAGATCGCGGCCGCGCGAGTTCGATTCCGCGCGCGCCATGTATTGCAGGAAGATCTCGCGCGGCCTGACGCCCATCGTCGTCAGCGCGCCCATGTTGCGGATCAGCGGAAGGATCGCGTCGGTCTTCTCGAGCGCATACGCCGTCGCGACCGACTCGCCTTCCTGTCCGAGGCTGCGATACAGTCCGCCGACGACCTTGCTCTGCCTGAAGAGGAGCACCAGCCGCTCTTCGATCGATCGCGCGAGGCGCGCGAAGTAGTACATCTCGAGCAGTTGATCCCGAGTCAGGCTCTCGGCAGGGCGTGTCACGCGTGAATCGCGGCGCCATGCGTCGCGTGGGCGGCTTCGCCGACCGCCTCCGACATCGTCGGGTGCGCGTGAATGGTGCGAATCAGCTCTTCGACCGTGCACTCGAGCCGCAGCGCGAGCGCGGCTTCCGCGACGAGCTCCGTCGCGCGCGGACCGATCATGTGCACGCCGAGGATCTCGTCGTACTTCTTCTCCGCCACGATCTTCACGAAGCCTTCGATCTCGTTCGCGATGCGGGCGCGCGCGAGGATGCCGAACTTGAACATGCCGACACGGACGTCGTAGCCTCGCTCGCGCGCCTCGCGCTCGGTGAGGCCCACGCTGCCGATCTCCGGGTCGCAATACGTGCAGCCCGGCACCTGGTCGTAGTTGATCGGACGGAACTCCTGGTTCGCGATGCGCTCCGCCAACGCGATCCCTTCAGCCGATGAAAGATGCGCGAGCTGTGGATGTCCCGGCGTGTCGAGCGTAATGACGTCGCCGATCGCGGAGATGCCCGGCACGCCGGTCTGGAATCTCTCGTCGACACGCACGTATCCGCGCTCGAGACGCAGTCCGGCTTCCTCGGCGCCGAGGCCGTTCGTCACGGGACCGCGGCCGGTTGCCACGAGCAGGTACTCCGCCTTCAGCGTCAGCGCGCTGCCATCGGGCAGCTGCGCGGCGATCTCGACGGCGCCGCCGGCCGTCGTCGCGCCGCTGACTCTCGTGTTCGTGTGGACCTTGATTCCCTGCCGCTTGAACGACTTCTCGAGCTCGGCGGACACCGCTTCGTCTTCAACGGGCACGAGGCGCGGCAGGAGCTCGACGATCGTCACGTCGCTGCCGAAGCGGCGGAAGATCGACGCGAACTCGACACCGACGGCGCCGCTCCCGAGGATCACGATCGACGTGGGCACGTCCTTCAACCCGATCGCTTCGTCGCTCGTGATGATCCGCTTGCGATCGATCTCGATGCCGGGCACGCTCCTCGGCTGCGACCCGGTCGCGACGATGATCTCTTTCCTCGCGGCGAGGGTTTGCTTCTCGCCGTCGGTGATCTCGACCTTGCCCTTGCCGGCGAGGCGCCCGCTGCCTTTGATCCAGTCGATCTTGTTCTTTCGGAACAGGAGCTCGACTCCGCCGGTGAGCCCTTTGACGATCTTGTCTTTCCTCGCGTGGACCTGGACCATGTCGAGGCCGATCGCGGCCTCGCCGATCGTGAGCCCCCAGTCCTTCCACTCCTGCGCGACCTTGAGCGCGTGCGCGTGCTCGAGCAGCGCCTTCGTCGGAATGCATCCCCAGTTGAGGCAGGTGCCGCCGAGCGTCGGCGCGCGCTCGACGACCGCGGTCTTCAGCCCGAGTTGAGCCGCGCGGATCGCGGCGACGTATCCGCCGGTGCCCGATCCGATCACCACCACGTCGTACGCATTCTCAGTCGCCATACACGTCGTCAGCCGTCAGTTCTTTTTTTGATTGATGAGAGCGGAACGAAGGAGACCGGCGGGGCCGGCGGAGGCGCGGGCTCGTCGGCGGCTTCCGCCTGTTCGGGATCGAGGCGCGCGACCTGCGATCGCAGGCGCGTGTAGTCGTAGCGAAGCTCCCAATACGATTGGTTCAGCGCATCCAGCCTGCGCGAGGCCCGCCGCGCGGACGACCACGCCACCGCCGCGACCATAAGTGCTAGTCCTGCAATGACCCAGAGAGCCACAACCGATTTACCTTATCGTACCTTCGGGGTTCAGGGGTTCAGGGGTTCACGGGTTCACGGGTTCAGGGGTTCACGGGTTCAGGGGTTCAGGGGTTCAAGGGGTTCATGGGTTCAATGGGTTCATGGGTTCATGGGTTCAAGAGTTCACGGGTTCGCGTGCCGCATTCGCACACCGCTGCACACGGAGGCCAACCTGAACTCTTGGACTGCGTGAACTCGTGAACCCGTGAACCCTTGAACCCGTGAACCCGTGAACCCTTGAACCCGTGAACCCCAAATTGATTGATACAATCCGTCCTTCGCGATGACTCCGACGACCAAGACCATTCTGATCTGCGACGACGATCAGGGCATGCGCGACACGATCGCGGCGATTCTCGGCCGCGACTATCGCGTGCTGACGGTCTCGAGCGGCGAAGCCGGGCTGACGCTTCTGCGTCAGGAAGACATCGACGTGATTCTGCTCGACGTGCGCCTTCCTGGCATCAGCGGCTTCGACGTTCTCAAGATCGTCAAGGAGAACTACAGCCTGGTCGAATGCATCATGATCTCGGCCATCAACGAGGTCGAGACCGCCGTGCAGGCGATGAAGCACGGCGCGTATCACTACATCACGAAGAACTTCGACTACGACGAGCTGCGATCGCTCGTGCGGAACGCGTGCGAGCGTCAAGATCTGAATCGGCAGGTGATCACGCTCAGCGCGCAAGTCGCCGAGCAGAGCGAGCGCGAGTTCCACCTCGGGCCGAGCAAACAGATCCACGACATCGTGGAGCTCGTGCACAAGGTCGCGAAGCTGTCGGCGACGGTGTTGATCCTCGGCGAGAGCGGCACGGGCAAAGAGCTCCTCGCGCGCTTGATTCACAAGGAATCGGGACGCGCCGAAGCGCCGTTTCTCGCGGTGAACCTCTCGGCCATCCCGCACGAGCTCGTCGAGAGCACGCTCTTCGGCCACGAGCGCGGCGCGTTCACCGGCGCGATGAAGCAGCAGCTCGGCAAGTTCGAGCTGGCCGCGGGCGGCACGCTGTTCCTCGACGAGATCGGCGATCTGCGTCTCGATCTCCAAGCGAAGCTGCTGCGCGCGATTCAGGAAGGCGAGATCGAACGCGTCGGCGGCGCGAAACCGATTCGGACGCACTTCAGGCTCGTCGTCGCGACGAACGTCGATTTGGAGAAAGCGGTCCGCGACGGACGGTTCCGTGAAGATCTCTTCTATCGCATCAACGTGATCCCGATTCGCATGCCGCCGCTGCGCGATCGGATCGAGGATCTGCCGGAGCTCGCGCGGCTGTTCCTCGAACGCTATCGCGTGAAGTTCCGCAAACCGGTTCGCGGCCTGTCCGATTCGGCGCTGAAGATCCTCGCGTCGTACTGGTGGCCCGGCAACATCCGCGAGCTCGAGAACTTGATCGAACGGCTCGTCGCCGTCAGCGACAAGGAATGGATCACGGACGAGGATCTGCCACTCGAGTATCACTTCGCGAAGCTCGATTCGGGTCCCGCGACCGGCGACGCGCTCTTTCAGGAGGCGTGCGACACGTTCGAGCGGAATTTCATTCTGCGCGCGCTCGAGAAGAAGGATTGGAACGTGACGGCGACGGCTCGCTACCTCGGCATTCCGCTGAGCACGCTCAAACACAAGATGTCGCGGCTCGACTTGAGCGGCCTGGCGAAGAAGCTGCGGAACGCGTGACGTTGTGGTCCGCCCCCAACGCGGAAATTACGTACCTTCGTTCGTCCCAGCCAAAGGTTGGCCTGACCGGCCAATGGATTGGCCATTTTCTGCCGCCAGTCAGCCTTTCGTGAGCCAGATCCGCCCACATAGACCCCCCAAAACCGTCACATAGAGTCCGTTGCAACCGCCGTGTTTCTGCGGCGGGCCGAGCCGGTGGATACGGCGAGAGGACTCTTTGGACAATTCGTGACGGCACAGGAACCCCCGTTGCACAAGTGGCTGCTCGCGCAGCGAGCTATTGCCTCGACCTTCTGTCGATGTGCAACCACAGAAAGTTTCTGCGAGCGGCTATTCGGTGAGGCAGGAGTCCTATGCAGCCCTCGATCTTCAACGTCCGCGTCCCTCTCGAAGACAGGGGCGACGTGTTTTTGATGAACACGTTCACCGACGCGCAGCTGATCGTGTCGCCGGACGTCGCGGATCTGCTCGATCGCCTCGAGGCTGGCGCCTTTGCGCCGGCGGCCGACGAGCATGACGCGTTCGCGACGCTGGCCGCGAACGGCTTCATTGTCGAGAGCCGCGACGCCGATCGCCAGCGCGTCGAGAACTTCTTCAACGAGTTCCGCGCCGGTGAGGACCAACTCCGCGTGACGGTGTTGACGACGCTTCAGTGCAACTTCGCGTGCGATTACTGCCTGCAAGGCGATCACGGCGACTACAACAAGACCGCCGCGAAGATGTCGATGGAGACCGCCGCGCGCACCGCGGAGTGGATCGAAGGGCGCCTCGACGCGATCAACCCAAAGAGCTTCGCGCTGACGTTCTTCGGCGGCGAGCCGCTCCTGAATCTGCCCGTCATGTATTACCTCGCCGAGCGCCTGTGGAACGCGTCACAGGCACGGGGCGTGGACATGATCGTCAACGTCATCACGAACGGGCTGCTGCTGACCCCCGAGGTCGTCGATCGCCTGAAACCGTTCGGCTTGAGCGGCGTGAAGATCACGCTCGACGGCGATCGCGACACGCACAACCGGATGCGTCCGCTGCGTGGCGGACAGGGCACGTTCGACAAGATCCTCAACAACGTCCGCCTCGTCGCCGACAAATGCCGCATCTCGATCGGCGGCAACTTCGACGAGTCGTCGGTCGACAGCTATCCCGCCCTCCTCGATTTCCTCCGCGAGCAGGAATTCGCGGACAAGCTCGCGAAGGTGGCGTTCAAGCCGATCATCCGCGAGCAGAAGCCGGCGCAGCCGAAGGGCTTCATTCCGCTGACGGCGGTGGACGCCTCGGGCAAGCCGGGCAAACCTCTCAATGGCACGTGCATGACGTCCGCCGGATCGGGCACGACGACCGGCGCGTGCGACACGTGCCACTTCCTCGACGAGAAGATGTCGTTCCTCCGCGAGGAGACGGTGAAGCGCGGCTTCAAGACCGTCGACGGCGTGCACATGGGGCCGTGCGAGATCCACAAGAAGCACGCCCACACGATCGGCCCCGAGGGATCGCTCTACGCGTGCCCGGGCTTCGCCGGCAACAAGCCGGAATCGACGGGCCACATCGACGGCCGCGAGGACGACTACCGCAGCGCCGCGGCGAAGCGGTTCGCGAAGATCACGGCCTGGAAGGAGTGCAACGACTGCGCCTTCATTCCGGTTTGCGCGGGCGGGTGCTCGGCCGCCGCGCACATCGAGCTCGGCGACATGAACAAGCCGAATTGCCACAAGCCGAGCTTCGAGGCGGGTGTGATTGCGCTCGCGCACCAAGCGGCGCGTGAGCTCGCGCTCGCCACGGCGTAGGCATCGAGCTCGACACACGGCAACAGTTGGAGAAGAAAGGAGCACGGACGTGAACGGCAAGAAAGACTCGAAGAAAAAGGGAACGCTTCGTCCATGGTTGGTCGACGTATCGCTCGACCATCTGCGGTAAGCCGGCAAGTTTGAACGTAAACGAGATTTCCAACCTGTTTAGGAGACCGAGATCATGAAGATTCAAGTTGTGAAGAAGGCTACCCCCCGCGCCGGCGCCGATGTGATCTGCCCTTATTTCGTCGACGTTCCGATGGCGGAGCCAAAGAAGAGCTAGCCCCCCGCGCGCTGGTTTTCTGTGCTGGTGCCTAGGCGGGCCGGTCGATAAGGCGTAGAATATATTACGGCTTAGTCGCCGGCCCCAGCACCAGTACAGCCTTGGAAATAACGACGAACGTCCCGAATGCTTCGGTGCGGCCTGTACGACGTGTCGGCAGGTCCGCCTTCACTGCTGTACTCCTCCTCTCGCTCGCCGGCATCGGTAGCTGCGACCGCGGATCGGCGAACGCGGCACGCCCTCCCGATCGCTCCGCGCCGACGCAGCTCCGCTGGGGCGTGGCGCTGCCAAGCACGTCCCTCAATGCGTTTGTCAACCAGTTCGTGTCCGACCCGCTCGTCGGGATCGCGTGGGATGGACGCACGCTCGACAAGGTCGTTTCCGATCCGCAGTGGACGCAGGAGCCGCTCGGGCTGAAGCTGCGCATCCAGCCGAATCTGAAATTTCATGACGGGCTGCCGATCGATCGCAATTACTTCCGGCAAACGCTGCTGAAGATGCTGAAGGCGCCGCAGCAGCCTGGGACGAACATCAGCTATCAAAGTGTCGTCGCCGTTGACGAGGACCCCAAGGAGGCAGACCGGATCATCATCCGGCTCTCGCGACCGGAGGCGTTCTTCCTCGCCGATCTCGCGAACTCGACGCTGCCGCATCCGACAAACGAGCAGATCGGGTACGGACCCTACAAGTTCGAATCCACCGGCCCGAAGATCACGCTCACGGCTTTCGACGGGTACTATCGCGGACGCCCAAAGATCGACATGCTCGGGATCGAGAATTTCAGTGACCAGCGCGCGTCGTGGGCCGCGCTCATGCGAGGCGATGTTGACGCCGTTCACGAGATCGCGCCGAACGCCATCGACTTCGTGGAGGTCGAAGGACAAACCGGAGTCCGCACGTACTCATTCGTTCGTCCGTACTATTTCCAAGTCCTGTTCAACGTGCGCCATCCCGTTCTGAAGAGCGCGGCGGTTCGGCAGGCGTTGAGCTACGCCGTCGATCGGCAGGCGATCATCGATATCGCCTTGAACAAACAGGGTGTGGTCGCCGAGGGTCCTATCTGGCCCTTCCATTGGGCGTACAGCACCGCGCAGAAAACGTACACCCATAACGTCGAGGCGGCGACCCTGCGGCTCGACGCGGCAGGGCTGAAGAACCGAGCGGCCACGCCTGGGCAGATGCCGAGCCGTCTGCGGATCCGTTGCCTGACGCTCGCCAAGCAGGCGCGCTACGAGAAAATCGCGCTCGTTCTGCAGAAGCAGCTCTATGAGATTGGCGTCGATCTCGTCGTCGAGCCGCTGTCCGGCAGAGACATCATGGCGCGGCTCCAATCGCGCGACTTCGACGCGGTCCTGATCGAACGGACGAGCGGCAGGTCTCTCGCCTGGACCTACCTGTCGTACCATTCGTCGGAAACTCCCGCAGGTTACACGGGCGCCGACAAGATCCTCGATCGGCTGCGCTCCACGACGTCAGAATCAGAGATTCGATCGCTCGTCAGCGATCTGCAGCAGGTACTGCACGATGATCCTCCGGCGATCTTCATCGCGTGGCCGAAGGTGGCGCGCGCG
Source organism: Vicinamibacterales bacterium (assembly GCA_036556425.1). Taxonomy (GTDB): domain Bacteria; phylum Acidobacteriota; class Vicinamibacteria; order Vicinamibacterales; family 2-12-FULL-66-21; genus DATBJJ01. The sequence continues at coordinate 47,488 of DATBJJ010000103.1, forward strand.
GTGAGCTCGCGATTCGCCGTGCCTGAAGAGCAGGGCCGCGACGTCATGAGCTCGTTGTGGCAGTGGCGTCCAGCCGAAGCGTCACGATGACGAGAATCACTTCGCGCTTCGTCCTGTTGATTGCGAGCGCCGCGGTCGCGCCGCTCATGATCTACGGTGCGGTCTCGATCCTCAACCTTCGATCGGGCACGTCGCAGTACGCGCGCGAGGGCAACGGCCGCGTCGCCGACCAGGTCGCGATCCAGATTGGACAGTACATCGGCAACACGACGCGCGTGCTGAAGTCCGTCGGCCTCGAGCTTCGAGGGATCAAGCTCGAGCCGTGGCAGCAGCAGCGCGTGCTGAAGGACTACGTCATCGACTTCCCAGAATTCCGCGAAATCACGTTCTTCGGGGCGGGCGGCCGCATGATCGCGACGAGCCGCGCCGGCGAACCCACCCTCGCGGTTCCCGATGCCGCCAACATCGGGCCGGACGGCATTTACATCGCGCCAATCACGCTCGACCAGGACGGACTGCCCAGTACGACAGTCGGAGTGCGCGTCATGCCGCCCGGCCAGGAGCCCGGCTGGGTCGTCGGCGAAATTTCGCTCGAGGAGCTGTGGCGCGCTGTCGACGCCGTCCACATAGGTCAGCAGGGGTACGCGCTCCTCGTTGCCGAACAACAGCGTCTCATCGCGCACGGCAACCCGAATAAGAAGCGGCAGATCGCAGCCGCCAACGGTCCGCGATTGCCGGCGCAGGATTTCGCCGCGCGGCTGCTCGAGCGGCCCGAAGACGCGGCGCGCAAGACGACGACGTATACCGACGGCCAGCAGATGCTCGCGGCCGGCGCGCCCGTGCCACGCCTCCCGTGGGTCGTCGTCGTCGAGCAGCCGACCGCCGAAGCATACGCGCTGGCGAGTCAGCTGCGCAATCAGCTCTTCGTCGTCATCGGACTCGCACTGCTCGGCACCGTCATCCTCGGCTGGTTCTGGGGACGATCGTTCATCACGCGCATCTTCGCGCTGACCCGCGCCACGCAAGCCATCGCGGAGGGCCGCATGGACGAGCGCGTGTCGATGGGCGGCAAGGACGAGATCAAGCAGCTCGGCGACGCGTTCAACTCGATGGCCGATCGCCTCGTCCAGCTCCAGGAAGACGTGCGAAAGCAGGAGCGCCAGGCGATGTTCGGAAAGATCGCCGCCGGCCTCGTCCACGATCTCTCGCACCCGATTCAGACGATCGTCACCAACTCGAAGCTGATCGTCCGGATGTTCGACGATGTCGAGTATCGGGAGACGTTCAAGCGGATGATCGAGCGCGAGAGTCTGGTCATCAAGCGCGTCCTCGAGGATCTCCGCAACATCGCGCAGCCGATTCCGCTCGAGCACTTCCCCGTCGACATCGATCGCTCCGTCGCGGACGTCGTCGAGTCATTGCAGCAGCCGGCGGAAGTCGCGGGCGTCACGCTGCGGGCCGAGCTCGGATCGGGCGGCGCGCTCATTCAAGGAGACGTGTTCGCGCTCGGACGCGTCTATCGCAATCTCCTCATCAACGCGATTCAGGCGACGGCGCCGGGCGGGCTGGTCGCGATCGCGACCGAAGCCACGGCGGAAAGGGTGCAGGTGCGCGTCTACGATACCGGGTGCGGCATCGCGCCCGATCGCCTCGGCGCGATCTTCGACGACTTCGTCACCACGAAGCGCCGCGGGCTGGGGCTGGGCCTCGCGATCTCCAAGAAGATCGTCGAGCAGCTCGGCGGGCAGATCTCTGTCGCCAGCGAAGTGGGCAAGGGCACGACGTTCGTGCTCGAGTTCCCGCGGACCAAGGCGCGCGGCCTCGCGCTCGTTGCCGGGTAGTCCGATCAGCGTGATCCGCGTCGATCCGCGCGATCCGCGTACAAAAACTCGGCCCGACGGCGCATCCCCTCCCGAAGGGCGCCACGGGCCGTAGCTGGAGCCAGTCGCTCTACTTTCGCGGCAGGACCGCGTCTTTGAGCTGCTTGGCGATCCGCGCCTTGACAACCGTCTTGGCGGGAATCTTGATCGCCTCGCCCGTCGCAGGGTTACGCCCCATCCGCGCCTTTCGCTTCTGGACGACGAGCTTGACCATGCCGGGGAGAACGAACTCTCCGGATCGCTTCAGCTCTTTCTCCGCCAGGGACGTCAGTTCGTCGAAATACTCCCGCGCCTGCGTCCGCTTGACCTCGAAGCGATCCGCGAAGTGCGAGAACAGCTCTGATTTGCCCATCCTGCGGGCCTCTGCCATCGGCTATTCCCCTTGCTTGGGCGCGCATTCTGATGCCCGCAACGACCGCGCGCGCGTGCGGCGGGAGCGGAGAAATTCTGTAAAGCAGCGGGTATCCTAGCGCGCGCTCTTTTCCGGTGTCAATCACCGGCTGAGCCAGGACCACGAAGAATTCGGCCAGAATGCTACAATTTCGACCCTGGTGGCGCTCGAGACCTTTCCCAATCCCACACCCTCGCGCGACTACGAGATCGCGATTCGCTGTCCCGAGTTCACGTCCGTTTGTCCGAAGACCGGGCAGCCCGACTTCGGTGAAATCAGGATCACGTACGTGCCCGACGCGTCGTGCATCGAGCTGAAGTCGTTGAAGTTCTACCTCGTCGAGTTCCGCAACAAGGGAATCTTCTACGAGGCGGCCACGAATCAGATCCTCGACGATCTCGTCGCAGCCTGCAGCCCGCGCCGGATGACCGTCGTCGGCGATTTCTCCGCGCGCGGCGGCATCACGACCACGGTGACGGCGACGTATCAGAAGACATAGATCGGGATCCGGGATCCGGGATCCGGGATCCGGGACTCGCGATCCGGGAGATCATTCGGACCACAATCGTGCGATTGTGAACTGGGCGCGCTTCCGGATCCCGAGTCCCGGATCCCGAGTCCCGACTCACTTCACCTATGCATCGCATCCCGATCGAATCATCGCTCGATCTCCACGCCTTCCTTCCCAAGGAGATCCGATCCGTCGTCGAGGAGTACGTGACTGCGGCGGTCGAGGCGGGGCTGCGAGAGGTGCGGCTCATTCACGGACGCGGTAAGGGCGTGCAGCGCGGGATCGTGCAGCAGACGCTCGATCGCCACGAGCTCGTCGAGGAATTCTGGGACGCGCCGGAATCGCATCTCGGCGCGACGGTCGCGCGGCTGAAAGCGAAAGCTTAGAAGATCCCTGGAACGATCCGCCAGCGCACGCGCGCCTGATAGTCGCGGTACGCTTCGTCTTTCGCGAGCGTGTGTTCCTCGCACACCGCACGCGCGAGCTGCGCGAGATCCGCCGTGGCGAGAAGCGCCGTGTTCCAGAACGTGGGGTTCGCGGCGAGGAACGCGACGTGCGTGATGAGATACCCCAGATAGATCGGGTGCCGCACGAGGCGGTAGAGGCCCGTGGAGACGATGCCGCGATTCGCGGGAATCAGGCCGAAGCTGCGGCCGAGCGACAGCTTTCCGCCGATCACCACGAGCAGGCCGGCCGCGCAGATTGCCGCCGACACCGTATCGTCGACGAGCGGCGCCACCTGTGCCGGCGCCACGAGCGGCGGTCCCATCATCGCGAACGTCGTCAGCATTCGGGCGCGCAGGCTGCGATCGACCACCATCGGCGCGCGGCGGAACACGGTGAGCACGACGACGAGCGCTTCGCTCGCGAGCAGCAGCAGTCCCGTGAGGCGTCCGGTCTCGAGAAAGTTCGCGCCGATCCGGACGGCCATGAACGAGAAGAGCGCGACGATGATCAGCCGCGCCGCGCTGTCGGCGTAATCGCGCTGGCGGACCTCGACGCGGGCGTCGGGAGACGCGAGCGGCTGGCGCGACACCGACATGTCGAGCGCGATGCCGCCGCCTGCCGCGGCGACGCGGGATTCCGCAGCTTCCGCGATCGCAACCGTTTTCATACTTGCTCGTTACCCTGGGATTCTTCCTCTTCCACGAAGTAGCTCGCGCACGCCGCGTCGAGCAGCTCTCGCGTGATCACCGGCTCGCGATCCTCGTAGCGGCATCGATCGACCACCTGCGAGATCAGGTCGCGCGGATGGCAGGCGCGCATCTGAAGCTTGCGCGGCTGGTAGTACTTGCGATCGAGGTACTCGACCATCACCGGATCGAACCTGATGCCGCGGCGCTGGCAGTTCAGCTCGAAGATCCGGCAGTACTCGTCCATCGTTGGATTCTTCGCCGGAATCTTGTACGGAATACGGCGGAGGAACGCTTCATCCGCCAGCGACTGCGGCTTGAGGTTCGTGGCGAACACGATGAGCACGTTGAACGGGATCTCGAACTTGCGGCCCGTGTGCAGCGTGAGGTAGTCGACGCGGCTCTCGAGCGGCACGATCCAGCGGTTCAGCAGGTCGCGGGCGGGAATCCGCTGGCGGCCGAAGTCGTCGACGACGAACACGCCGCCGTTGGCTTTCATCTGGATCGGCGCTTCGTAGAATCTCGCGATCGGGTTGAACGTGAGGTCGAGCATTTCGAGCGTGAGCTCGCCGCCCACGACCACGACTGGGCGGATGATGCGCTCCCACCGGCGATCGGTCGATGCCGTCGCCACGACGCTGTCGCCGGACGACTGAGGACCGCCGCTCAGCTGATGGCTGACCGGGTCGTACATCGTGATCGTCTGCCCGTCGACGTCGATCGCATACGGCATGAACATCTCGTCGCCGTACGCCCGCCCGATGCCCTCGGCGAGGACCGTCTTGCCGTTGCCCGGAGCGCCGTAGAGGAAGAGCGACTTCCCCGAGTTCACGGCGGGGCCGAGCTGATCGAACATCCCCTTGCTGACGATGAGGTTCTCGAAGCCCGTCGCGAGGCGCTGCTGGTTCAGGTACGGCTTGGCCGCCATGCACGCGCGCACGTACGCGTTGTACTGCGCGAGCGGCACTGGCGCGGGACCGACGTAGCGAGACAGATCGAAGAACTGGTTCGCGCGATCGCGGCCGAGGTCGGTGAGCGCGTAGCGATAGCCGGCGGTGCCGGCGCCGCTCGCGCCGCGCACCTCGAGCAGCTTCTCGACGCGGCCGTGCTGCACGAGGAGGTCGAGCACCGAGTACGGCACGCGCATCTTCTCGGAGAGCGACGTTCCGCTCGCTTCGCCGGCGACGAGCGTCTTGAGCAGAACCTGCGCGAGCGTGTCGGGATGCAGGCCCGTCTCTTCAATCGTCGCAGGCGGCGGCGGAGGTGTCGGCTGCGCCACTGAAGACTTCGAATCGAGCAATGCCGCGAGCGTCATCTGATCACTCCTGAGGTCTCTCGCGAGACGGTGTCCCTACACAGCGACTCGAACGCGATCCGATGGCCGAGCGTGGTGCCCGACTGCGTGAGCGCGCCGACCGGCAGCTCGAGGACGCCGGCCGTTCCGCGCCGCGGCAGTCGAATCCGCCACGGCTTGAGGTTCTCCACGCGATCGATCACCACGCCGCGGTCGTCGAGCGCGACGATGTCGATCGCGAATCGCATCCACCACGTGTGCACGCCGCGGCTCGGAACGATCCACAGCCCTTCGCCGGGCTCGAGCCCGGTCCGGTTGAGCAGTCCCACCGCCCGTGTCGCGCGCGTGTCCGCGACGGCGACGAGGTCGGCCACGATGGCCCCGGTGTCGAGATTCCTCGCGATGAGCGCCAACGCCGGTCTCCTCTATTTGTTCGCCATCGGCACCAGCACGGTCATGAACTTGATCGCCGCCGGACCGATGGTGACGACCCAGATCGCCGGGAAGATGCAGAAGACCAGCGGAAACACCATCTTGACGCCCGTCTTCGCGGCCGCTTCCTCCGCGCGCTGGCGGCGCTTGGTCCGCAACGTCTCGGAGAAGACGCGCAGCGATTGCGCGACGCTCGTGCCGAACTTGTCGGTCTGAATCAGCATCGTCACGAGCGACGAGAGATCGTCGACGCCGGTCCGGTCCGCCAGATTGCGCAGCGCTTCGGGACGCGCCTTGCCGGCGCGCAGCTCGAGGTTGACGAGCTTCAGCTCGTCCGAGAGATCGGGGTAGGCGAACGCGAGCTCCTGCCCCACGCGCTGCAGCGCCTGGTCGAGCCCGAGGCCGGCCTCGACGCTCACGACCATCAGGTCCAGCGCATCCGCGAGCGACAGCCGGATCCGGTGCGCGCGGCGCTTCGCCATCCGGGCGAGCACCATGCCGGGCAGGATGTAGCCGATGCCAAGGCCGCCGAGCGCAAGCATCAGGTTCGGCTTCATGACAACCGACGTCGCGAACAGCGCGAAGAGCAGGAGCGCGAACACGACGCGGATGCCGAAGAACACCGTCACGGCCTCGTCTCGTCGATAGCCTGCCTGCACGAGCCGGAGGCGGAGCGTGCCGAGCTCTTTCGGCGATCGCGGCGCCTTCTCGCCGACGCGCTTCACGAAGCTCACGAACGCGTCGAGCGGTCCGGCCTGCTCCACGTCGTCGCGCACGCGTCCGGTCGTCAGCTCCTCGAGCCGCCGATCGATGGCAACCGCACGGTTCGGCATCAGGAAAAACGCCGCGCCGCCGACGACAACCGAGCCGAAGATGAATGCCAACAGTGGCAGCAGCACGCTACACCTCGATTTTGATGACCTGACGGATCCAGAAGTACCCGATGGTCTGCATGACGACCGCGGTCATCAACATGAACTGCCCCATACGCTCGCGGAAGAGCAGGTTCATGTGATCCGGATTGATGAACGTCAACGCGATGCAGAGGACGACGGGAAGCGCGAGCAGCACGTAGCCGGTGAATCGGCCGTGCGCCGTGTGCACGCGCACCTGACGGAGAATCTTGAAGCGCTCGCGCACGACGTGCGCGAGGTTCTCGAGGATCTCGGACAGGTTGCCGCCGGTCTCGCGCTGAATCAGCACGGCCGTCGCGAAGAAGCGGACGTCGAGCGAGGGAACGCGCGCCGTCAAGTTCTCGAGCGCGTCCTTCATCGGGAGACCGAAGTTCTGCTCGTCGAAGGTCTTTCGGAACTCCGGACCCACGGGCTCGTCCATCTCGTCGGCCACCATCCGGAGTCCGGTCACGAACGCGTGGCCGGCCTTCAGCGCGCGCGCGACGAGGTCCAGCGCCTCGGGGAAATCCTCCTCGAACTTGTGGATGCGCTTCGATCGCTTGTAGCCGAGGAAGAAGAACGGAACCGCCGCGCCCAGGGCGCCGCCGATGAGGAACGCGAGCGGGTTCTTCATCAGCATCATGAAGATGAAGCCGAACACGCCGCCGAACATCAGGGCCGCGAGAATCACGGTGCTGACGCTCGTCTTCACGCCGGTCTGCTCGATCCAGCGGCTGAGCGCCGAGCCCTTCTGCGTGCCGCCCAGCATCTTGTCGAGCGCCGGCAGCATGCCCGTCTGAGACGCCTTGCGGATCGATTGATCCGCCGTGTCGGCGTCGGGCGGCTCTTCGGGCGAGGAGATCTCTTGAATACGAGCGTCCAGCTTGCGCTGCAGCATCATCCCCGGCACCTTCGTCGCGCCGAAGTACGCGCCGAAGACGAGGGCGACGCCCACGCCGAACGCGATGATCGTCAAGACCATCAGCACCATCACCGCACCTCCGTGACGCCCTCGAACATGTCGGCAGGCAGATGGATGCCCGATGCCTTGAGGCGCTCGCACACCTTCGGCCGCACGCCCGTCGCGCGGAACCGGCCGATCACCTTCCCTTCTTGGGTAACGCCAAGCTTCTCGAAAGTGAACACTTCCTGCATCGTGATCACGTCGCCTTCCATGCCCGTGATCTCAGAGACGCTCGTGACCTTTCTGGTGCCGTCGCTCATGCGCGTCTGCTGAATCACGAGCTGAATCGCGGAGGCGATCTGCTGGCGCATCGCACGCTCCGGCAGGTTCATGTTGCCCATCGCGATCATGGTTTCGATACGGGTCAGCGCGTCGCGCGGCGTGTTCGCGTGGACCGTCGTCAGCGATCCGTCGTGGCCCGTGTTCATGGCCTGGAGCATGTCCAGCGCTTCCTCGCCGCGGCCCTCGCCGACGACGATGCGATCGGGGCGCATACGCAGGGCGTTGATGACCAGCTGCCGCTGCCGGATTGCGCCCTTGCCTTCGACGTTGGGCGGACGCGTCTCGAGGCGCGCCACGTGCTCCTGGTGCAGCTGGAGCTCGGCGGCGTCCTCGATCGTGACGATGCGCTCGCGGGAGGAGATGAATCCGGACAGCACGTTGAGCAGCGTCGTCTTGCCCGCGCCCGTGCCCCCGCTGATGATCGCGTTGAGGCGCGCGCGCACGCAGAACTCGAGGAACTCGAGCATCGGCCGCGTCATCGCGCGAAGCGACACGAGGTCTTCCGCCTTCAAGCGCTCTGCGGGAAATCGGCGGATCGAGAGCAGCGGACCGTCGACCGCGAGCGGCGGGATGATCGCGTTGACGCGCGAGCCGTCCGGCAGGCGCGCGTCGACCATCGGCGAGCTGTCGTCGACGCGCCGGCCGACGCCGCTCACGATGCGGTCGATGACACGCATCAGGTGCTTGTCGTCCTGGAACGTCGTCGGCAGCCGCTCGAGCTTGCCGCCGCGCTCCACGTACACGTTCCTATAGGTGTTGACCAGGATGTCGCTGACCGACGTGTCGCGCAGCAGCGGCTCCAGCGGACCGAGGCCGAAGACCTCGTCGATGATGTCGCCGAGGACCGCGTCCCGCTCGCTCATGCTGAGCGGCATGCCTTCTTCCGCGATCAGCTCGAACACGAGCGATCGAATCTCCGCTTCGGCGCGCGAGCGTTCCGCCGACGCCAGCGATTCGAGATTCAGGCGGTTGAGCAGCTTCTTGTGGACGTTCGCCTTCAGCTCGATGTACTGAGGACGCGGCGTCTCGATGCGCGGCCGGGCAGGCGCGTTCTTGTCCGGCGGCGTGTTGAGCGAGAGTAGGCTCATAATTTTTCCGGGGGGCTTCGCCCCGCCGGACCCCCCATCGCCGTCGCTCGCGGGGCCCCAATGCCCCGCTCCGCTCCGGCGTGCGCGCCACAGGCGCGCTCATGTCACTACAGCAATCCGAGAAACGCCCGCCGTTTCTCCGGTTCCTTCGCTTCTTCCTGCTGGCCGAGCAGCTGCCGCGTGAAGTTGGCGAACTGCGACGCGAGCTCCGACTGCGCCGCGAGTCCGAGCGGCACGCCGGAATTCAGCGCCGTCGAGACCGTGCGGTAGTCGCTCGTGAACGATTGGAAAATGCCGAAGCCGAGCGCCGTCTCGATCTGCTTCGGCGCGATCAGGTTCTGATCCGACGTGCGATTCAAGAGGATCTTCACGCGCTCGGTGCCGGCGCCGAGCTGCCGCGCTCGATCGACGAGCCGCTGCGCGTTGCGAATCGACGGCACGTCAGGATTCGCGATGAGGAAGACCGTGTCCGCCGTGTAGAGCGTCGCCACCACGAACGAATTGATCATGTTGCCCGCGTCGATCACGATGTGCTCATAGGTGCGTCCGAGCACCCGAAGCAGCTCTTCGATCGCGCCGGCATCCTGTGCGTTCGGACGATCGAACTGCTCCGATCCCGCGAGGATGTCGAGTCCCGACTTGTGCTTCGAGACCAGCTCTCTGAGAAAGTCCTTGTCGAGGCGGTGCAAGCTATCGATCGCATCCAGCACGGTGAAGCGCGGACGCACGCCGAGGAACAGCGCGACCTCGCCGAGGCACGGCTTCAAGTCCACGATGATCGTGGGACGCCGCGAGACGCGCGCGATCTCCACCGCGCAATTCACGGACACCGTCGTCGTCCCGGCGCCGCCCTTCGCGCCAAGGAACACGTGCGTCACGCACGGCTGGCGCGAGCCCGCGTGCGCGGCTTCGCGTCGCGCGGCCGTCTTGCGCACCGCGCCGTGAAACGACTCTTCCATCGTCCGGCCACCGGGCGACCATGGGAAGAACTCGTTGGCTCCGGCGCGCATCGCGCCGAGGATCAAATCCGACTCCGCCGCCTGCGCGATGGCGAAGATCGCCATCGAACCGTGTCCTGCGCGGAGCCGCTCGATCGCGGCCATGCCGGACGAGGCGTCGCCGCGGAGATCGACGACCGCGACGTCGGGACTCGAGCCGTCCGCGCTCCCGCGGCCGTCCACGATGCCGATGGGGATGCCACATCCGCGCAGCATCTGCGCGGCTTGCCGCTTGAATTCCTCGTCGTGGCTGACGATGAGTGCCGTGAGCTGTGCCATGGTTCTCGATGTCCGATCGATCGGTGGTGCGTCTAGATAAAAGGGTGCCGCGCGGTGGACGTGCCACCCCGTGGGTAACAGATTGGCAACCGGTATGCCGCCACCCAGGGTCCCTGTTTATTCAGATAAACCACTGATTCTATGGGCCTTGACTCCTCTCAACGCGGCGCGCACCGGGCGTTTTCGCCCCGCGCCGCCCACGGTTCCGTCGTTCGACGGACGGATTTGTCGCCAGCCGATCGGGCGGGTCCCTGGACCCGCCCACCGACTTCGTATCCCCCGTCAAGATCTGTCAGACGCCCTGAAGCACGAAACCCTGACCGCGGGTTGCGATCAGGGTTTCGTCGAACGTCTATGCGCTACTCAGTTCCGGCTGAAGCCGGACGCTACTTCGTCAGTCGGATGATCTGATTCTGCAGCTCCGCGAAGGCAGGACCCACGTCGTCCGGCGTCGCGGCGAAGTAGAACTTGCCCTCGAGCTGCGACGGCGGCGCGACGAAGTCCGGCGACGTCCGGTCGTTCGCGACGCGTTTGAGGATGTCCGCCGACGGCTCGAGCCGCGTGCCCAGACGGCACGTCACGAGCTCGCCCATGCCAATCGTATAAATGCGAATCGGATAGTCGCCCGCCGCATCGGTCCGCGCAGCGTTCGAGATGATCTCGATGAGGTTCCGCGCCGAGTTGTTGATGTTGCGGATGTGCGCCGGGAAGCGTCCCGCACCCGCGTTCCAGTCCATCAGCCCGCGGCGGCTCGACTGCGCGCCGCCATCCACGTTGAGTGCGTTCGTCTGGAGCGGGAACGACGTCGGAATAGCGTTGCTCCGATGCTCGGTGTGGAACGTGGTCAACGGCAGATACGGAATCGCCGGACTCGCTCCCTGAACGGGAATCGTCAGCGGACTATCCCACTGTGGCGGACGGAACGAGCGAGCGGGGGTCGCGGCGCCGGTGTCTGTATTGTACAGACCGTCGATTACCGGGTCGTTGTGCGTCTGGTTGTCCGGGTCGGGACACGTACCGTCCGGAAAGTCCCACGTTCTCAATCCGCGGGTCTGTCCGGCGGCTACGCCGGGATACACGCCGGGGACGCTGTTCGACGCGCCGTCGGTGAACAGCACGATGACGCGAAGGCCGGACTGCTGACCCGACGGCACGGAGCGGAGCTCGTCCCACCCGCGATAGATGCCCTGAACCATCGCCGTGCTTCCGCCCGGCAAACTGTTGGGCACGGCCGCCTGCAGCGTGGCTTTATCGAAGCCGCGGCCAGCCGGCATCGCATACCGCACGCTCGCGCCGTTTCCGAAGAACACCATTCCGATGCGGTCGGCATCTTCGTCGAACGCGCCGATGAAGGTGCGCACCGCGTCGCGAACGTACGGCCACCGCCATCCGATCGAGCTCGACACGTCGATGACGAGCTCCAGATCGACCATTCGGCGCCGCGCTTCACCCGTCGCATGCACCTGAAGCTCGGAGAAGTTTGCGAGCTTCATGAACGACGTCGGCACCGTCGCCGTCGCCGTGACGGTTACGACGTTGACGCCGGTCTCGGGAATCGTCTGCAAATCGAAGAACCCGGCGGAGCCCGGGCTCGTCGAGTACGTCGTGCCCATCCAGCCGTTCGGGAAATTCGCGCGATAGATGTTGCCGGCTTCCTGCGCGGGGTTGCCGCTGTTGAGCATGCGCGCCGCACCGAGCGCCGCGCCGTCCACCGCCTTCGAGAGCTGCGCCTGCACGACGTACGCGCGGCCCGTGTCGACTGCGAGACCGACGAAGATCAGTAGGACGGTCAGAAAGACCGCAATGTAGAAGAGCGTGAAGCCCTCTTCGTTTCGCGCGCGCGTGAGAAGCGATCTGTGTCTAGTCATGGCCGTTCGCCTTCGGTCGTCGTGGCTACGAAGAGCCACGCGTTAGCAACGCTCCCGTCCTCTAGAAGTACGCGATTGAATAGAGCACTGGTGGCAACGGAACGCGCATGATGCCGGCCAAGCCCTGCACCGGCGTCATCGTGTCGAATGCCTGGTACACCTCGGTCACATAGATCATTCCGCCCGGAACCGTGATGACGTTCGGCGGCGCGTTCGTGACGCGGAGGCTCGTAGTGTTGTTCGGATTCGCCGCCGTGTAGTCGTTCGCCGCCGTGCACGTCGAGCAGCTCCCGTTCAATTGGCTGCCGCCAAGCGCTCCATTGCCCGTCTGATAGCGCTGATAGATCACGATCTGACCGTTGTTGGTCCCGGTCTGGCTGCGCATCAGCACCGTGAAGATGACGAGCGACTTGCTGTTGAACTGGGCTGGGTTGGAGCTCATCGAACGCAAGGCGTTCCCGGCGTCGGCGAGCTCGGTATTGCGCGAGATCATGTTCGATCCCTCGCGGGCCATCTTCGTCGTGACGTGCTGGCGCATCAGCGCGTTGGACGTTTCCACCACGCCCAGTGACACGAGCAGCATCAGCGGCAGCGTCACCGCGAACTCGACGATGCTCTGGCCGCGGTCGGCCGAGAGCCTGCGATAGGTGCGTGTGATGATCTTCATCGTCATGCTCGCTTCTTTACGGCGTATCGAAGATCGCCTCGTTCTTCATGGTCGACTGCACGACCATCGTCATTTGGCCGTTCGTAAAGAACGGCCGGATCAGTGGCGTCATGAAGTTCCACGTGTAGCTGACCTGTACGCGGCCGATGTCCCCGGCGCCGCCGGTGCCGCTCGACCACACGCTCGAGCCCGGCGCCATGAAGCTGAACGCGAACGCGGTGTCGGGAATCGTGAGCGTCGGCGTCGCTTCGCGCATCGCGCGCTTGATCGACGCTTCACGGCCGATCGGATTGCCGCCGGCGTCGTTCAACTGCTGGCCGGTGACCGCGAGCCGCGTGGCCTGGCTCACGCCGTGCTCCAGCGCCAAATAGGCGTAGAACGCCGCCGCAAAGTCGACGATGGAAAACGTCAGGAGTAGAAGCAGCGGCGTGATGAGCGCGGCTTCGACGAGATTGGCGCCCTTCGCGTTGCCGAGCCTCCTGAAACCACGGCAATCGCGACGGCGTGAGAAGAACCCTGTCATACGGCACCTCGTTCAGCAGCTACCCTCCCCAGGTAGCCTTGCTGCGCGTACGCGGAGCGCGAGGCTTACTTGCCCGGCTCCTTCGGCTTGTCATTGCTGCCGCCTTTCGCCTTTTCGATCTCGGCCTGATACGCGCTCTGCGCCTGCTTCAACCGCGCGGCGGCTTCCGCGAGCGCCTTCTCGCGCTTCTGATCTTCGTCGGCCTGCTTCTTCGCAACCTCGGCGTTGCGGCGGGCAATCTCCGCCTCGCGCTTCGCGCGATCCTTGGCGAGCTTGTCCGCCTGGCGGCGATCTTCTTCGGCTCTCTTCTGCGCGACGCGATCCTGCTCGGCCTGTTCCTTCGCCGCTTGCGCGCGCTGGCGGTCTTCGGCTTCGGCGGCCTTGCGCTCCTGCTCGCGGGCGCGCTCGACGGCCTTCTCGGCGGCGCGCGATTCCGTTCTAACGGAGGCGGCCTCCTTCGAGGAGGCCTCCTTCGGCGCGGTCGTTGGTTTTGGCGCTGCCGTAGTCGTCGTCGCGGCGGCCGGCTTCGTTGCGGCGGGCTGCTGTGCGGCCGGTGCTGCCGTCGGTCGCGCTGGCGCGGTCGCCGGCTGCGACTGCGGCACGGCGGCTGGCGCGGTCGGCCTCGCCGCCGGCTGCGACGTGGCCGCTGCCGGCTGCTGCGTCGCCGGCGCGGTCGTCTGCGTAATCGGCCGCGACGGAACCGGCGCCGTCGTCGACGTCGCGGCTGGTGCTGGCGCGGCGTTCACGGGCGCCGTCCTCTGCGCGGGCGCCTGCGTCGGCGCGGGCGTGTTGTCGCTGCGCGAGGGCGCGGCCGGTCCGTTGCCTTCACGCGGCTGCGGACGATCCGCCGGATAGCGCGGCGAGCCCGTATACGCATCCGGATTCGGATACGTCTTGTCCGGCCGCTTCAAGTACGGCTCGACCAGCGACGGGATGCCTTCGGAAACGCCCATCTGTCCCTTGCGGATGATCGTCGGCGTGATCATCACGACGAGCTCGGTCTGATTCTTCTGGTGCGCCTTGCTGCGGAAGAGCAATCCAAGGATCGGGATGTCGCCGATGCCGGGGATCTTGCCCATCGTGCTCGTCAGCGTGTTGTTCATCAAACCGGCGATCGCGAACGTCTGCCCATCGCGCAGCTCGACTTCCGTCTCGGTGCGGCGCGTCGACAGCGCGGGAACGCGGAAGCCTTCGAGCAAGACGGCGTTCGCGAAATCGAGCGTGCTGACTTCCGGCTTCACCTTGAGGTTGATCAGGTCGCCGCCGAGCACGGTCGGCGTGAACGTCAACCGGATGCCGAATTCCTTGAAGATGATGGTGACCGCGTTGTTGTTCGATCCGCTCTGCACGACGGGATACGGATACTCGCCGCCGGCGAGGAAGTGCGCTTCCTTGCCGTTGGTCGCGATCAAGTTCGGCTCCGCCAGGCTCTGGAAGAGGCCCTTGTTCTGCAGCGCTTTCACCGCGGCGCCGAGGCCTTCCTTGTGGTTGAACACGAAGAGGTTCAAGAAGTCGCTGAACACGAGGCCGCCCTGATCCGTGTCGAAGTCGGGCGCGGGCACTCCTGGAGGCGCCGTGCGGCCGGACCATTCGCTCTTGTACCCGTGCGCGAAGAAGCTCGCGCCGAGCTCCTGCATCGCGGTGCGGCTCACTTCCGCGAAGCGCACGCGCAGCATCACCTGGTTGGACGCCACGCCTTCCTGCTGCTTCAGCATGTTGACGACGTTGTCCTTCTTCTCGACGTAGCCGGCGGCCACGTCGGCGGCCTTCTCGATGACGTACTTGCTCGAGACGGTGCCGGAGAGAACGACGTCCTTGCCGCTGCCGAGCGTCGTGATGTCTTCACCGGGGAAGAGCTGCTTGAGGTGCGAGACGAGCGCGCTCAGATCGCGGCGGACCTTCACTTCGAAGGTCTTGATCGAGCCTTCCTTGTCCCACACGAAGAGCGAGATCGTGCCCGGCTCCTTGCCGTGAATCAGGAGCTGCGTCGGGCCGGTGACCATCGCGTCGGCGATCTTCTCGACGCTCAGCGACACGCGCGCGATCGGCGTCCCGACGTTCAGCACGGTCGAGCGGCCGACCATCAGATCGATCTCCGATCCGCTGATCGCATCGCGCACCGGGCTGGCCGCCGTGGTCGACGGCGTCGTCGGATTGAAGGCCTGAGGCTGCTGGGCCTGAGGCGCGGCAACCAGGATGACGATGATGAATACGACCAGCGCCGCAAAGAAAGCGGCCGGTCCGCGGCCTTTCTTTGGCCGCGATCGCCAGAACTGCGTTGTCGGTGCCGCGATCATGTCTAGATCCTCCGATTCGGGAGCCTGAGTAAGAATCCGTTCGCTCTAATCAGCTATCTGACGACCTGCTGTTCGCGCTTGTCGCCCTTGATCACTTCCACGGTCGGGGGCGCCGACACCGGCACCGTCGCGACCGTCACCGCCTGGCCCGGCTTCGCCTTCGCGACGACCTGCACGGGGGCCATCTGCTTCGTGGCGCCGAGCAGCACCGCCGGCTTGATGCCGGGTGTCGCGGGCGCCGACTGATCGAGCGGATTGCGGAGCGCGAGCTGAATCTTTCCTTCGGTGCTGGCGAGCGCGAGGCGCTCGGCCTGCTCGGGCGTCACGGCCAGCGTCACGACGGTGACCTGCACGGCCTTGCCGTCCTTCTGGTCCTGCTCGATGCGCGTGCCCGCGGTCAGCGTGAGCACGTTCGCGAGCACGACCTTCGACGTCGTGTCAGTCGCCTGATTGGTCGGGCTCGCCGTCGCGATCACGTCGACGTGCGTGCCGGGCAGGACGTAGCCGGCGACGCCGATGACCTCGTTGACGCGCACCGAGACGGCGCGCATGCCATCGGGAATGACCGGCGGAAGGCCCGCGCCTGCTTCCTTCGATGCGAGCTTCGGCGGCAGAATCGGTTCGCCCTTGACCACGGACACGATCAATCCGCGTCCGACGATCTCCTGCGCCTGCGCGAAGGAACCCTCCGGTGCTTGGCCGGCCGGGAAGTTCAGCACTTTGAGATCCTCGGCCTTGAGCTCGGCGCCGATGGACAGGTCGGCGGCGGCGACGACGACGGGCTGCGTCGGCGTGGCGACCGTCTTCACCGGCTGGTTCTGCATCATGTTGTACGTGCCGTACGCGAGTCCGCCTCCGGCGAGGACGGCGATGGCGAGCACGGCGAAGATTCGGTTGCGCATTGGCGATCCCTTCGTTTCCGATCCGCGCGATCCGCGTTGATCCGCGCGATCCGCGTCTAGCTTTCGTTCCGCATGATGGCGACCGCCGACAGCGTCAGCGGCGCGCCCGTGGAATCCGGCGCCACGAGATGTGCGGCCGGGTTGAGCACGATGAATTCGAACGGATAATTAATCGTCACTTGCGTACCAGTCGATGTGCCCACCGCGACGCTCCGGTTCAACCTCACCGGCGCGGTCGAGGCGTTCGGCAGATGCCCCGCGGTCATGTAGCGGCGAACCGCCGATTCGACCTGCGCGTCGGTGGAGCCTGCGACGACGGCGACTTTCGCGCCCTCGCGCGCGGCTCGCGTCAACACCTGCCAGGTCTGATACGCGCGACCGAACTCGAAGATGCCGACCGCGATGAGCAGGATGAGCGGGACGCTGATCGCGATCTCGATCGGCGCGACGCCGCGTGCCTTGTTGACCGACTTCAGAACGTCACCCGGTCTGATCATCGTCAGTCCTGCTGAACCGCCTGCCGATCCGAACGTGCTGCGATCCGCGTGCACCCGAGCCCGTCACCCCAGAAGGACCGCGATGATGCTGCCGATCGCGATCGCGGGTCCGTACGCGAATCGGTTCGACGGCGTCGCGGCCTTCAGCTCGCTCCGCGCGTCGGCCGGCGTCGCGATCAATTTCGCCGTGCCCGCGAACGTGACCGCGAGCCGTCGGCGCCGCATCGCGACGATCACCGCAAGCACCCCACCGGCGATCGCGGTGAACAAAAACGCTTTGATGACGAGCCCCGGTCCGACCAAGCTGCCGATGGCCGCCATCAGTTTCACGTCGCCCGCGCCCGTGGCGCCGAGAACGTGCCCTGGCAGCATCAGCGCGAGTCCGAGCACGAGCCCGAGCGCTGCGGCTACCAGGGAAATCCCGCCGAAACCGAACGCCGCCAGTCCGAGGCCGGCGCCCGCCATCGCCGCCGTCACCAGGTTCGGGATGCGGCGAGTCTTGATATCCACGACCGTTGCGACGAAGACCCCGACGATCAGCACCGCGAACGTTGCGCTAGAAATTGGCTGCAATGGCTTCCCAGAAGAACGTTCGTATCACCGTGCCCAGCGTGCCGACCGACACCATCGCAACAATCGCAATCAGCGCCATGAGCAGACCGTACTCGAGCAGGTCCTGCCCCGCGTCTTCCATTCGGAAGCGCGCCTTCGCGATTCGCTTCAGCGCGTCTACAGCAATTGGCGATTGCATGACTTGTGCTCCAACACCTCTTGTCGCGCGGCCCGTCCTGATCGAACCGCCGACGTACCTCCCCATTGGGCAAAAGAGGGCCGGCACTTGCATGCCGGCCCCACCGAGTCGTCCCAGACGTTTACGCCGGGGTCGAGAGCTGCGTCGCGATGTCGTTGAAAATGTCCGACACCGTGTTGCCGGCCAAGCCAACCGCCGTGATCGCGACGAGCGCGATCAGCGCGACGAGCAACGCGTACTCGAGCAGGTCCTGACCTTCATCCTTGCGCGCGAACGACTTCACGTAGTTGATGAGCATCGACATGAAATCCTCCCCCGAGGCTTTGCACCGCCCTTATGCGGTGCGAACGTGCGGCGGCGCCGCAGTTGTTAATGAACCGCGGCACTTGCCGCGACATGCGCCAGCGACATCGCAACGGATGTGCCACGGGAGGCCCTTCCCGCGCGTGTGCGGTCCGCAAGTCGTTCAGGGGCCGACGATTGAGAGGAGCGTTCGCGCCGACCGCACGGTGCCAATGGCCTCTGCATGTGACAGGGCCTACGTGCAGTTTCGTAAGGAGGCTCGCGAAATTGGTGAACGTCGAGGCGCGCGCCGCGATCCGCGGCTCGTGCGACCACGCACACCGCGCGCATCTATTTCTTGTAATCGGCGCGACTTACCGCGTCTTCGATCGACAAAACTGTCGACGGCATACGCATTGCGACTCCAGCGGACGGACCCAGGCGGGTTCAAGGGTAGGGATCCGACTATGAGGCTACGTCAATTTCTCTGGTCGATGGCTGGCTTCGGGCTGGTTGTCGCGGCGGTTGTGTCGGTGGACCAGCGCGTACGCGATCAGTTCGAGCGCTTCCTCTGGGGAGCTGGCGACTGGGATCGTCGCGCCATGGATCTTGGAAATGCGCTGATGACCGCGCTCCGGTATCAGAGCATCGAGAACGGGCCCCTGCTCGTCTTCGCCGCTGTCGGCGCCGTGCTGTTCTTGTTCATGGTGAGGACCTAGTCGTTGTCCCTGGTATTCGCGATCGAGCCGGATCTCCGGCAGGCCACCATTCTGAAACGGATCGTTCGCGAGCTCGTTGGCGCGGAGCTCGTGCTCGTCGACTCGCGCGATGCCGCGGTCGCCGCGCTCAAAGCGCGCGTGCCCGACGTCCTCCTGCTGACGACGCTGCTCTCGCCGCGCGATGAAGAAGAGCTGATCGCGCACCTGCGGACGCTCCAAGGCTCACAGCACATCCAGACGCATACGATTCCACAGCTCGCGGGCTCCGCCGCCGACTTCGAGCAGAAGAGCGGCAAGGGCCTCTTCGGGAAATTGCTGCGGAAGAAAGAAGTGGATTTCGGACCGGTCGGCGGGTGCGATCCGGAAACGTTCGCCGAGGAGATCCGCCACTACATCGAACGCGCGAACGAAGCGAAGTCCGAGAGCGCCGCGAACGCGCAGCGCGCCGCGCGGCGCGACTTCGAGGCGCAGGCGCGAGCGCAGGACGGCGGTTCATCGCCTTCGCACCACACCTCGCACGCGACGCCCGGGTCGGACGACGGCGCGGACGGCGGCGGTTCGGAGCCAGCGGCGTCATCGGGATCGGCGTGGGCCGATCCGTTCGCATGGCGTCCCACTCCGCAGCCCGGCGAAGCGCCCGCGCAAGCCCGAGGCTCGTCCTCGTCGCTCATCACGAACGTGCCGCTCGCGCAGGTCGCCGAGGATCAGGAAGCGGAAGCGGAAGCGCGCCGGCGCGAGGACGACGAGCGCCGGCAGCGCGAGGCGGAAGAAGAGCGTCAGCGCGCCGCGGCCGAAGCCGATGCCGAGCGCCGCCGCAAGGAAAAAGAAAAAGAAAAGGCAGCGGCCGAAGCAGAGCGCCTCCGAAAGATCGAGGCCGACGCGGAAAAGAAACGTCTCGAGGCCGACGCGAAGAAGAAGCGCGAAGCGGAAGCGGAAGCAAAGCGCAAGAAAGAAGCGGAAGCCGAAAAGAAGCGCCTCGAGGCGGAGGCGGAGAAGAAGCGGCTCGAGGCCGAGGCGAAGAAGAAGCGCGAAGCGGAAGCCGAGGCGAAGCGCAAGCGGGACGCCGAAGCCGAGAAGAAGCGGCTCGAGGCGGAAGCCGAGAAGAAACGCCTCGAAGCCGAGGCCGAGAAAAAGCGCATCGAAGCGGAGAAGAAGCGCCGCGAAGAAGAAGAGCGGAAGCGACTCGAAGCGGAAGCGGAAAAGAAGCGCCTCGAAGCCGAGGCGGAGCGCCGGCGGCTCGAGGCCGAGGCGAAGCGCCGCCGCGAAGAGGCGGAAGCCGAATTGAAGCGGCAGCGCGAGGCGGAAGCCGAACGCAAGCGTCTCGAAGCCGAGGCCGAACTGAAGCGCCAGCGCGAAGAAGAGCGCAAGCGGCTCGAGGCCGAAGCGGAGCGCAAGCGCCAAGAAGCCGAAGCGGAGCGCAGACGGCTCGAAGCGGAAGCCAAGCGCAAGCGCGAAGAGGCCGAAGCGCGCCGCAGGCGCGAGGAAGAGGAACGCAAGCGGCTCGAGGCCGAAGCGGAGCGCAAGCGGCTCGAAGCGGAGGCGACGCGAAAGCGCCTCGCCGCCGAAGTCGAACGGAAGCGCCAGGAAGCGGAAGCCAAGCGCAAGCGCGAAGAAGAAGCGGCGGCCGAGCGCCGGCGCCTCGAGGCGGAGGCGGAAGCCGCGCGTCAGCGCGAAGCCGAGATCAAGCGCGAAGCCGAACGCCAGCGCGAAGCGGAGCGCAAGCGGGAGGCGGAGCGTTTGCGCCTGGCCGTCGAAGCCGAGCAGGCGCGCAAGCGCGAAGCGGCCGAAGCGGAACGCCGTCGTCAAGAGGAAGCGGCTCGAGAGGAGGAAGCCTCACACGTCGATCGTTTCGCCGAGTTCCGCGCGGATCACGACGAGCCGACAGGCATCCTGCGCCTGATGCCGCTCAACGGATGGGCGCGGGCCGAGACGAGCCGAAACGGCGATGAGCCGGCCGCCACGGACGATCTGCAGCACTTGATCGAAGGGCTGCGCATTCCGACGAACGTGGCCGCGATCAGTTATCCCCAAGGCTGCCGCATTCGCCGCGTCCGCGTGCGGGCGCAAAAGCAGGCCGCGAGCCACGGCGAGAGGCGCAGCCCGCTCATCGTCTCCCGCCGCGCGCTGCGCGACGCGCCGGACGACGCGCGATCGTAAGGTGCGCGCGTCGCCGATTGCGCTTTGCCGCGTGACGATGTGGGCGTTCATCGCGCTCGTCGTCACCACGACCATCGCCGACGCGGATCTCTGGGGCCACCTGCGCTTCGGCCTGGACGTGCTCGCGTCGAAGTCGCTCCACACGAGCGATCCCTACTCGTTCACGGCCGATCGGCCGTGGATCAACCATGAATGGTTGTCCGAGCTGTTGATGGCCGGCGCGTACGCCACGCTCGGATCGCTCGGCCTCGGACTCCTGAAGGTTGCGACGATCGGGATCGTCTTCACCACGCTCGCGGCGACCGCGCGCGAAGAGCACGCGCGTCCGCTCGCGCGCGATCTCTTCATCGCGCTCGCGGTCTTCGTGTCGTACAGCCGCACGCAAGTCGTCAGGCCGCAGCTGTTCTCGGTCGCCGTGTTCTGCACGATCCTTTATCTCCTTCGGCAGGCGGATCGCGGCCGACCGAAAGCGCTTTGGTTCGTACCTCTGTGCTTCGTGGCGTGGGCGAATCTGCACGGTGGCTGGATTGTCGGCGTGGCGGTGCTGGGCGTATGGATCGCAGGAGACTGGCTCGAGCAGCCAACGCTGAATCGTGCCGTGATGCTCGCGAGCGTCGGCCTGCTCTCGATTGCTGCGACGCTGATCAATCCGTACGGGTTGGGACTCTGGCAGTTCGTGATGGAGACGGTGCGGCCGGCGCGGCCCGACATCACCGACTGGAAGCCGTTGCTGCAATTGCCGCCGGCGGTCCTCGCGATCGAAGCGATTCTGCCGGTCGTCGCGCTCGCCGCGTGGTGGAAGTCGCGGGCGCTCTATCGTCCGGTCGCGCGCGACCTCGCCGTGCTCGCGCTGCTGACGATCGCGACCTTCCGCGTCGGCCGGGTCGACGCCTTCCTTCAGGTCGCGATCGCGTTCGTGCTCGCGCGGCCGATCCTCGCGCTGTTCAACTCGCTCGATTTCAACCTGCGGCCGAGCCTCACACGCGAGTCGACGGCGGTTGCCGTCCTCGCCGCGTGCTTGGCGTTATACGTCGGCGCCGCCGCGGTCCGGAATCTCCGCGTCATTCGCGTCGAGGGGTACTGGATCCCGGATCGCACGGCGGCGATGCTCCTGCGCGACGCGCGGCCCGGCGCGAAGATCCTCACCTGGTTCGATTGGGGTGAATATGCGGTGTGGCAGCTCTCACCCGCCGGGATCCGCGTTTCGATGGACGGCCGGCGCGAAACCGTCTACAGCGATCGCGTGACGCAAGACCATCAGCGGTTCTACGCCGGGAACTTGGACATGGTCGACTATCCCGATCGCATCGGCGCCGATCACGTCTGGCTGCCGTCGAACTTTCCAATGATCGAACCGCTGACGCGCAACGGATGGGCAAAGGTGCTCGACACCGGCAAGTCCGTCGTGCTCGCGCGGAACGGAACGCCGATCGAGCACCGTCCGGTCGCCGAGGGCGACAAGATCTTTCCCTGGCCGTAAGCGTCATCGCCGGTCATTCCGCACCGGCAGGATTTGCGATACCTCAGAGTTTGGTCGTACGAAGAATCTGCGACCACTGATTCATCCAGCGCCGGGTTCTCGCGTAATTTCCGTCAACCGCTCGACGGCATGAGCGTTGCCTCACGCCCGCGGCATGACGCCGCACGAGCGACGAACGTGGCTAACGGGCTCGCAGGTCTTCGTTCGCGGCCGGCGTTGGCGGCTCGCGGGCACGATCGCCGGCGAGGATTGCGACGCGCTTCGCTTGATCGCGCTCGGCGCATCTGCGGCAGCTCCATCGCTGACGATCCTCGTTCCGTTCGATCGCCCAACGGTTCGGCAGAACGCGACAGCCATCAAAGTCCTCAGGCCGCGCCGCTGGCTCCACGAGCTCGATCGCGTCCTCGCGAACCTGCATCCGTTCGGCGCGCTGTCGGAGACGGCGCGCGCGAGGATTCGCCTGATCGCGTATCAGCTCGAGCCCGCCCTTGCGGTACTCCGCGACGGCGCCACTCGTCTCTTGATCGCTGACGCCGTCGGCCTCGGCAAAACGATTCAGGCCGGCGTGCTCCTCGCCGAACTGCACGCCTCAAACGATGGCTTTCGCGCTATCGTGATTGTCCCTGCCGGCTTGCGCGAGCAATGGGCGGCCGAGCTTCGCTCGCGGCTCAATCTCGCCGCCGCGGTCGTCGACGCCGCCTGGCTGCGCCACGCGCTCGCGGATCGTCCGCCCGACGTGAACCCATGGTCGCTGCCAGGCATCTACGTCGCGTCGCACGATTTCGTGAAGCGCGCCGAAGCGCTCAAGCCCCTCGAGGACGTCACCTGGGATCTCGCGATCGTCGACGAAGCGCATCACGCGAGCCTCGGCACGGACCGCCGCGCCGCGATCGACGCGATTGCTTCGCGAAGCCTTCGCGTGGTGCTGCTCACGGCGACGCCGCCGCGCGATCCGTTGGAGTTCCAGGCGCTCTGCAGAATCGGACGTGAGGGGGAATCGGGAGAGTCGCCCGCGCTGTTCGCGCGCCAGAGAGCGGATGTCGAATCGAGCGTCCCGAGACGGAGCACGGTGCTCTGTGTAACGCCGTCTCCAGCGGAAGCGCGCATGCACGCGCTGCTGGACCGCTACACCAAAGAGGTCTGGAAGGAAGCGCGCGCGCGCGATGACGAGGGAGCGCGGCTTGCGTCGATCGTGCTGCGCAAGCGGGCGCTGTCGAGCGCCGGCTCGCTCGCGGCGTCTGTCGACCGCCGGCTGACGCTGCTCGTCTCTCCGGGTGCCGAGCAGATCGCACTGCCGCTCGACGATCGCGACGAGGATCCGCTCGACGACGACGTTCCCGCGAGCGCGCTCGCGGTTCCAGGTCTTGCGGACGGCCGGCGTGAGCGGCGATGGCTGTCGGCGATCGCGGAAGCCGCCCGCAGCGCGGCTCGCGCGGAAACGAAGGTCGCGTATCTCCTGCGCCTGCTCCGGCGGGTGCGAGAACCCGTCATCGTGTTCACCGAGTATCGCGACACGCTGTTGCGGCTGCAGCGGCATGTGTCCGCGACCGGGCGACCGGTCGTCGTTCTGCACGGAGGAATGGATGCCATCGAGCGGTCCCGCGTGCCGCGCGCGTTCGATTCCGGGGCGCTGACGCTCCTCGCGACCGATGCGGCCGCCGAGGGCCTGAATCTCCAGCGCCATTGCCGCGTTGTCGTTCACTTCGAGCTGCCGTGGAATCCGGCTCGGCTCGAGCAGCGCGCCGGCCGCGTCGATCGCATTGGTCAAACCCGCCGCGTCCACGAGATCGCCCTCGTCGCGTCGTCCACCGCCGAGCGGCTCGTGATCGCGCCGCTCACGATCAAGGCGAGTCAAAGTGGTGAGCCAGTGGGGCGGACGCCGATGCTCGGCGCGCTCACGGAATCTCGCGTCGCTGCCGCAGTGATGGCTGGAATATCGGAGCTCCGCAAGTCGGTCGCCACGCCGCGACCGCCGCGATCGACGGTCTCGGTCGAAGCCATCCGGGAGGCCGAGCGCCTCGAACATGTTCGCGCGCTGTCGAGGCGGTCGCCTGCGATTCGAGAAGCCGCGGCGATTCGGGACGCTCCATTCATCACGCGGCTGACGCGGAACAGAGCGAACGACGGGTATCTCGCGCGTGCGCGGGCATCGCTAGTGTTGCTGTACTCGATCGCTCTCGAATCGAGCGATGGACGGCGGGCGCACGAAGAGATTCTCGCGCTGGCGGTGCCGCCGATGGCCAAGTGTTCTCCGAGTCGGCGCATGGAGCTTCGAGCGTTATTCGAGCCGGACTCCCGCGCGTCGGGCGCCATCGGTCAAGTCGTCGAGGACAAGTGCCGGGAGATCGCCGGACGCGTCAAGGCGGCAGACCATCGGCGACGGCAGCGGCTCGAGGAACGAAGCCGTGCGATCGACACGATCAAACGATCCGCCGCACGGGTCCTCGTCCAACTCGCGTTGTTCTCCCGTCGCCGCCGGCAGGACGCGGAGCGCGATCCCGCGCCTGCGCCGGTCGAAACTCAGAATCCGCCGCCATTGGAGATTCGCGCGCGGCTCATTGCAGGCGTCGTGATCGACGGGAGGCGCCGGTGAGCGGCGTTCAGCAAGGACGCATTCCGGGAATGCGCGGCTCGCTCCTATCGCAAGACGCGCTCGTCGACGCGGTGCCGGATCGGCTTCGAGGTCTCCTCGACGAGAGCGGCCGTGCGCGTGCGAGACGGCACTTGCGGCGTTGGCATCTCCCGCTTCGCCGCCAGCTCGGACCGGCGTCCGCGCCGCGCACGATTCACGACAGGCTCGCGGCGCCGCTCTTCGCGCAGCTCGGATACCGCGTGCTGCCAGACGCCAGCGCCCCGGCTCGATCGGGAACCCTGCACAGTCTCCTGACAGTGGCCGGACGCACGGTCGCCGTTCTCGTCGTCGCCGGTTGGGGCGACGACGCGGCGGCGCGCTGGCGCGAATCCGTCCACTACGGCATCGCGCACGACGTGCGATGGTGCTTCCATCTCGCCGGTCCATCGCTTCGGATCGTCGACTGCGCGCGGACCTACTCACGGCAGTATGTCGAGCTCGAGCTCGATGCTGCGTTCGACGACGAGCGCGCCTTTGCGGTGTTGTGGGGGTTGCTGCGGGCCTCTGCCGCCGACGGCGGACTGCTCGAGCGGGCGATCGCGATCTCGGAAGATCATCGCGCCGTCGTTCGATCGTCGCTGCAGACGGGCGTCGACAGCGCGCTGCTCCATCTGCAGGGCGCGTTTGCCGCGGCGGCGCGCTCACGCCGCCGGCATGCGCCGGATCGCGCCGTCCAGTCCGCCTTCGACGAGGCGCTCATCGTCATCTATCGAATTCTCTTTCTGCTCTTCGCCGAGGCCCGCGGCCTCGTGCCGCGATGGCATCCGATCTTCCGCGACGGCTACACGATCGAGGCGCTTCGGCATCCGATCGAAACGCTGCCGCGACCGCGGGGTTTGTGGGAGACCATCCAATCGATCGCGCGGCTCGCGCATCGGGGGTGCCGCATCGGCGCGCTGCGTGTGACGCCCTTCAACGGCCGGCTCTTCTCGCCGACCGAGTCGCCGCTCGCGGATTCCGTTCCGCTCGACGACGGTGTCGTTCGTCAGGCGCTGCTCGCGCTGACGACGCGGCGAGCGCATGGTGGCCGTCAACGGATCGCGTATGGCGATCTTGGCGTCGAGCAGCTCGGCGGCGTGTACGAGCGCGTGCTCGACCTCGAGCCCAGGTCGATCCGCCGAGACTCGCGAAAGTCGACCGGATCGTTCTACACGCCGCGGGCGCTCACGGAGTTCGTCATTCGGCGCGCGCTCGCGCCGCTCGTCGAGCGCGCCTCCGCCGAGGAGATCCTGGCGCTGCGCATTCTGGACCCGGCGATGGGCAGCGGCGCGTTTCTGGTAGCGGCCTGCCGGTATCTGGCGGCGGCGTACGAGCGCGCGCTCGTTCGCGAGGGGCCCGGCGGCAACGACGAGATCGACGAGCGCGATCGCGCGGACTTCCGCCGGCTGGTCGCGCAGCAATGTCTCTTCGGCGTCGACGTCAATCCGATGGCCGTCCAGCTCGGACGGCTCTCGTTGTGGCTGGCAACACTGGCGGCGGATCGTCCGCTCACGTTTCTCGATCACCGCCTGCGCGCCGGCAACAGCCTCGTCGGCGCGACGCCCGAAGACCTGTCGCGGCAGGCGCCCGGCGGACGCACGCGCGCGGCGCGCGCCGTGCCGCTGCCGCTCTTCGACGATCCCGCGCGCGACGCCGGAATCCTCGACGCCCTCGCCATTCGACGCTCGATCGCGGTGGAGCCAGGCGACACGCTGATCCAGGTGCGGGCGAAGGAGCACGCGCTGACGAGGCTCGCGCAGGAGAACGCGCCGCTCGCGCGTTGGAAGCGCGCGTGCGATCTGTGGTGCTCGTACTGGTTCCCTCCTGCGAGCCGGCGTCGCATCGCGGTACCGTTCGGACCGCTCGCCGATGCGATCTTCGGGCGCGGCAGCTTGCCGCCGCATCTCGCCGCCCCGGTTCTGGACGACGTCCGATCGGTGGCCGAGCGCGAGAAGTTCTTTCACTGGCCGTTCGAGTTCCCCGAAGTCTTCCTCGCCGGCGGCAGATCGGGATTCGATGCGGTCATCGGAAACCCGCCGTGGG
This sequence comes from Vicinamibacterales bacterium, assembly GCA_036556425.1. Classification (GTDB taxonomy): domain Bacteria; phylum Acidobacteriota; class Vicinamibacteria; order Vicinamibacterales; family 2-12-FULL-66-21; genus DATBJJ01. The sequence goes on from DATBJJ010000103.1 coordinate 74,430, forward strand.
AAATGCTGCGCGGCGATCGAGGAGACGCGGATCGCCGCAGGTCCGCGCGCGATGCCGCATCCGTGCTGACCGGTTTCGCGCGCGGCTCCGGAGTCTACTCACTCCAAGGCGACGGCCATGCGAATCTCTACCAACTCTTCCTCGAGCGCATGATGTCGCTCGCGCGTCCGGGTGGACGGCTGGGCGTCATCCTGCCGTCAGGCCTCGCGACGGATCAGGGAGCCGGACCGCTGCGCCGCTACGCTTTCGATCGAACGGCAATCGACACGTTCGCCACGATCGAGAACCGCGAAGGAATCTTTCCGATTCATCGTGGGCTGAAGTTCCTGCTGCTGACGACAACGAAGGGCGCGCCAACGAGTTCGGTGCCGTGCAGATTTGGTTTGCGCGCGCCGGCGCAGTTGGATCGCGTACGAGAACTGGGCATCGACGCGGAAGCCGTGATGGTGTCGCGACGGCTTCTCGACCGAACGGGCGGACGCGATCTCGCGGTGCCGGACGTTCGGTGCCGCGCGGACGTGGAGATCTTGAGTCAGCTTGCCTTCGCGTTTCCGGCTCTCGGCGACGCGAACGGCTGGAACCTCGCGTTCGGCCGCGAGCTGAATGCCACCGACGACCGGCCGCACTTCGTCCGCATGCCGGAGCGCGGCGCGCTCCCAATCGTCGAGGGCAAGCTCGTCACGCCGTTTAGGGTCGACCTGAGCCGCGCTCGATTGGGAGTCCCACGCGCGGCGGCAGCGACGCTGCTCGATCCCGCGCGGACCTTCGATCGTCCTCGCCTTGCGTACCGCGACGTCGCCGCGGCGACCAACCGTCTCACGCTCATCGCCGCGATCGTCCCGGCCGGCGCGGTTACCACCCATACACTGTTTTGCGCGAAAGCGCCGCTGGATGCGGAATCTCTCAGTTACCTATGCGGGATGTTCAACAGCTTCGTCGCGAATTATCTGGTACGGTTTCATGTGGGGACGCACGTGACCGCGGGCATCATCAGCCGACTGCCGATGCCGCGGCCGGCGCACGGGTCGCGCGAGCTCGCCGAGATCGCCTCGCTCGCGGACAACCTCATCACTAATTCGAATGATGGCGATACACGTGCCCGTTTACAAGCTGCGGCGGCCCGCGCCTACGGACTGTCGCCGGCGCAATTTCGGCGCGTCCTCGAGACGTTTCCGCTCGTCCCACGCGTGGATCGCGACGCGGCGCTCGCGGCGTTCTGAGATATAGTCACGAGATCTCGCGGAGAATTCTTTCTCGCCGATGCCGTCCTCAGAAGATCGCGCTCCGGTCTGGGCCATCTGGCTGCTGATCGTGTTCGGCGCCGCGCAACCAGTCGCGTGGGCGCTCGGCGTCGGCCTTCCGCGCCACCCTCTCGCGCTCGTTCCGCTGCTCGTCGTCTGGATCGCCCTCCTCGCGCTCGCCGCGCTTGCCACGCGTCGAATCACCGCGCTCACACAGCAGTTGATGCAGAAGCGGCAGGCGCACGCCGTCACGCTGAGCGAAGTCGATCAGCTGCAGACGCAGAACGCGATGCTCGACATCATCGCGCGATCCGTCGACGTGCCGCTCGCGTTCCAAGCACTCGCGTCCCGCGTGGCGCGGCTCGTCTCATGCGATCGCGTCGGCCTCGCGCTGCTGTCTGAGGACGGCCGAGAGTTCCAGACCTACACCGCGCGCGTCCAGCAGGAGGAGCGCCGGTCGCGCCCGCGGCCGGAAATCGTCTTCAAGGTCGAGAGGACGCTGCTCGGGGAAGTCGTGCAATCGGGAAAGCCGATGCTCATCCCCGAGATCTCGAAGGTCGCGCCGGACTATCTCGACGCCAACATCCTCCTGACGTCAGGATTCAGCTCGGCGCTCCTCGTCCCGCTGGTCTCGCGCGGCCGCGCGGTCGGCACCCTCAACGTCGTCGCGCGCCAACCCCACGCGTTCACGCAGACGCACGTCGATGCGCTCCATCCGATCGCCGAGATCCTCGCGGTCGCTTGGGTCGCTCAGCAGCTGCACATGACGCTCGGCAAGCACCGGACGATGGAAGTGATGTCGGATCTCACGCTGGCCGTCGCGGCGGAGATCAACGGCGCGCTGCAGACGATCATCGGGCACTGCGATTTGATCGAACGCGGCCAGTCCGATCCCGCGCTGCAGCGCGATTTGCGGACGATCACGGCGCAGGCGCAGCGGATCATGCTGCTCCTCGACAAAATGCGGACCGCCGCCCACGATCGCCTACGCGAGACGACGGACGCGATCAGCCAGGAAGGGCTCACGGCGGGCGACGCCGTCGACGAGAAACACATCTAGCCCGCTCGCGCGCTGAGCGCGACGATCATCGTCACCGTCAGCTGCACGAGCACGACGGCGGTGACGAACACGAAGAACCAGTCGCGCATCCGCGCGTACTCGACGACGGAGAACAGGACGCGCATCGCCGGCGTCGCCATGAGAATCAGCAGGCCGACGCTCAGAAATCGAGGCGCGAGCGGCGTGCCCTGCGCACCGAGGAACAGCGCGAGCCCGCACACGAGCGCCGCCGCGCTGAGCGTGATGCCCGCGAGGAACAGACGTCCGAGGCGGCGTTCGAGCCGCGCGATGCCGTGTTCGTTCTCCATCACATGACTTTGAAGAAATAGAGCACGGAGACGAGCGCCAGCACGATTGCCATCAGCAGCTTGACCGAGCGCGCCTTCGCGCGTCCACCGAAATAGAGACCCGCGCGCGAGCCGGCGAGCACGCCAAGCACCGCCGCCGCCGCGAGCGGCGGATGGATGTAGCCGTTGGCGTACTGGATCGGCACCGAGGCGAGCGCCGTGACGCCGATCATCAGCGCGCTCGTGGCCGCGGCCGCGCGCAGCGGCACGCCACACCATGCGATGAGCATCGGCACTTTCAGAATGCCGCCGCCGATCCCGAGCGAGCCCGACACGATCCCGGCGGTGGCCGACACCATCATCGCGACCGGCAGGCGCTTCACGCGATACGCGATCTCGCGGCCGCTCTCCTCGTCGAAGTATCGGCCGCCGAGCCTGCCTGGATCGATCTTCGGGTCGAGCACGTTGCGCCGATCGAGCCGCGTGATCATCAGCGCGGCGATCGCCGCGGTCACGACGGCGAACCAGATGTAGAGCATGCGCTCCGATAAACGCTCGAACGTCAGCCCTGCGGCAAGGCCGCCGGCCGCCGACGCGACCTCGAGCACCATGCCGAGCCGAAGGTTGATCAGATTGCGCCCAGCGGTGCCCGCGGACACGGCACTCGAGGTCGCGATCACCGTCATCAGGCTCGTCGCGATCGCCACCTTGATCGGAAGACCGACGACGCTGTTCAGGAAAGGGACGAGGAAGACGCCGCCGCCGATGCCGAGAAGCGCGCCGAGTCCACCGGCGAGCACACCAGCGATCATGACGACTGCGATGAGGATCGGAGTGATGATCACGCGCGTTGGGATCGTGCGAACGGCCGGAACCGAATGCTATGATTCGGATTGGTTGGATTTTACCTCATGTTTCAGAGGTTCTCGGATGAAGGGCTTGCGCAGAGCTCGTATCTGGTCGCATGCGAGCGGACGCGCGACGCGGCCGTCGTCGATCCTCGACGCGACGTCGACGTGTACACGATTGCCGCCGAGCGGCACGGGCTGAAGATCAAGTACGCCATCGAGACGCACACGCACGCGGATTTCGTCTCCGGCGCGCGTGAGCTGGCTAGCCTCGGCGCCTCCGTCGTCGCAGGGCCGGGCGCCGATCTCCAGTTTTCCTTCCATGAAGCAGCGCCCGGCGAGTCGTTGATGGTCGGCGACATCGCGTGCCGGCTGCTCCACACGCCGGGACATACGCCCGAGCACATCTCGATCCTCGTCGAAGAGCCGGGTGTGCAGGCGCGAGTGCTCACCGGCGACACGCTCTTCGTCAGCGCGGTCGGCCGTCCCGACCTGGTCGGTACCGAGCACACGCGCGAGCTCGCCGACTCGCTGTACGACTCGCTCTTCGATACGCTGCTTCGCCTCGACGATGCCGTCGAAGTGCATCCCGGACACGGCGCGGGATCGCTGTGCGGCGCGGGCATCGGCAAGGAGCCGTACTCGTCGATCGGCAACGAGCGCCGTTTCAATCCGCTGCTGCAGAAGCGATCGCGCGAGGACTTCGTCGCGGCGGTGATGGCGGATCTGCCGGAAACACCGCCGTACTTCGCGAGGATGAAGCGCGTCAACCGTGCCGGACCGCCGCTCCGCGACCTCGCCAAGGGCGTTCCGCTGCCGAGGCCCCTCGATCCACACGACGCCGCCACGCTCGTTCAGGACGGCGCGCTCTTGATCGATCTCCGATCGCCGGAGGCGTTCGCCGCGGGCCATCCGAGCGGCGCGCTCAACATCGGCTTCGGCGCGCGCATCGGCTATTGGGCGGGATGGCTCCTCCCCGCCGGCGCTCGCGTCGTGCTGCTCCCGGGCGAGCGGCGTCAGGCCGAAGAGGCCACGCGCCAGCTCCTTCGCGTGGGCGTCGACGACGTCGCCGGATACGTCGAGGGCGGCTTCGACGCATGGCGCGCCGCACGGGCGGAGACGTCGACGCTCGAGCTGATTTCCGCGCGCGAGCTGCGCGATCGCCTCGCGCGCCGCGAAGCGCAGACGCTCGTCGACGTGCGCTCGCACCACGAGTGGACGAGCGGTCACATCGATGAATCCATCAACATTCCGGTCGGCGATCTGGTCGCGCGCGCGGCCGATCTCCGCGGTCCCAACGTCGTCGCCACGATCTGCGAGAGCGGCTTTCGGTCCAGCCTGGCCGCGAGCTTGCTGCTGCGCGCCGGCGTTCGCGTCGTGAACGTCAGCGACGGCACCGCGGCCTACCGCATGCTCGAGCGTCGACGATCGTGATCCTTACCCCGGGTTCCCGAATTGCGCAGTACGAAGTCCTGTCGACCATTGGCGCCGGCGGCATGGGCGAGGTCTATCGCGCCCGCGACCCGCGGCTCGGCCGCGACGTGGCGATCAAGGTGATGGCGCCGCACGTGGCGGCGGATCCCGAGATGCGCCGGCGGTTCGAGACCGAAGCGCGCGCCATCGCCGCGCTCTCGCACTCGAGCATCGTCGCGATCCACGAGCTCGCGTTCGTCGACGACCTGCCCGTGGCCGTCATGGAGCTGCTCGAGGGGCAGACGCTCCGGCAGCACATGAAGGCTGGACCGATCGAGTGGCGAGAGGCCGCGCGAATCGGCGCGATGATTGCCGATGGCCTCGCGGCGGCGCATGCGCGCGGGATCGTGCATCGCGACCTGAAGCCGGAGAACGTCTTTCTCACCACCGACGGCGCGGTGAAGATTCTGGACTTCGGGCTCGCGCTCCGGCGGCACGTGATGCCCGGAACGAGCAGCGAAGGGCCGACCGTCGCGCCCACGGCCGCGCACGTGATCCTGGGAACGTTCGGCTACATGGCGCCCGAGCAGGTGACGGGCGATCCCGTGGATGCGCGAACCGACATCTTCGCGCTCGGATGCATCCTTTACGAGATGGTCAGCGCGCGGCCGCGGTTCTCCGGCGCGACGCCGCAGGAGATCGTGGCGCAGCTGCTGCACGACAGCGGCCGGCACCTCACGGCGATCGACGCCCTCGGCCCGCGCGAGTTCAGCGCGGTTGTCGGGCGCTGCACCGAGCGAGCCGCATCGGCGCGATTCGAGTCGGCGGCCGACGTCGCGATGGCGCTGCGCGCGCTGCAGAGCGGATCGCCCCTCACGATAGCGGCCGCGGAGGCGCGCCGCAGCAAGCCGAAGGGAAAATCGCTCGCCGTTCTGCCGTTCGTCAATTCGGGCGCCGATCCGTCGACGGAATTCCTCACGAACGGCATCACGGAGAACATCATCAACAGCCTCTCGCAGATCAGCGGCCTGCGCGTGGTCCCGCGCAGCCTCGTGTTCCGCTACCAGGGCCCGCAGGATCCGTCGACGATTGGCGCGGCGCTCAATGCGCGGCTCATCCTCACCGGACGCGTCAGCCAGCAGGGCGACTACCTGACGATTCAAGCGGAGCTCGTCGACACTGTGAGCGAATCGCAGATTTGGGGCGATCAGTTCCGTCCGAAGCTGACCGAGCTCGCGAACGTGCAGCAGGACATCGCCTGGCAGATCACCGAAGCCCTGCGCTTGAAGCTCACGGGCGCGCAGAAAAAGAAGCTGCGGCGGCGCGCGACCGTGAATCCAGAGGCGTATCAGGAATACCTTCGCGGCCGGCACTTCTTCAATTCGTGGTCGCCCGACGGATTCCGCCGCGCGCTCCAGCACTTCGAGCGCGCGATGGATCTCGATCCGACGTACGCGCCTTCCTATTCCGGATTCGGCGACACCGTCGGCTGCATGACGTACTACGGCCTCATCCCGCCGCAGGATGGATTTCCGCGGGCGCAAGCCGCCGCGCGTAAAGCCATCTCGCTCGATCCGGAGCTCGCCGACGCATACGCGACGCTCGGAATGGGCGAGCTCTTCTTCGAATGGAACTGGCCGGCGGCGGAGCAGAACTTCCTCAAGTCGATCGCGCTGAACCCCAACGTCGCGACCGTCCGCGCGTTTCACGCGCTCATGCTCGCGACGTCTGGGCGCCACGAGGAATCCATTGCCGAAGCGCGCCATGGGCGTCAGCTCGATCCGCTCTCGCCGCTCGTGAACATGTCGGTCGGATGGGCGTTGTTCTTCGCCGGGCGGCTGAAGGAAGCGATCGACGAGCTGATTCAGGTCCGCAAGATCCTGCTCGGCGAAGCCAACCATGAAGCCGGAAGCGTGATCATCGTCGCGCACGAAGCGCTCGGACGATTCGAGGAGGCCGCGCGGTTAGCGAGCGGCACGACCTGCTTTGGAATCCCGCTCGACGGCAACGCGCTCCTTCGAGCCTGGCGCGAAGGCGGCGCGCGCGGATACTGGCAGGAACGGCTCGCGCAATTGCAGCGTGCGACGCTCCCGCCGTCGCTCGGCCACTACAACACGGGCGTCGTGCTCTCGCAAATCGGACGGCTCGACGACGCCATCTCCGAGCTCGAAGCGCTCGTCGCGGACCGGCACGGCGGACCGGTGTTCTTCGGCGTCGACCCGACGCTCGCCCCGCTTCGCGGTCATCCCCGCTTCGAGGCGCTGCTCACGCGGATTGGGGCGCCCCGTTCGCCCACGGTTTCAGCACCGCATACAACGCGGAGGTAATCGGCACGCTGACGCCGGCGCGCGACGCGCGGCGGACGACCGACCCGTGCAGCTGCTCGACCTCGATGCGCTTGCCCTGCGAGAGATCGATCAGGAGCGACGACCGCATCGTCCCCGGAATGTTCTCGATGTACTTCGAGATCCGATCGACCGTATCGGCGGCAACGGGGACGCCTTCCGCGCGCGCGAGCCGTTCGATCTCGCGGCATCCCTCGAGGAACGTCGCGCGAATCACGGGATCGGCCCAGACCGGCCCGATCGGCAGCCGTGACGCGCCCGTGAAACCCGCGAGCGAGACGAGGAAGATGAATTTCTCCCAGATCGGAATCCTGCCATCCTCGACTGCTTCGACGATGATGTCCGCGCCGGCCAGCGCCGACGCGATCGACCTCACGCGATCGCTCATGCGCGGAAGACGTCCGAACACTTCACCCATGACGATGCGTCGGTGCGTGCCGGTCTGCTCGATGACGCCCGGCGCCGACACCGCGGTCGCGATGTACGTCGTCGCGCCAATCACCGGCTCTTCGCCGAAGAGCGCCGATAGCTCGTTGACGCTGTCGACGCCGTTCTGAAGCGGAAGAACGGTCGTCGCAGATCCAATCATCGGAGCGACGAGCGGCAGCGCGGAGCCGTTGTCGTACGCCTTCACCGCGACGATCACGACGTCGACCGGACCGACGCGCGACGTATCCTCTTCGGCTCGCGCATGGACGACGAAATCGCCGAGCATTGGACTGCGGATCTGGAGTCCGCGCTCCCGAATCGCGGCGAGGTGCGCGCCCCGCGCGATGAACGTGACGTCGTGGCCCGCCCGCGCGAGCTTGGCGCCGTAATATCCGCCGACCGCGCCCGAGCCGAGAACGGCGAATCTCATGAAGGAATCCGTGCGCTCCAGAAATAGTAAACAGGCAAGCCAATCGCCAACAGACCCAAACCCGCCAGCGATTCAAACGGCCGCTCGACCAGCGTGTTGAGGACGAATGCGATCCCGCCGAGGATGAACACGATCGGTACGACGGGATAGCCCCACGTTCGATAGGGGCGATGGCGATCGGGCATCGTGCGCCGCAGCCGGAACAACGCGGCGCCTCCGGCCACGCTGAACAGCAGCGACGCGAACATCACGTACGTGAAGAGCTGCTCGTACGTGCCCGACAGCGCGAGAATCGACGACCAGATCGTCAGGCCGACGATGGCGTAGTGCGGCGTCCGGTACTTCGGGTGCACGCGCTTCGCCGATGGAAAGAAGAGGCCATCCACCGCCATCGCGAACAGCAGGCGCGAGCCGGCGAGAATGGCGGCGGCGTTGCAGCCGAACGTCGACAGCACGACGGTCGCCGCGACGAACGTCGCGCCCGCGGGACCGACGAGCGCCGTCGCCGCGCGCTCGGCGATCCGCGTCACGCCTTTCATTTCGTCGATCGTGAGCGCGAACAAGTACGCGACGTTGACGCTGACGTAAACCGACGTCAGAAGCAGCAGGCCGCCGAGCAGCGCGCGCGGGAGATTGCGCTGCGGATCCTTGATCTCGCCGGCCGCGTACGTGATGAAGTACCACGCTTCGTACGTCCACAGCACGGCAATCATCGCGATGCCGAACGACGCGGCCGGCCGCGCGAGATCGGGAGGAACGATCGGCACGAACGACGGCTCCACGCGCGTGACCGCGAGCGCCATCAGCGGAAGGGCCGCGAGGCCGCCAATTTTCGCGGCCGTCAAAACCGCGTTCACCATGTTGCCCGTGCGAACGCCGACGTAGTTGATCGCGCCGAGCGCCACGATCGCCGCGGCGGCAACGAGCTGCGCGGCGGATAGCGAGAGCGTCCCGACGCTGAAGATCACGCGCGACGACGACAGCGACGGCACGAAATAACTGAGCCATTCCGCGAATCCGATCGCGACCGCGGCGATGCCTCCGCTGATGACGACGAGCAGCGCCGCCCATCCGTACAGGAAAGCGATGAGGGGACCGAACGCTTCGCGTAGAAACACGTAGACGCCGCCGGAGCGCGGGAACATGGCGCCCATTTCGGCGTATGTCAAGCCGCCGGCGATCGCGAGCACGCCGCCCAGCGTCCACGCCAGGAGCAGAAGCGTCGCCGACGGAATGATCGACGCCATGCCGCCCGTGGTCATGAAGATGCCGGAGCCGATCACGCTGCCGGCGACGAGCAGGACCGCCGAACCGAGTCCGATCGCGCGGACCAACCCGGCGTCGTCGTCCGTTACCTTTGGCGAATTCGTCGTCGTGGCCATCGAGCCGAGTGCGGACTGTAGCACGGAGGGATCGAGACTGCCCCGCCCGGCGAGTGCGTGCTAGAATCCCCGGCTGAGGGCCGACGGCTCGTGCCGCCGTTCTCGGAGGGGTTCATGGCCGCCCGCCTTACTGCCTATGTCGTCGTCGGAATCGTCGCGGCGACGCTCATCGCCGGCCTCATCGTCGGCGCGCAGCGAAACGAAAACGACAGCGACGGCCCGGTCGATCTAATCGTTCAAAACGCGAACATCTACACGGCCGGCTCGGGCGGAACGATGGCTGAAGCCATGGCCATCCGCGGCAACCAGATTCTGCGCGTCGGCAGCGACCGCGACATCGCGCGCCTTCGGAAGCCGCAGACCACCGTCATCGACGCGAAAGGCGGCGCGGTCGTACCGGGATTCAGCGACGCGCACGCGCACCTGGTCGACGGCGGACTCAACCTGGACCGCGTCGACTTGACGGATGCGTCGACGCTCGAAGAAATCGAGGAGCGCGTTCAGACGTGGGCCGAAGCTCATCCCGACGCCGCGTGGGTGACGGGGCGCGGATGGACGTTCGCGGCGTTCGGCAGCTCGGCGCCGACTCGCCAGCAGCTCGACGCGATCGTGCCCGGCAAGCCGGTGCAACTCGTAAGTGAGGACGGCAAAGCGTCCTGGGTGAACACGCGCGCGCTCCGCGCGGCGGCGATCACGCGGAAGACCGTCAGTCCCGAGGGAGGCGCGATCGTCAAGGACGCGCGGAGCGGCGAGCCCACCGGCGTTCTGCGCGGCGCGGCGATGTCGCTCGTCAGCCGTCACGTGCCGCGGGCGTCGATCGAAGAACGCGGACGCGCGCTGCGTGCGGCGATCGCCGAAGCGAACCGCTTCGGCATCACCAGCATCCAGACGCCGGACGGAACCGCCGACGAGCTCGAGCTGTTCGCGGAGGCGCGAAAGGCGGGGGACCTCACGGTCCGGTTGTACTCGGCGCTTGCGCTTCGCGGAGAGGTCAACGACGCGAAGCTCCGCGAGCTGGACGCGATCGCTTCTCGATATCCAGACGATCCGTTGTTCAAATCGGGCGCCGTGAGCTTCACACTCGACGGCTCGATCGAGACGCGAACCGCGGCGCTGCTCGAGCCGTACGCCGACGAGACGTCGTCGGGGGTGCCGACGATCGCTCCCGACGATTTCAATCGCATGGTTCGTCTCCTCGACGCGCGCGGCTGGCAGGTGCTCGCGGCAGCCGTGGGCGATCGCGCGGTGCAGATGGCGCTCAATGCGTTCGAGCACGCGGTCCGGTCGAATCCGGTGCCGGAGCGCGGGCGGCGTCATCGGATCGAGCACGTCGGCACGGTCGACATCCTCGATCAGCCGAGGTTTGGCGCGCTCGGCGTGATTGCGTCGATGCAGCCGGCGACAACGTTGCCGACGGCGGGACGGATCGACCTGCTGACGTCGGCGATTGGCGCGGCACGCGCGTCGCGCGCGTCAGCATACGCGAGCATCGCGAGCGGCCGCGGCCGTCTCGCGTTCGGAAGCGATTGGCCGTTCGCCTCCTTCAACCCCATGGTCGGCCTGCACGCAGCGGTCACGCGCACGACGACGGACAATACGCCGGACGGCGGTTGGTATCCGGCCGAGCGTCTCGCATTGCCGGCCGCGATCGACGCGTATACCTCCGGCGCGGCGTGGGCGTCGTTCGACGAGCAGCGGAAGGGAACGCTTCAGGCAGGGATGCTGGCGGATATCGTCGTGCTGTCCGAGGATATCTTCGAGGCGCCGCCGTCGCGGCTCGCATCGACTCGCGTTGCGTTGACGATCTTCGACGGCAAGATCGTCTACCGCCGCGACAATTCCCACACGAACTAGCGAACGATCGACTCGACGACGTACTTTCCTGGCTCGGCGGCCGGCTTGACGAGCGCGATCCGCGCGGGCTGGCCGACCGCGATGGTGACGCTCCCCTTCGCTTTCCACTCCGGCAGATCGACGATGTCGCCCGTCTTGGTTCGATCGTCGGCGATCGGAACGGCGGTCATCCCCGTGGCGTCGATTGTGCGCAGCGCGCCGAGCGTCCGCAGATCGCCAAGATCGTCGACCGTCAGCGACATCTGCATCTCGCGTCGTCCGTCGACGATCTGCACGCGCCGGTTCGCGACGATCCCGATGTCCGCCGTGAACGGTGGAACGCCGGCGCCGTTGATGAGCGTCGCGTTGGTGATCAACACGAACAGCAGACGCGACTCGTTCACCGGGAGCGTTTCGTAGCGGCGAGGATCGGCACGCTCGACCTGTCCGGTGGCGAGCGCGTCGAGCGCCGACACGATCGCGACGAAGTTCAAGCGGACGAGCGCGCCGTCCGGCTCCTGCGACGGCCACGGACCGGTCTCGATCAGCACGACCGGCGTTCCCCACAACGTGATGTTGTCGCCGAACGCGCGGACCTCGAACTCGTCGTCGTACCGGCCGATCTGACCCGACGCAAACGGCTCGAGCGCGTCGCGAATCACGGCGCAGAGCTGCTTCGTCAGCGTCCGGCCGGCGTTCTCCGTCCTGGCCTCGTCGAACGCCACCGAGAGCAGCGAGATCGATGCGGGCTTCGGCGGATCGCCGACGGACGTCCGCCAGCCCTGGTTATGCAGGTTGAATCCGACGCGCGGGTTGAATCGATCGCGAAGGCCCTTGAGCGCGCGGCCTTCGGGCGTCTGCAGCCGCAGCGCGTCGCGATTGACGTCGATGCCTTGCGCGTTGCGGCGCTGAAAGCGCTCCGCGCCGTCCGGATTCAGCATCGGGACGATGTGGAGCGTGAGGCTCGCGAGGATGCGGCGGACGACCGGTTCGTCGCGGTGCTTTCGCAGGTAGTCGAAGAAATCGAACAGCGCGGAGGTCGCGGTCGGCTCGTCGCCATGCATCTGCGACCACAGCAGCACGCCTGTCGCCCCCGATCCGACGCGCACTGCGTTGATCGACCGACCTTCGACCGATTCGCCGATTCTCTCGACGGAAAAAAGCTCCGGCCCCGTCCGCTGGAGCTCGTCGAGGCGGCGGACCACTTCCGCGTGATCGACGAGCGGCGCGAGCGGCGGCGACACGTGCTCCGCGTCCCAGATGCTCGCGAGCTCCACCGGGGAAACGAGTGCGTCGCGGGCCGGCTGACGCGCGAGCGGCGCGCTGACGATCGACGCGCATAGCGCCGCCAGCGCGGCGAGCCAGGTTTTCATGCGGGCTCCGGTCAACGATAGTGCAGCGTCAGCAGCGTCGGCGGTCCCTTCGGTTCCCCCGCCGGCGTGACGAGAAACAGTTTGTCGAACTCGTCGTCCGCGATGGCGGGCGGAGTCGCGATCCCCAGCGCTTTGACGATTGGGGGGATTGTATTCGAGTGGCCGATCACGAGCGCGTTGCCCTGTGCCGCCTTGAGCTGCGCCAGGAGCGACGCCGTATCGCCCGACTTCACCGTGATCACCGGCAGGCCGAGCGCCTTGGCGGCCGGTGCCGCCGTCTGTTGCGTGCGCTTGAATTCCGTCGCGAAGATGGCCGTGATCCCCGCGTCCTTGAGCACGCCTGCCAGCGACGCCGCGCGCGCGCGACCGATGTCCGAGAGATCGGGATCCGCACCCGCCGGCGGCGGCGTCGGCGAACCCGCGTCGGCTCGCTCGGCATGGCGCGCGATGAAGATCGTCTGTTGTGCGTTTGCGAGGCGGGCGGCGCTCAGCGCGAACGCGAGCGCGAAGAGTACACAAATCAGCGTTCGTCGCATCATCGACTCTCCTGACCGATCGATCGGATCGCAGCAACATACAACACGGCGCCCGCCGCAATGGCAATCGCGCCCGCGACGAGCTGCTCGGTTCGCGCGCCGGCCAACATCGCGAGCGCAATCACGATTGCGGCGGCGGGAACGAACGGGCCGCCCGGCACCACGAACGTCGGCGGACTCACGCGGCCGTCGTAGCGAGCGGAGCGCAGCCGGAGCGTCGACGCGCACGTGGCGACGTAGACGATCAGCCGGCTGATCGCGCTGACGAGCGCAAGCTGCGCATAGCGGCCCGACAGCGCGAGCAGGAGCGCGACGCCGGACGTCACCAGAATCGCGGTGACGGGCGTGCGGAATCGCGGGTGCACCCATCCGAAGACGCGCGGCAGATCGCCCTGCTCCGCGAGCGCGAACAGGTTGCGCGATCCGGACAGCGCCTGGCCCATGTTGTTCCCAGTGGTCGAGAACACGGCGCCGACCGTGATCAGCGCGGCGCCGATGCCTCCCATGAAGAGCAGCGCGGCATCGGCGAGCGGCGTCTTCGAACCGGCCAGACCGGGAAGCGTGCCGAGCGCCACGACCTGCGTCAGCGTCATCACCACCGTCACGATCGCGATGGTCATGATCAGCGCGAACGGCACCGCGTGCCGCGGATCCTTCGCCTCGCCGGCGGGGACCGGGATCACTTCGTACCCGCCGAACGCGAAGATGAGCAGCAGGCCGGTCGCGGACAGCTCCGCCATCGGCAGGGTCCCCTGCGGCACGAGGCGCGACGTGTCGACGAAGAAGATGCCGACCGCGATGAACACGAGGATCGGGAGCAGCTTTCCAATCGTCAGCAGGTTCAGCACGAAGCTGCTCTGACGGATGCCGCGAATGTTGATCGCGGTGATCGCCGCGATCAGAATGACGATGAGCCCCGCGCGGAGGGGACCGGCGCCGAGCGCGGGAATGTAGAAGGCCAGCGCCGTGGCGAGCACGTTGATCACGGCGGCCCAACTGGCGGCGCGCGTGAACCACAGCATCCATCCAACTTCGAACGCCGCGAATCGTCCGAACGCCGCGCGCGTGTAGAGATACGGTCCGCCGGTTCCTTCGAACCGGCTGCCGACTTCGGCGAACGACAGCGCGATGAGGAGCGACGCGATCCCGACGGCGCCGACGAGCCAAGGGCTCCACGCGCCCACGCTCGCCGCGTAGAGCGAGGGCTGAGCGAAGATCGCCGCGCCAATCACCTGATTGACGCCGATCGCGGTGAGGTCCCACCGGCCCAGCTCGCGTCGAAGCGTGCCCGCCGGCGGCGAGGCAGCGGGACTGATCATCGGCGCGCTGGTTGTATCATGAAACGGCCATGCAAGATCCCGACGTGATCGTCAAGCCGCGCGATCTGATGCCGGACACGGCGCGGACGCTGCCCGCGACGTATTACGTCGACGAGCGCTTCTTCGCGCGCGAGATGGATCGGCTGTACCGGCGGATGTGGATCTGCGCGGGCCGCACCGAAGAGATCGCGCGCACGGGACAATTCGTCCTCCGGGATCTCGCCGGCGACAGCATCATCGTCACGCGATCGAGCGCCGATTCGGTTCGGGCGTTCCACAACGTCTGCAGGCATCGCGGCACGCGGCTGTGCACCGAGACCTCGGGCGCGTTTCCGGGAAGCATTCAGTGTCCCTACCACTCGTGGACCTACGCGCTCGACGGACGTTTGATTGGCGCGCCGCACATGGACGAGGTGCCGCACTTCCGCAAGGAGGAGTATCCGCTGCACCGCGTGCACGCGGACGTGTGGGACGGACATCTCTTTCTGAACGTCGCCGACGCGCCGCCGCCGCTGTCCTCACAGCTCGCGGATCTGCCGGAGAAGTTCCGGCCGTGGCGGATGCAGGATTTGCGGCTCGGCCGCCGCATCGTCTACGACGTCCGCGCGAATTGGAAGCTGATCGTTCAGAACTACAACGAGTGCCTCCACTGCCCGAACCTCCACCCCGCGCTCAACAAGCTCTCACACTATTTGAGCGGCGAGAACGAGCCGCTGCGCGCGACCTACATGGGTGGACGGATGGATCTCCGGCCGGGCGTCGACACGCTGTCGATCGACGGCAGCTGCCCTCGCGAGCGACTTCCCGGTCTGTCCGCGGAGGACACGCGGCGCGTCTACTACTACGCGATCTTCCCGAACATGCTCCTCAGCCTGCACCCGGACTACATGATGGTGCACACGTTGTGGCCGATCGCGCCCGACCGGACGATCAACGTCTGCGAATGGCACTTTCAACCGGCCGAGATGGCGCGGCCCGGATTCGATCCGTCTGACGCCGTGGACTTCTGGGACGTCACGAACCGGCAGGACTGGCACGTCTGCGAGTTATCGCAGCTGGGCATCTCGTCGCGCGCGTACACGCCGGGCCCGTACTCGAATCGCGAGGATCTGCTCTTCGCGTTCGATCGCATGATCGTCGAATTGCATGGGGATTCTTCCGCCTGAACGCGGAAGCCACGCGCACCCAGTCTCGTGGCTTGCGGCTGTAGCCGGAAGCTCAGAGCGGCGGCGTCGCCATCTTGCGCGGCGGATTGAAGAACGGCGTGGCGACGACCTTCGCGTCGACCTTGTGCCGCACCGCCTCGACCGTGACCTCGACGTGCACGGTCGTCCCCACCTCGTAGTGCGGCCGATCGATCGTGGCGAGCGCGATCATCTTCTTCAACACCGGCGACCATGTCGTCGTCGTCGCGCGGCCGACCTGCCGCCCGCCGCGATAGACCGGGACGGCAACGCGCGACGCGCTTGCGCCTACCGTCGGGGGCAGGCCCAGCCGCTCGTAGATCTTTTCGATGCCGGTCCAATCGAGCTCGAGGCCTGCGACTTGCCGCGCGTGCCCTTGCCGTTGCTCCTCGCGCAGCGCCTGCTGACCGATGAACCGGCTCTTCGTCGGCGACACCAACCGCCCGAGCCCCATCTCGAACGGCGTGTACTTCTGCTGCTCGATCATCGCCTTCTTGCTGCTGAAGAAATCGACCTCGATCAGGAGAAGCCCCGCTTCGACGCGCGCGACGTCGAGCGCGAGCATCCCCGTCGGCTTGATGTCGAAGGGGCGTCCCTTGTCTATCAGCGCGTCCCACACGTGCACCGCGTCGCTCGACGACATCCAGACTTCGTAGCCGAGATCGCCCGTATAGCCGGTTCGGGAGATGTCGACGGGAACGCCGGCGATCGTGCCGGGCGTCACGCGGAAATACTTCAAGGTGTCGATGTCGGCGGTCGACGCCGCGCGAAGGACCTTCGCCGACGTCGGTCCCTGCAGCGCGAGCGCGGCGACTTCCTCCGACATGTCCTCGATGCTGACGTCGAGGCCCGCGGCGTTCTGCCGGAACCATCGGAGGTTTGGATCCGCCGCCGTCCACCTGAACGCCTGCTCGCCGAGCCGCGACACGGTCCCGTCATCGATGACTTTGCCGTGCTCGTCGCACCACGGTGTGTAGTACACCTGTCCGACTGACATCTTCGAGACGTCGCGCGTGATCAGGCGATCGACGAGGCGCGCCGCGTCGGCGCCGGTCACCAGATATTTGAAGAGCGGCGACACGTCGATCAACGCGGAGGCATTCCGGATCGCGTTGTACTCGTGCTCGTGATGGCTCTCGTACGCGCTGACCGCGTAGTACCCCGACCATTCGCGGTAATTGAGGCTCTCGCAGAGCGGGAACGTCCGTTCGTGAACCGGCGTGCCGATCGGCATGTTCGCTGACTATGATAGCGTCTCTCGATCGCTGCATGAACCAGTACGACGTCATCGTCATCGGCGCGGGGCACAACGGGCTCGTCAACGCCGCCTATCTCGCGCGCGGTGGCCGAAAGGTCCTCGTTCTCGAGCGCCGGCACATCGTCGGCGGCGCCGCCGTCACCGAGGAAATCTTTCCTGGCTTCAAGTTCTCCGTTTGCTCGTACGTCGTGTCACTCCTGCGGCCGGAGATCATCCGCGAGCTCGATCTGCCCAGGCACGGCCTCGAGATCCTGCCGCTCGACGGCACGTTCACGCCGATGGCGGACGGCGACTACCTCTGGCGCGTGAACGATCACGCGAAAACGCGCCGCGAGATCGCGAGGCACTCCAAGGTCGACGCCGAAGCGTACGACGAGTACGGCAAGGCGATGGTCGACATGGGGCGCTTCGTGAAGCCGATCCTCAATATGCTCCCGCCGGATCCGACGTCGCTCGATCCGCGCGGGCTGGTGGATCTCATGGCGCTCGGCCGCCGCTTCCAGTCGCTCTCCAACGACGACAAATACAACCAGATTCAGTTGATGACGATGAGCGCCGTCGACTTTCTGGATCAATGGTTCGAGACCGACGTGCTCAAGGCGACGATGTCGGCGTCGGGAATCATCGGAACGTTTCTCGGCGTGCGATCGCCGGGAACGGCATACGTGCTGCTCCACCATTACATGGGGGAGATCGACGGCGCGTTTCGATCGTGGGGCCTCTCGCGGGGCGGCACCGGCGCGATCTCGGAATCGATCGCCGGCGCGGCGCGCGAAGCGGGCGTCGAGATTCGCACGCAGACGGCCGTCTCGAAGATCATCGTGAAGGATGGCGCCGCCGTCGGCGTCGTGCTCGAGAACGGCGACTATCTGACGAGCCAGGTCGTGTCGTCGAGCGTCGATCCGAATCTCACCTTCCTCCGAATGGTCGGCGCCGAGCATCTGCCGGACGAGTTCGTGTCGGAGATCCGGCGATACAAGTTCCGCGGCTCGTCGGGTAAGGTCAATCTCGCGCTGGATGCTCTTCCAAATTTCACGTCGCTCCCGGGCGCCGGTCCTCATCTGCGCGGCGCGGTTTCGATCTCGCCCAGCGTCGACTACATGGAGCGCGCGTACGACGAAGCGAAGTACGGCCGCTACTCGCGGCGGCCGTATGTCGACATCGTCTTTCCGAGCTTGACGGATCCGTCCGTCGCGCCGCCCGGCAAACACGTGATGTCGTGCTTCGTCCAGTACGCGCCTTATCACCTGAAGGAAGGATCGTGGGACGAGCACCGGGAAGCGTTCGGAGACACGGTGATCGACACGATCGCCGAACACGCGCCGAACATTCGCGACGTCATCCTGCACCGGCAGGTGTTGACGCCGCTCGACATCGAGCGTGAGTGGGGCCTGACGGAAGGCAACATCTTCCAGGGCGAGCTCACGCTCGAGCAGCTCTTCTTTCTTCGGCCAGCCGCGGGGTGGGCGCAATACCGGACGCCGGTCAGGAACCTCTACATCTGCGGATCGGCCACGCATCCCGGCGGCGGGATCATGGGCGCGCCGGGACGCAATGCGGCCGTGCGGATTCTGAAGGAAACGAAATAGCGGCCGGACCATCTTCATGGCAGATCCCGTCGTCATCATCGGCGCTGGACACAACGGGCTGACGGCCGCGTTCTACCTCGCGAAGGCCGGCATCAAGACGTTGGTCCTCGAGCGTCGCGCCGCTGTGGGTGGGTCGGCCGTCACCGGCGAGCTCGTGCCCGGCTATCGATGTCCGACGCTCGCGCACGCGATCGGTCCGCTTCGTCCGTCAATCGTCCGCGACATGCAGCTCGCCGCGCGCGGGATCGAGGTGGTCAAGCCGGATCCGCGTCTCGTCTCCTTGTCGCCGGACGGCCGCGCGCTGGCGTTCTCGTCCGACATCCCCCGCACGGTCGATGCGATCCGTCCGTTCTCCGACACGGACGCGGCGAAGTACGCGGACTTCTGCGCCACGCTCGAGCGTCTCGGCGCCTTTCTCGGTGAGCTGCTCGAGCGGACGCCGCCGTCGCTCGACGGCCCCGGCGTCGGAGAGTTGTGGGATCTGCTGAAGACCGGCCGGCGATTTCGCGCGCTCGGCCGCGGCGACGCGTTCCGTCTCTTGCGGTGGATGCCGATGGCGGCCGCCGATCTCGTCGCGGAGTGGTTCTCGACCGATTTGCTGCAAGCCGCGATCGCGGCGCGCGGCATTTTCGGCGTCGCGCAGGGACCGTGGTCCGCCGGAACAGGCGCGGTTCTGCTGCTCAACGCCGCGATCGATCCGACGCCGGGCGGAAGCAGCGTGATGGTGAAGGGCGGGCCGGGCGTCTTGACGCGCGCGATGGCGGATGCGGCGCGGCAGGCCGGCGTCGAGATCCGCACGAACGTCGGCGTCGCGCGTGTGTCGATCCGCGACGGGCACGCGACGGGCGTCGTCCTGGAGGACGGCACGGAGATATCAGCGCGCGCGGTCGTGTCGAACGCGGATCCAAAGCGGACGCTTCTTCGCCTCGTCGATCCGATCGAGCTCGATCCAGGATTCCTGACGAGGATCCGGAACTATCGATCGCCGGGAACGTCCGCAAAGATCAACCTCGCGCTGAGCGCGCTGCCGACGTTCACCGGCGTCGCGAACCCGTCGGACTTGAGGGGCCGCGTGCAGATCGGACCGTCGATCGACTACCTCGAGCGCGCGTTCGATGCGTCGAAGTACGGCGAGATCTCCGAGGAGCCGTATCTCGACATCACGTTTCCGAGCCTGCACGATCCGTCGCTCGCGCCGTCGGGCGCCCACGTCATGTCGATCTACGTTCAGTTCGCGCCGTACAAGCTCTCGGACGGCGCGTCGTGGAGCGAGCGCCGGGGCGATCTCTCGCGCCGCGTCCTGACGACGCTGGCGAAGTACGCGCCCGGCATCGAGCGGCTCGTCGTCGAGCGGCAGATCATCACGCCGGAAGATCTCGAAACGACCTACGGCTTGACCGGCGGCCACATCCTCCACGGCGAGCCGGCGCTCGATCAGCTCTTCACGATGCGTCCGGTCCTCGGTTGGGCGCAGTACCGGACGCCGATCGACGGTCTGTATCTCTGCGGCGCGGGCACGCATCCGGGTGGCGGCATCACCGGGGGATCCGGCCAGAACGCGTCGAGAGAAATCGTCAAGGATCTCAGATGATCGCGCGCGTCGGCTCGGCGCTCGTCATCCTGACGATGGCTCTCGTCACCGCGGCGTGGCAGCGGCCGGATCGCACGCCATTCGGCTTCGTCGCCGCACGAGCGGACAAGCACGCGTCGCTCGAACGCAACTTCCTCGAGCTTCCATCGGCCGATCGGATCACCGACGCACACCGCTTCCTCACGGACAAGCCGCACGTCGCGGGATCCGATCGCGATCGCGAGCTCGCCGAATGGACGCGCCAGCGCTTCATCGAGTTCGGCCTGGAGGACGTGGCAATCACCACGCACGAAGTGCTGCTGCCATGGCCCGAAGAAGTCAGCGTGGAGTTGACAGCGCCGAAGGCGTGGCGCGCATCGATGCGCGAGGATCCGATTCCCGGCGACGACTACACGCGTGCGAACGTTCGCGAGGTCGGGCTGCCGTATCACGCGTATTCGGCGTCCGGCGAAGTGACCGCGCCGGTCATCTACGCGGGCAGCGGGAATCCGTCCGAGTACGACTGGCTCGCCTCGCGCGGCATCGACGTGCGAGGCAAGATCGCGCTGGTCCGATACTCCGTTCCTTACAGCTATCGGGGATTCAAGGCGCTCACGGCGCAGAATCGCGGCGCGGCTGGGATCTTGATCTACTCCGATCCGGCCGACGATGGATATGGGAAGGGCAAGGTGTATCCCGATGGTCCGTGGGGACCGGAGAGCCACATTCAGCGCGGCGGAGTCGTCTACGACTTTCTCGTGCCGGGCGATCCGCTCACGCCTGGCTGGGCCTCGCTGCCGAACGCGCGCCGAATCCCCGCGTCCGAGGCCGTATCGCTTCCGCGCATCATCAGCGCGCCGCTCTCGTACAAAGACGCGCGCGTCATCCTCGAATCGCTCGAGGGCGAGGAAGTTCCGAAGGAATGGCGCGGCGCCCTTCCAATTACGTATCGGACCGGGTCGGGATCGACGGTCGCTCGATTGAAAGTGCGCTCCGACGATCGCGTCAGACCGATCTGGACCGTCACCGCGATGATTCGTGGAAGCGAGCGGCCGGACGAGGTCGTCGTCGTGGGGAACCATCGGGATGCGTGGATCTACGGCGGCGTCGATCCGTCGAGCGGATCGGCCGCGTTGATGGAGCTGGCGCGGACGCTCGGTGTGTTGAAGCAACGCGGCTGGAGGCCGAAGCGATCGATTCTCTTCGCGAGCTGGGACGCGGAAGAATTCACGCTGACGTCGTCGACCGAATGGGGCGAACAGAACGAATCGTGGCTGCGCGCGAACGCGATCGCGTATCTCAACGTGGACAGCGCCGCGTCGGGACCCAACCTCGCGGTGTCGGCCGTCCCGGCGCTCAACCGCGTGATCGAGGAAGCGGCGCTGACGGTCCGCGATCCTGCATCGCGGCTCACGCTCGCGGCGCGCGCGCGGGATCGCGCGACCCGAGAACGCGGGGCGCTGCCGACCGGATCGGCAACCGACTTGATCGACAACCGTCTCGGCAGCGGATCCGACTACACGGTGTTCCTGAATTTCCTCGGCGTTCCGATCGCGGACCTCTCGTTCGACGGACCGTACGGCGTGTATCACTCGATCTACGACAATCACAACTGGGTCGCGCGCATCGGCGATCCCGGCTTCCGGTATCACGTCGCGCTCGTGCAGTTATGGGGCCTCGTGACGCTGCGGCTCGCGGAGGCGGACGTCGTGCCGCTCGACTACGAGCCGTACGCCGCGCGGATTGGCGAGTTCGCGGCGGAAATCGAGAAACGTTGGCTGAACGCGCAGCACGATCCATCCTCGCCGGCAGCGGCGCGGATGCGCGACGTCGCGGCGGCAGCCGGCGAGATGCGCGCCGCGGCGGAGCGATTCAATCGCGAGCGGGACGCCGCCACGCGTGAGGGAGATGCCGCGCGCGCGCGCCGATTGAGTCAACAGCTGATCGCCGTCGAGCGGACGCTGGTCGATCCGGACGGAATCCCCGGGCGTCCCTGGTACCGTCACCTCATCTACGCGCCCAAATTCACCTACGCGCCTGAAGTCCTCCCAGGGATCGCCGAAGCGGTGGCGGCGGCGGATTTCGATCGCGCCGCCGGCCAGGCGGACCGTCTCGCCAGGGCGCTTCGCCGCGCGGCGGCAGCGCTCGACGGCGCCGTCATTCGGGATCCGTAACCGGGCGGAAAATTTCGAAAGTCCAAGCGGATCCGCGAGATCGGGGCGCTGGCCCCGAGTAGGTCGCTTACAATAGGCGCTCATTCTAAGCGGGGAGACCCATGGATGCCAGCCAAGGTGCTCTCGAGTATCGCGCGCTGACTCTCGTCGTCCTTCTGCTTTCCTACGGCGCAGTCGGCGCGCGCCAGCCCGCCGTCCGCATGGCCGTACCCCTCCCCGTCCCTTCCGAACAGCTCGCGGATTCCTTCGAGATGGTGTCGATCGATCGCGGTCACTTCGTGCTGAACATCATCCGCACGCTGTTCGCGACGGGCGTGACCGAAGGCGATCTCAAGCAGCGCGCGAAGCTCCGCGCGTTGATCGACGGCGCCACGGGCGCGCGCGGCGAGGCCGTCCCGCTTCCGCTCGACGCGTCGATCTGGCGCGAGACGCTTCTGCAGCGCAACGTGCCGGACGATCAGATCATGGGAGCGATCCTCGCCGATCGACGCACGGCCCTCCTCTATCACGGACTGGCCGGCCTCGACGACGACACGCTGGCGTGGCTCGGCCCGGAGCGTGAGACGCTGCAGCACTTGCTGAAGCATGCGGGGGCGTTCGCGGTGTTTGGTCCGAGCGTGCGCGTGCAGGCGGGAAAGATTCGAGTCCCCGGAGGAGCGGACGCCGAACCGTTGTGGCAAGAGATCGTCGGCGCCGATCCTGCGCGTCCCGCGGCGTTCGTGCGGCGACTCTTCGGCGACGAGGAAGGCCAACTCGCGTGGTTCTACGACTCGATGGCGCAGCTCGACGAGAACCGGCTGCGATTCGCGCTGGGATCCCGACTGCCGGCGAACTCGCGCGCCGACCGCGTCCGCGCGCTCCTCGATGTGTTCGAGAACGGCGGCAGCGAATGGCGTCCCGAGGTCCAACCGTTCACGCGGCGTCCGCTCGATCCGGCGCTGACGCTGGCGCTCCTCGACGTCAACGCCGACGGGACGCTCGCGGGACCGTCGCCGCGCGCGTTTTGGGAGCGCGTCTTCGACGACGAGGCCAAGCCGATCGCGGCCGCCCCTCGTGATCTCGGTGCCGATGCAACACCCGTCGACGCCGCATGGCTGACGGCACGAATTCACCGCGTGCCGCTCGACGTCGGACGGCGGCGTCTCGAGGTGTTTCTCTTCGGCCAGCGCGTGTTTCGCGACGTGCAGACGCCGGACGCCGTCACCACGACGGCGTTGCGCGCGCACCTGGCCTTCCCGTCGCTCCTCTCGACGCTCGAGCGCGCGGGCGTCAGGTCCGCGCAAACGATGGTCGCGGCCGCCACACGCGCGGAGTCGCTCACGCAAATCGGCGACGACGATCGGCGCCGCGTCGCGATTCTGGAATTTCAAGCGGCCGTCGGAATCCTCGAGCGCATGAATCGGGCGGGCAGCCTCGTGCGCGCGCAGTTCGAGGTCATGATTGCCGACCTCTCGAAGATCGAGCCGTCGGGCAAAGGGTACGAGGGCAAGCTCGGCGCGTGGCTCAAACGGGAGTTGGAGCGGCGATCCCGCCAGATGGTGGACGAGACGGCGGATCTTCTCGAGGACACGCTGCTCGCGGCGATGGCGGGCGCGGACGCGCACGCCGCCGACAGCCGCGTGATCGAATGGGAGGGGCGCTCGTATCGCGTGAATCCGGCGCGCGCGGAGCTCCTGCGGCTGCGGCGCATCCGCGAGCGGCAAGGCGGACTCTCGCTGACCGCCGCGCTCGACGGCGTGGCCGCTGAAAAGCAGAAGAAACAGGATCGAACCGAGGCGGCGCTGTCGGACACGCTCGTCTCGATTCTTTACGCGGCGTATCTCGGCGACCCCGACGGTCCCGCGGTCGCCAGCGGCAACATCGCGGTCAAGCACGATCTGGCCGTCTCGAGCACGCTCGGCTGGCGCGGCGCATGGCGTCTGCCGTCGGAGGGCCACACGGGTCGGGGATGGCGCGTATCGGGATCGCTTCTCGGCCTCGACGTTGCGCTCGCGCGCATGGCGCTCCGCCGTCTCGACTCGAACGTCATGCCGCCGGAGCCGCGCCTCGTTTCCGCCGAGCGGCAGACGGCGGCGCTGTCGGTCGCGCTGCTCAATCCAGCGGCCTTGAGCGATGCCGCGCGAGACGAGATCTCGGCCGCGCTCGGACGTGGGCGCGCGCGGCTCGCGGCGGTCGACGGCGATCGACAGGCGATCGATGCCATCGCGCGCGACGCCGGTTTGAGCGCGTGGCGACGTGAAGCGCTCGCGTGGACCGCGACGCACGATCGCGACAACCTCGCCTCGCAGCTGTCGCTCGTCGAGACGATGTGGCTCGGCAAGCCAAAGACGTCCGAAGCGATCTCGCTCGACGGATGGGGCGCGGCGGTGCTCCCGCTCAACGGCTGCGTCTGTCTGGCGATGCCGCGCGCGGCTCCGTGGGAAGCGCTCATCGGACGTCCGTCGCTCGGCCTGCTCGCGACGCGCGGCGCCGACGTCGCGATCCTCGTCGCGGATACCCTTGCGGCTCTGAAGATGCCGGCGGAAATCGCTCCCGGCGTGATCGCGTTCGCGATGCAGGAGGTCATGGATCAGGCGCGGCCGTCGCACTTCGACGACTGGTCCGAGTTCACCCGCGCCGCGCGCGCGGTGCCGCGCGGCATGCTCGTCGATTACATCGCCGCCCAGGCCGCGGGCGGTCCGCTGCTTCCCGCGCGATCCATGCACGATCGCCACTGATACCAATGCCCGCGCCGCACCGGCGTCTGCTCGTGATCGCGATCGCGCTTGCCGCAGGCATCGTCGTGTCTGCGCAGCCGCAGCAGGCGGTCGCCGTCCGCATCACCTCGCCCGCCGACGATGCCTATTTGAGCGGGCTCGTGCGCCTGGTCGCGGTGATCGAGCCGCTCTCCGCGACGCGCAACGTCAAGGAAGTCGTTTTCTTCGCCGACGCGAAAAAGATCTGCACGGTCACGCGGCAGCCCTTTCAATGCGAGTGGGACGCCGGCGATCGCGTCGTCGAGCACACGATTCGCGTGACGGCGGAACTGGCGAAGGGCGAGCGCGTCGTCGCGACGGTGCACACGCGAGGCGTCAAGTTCGCGGAAGCAGTCGACGTCGACGTCGTGCAGCTCACGGCGGTCGTGACCGACGGCGGCCGCTTCGTCACCGGCCTGAAGCCGGAAGACTTCAAGGTCTACGACAACGATCGGCCGCAGCCGATCACGAGCTTCGAGTCGGAGAACATCAGCCTCGAGATGGTGGCGGCGCTCGACGTGAGCTCGAGCATGCGAGAAGCGCTGCCGCGCGTGAAGGAATCGGCGACGCGCTTCCTCGCCGGCCTGCGCGGCGGGGATCACGTCACGCTCCTCGCCTTCAACGACATCGTCTACACGCTCGCGCAGCGAACGCGCGATCAATCCGCGCGCGCGATGGCGATCGAACGCATGCGCGCGTGGGGCGGCACGGCGCTCTACGACGTCGTCGTGGATGCGTTGAGACGGTTGGAGCGCCAGACGGGGCGGCGATCGCTGCTCATCTTCAGCGACGGCGACGATCAGTCGAGCCATGCCACATTCGAAGCCGCAATGGCGCACGCGGAAGGCAGCGAAGCCACGATCTACGCGATCGGACAGGGCCGCGCCGTTCGGACGCGCGATCTACAGGCCGTTCTGAGCAGGTTCGCCGAAGCCAGCGGCGGCCGCGCGTTCTTCACAGAGGACGTCGACAAGCTCGATAAGTTCTTCGAGGAGATCCTCGAGGATCTCAGCAACCAGTATCTGATCTCCTACTCGTATCCGGACCCCGAGCGCGACGGCCAGTGGCACAAGGTGCGGCTCGAAGCGGCCGGCGGAAAGTATCAGGTCCGCGTGCGTCCGGGGTATCGGCTCATTCGAAACTGATCCGCCATGAGGCACCTGCGACCACTCGTCGTGATCGGGTTCGCGGCTGCGATCGCCATTCGCGCGGACGCCGCCGCGCGCGATCAGGATCCGCAACCGGCGCAGCCGCCGTCCACGTTTCGATCGGCGGTCGATCTCGTCGCCGTCGACGTCAACGTGATGGGCGACGGCAAGCCGGTCACGGGTCTTCGTGCGACCGACTTCATCCTGACGGTCGACGGCGCGCCACGCCGCATCTCGTCCGCGGAATACGTGTCCGCGGCGAGCGCTCCCAAGCCGGCGGCAGCGGATGCGCCGACCGGCCTGCCGACGTTCAGCGCGAACACGGTCGCCGGCGGACGCCTGATCCTCTTCGTCGTCGATCAAGGCAGCATCGGACCCGGTCGCGGACGCGCCGCCATGGAATCGGCGATTCGCTTCATTTCACAGCTCTCTCCCGCGGATCGGGTCGGCCTCATCACTATTCCGAGCATCGGATCGCAGATCGACTTCACGAGCAATCACGCGCTCGTGCAGGCGGCGCTGCCGCGGCTGGTCGGTCAGGCGGAGACGTTTCCGACGAACTATCGCATCGGCGTGTCCGAAGCGCTCGCCGTGCAGCAAGCGGACCGCACCGTCACGGCGACGATGATCGAGCGCGAGTGCGCGGGCATCAAGGCTCCTGAAGAAATCGAGTTCTGCAGGACGCAGGTGTTGAGAGATGCGCTTGGCATCTACTCGCTCGTCAGCGAACGGACGCACAATTCGATCGGAGTGCTGCGGCAGCTGGTCGACCGTCTGAGCCAGACGTCGATCCCCAAGACGATCGTCTACATCTCCGAGGGGCTCGTGATCGAGCGCATGGCCGATCTGACGTGGCTCGGTAGCGCGGCGTCGCGCGGCCGCGTGACGATTCACGCGCTGCAGCTCGACGCGCCGACGGCCGACGCGTCGAGCGCGCGGGAGGCCGCGACGCCCGGCCGCGATCGAACGCTCGCGCGCGAGGGCCTCGAATGGATCGCGGGCAGCACGCGCGGCGGCTTCTTCCAGTTCGCGTCGGCGGCGGATTCCGCGTTCAACCGCCTCGTACAGGAACTCTCGGGCTATTACCTCCTCAGCTTCGAGCCGGACGCCGGCGATCGCGACGGCAAGCCTCACAAGATCAAAGTGACGGCCCCGGGGAGGAATGTCGACATCCGAGCGCGCAGCGAGTTCACCGTCGATGCAGGCACCGCGCGCAAGACGGACGAAACCGCCCTCGCCGAGATGCTGAAGGCGCCGTTCCTTTCGAACGAGATCGGCTTGAAGCTGTCCGCGTTCACGATGCGCGATCCCGCCAGCGACAAACTGCGGATCCTGATGGCGACCGAGATCGATCGGACCGGCAATCCCGACGGCAAGCTGTCGCTCGCGTATCTGCTCACCGACGACAAAGGCCGCATCCTCGCCAGCCAGATCGATCGCGAAATCAGGTCGCCGGTCGATCCGGCGAACGTTCAGACCTACACGGGATTCATCGTCAGCGAGGCGACCGGACCGCACGTACTCAGAGTCGCGGTGATCGACGACCGCGGACGACGAGGAAGCGTGGAGCACAACTTCCGTGCCGCGCTGACGCCCGTCGGTCCGTATCGTGTGACCGACATGGTCGTCGCGGACGATCGCGCGACGCCCGGCACGATGACGCCCGTGCTCAGCGGCGAGTTCACCAACGGCATGGTGACCGGATTCATCGAGCTGTACGCCGATTCACCCGATGCGCTCAAGAGCGCGACGGTCGTCTTCGAGGTCGCGCAGAACGAGGGCGCGCGCGCGCTCGACGGTGCGGCGGGAAAAACTCAGCCGGCGTCGGCCGATTCGCCGAACAAGCGCGCGATCGAGGGATCGGTCCCAACGGCGCTCCTGCCTCCCGGCGACTACGTGATACGCGCTGTCGTCAGCGCGGACGGGCAGAAGCTGGGCCACGTCGCTCGATCCTTCCGCGTCGGACGAACGGTCGCGGCGACGAAGGCAACGCCGGCCGTGGGACTCAAACCGCGATCGACCGTGCCGTTCACGTCGAAGATCGAACGCTTCGAGCGCGCGTCGGTGCTCACGCCGCAAGTCGTCGGGTTCTTCATGGAGCGCATGAACCTCTCGTCCCGCGGCGAGCCGAACGCGGCCACGACGATCGAGCACGCGCGCGCGGGACGATTCGACGAAGCGGTCCAGTCGCTCGCGGGGCGCACGGGATCGATCGCCGCGCCGTTCCTGGGCGGGCTTGCCTTGTACTCCAAGGGCGAGCTCGAGGCGGCGGCCGCGAAGTTCCGCGAAACGCTGCGCCTCGATTCGGAGTTCTTTCCCGCGGCGTTCTATCTCGGATCGTGCTACGCCGCCGGCGGACGCGACCAGGAAGCCGTCGGCGCGTGGCAATTGTCGCTCGTCACGGAGAGCGAAGCGCCGTTCATCTTCACGCTGCTCGGCGATGCGCTGCTTCGTCTGCGCGATCCGCAGTCCGCGCTCGAGATCCTCAAGGAAGCGGAAGCGGAGTGGCCCGACAGCGAGGAAGTGCAGGTCCGCCTCGGATCCGCGTATGCAATGGCGGGCAAACGCGTCGAGGCTCTCGAAAAGCTCGAGCCATATCTCGACAAGCATCCGGAGGATCTCGAACGGCTCTTCGTGGCGCTGCGGACGTTGTATCAGGCGAAGTCGGATGGCAAGCCGGTGCGATCCGCGGATGCAGACCGCGACCTGTTCACGAAGCTGGCCGCGGCATACTCGGCCGGCAAGGGACCGCAGCTGCCAATCGTCGAGCAGTGGCTGCGCGCCATGGTGCGCTGAGTAAGGTGGGGAGCTTTGCCCATTTATTCAGGGCTAGCGGGACGTGGCAGTCTGGGGAGACACGGATCACGCGGATTAGACGGATCGCGCGGATACCTGATGTTTGGAAAGTCCGGATGGGGTCGTCGAGCGACCGGCAGGCTGGCGTGGCCAGCCTGGGAAGGGTCAACATGTGGGCGAGGAGATTCTCAGATCCGCGAGATCCGCGTTCCCATCGACCTGCACTGAAGATTTTTTGGGCAAACCCAAGGTGGGGGCTGACCCCACCGCGATCGGCGGTTGGTTGGGGTCTGACCCCAATTCAACCCGACCCCCTTGGTCCGGGTCTAACCGGGCAGGAACTTCGCAGAAAGCGCAACGGTCGTCGGCGGAGACGGCTGCAGATTCTTACAGTTGCAGAGAGGTCGGTCATGTCGGCATCGAGACGAATCGCCTGGATCGCGGCGCTGGCGTTGTGCACGTTGACGGGATCGGCCGCCATCGCGGAGCGCGCGTCGAGCGTGCCCTCGAAGCCCGACGACCGCACGATCGTGCACGTGCTGAATCGGCTCGGCTTCGGCGCCGCACCGGGCGACATCGAGCGCGTCCGGCGCATCGGCCTCCAGACCTACATCGATCAACAGCTCAACCCGGAGCGCATCGCAAACGAGAAGATGACCGCGCGCCTCGCGGACCTCAAGACGCTCGCGATGTCGACGAGCGAGCTCGCGACGGAATACTTCGCGCCGGCGCAGATGGCGCGCCGCGAAGCGCAGCGCAAGCAGGCCGCGCAGGATCCGTCGATGTCCGCCGACAATCCGCCTGACCCCGCGTCGCGCCGCGAGATGATGACGCCGGAACAGGCCGAAGCGATCCGCATGGAGCGGCAGACGCTGACGGACTTGATGCAAGCGAAGATGCTGCGCGCCGTCTACTCCGAGCGGCAGCTCGAAGAAGTGATGGTGGACTTCTGGTTCAATCACTTCAACGTGTTCTCGGGCAAGGGTCCGATCCGCGTTTACCTGAACGAGTACGAACGAGACACGATTCGCCCGCACGTGCTCGGCAAGTTCGAGGATCTCTTGAAGGCGACCGCCGAGAGCCCGGCGATGCTCTTCTATCTCGACAACTGGCAGAGCGCCGCGGCCGAGGGCGCGCCGACGCTCGATCGCATGCAATCGGATCGTCGTTTCAATCCACGCAATCGCGGGCGCTTTCCTCCGAGGATGCGTCCCGGCGCGCCGAATCGGCCGGCGACGCTCGCGGACGTGCCCGGCGCCCTCAACAGACGACGGGGGTTGAACGAGAACTACGCGCGCGAGCTGATGGAGCTGCACACGCTCGGCGTCGACGGCGGCTACACGCAGAAAGACGTTCAAGAAATCGCGCGCGCGTTCACGGGCTGGACGATCGCGAATCCGCGCCAAGGTGGAGCCTTCCGGTTCGAGCCGCGCATGCACGACGCCGGCGAGAAGATCGTGCTCGGCACGAAGATCAAGAGCGGCGGCGGCAAGTCCGACGGCGATCAGGTTCTCGCGCTGCTCGCGAAGCATCCGTCCACCGCACGATTCATCGCGACGAAGCTCGCGCGGCGGTTCGTCGCCGACGATCCGCCGAAAGCGCTGGTCGATCGCGCCGCGCGGCGGTTCCTCGAGACGGGCGGCAGCATCCGCGACGTCGTGAAGACGATCGTCACCTCGGACGAGTTCTTCGCCGCCGACGCCTACCGCGCGAAGGTCAAGTCGCCGTTCGAGTTCGTCGCAAGCGCCGTCCGCTCGACCGGCCTCGATCTCCCGAACGCGATGCCGCTCGTGCAGGCCGTCCGCACGCTGGGTATGCCGCTCTACGGATGCCAGCCGCCGACCGGCTACGCGGACAAGGCGGAAGCGTGGGTCAACTCCGGCGCGCTCATCAACCGCATGAACTTCGCGGTCTCGCTCACCTCGGGCGGCGCGCGCGGCGAGGCAATGCGCGCCCTCGCGCGGCGGACCGTCGATCGGCCCTCGATCACGAGCGACGCGCTCATCGAATCCGCGCTCGCGGGAGAGCTCTCCGCGACGACCGCGGCGACCGTGGCGCAAGCGAAGACGCAGCCGCAGGCGCTCGCGCTCCTCCTGGGCTCGCCGGATTTCCAGAAAAAGTAGGACGACCATGATCTCGAGACGAGTGTTCCTGAGAGACGGCGGGCTCGCGTTGGTCAGCCTCGGGTTCGCGCCGGAGTTCATCGCGCGCACCGTCGCCGCGGCGGCGCCGAGGCGCAAAGTGCTCGTGACGATCTTCCAGCGCGGCGCCGTCGACGGCCTCAACATGATCGTGCCGTTCGGCGAACGCGACTACTACGCGTCGCGTCCGAGCATCGCCATCGCGCGGCCGGGATCGTCGCCCGAGGCGGCGCTCGATCTGGACGGCTTCTTCGGCATGCACCCGCGCATGGCGCCGCTCAAGCCGCTTTACGACGCGCGTCAGCTCGCGATCGTCCATGCGTGCGGATCCCCGGACGGCACGCGGTCCCACTTCGACGCGCAGGACTACATGGAGACGGCGACGCCCGGCGTGAAGAGCACGCAGGACGGATGGCTGAACCGCTATCTCCACGCGCGCGAGCACGAGCGCGCGACGCCGTTCCGCGCGGTCGCGATGGCCCCGCAGCTGCCGCGCGCGCTGCAGGGACTCGCCCCCGCCTTGGCGATCGGACAGATCGGCCAGTTCGGCATCCGCGCCGGCCAGTCGACCGACATGGTGCAGGCGTCGTTCGAAGCGGAGTATGCCGCCGCCGCGAACGGCGTCCTGAATCGCACCGGGCGCGACGCGTTCAACGCCGTCAAGATGCTGAAGGATGCGGATCCGTCGCGATACGCGCCGGAGAACGGCGCCGAATACCCGCGATCGCCCTACGGCGACGCGCTGAAGCAGATCGCGCAATTGATCAAGGCGGACGTCGGCCTCGAGGTCGCGTTCGCGGAAACCGGCAACTGGGACCATCACGCGCAGGAAGGCGCGGCGGTCGGCCAGCTCGCGAATCGCCTCGCGGACTTCTCCGGCGGCATCGCGGCGCTCGTCCGCGATCTCGGCGATCGCATGAGCGACGTCGTCGTCCTGACCATGTCGGAGTTCGGACGCACCGTCGGCGAGAACGGCAATCGCGGCACGGATCACGGGCACGGCAACGCGATGATGATCATCGGCGGCGGCATCAAGGGCGGAAAGGTCTACGGAAAATGGCCGGGCCTGGCGCGCGAGCAGCTCTACGAAGGGCGTGATCTCGCGGTCACGACCGATTTCCGCACCGTCTTCGCGGAAGTCGCGGGCGGACACCTCGGCCTCACGAACATGGCGCACGTCTTCCCCGGCTTCAAAGGACCGGTCAAGGTGGGCGCGCTGGGCTAATTCTTCTAGACTTATGGCGTGAGGCTGACCGAGCTCCGCACTCCCGCCGTCCTGGTCGACACCGCGCGCGTCGCTCGCAACATCGATCGCATGCAGGCCGCCGTTGACGCGCGCGGCATCCGCCTTCGTCCACACGCGAAGACGCACAAGCTGCCCGAGATGGCGCGCCGGCAGATCGCGCGCGGCGCGATCGGAATCTGCTGCGCGAAGCTCGGCGAGGCGGAGGTCTTTGCCGACGCGGGGATCGAGGACATCAGGCTTCCCTACCCTCTCCACCCGGTGAACGCCGATCGAGTGCTCGCGCTCCTCGATCGCACGCGCCTCTCGTTCATCGTCGATGACCTGGAGATCGCGCGCGAATGGTCGGGCGTCATGACGTCGGCGGGACGAACGGTCGACGTGCTCGTCAAGGTCGACGTTGGATTCCATCGCTGCGGGATCGACCCCGATCGTCCTGATGCCGCGAATCTCGTCGCGAAGATCGCGGATCTCGGAGGGCTGCGCTTTCGAGGGCTCCTGAGCCATGCCGGGCATGGATACGGCGCCGCGTCGGATCAGGAGACCGCGGCGATTGCGGCGGCCGAGGCGCGGCTGCTCGCGGCGCTCGCCGAGCAGGCGGGGGACCTCGGCGTGAAGACGGATGAGATCAGCGTGGGCGCGACGCCGACGGCGCGCTTCAGCGTGCAGCAGCGGGGGATCACCGAGCTGCGGCCGGGGAACTACATCTACTACGACCGCACGCAGGTCGGCCTCGCCGCCGCGAATTGGGAGGACTGCGCCCTCACCGTCCTCGCGCGCGTCGTCAGCACGCCGAGTCCCGATCGCATCATTCTCGATTCAGGCAGCAAGACGCTGACGAACGATCTCGCGCGCGGCTTTGGGAGCACGCCAGGGTACGGTGTCGTGTTCGCGAGCCTGGACGCGCGCGCGCCGAACGAGTCGCTGCTCGTCGAGCGGCTGTCGGAGGAGCACGCGACCGTGCGCGTCCTCGACGGCGGCCGCGGCCTGAAGACGGGCGAGCTCGTCAGGATCCTGCCGAATCACTCCTGCGTCGTGTCGAATCTCGTCGACTCGGCATGGCTCGTCGACGGCGATGGCGCCATGGAAGACGCGAGCGTCGAAAAGATCGATATTGCCGCGCGCGGGCGGATCGCATAGTAGAATACGGGTCCTCATCTCCTATGGCGAAAGAGCTCCCCGGCGAAGCACTCGGCCTCGTGGAAACGCGCGGGCTGGTGGGCATGATCGAAGCGGCCGACGCGATGGTCAAGGCCGCGAACGTGCTGTTCGTCGGCTGGCAGAAGGTCGACGCGGGGCTCGTCACCGCAATCGTCCGCGGCGACGTCGCGTCCGTCAAAGCCGCGACCGACGCGGGGGCTGCGGCGGCGCGGCGCGTGGGCGAGCTCGTGGGCGTTCACGTGATCCCACGGCCTGCTGACGGCCTCGATAAAGTCTTTCCAATCGGCTAGCCGCCCGCTCCGGTGTTCTTCATCTCGATTTCTTCTTCCGCCGTTTGCGCGACGCGTGCACTTTCGCGGTCAGCTCTCGGAACGTCGGCTCGCCGCCGACGACGAGGAGCGGCTGAGCGGGATCGCGGAGCACGTTGAAGAACTCGCCGCGCGTGGTGCGCGCGTAGATGTCGCGGCCGTCGGTCATGAGCGTCAGCGGACCGGTTCCGCCGATCGCGTCGAAGAGGCGGATGCCGAATTCGCTTCGCAGCGTCTCGAGCAGAAGCCGGATGCGAGCGATCGTCATGCCGTGACGCCGCAGATCCGCCAACACCATCAGCTCGAGGAGATCGACCGGCGTGTAGCGGCGCTCGGTGAAGCCGCCTGCCGCCGTCGGCTTCGGCCCGACCGCGGATTGAAAGAGCCGGCGGTCGTCCCACCACTGGAGCTGGCGCGCGGAGAGCCCCGTCAACGCGGCGACTTCACGTGCGCTGTACGAGTTCTTCAGCTGCATTCAGCGCCGCTCCGGCCGCGTCATTTGCCGCCCATCGCGGCGGCGACATCGGACGCTCGCTGGGCGCCGGCGAAATCCTTGTCGGTCAGGCCGCCCTCGCTGTGGGTGCTGTAGGTGAGCGTCACCCGCTTGTAGTTCACGAGCATGTCGGGATGATGGTCGGCCGCTTCGGCCTCGAAGCCCAGCCGTACGACGAAGGCGATCGCATCCGGGAAGCCCGCAAAGGTGAACGTGCGGCGGATGGCCGCGCCGTCTAACTCCCAGCCGGACAGCTTCTTGAGCCGCTCGGCCGCCTCCGCTGCGCCTATGGTCGCCATGCGGAGAAGCATACTCCCGAACCCACCGGCTCCGAGGCTCTGGAACCCGAGCTCGCCGCCCGACGTCTAACAGTGTTAATCTGTTGAACGCCGTTCAATGCACCATTTCTGGAGGGTTTTTGGGGGTCAAGGAACGTCAGGAGCGTGAGCGCGAGGCGGTGGCACGGGCGATTCTGGATGCCGCGCGGGACCTCTTCGTCGCCGAGGGCTATCACAACGTCTCGATGCGAAAGATCGCGGAGCGCGTCGAATACAGCCCGGCTGCGATCTACAGCTATTTCCCGAGCAAGGACGACATCTTCTTCGCGCTCGCCGAAGAAGGCTTCCGCATTCTGTTCACGCCTCCGCCAGGCGCGACCGCCAGCGACGAGCCTTCGGACTCGGTCGAGCAGCTGCGCCGCGGGTTCTGGCGGTTCTACGAATTCAGCCGATCGCATCCGGAGTACTTCGCGCTGATGTTCGTGGATCGCACGGTGCCGCGCATCAACAAGGACTGGGAGCGCTTCGGCTTCATCCGCGACATGAAAGCGCGGCTCGGCGCGACGATTCAGCGCGCGATCGACGCGGGCCAGTTTCCGGCCGGCTCCCATCCCGATGGGATCGCGCGCGTGCTCATGACGGCCATGCTCGGCGCGGCGGTGGGCCGGCTGTGCCATCGCGGCGTGCCGGGCGAGGATGCGGATGCGCTCGCGCGCGACACGCTCGAAGCCGCGCTCACCGGCCTGCGCGCGGGCTCCCCCACGACGTTCGTTTCCAGACGGGATCGTTGCTGAAGTGTGACTGCGCACGTGATTGTGTGACGCGAATCAAAAGAGGCACGTAATGACAGGTCGGCGTTTGCATCATCTCGTTTCCCGGCAGGTATTCATTCCCGCCACCGTTCTTCTCCTCACGTCTTCGCTCGTGATTGGTTGCTCGACGAAAGCGGAGACGACGCTCGATGCGGCGAAAGCCGCCGAGCCGCTCGCGATCGCCACGGCTCCCGTCGAGAGCCGTTCGATCGATCGATACCTTCGCGTGACAGGATCGCTCGTCGCCGACGCCCAGGCGGAGGTCAGCGCGGAAACCGCCGGCCGCGTGATCGCGACGCCGGTGGAGCGCGGGACACGCGTCGCCGACGGCGCGCTGCTCGTCCGCATCTCGCCCTC
Source organism: Vicinamibacterales bacterium (assembly GCA_036556425.1). GTDB lineage: Bacteria > Acidobacteriota > Vicinamibacteria > Vicinamibacterales > 2-12-FULL-66-21 > DATBJJ01. The sequence continues at coordinate 110,173 of DATBJJ010000103.1, forward strand.
GGAAACATCCGCGCAGCTTCAGGAAGCCGAAGCGAACGCCGCGCAGATCGAAGCGCGGCTCGGGCTCGACGGCAGCACGCCATTCGATCGCACGCGTGTTCCCGACGTGATCAACGCGAAGGCATCGCTCGATCTCGCGGAAGCGGAATTCAACCGCATGCGATCGCTCCTCGAACAGAAGGTGATCTCGCAGAGCGAGTTCGATCAACGCCGCACGCAGCTCGAGGCTGCGCGCCAGAGCTATCAGGCGGCGCAGAATCAGGCGGATCAATCCTATCGATCGCTCGAGGCCGCTCGCGCGCGGACCGCGCTCGCGCAGAAGGCGGTTGCCGATACGGCCGTGCGCGCGCCGATCAGCGGGCTCGTCGCCGAACGGCTCGTCAGCGTCGGCGACTACGTCACGCGCGGCCAGCGCGTCGCGACGGTCGTTCGCGTCGATCCGCTTCGCGTCGAGCTGACCGTTCCCGAGCAGCACGTCTCGCTCGTGAAAGTCGGACAGCAGGTGCGCCTCACGGTCGACGCGTACCACGGCGAGGAATTCCCGGCGACCGTGAAGTTCATCTCGCCCGCGCTGCGATCCGATCAGCGCGCGCTGACGGTCGAAGCGATCGCGCCGAACGCGGACGGGCGGTTGAAGCCAGGCCTCTTCGCGACGGCGCTCGTGCGCCAGCCGGATGCGGCGCCGGCGCTTCTCGTCCCGGAATCAGCGGTGGAAACGATCGCCGGCACGAGTCGCGTGTACGTCGTCAAGGACGGCAAGAGCGCGCAAGGACCAAGCGGTCAAAAACAGCTAGAGGCCCGCATCGTCACGACCGGCGAGAAGCTCCAAGGTCAGATCGAGCTCACGACCGGTGTGTCGAAGGGTGACGTCGTGGCGTCCGAACCCAAGGGACGTTTGTCGGACGGCCAGTACGTGAAGGCTCGGTAAGGTGTCGTCATGCAGTGGCTCGCTTCAATCTCCGTTCGTCGTCCGGTCTTCGCGACCGTCATCACTCTCTCGCTGACCGTCGTCGGCGCCTTCGCGTTCACGCGCCTCGGCCTCGACCGGTTTCCCAAAGTCGACTTCCCGACCGTTGTCGTCACGACACGGTTCCCTGGTGCGGCACCCGAGGAAGTCGAGACCGAAGTCACCGACAAGATCGAGGAAGCGGTCAACACGATCAGCGGGATCGACGAGCTTCGATCGAATTCGTCGGAAGGCGTCTCGCAGGTCATCATCGCGTTCCTCCTCGAAAAGGACGGCGACGTTGCCGCTCAGGAAGTCCGCGATCGCGTGAACCGCGTGCTGCCGCTGCTGCCTCGAACGATCGAGCAGCCGACGGTCGAGAAGTTCGATCCCGATTCCGCGCCGGTCATGACGCTCGCGGTCTCCGCGCCCGCGCCCATCCGCGACATCACCGAATACGCGGACAAGAAGCTGCGCCGTCAGCTCGAGAGCGTCAGCGGCGTTGGACAGGTCGTGGTCGTCGGCGGACGCGCCCGGCAGATCAACTTCCTCCTCGACGCCGACCGGCTGCGCGCTTACAACCTGACGGTCACCGACGTGTCTCGCGCGATTCAGATGCAGAACGCCGAGATTCCCGGCGGCCGCGTCGAGCAGGGCGCGACGGCCATGACGCTGCGCACGCGCGGCAGGGTCGGCGCGGTCGAACAGTTCGGCGACATCGTCGTGCGCCAGCGCGAAGGCCATCCGGTGCTGCTGCGCGACGTCGCGACGATCGAAGACGGCATGGCGGAGGCGGAGACGACCGCGAACCTCAACGGCGAGCCTGGCGTGATGCTCACGGTCCGCCGGCAGTCGGGGACGAACACCGTGCAGGTCGTCGACGCGGTCAAGGAGCGGCTCGCGGAAGTCTCCCCGCTCGCGCCGGCCGGATACCAAATCCGCGTCGTCCGCGATCTGTCGGAGTTCATCAAAGCATCGATCGCGAGCGTGGAGGAACATCTCGTCCTCGGATCGATTCTCGCGGCGGCCGTCGTGCTCGTCTTCCTGTGGAACTGGCGCTCGACGTTCATCGCCGCGGTGGCGATCCCGACGTCGATCATCGCGACCTTCGGCCTGATCTGGTATCAGGGCTTCACGCTCAACTCGATGACGATGCTCGCGCTCACGCTGGCGGTCGGCATCGTCATCGACGATGCGATCGTCGTGCTTGAGAACATCTATCGCTTCGTCGAGGAGAAGGGACGTCCGCCGATGCAGGCCGCGATCGAGGCGACGCGCGAAATCGGATTGGCCGTCCTCGCGACGACGCTGTCGCTCGTCGCGATCTTCGTGCCGGTCGGCTTCATGGGCGGCATCGTCGGCCGCTTCATGACGAGCTTCGGATTCACGATGTCGTTCGCGATCCTCGTGTCGCTGCTCGTCAGCTTCACGCTCACGCCGATGCTCGCGTCGCGCTGGATCAAGATGCATCCGCGGCGTGAAGACGCCGAGGGTCACGCGATCGAAGAGAAGACGTCGAGGGACAAGGGTTTCTTCGGCGCGCTCGATCGGCGGTATACGTCGATTCTCGGCTGGTCGCTCGCTCATCGCGGCATCGTTGCGGGAATCGCGGTGCTCGTGCTGCTCAGCAGCGTTCCGCTGTTCATGATCGCGAACAAGAACTTCCTGCCGAGCGACGATCAATCGGAGTTCGAGGTCGGACTTCGAGCGCCCGAGGGCACGAGCCTCGAGGCAACCGAAATCATCGCGAATCGGATCGCGAGCCGCATTCAGCAGGTGACGGGCGTCAGCTACACGCTCGTCACGGTCGCGGACGATCCGGCGCGGACGCAGAACGTCGGCACGATCTACGTGCGGCTCACGCCGGTCCACGAGCGCGATCTCGATCAGTTCGCCATCATGAATGCGGTTCGCGCGGAAGTGCTTCCGAACGTCGGCGTGCCGAACCTGCGCACCGGCGTGCGTCCGGTTGCGACGATCGGCGGCGGGGGCAATCAGAACGCGGAGATTCAGTTCACGATCAGCGGTCCCGATCTGAAGAAGCTCGAGCAATACGCGAGCGCGGTCATCGCCGAAGCGAAAAAAGAGCACGGCGTCGTCGACGTCGATACGTCGCTGAACGTCGGCAAGCCCGAGCTGTCGGTGCATCTCGACCGCCTGAAGGCGGCGGACCTCGGCGTGCAGATCTCCGACGCCGCGGAAGCGCTGCGCCTGCTCGTCGGCGGCGACGAGATCACGACCTACAACGAAGGAGGCGAGCAATACGAGGTGCACGTGCGGGCGGTCGAGGGCAACCGGCAGACGGCCGAGGCCATCGGCCAGCTGACCGTGCCGTCGAGCACCGTGGGCAGCGTGCCGCTCGTCAACATCGCCGAGCTCACGCGCGGCACGGCGCCGTCGGAAATCAACCGCCTCAACCGTCAGCGTCAAGTCACGGTGTACGCTGGACTGCTGCAGGGCGTGTCGCAGGTTCCGGCGATGGACGCAATGACGCGCGCGGCGTCCGGGCTTGGCATGGGGCCCGGCTACAGCACGCGGTTTGCGGGCCGATCGCGCGAGCTTGGCCGCGCGGCTCAAAACTTCCTGATTGCGTTCGGGCTCTCTCTCGTGTTCATGTACTTGATCCTCGCGGCGCAGTTCGAGTCGTGGCTCCACCCCATCACGATCCTGCTGTCGCTGCCGCTGACGTTGCCGTTCGCGCTCTTGTCGATCATCATCGCAGGACAGTCGCTGAACATCTTCTCGGCGCTCGGGCTCTTGGTGCTGTTCGGTGTCGTCAAAAAGAACTCGATCCTGCAAATCGATCACGCGAATCAACTGCGTGAGCGCGGCATGGAGCGCGATCGCGCGGTGCTGCAGGCGAGCCGCGATCGGCTGCGGCCGATCCTCATGACGACGCTTGCGTTCGTGGCGGGTATGATCCCGCTGGTGTTGTCGAGCGGCGTGGGGTCGGCGACGAATCGCGCCATCGGCTTCGTCATTATCGGAGGTCAATCGCTCGTGCTTCTTCTCACTCTCGTTGCCACTCCGGTCGCCTATTCCTTGTTCGACGATCTCTCGAAGATCAGGCTCTGGCGCTGGAAGCGCGCGGCCGCTCCGGCGACCGCGACGCTTCTCGCGCTCGCGCTGTGGTCCTCGTCTGCTTCCGCGCAGACGCAAACGACCACGACGACGTCGACGGCTCCCGCGCAGGCTGGACAAATCCAACCTGCCGCCGGGCAGACCGTCTTGAAGCTCACGCGCGACGAGGCGATTCGCCTCGCGCTCGACAACAACCCTGACCTCGCGGTCAGCCGATTCGACCCGTCGATCGGTGACGCGCAGGTCGCCGCCGCGCGCGGCGCGTTCATGCCTTCGGTCCAGACAGGATTCCAACGGAACAGCCAGGCGGCGCCGGCAACGAACCTGTTCGCCGGCGACGAAGGCATCAAGACGAACCTGTGGACGTCGAACGTGCAGCTCAATCAGCTTCTGCCGTGGGGCGGCGGATCGTACTCGGCCAGCCTCGAGGCCTCGCGCAACGCGACCAACAGCCTGTTGACCAGCCTGAACCCTGAGCTGGGCGCAGGCCTCTCGTTCGCGGTCTCGCAGCCGCTGCTCCGCGACTTCCGGATCGACACCGCGCGGGCGCAGGTCGACGTGAGCCGCCGCAACCGCGAGCTCGCCGGAAGCCGGTTCCGCGAGACGACGGTGAACACGGGCGCCGACGCGGAGCGCGCGTACTGGGCGCTCGTCGCGGCGCTCGCGCTCGTGGACGTCCAGCAGCGATCGCTCGACCTCGCGCTCGAGCTCGAGCGCAACAATCGCGCGCGCGTCGACGTGGGCCAATCGCCGCCGCTCGATCTCGTCGCGGCGCGCGCGGAGGTCGCGCAGCGTCAAGAGAATCTGATCATCGCGCGCACGGCGGCGCTCCAGACGGAAGACACGCTGCGAACGATCGTCGTCGATCCGAAGCGCGACGACTACTGGTCCATTCGGCTCGAACCCGCGGATCGCGTACCGGTCGTCGCGACCAAGCCGGACGTCGACGCCGCGGTTCGGCGGGCGCTCGGCGAACGGACGGACGTGTCCCGCGCGAAGACCGAGATCCAGATCAACGACACGTCGGTCTCGCTCTCGAAGAGCCAGACACTACCCGACCTGCGCGTGCAAGCGAGCTATTTGAGCGACGGGGCCGGCGGCACGCGCATCCTTCGCGAGGGCTTTCTCGGGCCGGTCATCGGCACCGAGCGCACGAGCTTCGGCAGCACGCTCGGCCAAGTGTTCAGCGGGGACTTTCCCAATTGGACCGTCGGCGTGACGCTCAGCTATCCGCTCGGCAACAGCACGGCCGAGGCCAACCTCGCGCGCGCGAAGCTCGAGCGCGATCAATCCGCCGCGCGCCTGCGCGCGACGGAGCTGAACGTCGTCCGCGAAGTTCGTCAGGCGGCGCTTCGCCTGGATCAGAACCGCCAGCGCATCGAGACGACGAAGCTCGCGCGCGAGCTGGCCGAGCAGCGGCTCGACGCCGAACAGAAGCGATTCGAAGTCGGCATGTCGACGAGCTTTCTCGTGATTCAGGCGCAGCGCGATCTGGCGATCGCACGGAACAGCGAGCTGCAGGCGCTGCTCGACTATCAGCTTGCCGTCATCGCGTTCGAGCAGGTGCAGCAGACCAGCTCGTCGCCGGTCGTCACGATTCTCAGGGCAGCCGGCCAGGGCCAGTAAGCATCAGCGCGGGATCTTCTCGATCGTCGAGCACGAGATCGGCCACGACGGCGGCGGTGAGCGGCGCAAGCAGCACGCCGTTGCGGAAGTGGCCGGTCGCGTACACGAGCCCGTTGATCTGCGGCGATCGGCCGATGAGCGGCAGCCCGTCGCTCGTGGCGGGGCGCAGTCCCGCTCGCGCCTCGAGGAACGTCGCGCCCCACGCCTCCGGAAGGAGATCGCAGGCGGCGTCCAGCAGATCGCGCACGCCGGCGGCGGTCGTGCGCTCGTCGTATCCAACGTCTTCGACCGTCGCGCCAACGAGCACGGTGCCGTCCTTCCACGGCACGACGTAGCAATCCTTTCCCCAGATCACATGTGAGATCGGGCTGCCGATCCACGCCAGTCTAATCGTCTGCCCGCGAACCGGGCGCACGCTGCGCGCGGCCGGCTCGGCGCGTTCGAGCTGCGACGTCCAGCTCCCGGCCGCCACGATCACCGTTGGCGCGGTCCACGACGCGCCGTCGTCCGCAACGACGCGCAGACGATCGCCGTCGGCGTCGATCGCGCGGATGTGGCGTCCGGTCTCGAGCTCCGCGCCGTGGCGGAGCGCCGCCCACACGAGCGCTTCGGTCAGCGCCGGCACAGCGACGTATCCATGCATGGGGGATCGCAGCGCGCCCTCGATGGCGGGCGGGAGCGCCGGCTCGAGCCGACGCGCGCGCTCGGGGGTGAGCCACTCGAGCCCCGCGCCGGCGTTCGCGTCTGCCGAGGCGCGGAGGTGGTGCGCGTGCGTCGGATCGACGGCAATCTCGAGCGAGCCGCAGCGGCGGTAGTCGACGTCCGCGCCGGAGTCGTCCACGACTGCGCGAATGAAGGCGTCGTACAGCGTCAGGCTTCGCAGCGCGAGATCGAAAAACGGTCCGCGCTCGTGGCCTTCGATGTACGGCGCGAGGATGCCTGCCGAGGCGTGCGTCGCGCCGGCGCCGATCGAGCGCGCCTCGAACAACCTCACGCGTCCGCCGCGCCGCGCAATCTCATGCGCGACGGCGCACCCGATGATCCCTCCGCCGACGACGATGACGTCTGCGCCCGCGCGCATCAGTCCATATTAGGGCGGGGACACCCAATCGGGACAGCCAATCGGGACACCCAACGTTGGGTGTCCCCGCCCTTGGCGAGCTACTTGCGTCGTCAGTGCCATCCCGAGGATCCAAAACATGTCACGAAGCGCACGTCGGTTCATTGACGGTTTGCCGTATCACGTTCTGAATCGAGGGAATCGCCGACAACGGATTTTCTCGCAACACTCTGACTACGAAATGTTTTTGACCACGCTGGCGGATGCGCTTGCGAAAGTGCCACTGCGGATTCTGGCATTCGCGCTCATGCCGAATCACTTCCATTTGGTGTTGTGGCCGACAAAAGGGATTGAGATTTCTGCATTCATGGGGTGGTTCATGAACGCGCATATTCGGCGACACCACCGCTTCAGCGAGCTCTGGGGAACGGGCCATCTTTATCAAGGCCGCTACAAAGCGTTTCCTGTTCAGGACGACGGACACTTGCTCACCGTACTTCGGTACGTCGAAGCCAACGCGTTCCGAGCGCGCCTCGTTCACCGCGCCGAAGACTGGCATTGGAGCAGCTTGTCGCGCCGAACATCGCTCGACGGTCGAACGCTGGTCGCCGCGTCGCCGATAGGACGACCAGACGATTGGTTGGAAATTGTCAACGATCAACTGCCGAGCGGGATATCTGACGCGTTGCGCGCATCAGCGCAACGACAAGTTCCTTTCGGGGATCCAGAGTGGACTCGCCGCATCAAGCAACTGTAGGGCGGGGACGCCCGCCCTTCCTACTGCTGCGCGGTGTTCGTCCGGCGCGACGAGGCGCGGCCGGCGTCGAGGTCGTTCCAATTTAGAATCGCGTTGAAGCCCAGGAAGAACGTGCCCTGCGTCTGCCAGCGCCAATACGGGCGGATGGCGAACATGACGACATGACCCTGACCGACGGGCGCGTCGACGACTTGCGCGCGATTCGCCAACGACTGGCCGCCGACGAGGACGCCCGACAGCAGCATGTCGTCGGCGTTCGACGGGAACGACAACACCACGCGCGGCTGCGCGTCACCGCTGCCGCCGCCGAAGCCGCCTCGACCCCCGCCGCCACGCCCGCCGCGGCCGCCGACCGCGGCTTGATCGTCGCCCGCCGCCTGACCGCGTCCGCCGCGTCCAGAGGGTGTTGACGCCGTTGGGTTGTCCGGATCCCACGTCGACAGCCGCTGCTGACTCGCGGTCGCCATCGGCGTCGTGTTCATGCCGACGCCGGGCAGCGCATCGCCGCGGCCGCCGCCGAACCCGCCGAACCCGCCGCCGCCGCCGGCGTTCAGCACCGGATCCTGACTGAAATAGACAGGCACCTGCGCGTCGTAGCCGTACGCGATCGGGCTTCGGCGATCGGTGAACACGCCGCGCAGAATCGATCCGCGCACGAAGAGGCCGTCTGGATTCTCGACGGTGACGCCTGACGTGACGTTGTACTCAGGAAAGATCGTCGACGTCGCGCCCTCGGTGATGAGCGTGCCGCCCTCGCGCACGAACTTGACGAGCTCCATCAGCCCGTCCCAGCCCATGCCGCCGCGAATGTCGTCAGCTTGATCCTGCGCGCCGAGGTTCGGCGTCTCCGCCGTCTTCTTGTACGGCAGCGGCATCGTCCCTGTCTTGGGAATGCCGTTGACCTGCGACTGCGCCGACCCCCCGACGTGCGGGAAGACGATCACGTCGTACTTCTGCCGGAGATTTCCCTCGCGCAGCTTGATGTCGCCGAAGTACGCATACGGCACGCCGTAGGTATCGAGCGCCGCGCGCACCCATCCTTCGTTCTGCGTGTTCGCCCACGAGTGCACGTAGCCGATCCGCGGCACGTCGAGATCGTGCATCGCCACGGACGGCGCGGCCGCGGCGGCGAATCCCGCGATGCCGAGCTCTTTCATCGTCGGCTCGATCTTCGCGCGATCGGCGCCCGCGATGACGAACGCGCCGGCGCGGAACTTCCGCCCGCCCGCTTCGAAGTCCTCCTCGGCCGCCTGCATGCGCACGTCGGCGTGCTTGAAGCGGAATTGCATCAGGACGTTGTCCGTCGTGTGATCGACGATGACGACCGCGCCAGTGCCCTCGATGCCGCCCGGCGCCTTCGCGTCCGCGGTCAGCAGCGTCGCAGCGCCCGAGAGGAGCGCTTTGTCGGTGACCGGCTTGACCACGACGTTGCGCATGTAGGGGAACGTCCAGCCGGTATCGTCGTACGGCCGGGGATTCGCCGGCGCATAGTTCTGAATCGAGAAGTACATGTCGGCAAGCGTTCGATAAGGCTGATCGCCGCGAACGACGTAATCGCCCGCCTCGACGCTGATGGTGCCGGCCTTGAACGCCGACGTCGCGCGATGGACCTCGAGACCCTGACGGCGCAGCTCGTTGACGGCGTCAGCCGCGTCCGCCTTGCGCCGCTGGCCGGCCGGAATCACCCACCCATACGTCGGACCGGTCTTCCCTTTTTCCACCGCGCGCTTGTTCTTGATCCAGTAGTTCTCGAGATACGTGTCCCGGTTCTTCGCGACGTGGTTGAGCGCGATGAGCAGCGCCGACTGCTGGATGTTCGTGTTGTTGCGCGGACCCCACTTGATCGTCGGGAGCGGCGGGTTCGGGCGGAACCACTCGCGGCTCGTCACGCCGCCGCCGCCCTGCTCGCGCAGATCCGGCCCGTAGCTCGCGACCTCGTAGAACCGGCCGATCGCATTGTGCGAGTGCGCGATGAAGAACATGTAGTTCGGCACCCAGCCGTCGTAGAACCCGTAGGTCCAGACGCCCGGCACGCCGCGCTTGGTCATCTCCATCACTTCAGTTTTCGCGAGCAGCCACCATTCGTCGATCGTGATCGGATCGATCTGCTCGTTGTACGGACCGGTGCCGGTCGACGCGTAGAGATACGTCTGGGCCTCGTGCAGATCGTGGAGGATCGTCGGCTTCCACTCGAGGAACGTCTTCGTCGTGTTGCGCGTGAGCTTGAGGAACTGGCCCATGCCGTCGCGGTTGTTGTCGTGCGCGACGTACTTGCCCCAATACATCAGCGGCAGGCGCGTCTCGGTCTGCGGACGCTTCTTGTTGAAGTAGTACGTGTCGACGTGCTTCTCGCGGCCGTCCACCTCGATTACCGGCGTGATGAGCGTGATGACGTTGTTGCGGATGGCTTGAATGAACGGCGTCTCCTCGACCGCGAGCCGATACGGCAGCTCGATCAGCATTTCGGGTCCGCCGGTCTCTCCCGAGTGCATGCCGCTCGTGACCCAGTAGATCGGCTTCGCCGTGCGGATGATCTGCTGCGCCTGCTCGTCGGTCGTCTTCCGCGGATCCGTCAGCGACGCGAGCATCCCCTTGTATTTCTCGATCTGCTTGATCGTGGCTTCGTCGGCAACCGCGAGGAGCACCATGTCGCGCCCCTCTTCGGTCTGCCCGATCTTCCACATCGCGATGCGATCGGATGCCTTGTCGATCGCCTCGTAATACCGGTAGATGTCTTTCGCGTATGTCAGCTCGCCAGGGGTTCCCGGCATTCTTCCGAAGAACTTCAACGGCGTCGGGATCGTGTCCGACGCGGGCAGGTGATCGACCAGTTCCGTGCTGATTCGCGGATCCTGCGTGTACTCCTTGATCTTCGCAGTGTATTCCTCGTCCAGTTTCTGCTTCGCCGGCTGACGCGACTGCGCGATGAACGAGCCCGGCATCGACACGGCCAGCAGCACCACGGCGAATGCGAAGCGCACGAGCGGACTACCGAGCAGGGCGCGATTCATGGACGTCCTCCTCCAAGACACTTCGAGAAATGCCACGTCACGAAATGCCGGGTTATAGCACATCCAAGGCGGCGGACGGTAGCGGGATGGCAGCCGCCTTGCTCGACGAAGCCGTATGCTCTGGCGCTTCGCGCTCCCGATCGGCCCGAGGGAGCTGATCAATCGCAGCGCAAAAGAAGTCGTCGAAGACGACGTGCTGAGCCTTGCCGCCCAGCAGGCGTATTACTTCTTCTTCGCGCTGTTTCCCGCGCTGCTCACGCTCGTCTCATTGGCGAGCTTCTTCCCGGTTCAACACCTGACGGATGAGATCGTCTCGACGGTCGGCCGCTTCGCGCCGCCGGAGGTGATCACGATCGTCAACGAGCAGATCCTGAAGATAGCGAACGGGGAAAACGGCGGCCTGTTCACGTTCGCGTTTCTCGTCACGCTGTGGAGCAGCTCCGGCGCGATGTCGTCGATCATCACCACGCTGAACGCGGCGTATGACATCAGCGAGGGGCGCAGCTGGTACAAGGTCCGCGGACTCGCGATCATCCTCACGATCGGACTCGCGTTCTTCATCATCATCTCGGTCACGCTCGTTGTCGTCGGACCGGCGCTCGCAGAGCGACTGGCGAACATGCTCCATCTCGGACCCGTGTTCGAGTGGACGTGGAAGATCCTGCAGTGGCCCGTCGTCTTCGGGCTCACGTCGATGGCGATCGCGATCGTCTACTACTACGGTCCGGATGCGGAACAGGACTGGGTGTGGCTGACGCCTGGAGCCGTGCTGGCAACGACGCTCTGGGTGACGGCGTCGCTCGCGCTCAAGTACTACCTCGTCTGGGTCGGCAGCTTCAACGAAACGTACGGCACGATCGGCGGGGTCATGGTCCTGCTGCTCTGGTTCTATGTCACAGCGGTCGCGATTCTCATCGGCGCGGAGCTGAACGCGGAGATCGAGCACGCGTCGCCGTACGGCAAAGCGCCGGGAGAAAAAGTGCCGGGACAGAAGAAGAAGCTTGGCGCCGCGGCGGAGCGCTACTACAACGAGTGCAAGGCGAAGGGATTGATTTAGTTGCGCCGGCCCGAGGACTTCCCCGCCGTTTCCTGCGGTTGATCCCGAGGCGTCCACGCATCCGGTCTCAACTTCCCTCCCCATCCCCAATACACCGGCGGCGCGGGCTTCGGCCGCTCGACATCACGACGATCGCGCGTGTGCCGCGCGACGGGGACGGCGATATACACGGGGACCGGAACGGCAACCTCACGAACGATCGGACGCTCTTTCTCGACGACGACGACCTGTGGTTCGGGAGGCGCCGGTGCGACGGCGTCGACAGGAATCTGCTCCGCTTGCAGCGGCGGCGTGCGTCCGCTCTTGACCATCGCGACGATCACGCGCTCGCTCACGCCGGACTCCTTCAACATCCGGAGCGTCGCCGGATCGATCGGATACACGCGCGGATCGATCTCGATCAGCGCGAGCAGTATCTCTTCGCTGAGGCCTGCTTTCGTGAGCTCGACGATTTCTCGCAGCGTCACGGCCGACGCCGCCGATGGCACGAACGAGAGCGCGATGGCGAAGGTCGGGATCAGGAGCAGGCGTCGCATGTCGGTACCTCCGGCCGTAACCCTGTGTATCGTAGCAACGCCGGTGCCGCGGCGAAACGGGGGATTGCCAAGGATTCGATAGGGCCCGCGGCGGAGGGTCCTGCCCCGAGGACAGGACTGTCTCAACGGGCGTGCACTTGGCGCCTCGAAACCCTGAAGAAGTGCCAGAATACAGGGGAAATACGGCGGGTGGCCGAGGCACGTCTCTTGCTCGGAACGAGTCTACTCAGGGAGCAATTCGAGCCATGATTTCCAAACCTGTCGTGCTGGGACTACTGGCAGCCGCGTGCGTAACGGCGGCCGCCGGGGGCGCGTACGTCGCCGTTCGCCAGAACGACTCCGACCTCAAATTCCCAGTCGCAACGAGCCAGCCCGCGCCACCGCCGGCGTCTCCGGCCGTCGCCGAGACCGAGGCGATTGTTTCGAAGCCCGCGGCGGTGAGTCCGCAGCTTGCGCCGGCGGCGAGCGCGCCGCGCGAGAAGAAGTCCGAGCCGGCGCCGTCGATCGAGCCGAGCTCGCGAAAGAGCTCGACGCCAACATCCTCCGTTGCGCGCGCCTCGCGTCCGGAAATCGATCGGACTCCGGCGCGCACGCCATCGCGATCGCCCGAGCCGGCGGCGGAGGCTGCACCATCCGCCGAACGTACGGCGCCCGCGCGCGAACCGGTCTCGTCGTCCGCGCCAACCGCGTCGCCCGTACAGTCGATTCCGGAGCCGGTCGTCTCGGATCCGCCGTCGCCGCCCGCGCGGCAGTTCGTCGAAGTCGTCGTCCCCGCGTCGTCTGTTCTCGGTCTGAAGGTCGAAACGCCGATCTCGAGCGAGACCGCGCGAGTCGAGGATCGTGTCGAGGCGCGCCTCACGCGCGATGTGATGGCTGATGGCCGCATCGCCATTCCCGCCGGCGCTCGCGTGATTGGCGACGTGACGGAAGTCGATCGCGGCGGCAAGATGAAAGGCAAGGCGCGGCTCGGCGTGCGATTCCACACGATCGTGCTCGACGGCACGCAGGTGTCGCTGCGCACCGATCCGATCTTCCGCGAGGGTCAATCGCCAGGCGCGGAGAGCGCGCGCAAGATCGGCGGCGCGGCGATCGGGGGCGCGGTGCTCGGCGCGATCATGGGCGGCGCGAAGGGCGCGGCGATCGGCGGAGCCACCGGCGCGGCCGGCGGCAGCGCGGTCGTGATGGCCGGCGATCGAAACGCCGCGATGCTTCCCGCGGGAACGACCATCACCGTACGTCTCTCGTCGCCCGTCACCGTCGACGTCGAGAAGGATCCGCACTAAAGCACGCGCGTTCGCGCCAGCACATTCCACGACATGCGCACCCGGCAGTCGAGCTTGCCGGGGCATACCGCTTGCACCTCGATCGGCGACCGGGCTTCGCATGGACGAGCCGGTCGATGTGGATGTGTGTGATTCGTCACACACAGATGAGCGAGGAGATCACATGTCTGTTCGCAAGTTGTTCATGACGGCAGCTCTTGTTTTGGTGACATCCGCCGCCGCGCCGAGAACGGCTTCGGCCGATTGGATGTTCACACCATTTCTCGGCTGGAACTGGGGCGGATCAGCCAACTTCGTCGACTTCAGCGACGTCGACGACGAGTTCGAGCAGAGAGCAAACTTCGGCGCGTCGCTCACCTGGATGGGCGCGGGTGCCGTCGGCTTCGAAGTCGACTTCGGTTACACGCCGAACTTCTTCGAGAACACGGTCGGACCTGGCGACTTCGAGTTCGGCGACAACAACGTGACGACGTTGATGGGCAACGTGGTCGTGGGCGTTCCCATCGGCGGGCAGCACGGACCGGGCTTCCGTCCGTATGCGGTTGCCGGTCTCGGATTGATCAAGAGCCGCATTGGCGACGCCGAGGACTTCTTCAACGTCAACTCGACGAATTGGGGATTCGACGTGGGCGCCGGCGCGAACTTCTTCTTCTCCGACAAGTTCGGCTTGCGCGGAGACATCCGGTACTTCCGGTCGCTGCAGGACGACGAGCCTGATGGCGACTTCGACGTGGGCCTCGCGGACTTCCGCTTCTGGCGCGGCTCAATCGGCGCGACGTTCCGGTTCTAGAGAACGAGCCGCCACCGCTCCTCGTAGTGCTCGCCCGCAGCGCCTCGCGCGATCTCGATCGCGACGAGGCCGTGCAGCGGGAATTCGAGGAGCGGTGCTTCGCGGCCCGTGACGAGCAGCGTCAACAGCCGAGGCAAGTTCGGCATGTGACCGACCAGCATGACCTCGCGATCTTCATGCGCGAGCGTTTCTCGAATCCAGATGGCTGGATCCTCAGGTTGCAATCCACGGATCGCCGAAAACTCAGCCAATGGGTTGCACAGGCGCAGGAACGCGTTCGCCGTCTGACGCGCGCGCAGTTTTCCGCTGTGATGAATCGCAACAGGTTTGACGCCGCGCTCCGCGGCACGCGTCGCGAGACGCTCGACCGCCGCGCGTCCGGCGCTCGAGAGCGGCCGCTGCGGATCGATGTCTGGGCCGACGGCGTCGCCATGATGCACGAGATAGATCATCGCGCCGCCAACCACTCGCGAAGTTCCCCGAGCGCGGCCGCGACGGCATCCGGATGCGTGGATTGGGGCGTGCGCTTTTTTTGAATCGACGCCGCCGCGCTGACGGCTTCGCGGACGTCTGCTTCGAACAGCGCCGAGTGCGCGCGCCAATCCTCTATCGTCAGGTCGTCGAACGAGCGCCCCTCTTTGACGAGCCGGCGCACGAGCGCGCCGACGATCTCGTGCGCGTCCCGGAAGGGCACGCCCTTGGCGACGAGATAATCGGCGACATCGGTCGCGAGCAAGAGACCGGACGCCGCGCGTTCCGCCGCGCCTCGATTGATCGTGATGCCGCCGAGAACGGATGTTGTCGCGCGAAGCGAGGCCGCCAACGTATCTTCCGCCTCGAAGAGCGCCTCTTTGTCTTCCTGCAGATCTTTGCTGTAGCCGATCGGAAGGCTCTTCATCGTCGCGAGCCATCCGGTCAGGCGTCCGATCACGCGTCCGGCCTTTCCGCGAACGAGCTCCATCGGATCGGGATTCTTTTTCTGCGGCATCAAGCTGCTGCCGGTCGCGGCCGTGTCGGCGAGCTCGAAGAGGCCGAATTCTTCCGACGTGAAGAGGATCGTGTCCTCCGCGAGACGGCTCAGGTGCACCATCGCGAGCGACGCCGCGTAGAGGAACGTCGCCACGATATCGCGGTCGCCGGTTGCGTCGATGCTGTTGCGCACGATTCTCGCGAATCCGAGATCGCGCGCGAGCGCACCTACGTCGATCGCATAGCTCGTTCCCGCAATCGCACCGGATCCAAGCGGCAGCTCGTCGGCGTCGTCGACGAGCGCGGTGAATCGCGCGTGATCTCTACGAAGAGCGGAGGCGTGCGCGAGAAAGAAATGCGCGGCGAGGATTGGCTGCGCCCGGCGCAGATGCGTGTACGACGGCATCAACGCGGAGCCAGCGGCTTCCGCCGACGCGTGGAGCACGCGGATCAAGGCGACGATCGCATCTTGCAGCGCGGGAATCCGCCGCTTGAGATACAAGCGCAGATCGACGGCGACCTGCTCGTTCCGCGAGCGGCCGGTGTGAAGACGGCGGCCGGCTTCGCCGATGCGCTGCACGAGCTCGCGCTCGACGAACGAGTGAACGTCTTCATCCTGCGCGGCCGCGGCGGACTCGAAGAACGCGGGATCGGACCCGGCGGCGAGGACGGAGGCGAGACCGGACTGAATGGACCGCGCATCGTCTTTGGTGAGGACGCTTGCGCGCTCAAGCGCCGCGGCCCATGCCATGCTTCCGCGAATATCGTCCTCGAACAGGCGCCGATCGAACCCGAACGATCGCCCGAACTCGACGAGCGATGCGTCGGGATCCCCTTCGAACCTGCCGGACCAGAGATGTGCCACGGCGCGAATGTCCCTATGAAGCGACGAGCGTGGAGACCGTGCAGTCCCCTTTGAAGAGCCTGAGCCGAATCGATCCGCTCAGCGCGGGCTGCAGCGATGAGATGAACGCGTCGATCGTCTGGCGCGCGGGCGAGAACCACGCGCCGCTTTGAATCAGCTGAGCGTACGCGCGGCCCGACTCTTCGACGCGCGCGGCGACGTCGGGCGCAAGCCGAAGCGATCGCAGCTCGCGCTGTGCGAGCTGCAGCAGCGCAGCGGCCGGCGCTTCGCCGATCTCGCGGCACGCCGTTCCGTCGCCGGAGCCCGCCGGCGTGTCGGTGCGTCCAACGCCGTGCGTTCCACCGATGATCTCGAGGCTCTCGATCATCTCGACGATCGGCATCTCGATCCCATTCACGCGCGAAGGCACGCCAGCCTCGAATTCGAGCTCGACATAGGCAGGACGGTTCGGACACTCGTCGGCGGATCGGGTCAACACGTAGGTGTCGTCGGGCACACCGGTCGGCGGGTCCTGCACCCGATCGAGCGCCACCGATCGTCCCCACAGGTTCGCGGAGACCTTCTGCCAATCGCTTCCGACGGTTGCCGGAATATCGCGGGCCCGCGCGTACTCGAGCACCGCGGACTTCGACATTTCGCACACATCAGAGGGTGCGAGCGTCCGCAGCGACGGGTTGAGCGAACGCACGAGCGCATCCATCGAGCCACGGCTCATCGCCGATCCGCCGTACACGACCGTATCGGCGGCTTCCATTCGCGCGATGTCCACGATCGTCTTGGCGATGAGGGGGCGCGCGATGGCGGACGGCATCCATCCGCGCGCGTCGTCGAATGCGCCCGCCTGCAACGCGGGAAGGATGCAGCGGCGGACGAGATCCTCGCGCGAGTCGACGACGTGGCAGCGAACGGCGCCGAGGGTCAAGGCGCGCTCGCGCTGCTCGACGAGCTCCTCACGCCGGCCGAGATCGAGGATGACGGCGACGACCTCCGTGTTCGATGCCGCGCGCTCGGCGAGCCGCGCGATCGCGGCGGACGTCTCGATCCCGCCTGAATAGCCCATAACGATTCGATTCATGTCTGTCGCGTCTCGATGATTGCGGCAAAGCGCTCGACGAGCGCCGCCGCGTCCAGGGCGGACCGACAGATCACGAGAATCGTGTCGTCGCCGCCAATCGTGCCCGCTATCTCCGGGACCCGCGCGCGATCGATCGCGATCGCGAGCGACTGCGCCTGACCCGGATCGGTCTTCAGCACCACCAATTGCTCGACCCGCTCCTGCGTCCGGAGATATTCCTCGACCGCCCGCTTCAGCGCCGATTGGGTCACCGCGACCGCGGCGTCAGTGCCCCCCCGCCGGTACGCGCCGTCCACGGCGCGCTTGACGAGGTGGAGCTCCCGGATGTCCCTCGACATCGTGGCCTGAGTGGCCTCGATCCCCCGGGCGCGGAGGCGTTCCCTCAGCTGTTCCTGGCTGGTAATCGCTTCCTGCTCAACCAGTTCCAGGATCACAGCCTTACGGCGGGCCTTCTGAACCATCATCTGAACGAATGAGTATACACGACTATGCAAGTAGGCGGCAACAAACCTTGAGGTTTTTCTTGACCTCATGGCCGTCGGCTTGTATAAGTAGAGATTCCGATGAATACTTATTCGCGGGTCAGGGTCGGTATCGCAGGGGCAACGGGGTACGCGGGGGTCGAGCTCCTCCGTCGGTTGACCCAGCACCCCGGCGCCGACGTCCGCCTCGCGATGGGGTCCAGCTCGTCAGAATCGAAGCGTGTTCCCGCGCTGAAGCGGATTTGGGATGCACCCATCGAGCGGTTCGACGTCGATCGGCTGGCGCGGGAAACGGACGCGGTGTTTCTCGCGGTGCCCGAGACGCTCTCGGCGGAGGTCGGTCCCTGTCTCGCGCGCCGCGGCCCGCGCGTGTTCGACATTTCCGGCGCGTTCCGGCTGCGCAGCCAGGCGGAGCGCGAGCGTTGGTATCCGCATTCGCCGGATCCCGGCGTGCCGGTGACGTACGGCCTCACGGAACGGTACCGGAAGGAGCTCGAATCCGCGCCGCTGATTGCGTGCGCGGGGTGCTATCCGACGGCGGCGATTCTCGCGCTGCAGCCGCTCGTCGCGGCGGGGCTGCTGCAACCGGGCGTCATCATCGACGCGAAGTCCGGCGTGTCCGGCGCGGGAAAGACGCCGACCGAGCGCACGCATTTTTCCGAGGTGCACGGCAGTCTGGCCGCGTATGGAGTGTTCTCGCATCGCCACGGCGCCGAAATACAGCAAGAGCTTGGAACCGATGTCACGTTCGTTCCTCATCTCGTGCCGCTCGATCGCGGGATCCTCGAGACGATCTACGCGCGGCTGCAGCCCGGCGTCGACGCCGCGGCGATCGAACGCACGTTGACCGACGCCTACCACGATTCGCCGTTCGTGCGGCTGACCGGCAGCGACCTTCCGGAGATCAAGCACGTCGCCCACACGAATTTCTGCGACATCGGGTGGCGGGTCGATCGTCCGGGCGGACAGCTCGTGATGATCTCGTGCATCGACAACCTCGTCAAAGGGGCGGCGGGACAGGCCATTCAGAACTTCAATGTCGCGTTCGGATTCGACGAAACGCTGGGGCTGAATTGACGACGGTCCTCAAACTGGGCGGCGAGCTTCTCGAGGACGCGGGCGCGATGCGCTCCGCTGCCGCCTCGATCGTGCGTCTTTCCGCGGGCGGTCCGCTCGTCGTCGTGCACGGCGGCGGACGCGCCATCGACGCGGAGCTGCGCGCGCGCGGCGAGTCGCCGCGCTTCGTCGACGGATTGCGCGTCACGGATGCCGCGGCGCTCGAGACCGTCGTCTCGGTGCTGGCAGGTCGAACCAACACGTCGCTCGTCGCGGCGATTGGCGCCGCGGGCGGACGCGCGGTGGGGCTGACCGGCGCCGACGGTGCGATCGGCCTCTCGCGCCGCGCGGAGCCGCTGCGGACGGTGTCAGGCGACCTCGTCGATCTCGGCCTCGTGGGTGAACCGACGGGAGCCGACGCCGGACTTCTTGCCGCGCTCCTGCAGATCGGTTGCATCCCGGTCGTGGCGAGCATCGGCGTCGATCGCGACGGCGTGCTCCTGAACGTGAACGCCGACGTGCTCGCCGCGCACCTTGCGGCCATCGTGTCCGCACGCCGCTTGATCGTCGCCGGTGGAACGGCCGGCGTGCTCGACGACAACGGTCGAACGATCGACGAGCTGGCGGTCGACGCTATCGACCAGATGACTGCGTCCGGGGTCGCGCATTCCGGGATGATCGCGAAGCTCGCGGCCTGCCGCCGCGCGTTCGCGAGCGGCGTCACGGACGTATCGATTGTCGCGGGGCGGGGCGGTGTGGACTACGCGGCCGCTCCAGGGACCAGACTCGTGGCCGCGCTCGCGTGGTCACCGACGGAGACACGCGCATGACGACGGGGAGTGTTGCGGCGAAGAACGTGATGACGGTCGAGACCGATCATGTTCTGCAGATCTACAAGCGGAACCCGGTCGTGTTCGAGCGCGGCCGCGGGTGCTATCTCTTCGACAGCGATGGCCGCGCGTATCTCGATCTCCTGTCGGGCATCGGCGTTGCCGCGCTCGGCCACGCGCATCCGAGGCTTGCGGCGGCGATCGCCGATCAGGCATCGACGCTGCTGCACACGTCGAACCTCTACTACCACTCGCTGCAGGGCGAGCTGGCGACGCGGCTCGCGGCGTTGTCCGGACTGCCGCGCGCGTTCTTCTGCAACAGCGGCAGCGAAGCGATCGAAGCCTGCTTGAAGTTCTCCCGGCGCTTCTGGCACGCGCAGAAGGACTCGCGCCGCACGGGCTTCGTCGCGTTCGACCACGCGTTCCATGGCCGCACGATCGGATCGCTCTCGATCACGTGGGACGATCACTATCGCGCGCCGTTCGCGCCGCTCCTCGCCGGCGTGCAGTTCGTGCCGGCGACCGATCCGGACGCGCTTCGCGCGGCAGTGACCGAGTCGACGGCCGCCGTGATCCTCGAGCCGCTGCAGGGCGAAGGCGGCGTGCGTCCGTTTAGTCAGGCGATGGCCGATGCGATCACCGATGCCTGCCGCAGGACCGGGGCGCTCCTCATCGCCGACGAGATTCAATGCGGCCTCGGCCGAACGGGCCGGCCGTTCTACTCCTCGGCGCTCAGCCTCAGTCCGGATCTCATGGCGATCGGCAAGGCGCTCGGCGCCGGCGTCCCGATTGCCGCCGCCCTCTTCAGCGAGCGCGTCGCGAAGGCGGCGGCGTTCGGCGATCACGGCAGCACGTACGGTGGCAATCTGCTCGCGTGCCGTGCGGCGCTCGTGTTCCTCGAGGAGCTGATCGATAGAAACCTCATCGGCCACGTGGCGACGGTGGGCGCGCATCTCGAGCGCGGACTTCGCGCGATCGCGTCGCGCTATCCGATCGTCCGCGAGGTCCGCGGCGCGGGGCTCATCTGGGGACTGGATCTCGATCGCCCGGCGCTCCCCGTCGTCGAAGCCGCGCTGGAGCTGGGGCTGCTCGTGAATAGAACGTCCGAGACCGTCGTTCGTCTGCTGCCGCCATACGTCATCACGCAGGCCGAAGTCGATCAGGCGTGCTCGCTGCTGGATCGCGCGATCGGCAGAGTTGCGGAGGCACACTCATCGTGAACACGTCAGTGACCTTGCGGACCGCCCGCGTTGCGGACGCGGCCGACATCCACCACCTGATCGCGGACAACCTCGAGGCCGGCCATCTGCTGCCTCGGACGCTCGAGGACGTGCGCGAGAACGCGGCGAGATTCGTCGTCGCGCTCGTCGATGGGACGATAGTTGGATGCGCCGAGCTCGCGCCGTTGAGTCCCGGCGTCGCGGAAGTGCGATCGCTCGTCGTCGCCGAAGCGTTTCGAGGCCGGCAGATCGGACCGACGCTCGTCTCGCACGTGGCCGCGACCGCGACAGCGGGCGGATTCTCCACGCTCTGCGCGTTCGCGCACGAGCCGTCGCATTTCGTGCGTATGGGGTTCACGATCGTGCCGCACATCTGGGTGCCCGAGAAGATCGCGCACGACTGCACGTCGTGCTCGCTCTTCCGCCGCTGCGGTCAACACGCGGTGATGCTGCCGCTGCGCGCGGGCGCGCACGTCGGTCCGGAGCGTCCGGCCGCGGTGATTCACGGTACGCGGCCGACGGCGCGGCGGCTCGCGCTGCGGCCGGTCACCGAGCCCGAGCCCGATTCGGTGGAGGCGATTCCCGCGTGACGAAGACGAAGACGGCCACGTTTCAGGCGATCGCGGGCGGCATCACGGCGCCGCAGGGTTTCCGCGCCGCGGGCGTCGCGTGCGGGATCAAAGCGAACGGCAAACGTGACTTGTCGCTGCTCGTGTCCGATCGCGTAGCCAGCGCCGCGGGCGTCTTCACGACGAACCTCGCGAAGGCCGCTCCCGTCATCCTGTCCGCGGAGCATCTCGAGACGTCCGGCGGCCGGAGCCGCGCGATCGTGATCAACAGCGGTTGCGCGAACGCGTGCACGGGAGAAGACGGACGCCTGCACGCGAAGGCCATGGCCGACCGCACCGGCGAAGCGATCGGCTGCGATCCCAGCGCGGTCCTCGTCGCGTCGACCGGCGTCATCGGCGTGAAGCTCGACATGTCGATCGTCCAGCGCGGTGTCGCCGACGCGGCGGCGCGCTTGTCGGCGACCGGCGGATCCGACGCGGCCCTCGCGATCATGACGACGGATCCGTTTCCGAAGGAATCGGCGATCGAAGCGTCGGCGCACGGGCGGACGTTCCGCATCGGCGGGATGGCCAAGGGCTCGGGGATGATCGAGCCGCTCATGGCCACGATGCTCGGCGTCGTCACGACCGATGCCGGCGTGCCGCCGGCGTTGTTGAAGCGCGCGCTGAAGGCGGCCGTCGACGACACGTTCAACGCGATCACCGTCGACGGCGAATGCTCGACGAACGATTGCGTCTTCGCGTTGGCAAACGGCGCGAGCGGCGTCGAGCTGGGCGACGGCGACTTCGATCTGCTCGTCGAGAGCCTGCGGGCCGCGTGCGAGCCACTCGCGATCGGCATCGTGCGCGGCGGCGAGGGCGCGACGAAGCTCGTGACGGTGCACGTCAGCGGCGCGGGCTCGAACGAGGACGCGCGCAAGGCGGCGCGCGCGATTGCGAACTCGCCGCTCGTGAAGACCGCCGTGCACGGGGGCGATCCGAATTGGGGCCGCCTGATCGCCGTCGCCGGACGCGCGGGCGTCCCGTTCTCGCTCGACGGCGCCGCGGTGCGGATCGGTCCGGTCACGCTCTTCTCGAAAGGCACGCCGCACGACGAGCGAGCGGCCGAGGCCGCGGAATATCTTCAAGGCACGGAGATCGACGTCGAGGTCGATCTGGGCACCGGCGGCCGCGGCGCGTCGCGCATGTGGACCTGCGACCTGAGCGCGGAGTATGTCCGGATCAATGCTGAGTACAGGACGTAAAACCGAAAGACCCGCCGCCGCCACGGCTCCGGCGAGGTCTCGCCATAGCGTGTTGCGCGGAGGCGGACTTCCCATGAAGACTTCGGCACAACGAAAAATGTCGGTCGTCTCGATGGCACCTACGCAGTTCTTGTCGATGCTGGACTTCGGTCCTGCGGAGTTGTCGGCCTGCCTTGCGCGCGCCGCGAAGCTGAAAGCCGCGCGGGCGTCGGGACAGCCTCACGAACAGCCGCTCGACGGCCTGCACGTGGCGCTGCTCTTCGAGAAGCCGTCGCTGCGGACGCGATCGACGTTCCAGATCGCGGTTCGCGAGCTCGGCGGCCATACGATCGAGCCGCCCGAGGATGCCGCGCTCGGCGGCCGTGAATCGATCGGCGACGTCGCGCGGAATCTCGAGCGTTGGGTCGCTATCGCCGTTGTCCGCACGTACGCGCAAGCGCGGCTCGAAGCGTTTGCGAGCGCGGCGCCGCGGCTTCGCGTCGTGAACGCGCTCACCGACGAGGAGCATCCCTGCCAGGCGCTCGCGGACTGCCTCACGCTGACCGAGCAATTCGGCGCGTTGCAGGGACGCACGATTGCGTTCGTCGGCGACGGCAACAACGTTGCCGCGTCGCTCGCGCAGGCGGGCGTCATGCTCGGCGCGACGATGAGAGTCGCGTCTCCGAAGGGCTTCGAGCTGACCAAGGCGATTCAGAAGAGCGTGGCCGAGTGCGCGAGCCGAGGCGGCGGCCGCCTCGAGCTCACGAACGATCCGGCCGCGGCCGTTCGCGGCGCGGACGCCGTCTACACGGATGTGTGGACGTCGATGGGACAGGAATCGGAATCGGCGGAACGTCGCAGGATCTTCGCGCCGTACCAGGTGAACGCCGCGCTCATGGCGAAGGCGTCGCGCGGCGCGGTCTTCATGCACTGCCTCCCCGCCCATCGCGGAGACGAAGTCACCGACGAGGTGATCGATTCGAAGGCGTCGGTCGTCTTCGATCAGGCGGAGAACCGGCTGCACACGCAGAAAGCGCTGCTCGCCATGATGACGCAAACGCGCTGAGCGACTAGCGTCCGCCGGCCTGCGACGTCGTAATCTTCCCGCCTCCCGCGAGGAACTTCCTGAAGAACGTCTCCATGCGATCGAGCGTGTACAGCCACCGGCCGTGCAGCATCGATTCGTGCGTGTCGTCGGGAAACACGATGAGCTCGTAGTACACGTCGCGCTGCCGCAGCAACTGCACGAGGCCGGTCGTCTGCTGGAACGCCACGTTCCGGTCGTCGTCTCCGTGCACGAGCAGGACCGGCGATTTCCACCCGTCGATCGCGCCGACGACCGACGACTTGAACGAGACCGAATCCGGATCGAGCGAACTGCCCCATAGGTGAACGCCGGCGAGATCGACGCCCGCCTTGAAGATGTCGGAATTCCGCGCGAGCGCCTGCGCCGTGAGCACGCCGCCGTACGAGAGGCCCCAGATGCCGACGCGATCCGGATCGACGTCAGGACGCGACTGCAGATACTTCCCGCCGGCCAGCACGTCCTGATACTCCGCGTTGCCGCGGCCGCCGGTATTCGGCGCGTTGCGGAACGACCGGCCGTACCCGACGCCGCTCCTGTAGTTGATCGACAGAACGATGTATCCCTGATCGGCGAGCCACTGATTGATGCCGTAGGCCCAGTGATAGAACTGCATGTAGTGATAGCCGAGCAGCATCTGCCGCACGGGACCGCCGTGCACGAACACGATCGCCGGCCGGCGCTCGCCCGGCTTCAGGTTCTTCGGCAGGAATAACTGGTTCTTGATTTCGAGGCCATCCGGCGCTTTCGTCAGCACGAGCTCGGGCTTCACGTGCGAATCGATCGGGAAGAACTTGTACGAGACCGGGAACACGATCTTCTGTGTGCTCGCGGTTGACGTCTGCCCCGGCGTCATCGGCCAGATGCCGACGGACTGCGGCATCTTCCAGTCGGCGCTCAACGTCGCGAGCGTCTTGCCCGACGCGAGCGGTGCCGGGTACG
>DATBJJ010000104.1:0-38792 GCA_036556425.1 Vicinamibacterales bacterium
AGGGTTCCAAGGTTCAAGTTCACAACTCATGAACTCATGAACCCATGAACCCGTGAACCCGTGAACCCGTGAACCTTTGAACCCTTGAACCCATGAACCATTCCCCTTCATGAAATGACCGATCTCACCGCCCTGGACAAATATCCGTGCTCCGCGTGCGGCGCGCAGGCGCAGTGGAGCCCTGCGCGCCAGCTGCTCGTGTGTCCGTTCTGCGGGACCGCGGCGCCGTTCACGATCGACGCCGCGACGGGCGCGATCGAGGAGCTCGATCTCGCGAAGGCGCTTCGCGAGCTGCCCGACGAGGATCGCGGGTGGCAGACGGAAAAGCGCACCGTGCAGTGTCAGAGCTGCAAGGCCGTGTCGGTCTTCGATCCGGACCGCGTCGGGCAGAACTGCGACTTCTGCGGATCGCCGAAGCTCGTCGACTACCAGGAGATCAAGGCGCCGATCCGGCCGAGGAGCGTGCTGCCGTTCTCGGTTGCCGACTCCAGCGTGCGCGAGCAGATCCGCAAGTGGTACGCGAGCAAGTGGCTGGCGCCGAACGCGCTCAAGAGCAAGGCGCTCGTCGATCGCCTGCACGGCATCTACATTCCGTACTGGACCTTCGACGCGCACGTCGTCTGCCCGTGGGACGCCGAGGCGGGACACTACTACTACGAGACCCAGACCTACTTCGAGGGCGGCAAGCCGCGCACGCGCCAGGTTCGGAAGACGCGCTGGGTGCCGGCGTCGGGCGAGATTACGCACTTCTTCGACGACGAGCCCGTGCCGGGGACACAGGGCGTGTCGCACGCGCTCTTGAAGCAGGTCGAGCCGTTTCCCACGAAGGAGCTGAAGCCGTACGACAAGGCGTTCGTCTCGGGCTTCGTCGTCGAGCACTATCAGATCGTGCTGTTCGACGCGGCGAAGCGATCCGTCGATCAGATGAACGCGAAGCTGGAGCAGATGTGCGCCGCCCAGATTCCTGGCGACACGTATCGCAATCTACGCATCCATCCGACGTACTCGGGCCAGACGTTCAAGCACATCCTCGTGCCGATCTGGCTGCTCACCTACAACTTTCGCGCGAAGGCGTTTCAGGTCCTCGTCAACGGCGTGACGGGGCAGATGGCGGGAGACTATCCGAAGAGCTTCTGGAAGATTTTCTTCCTGGTGATCCTTGCGATCATCGTCGTGGTTTTGATTCTGTCGCTGGTGGGAGAGAACTAACGTCGCTGCCCGCCGCCCGCGGCCCGCTGCTCGAAGTTCTTCGGGCAGCGGACTACGGACAGCGGACCGCGGACTACGGACAGCGGACTACGGGCAGCGGACTACGGACAGCGGACCGCGGATTGCGGACCGCGGCACTTTAGAAGTCAAACCTCGCGGAGAATTGCACCAATCGCGCGCCGCCGGTGCCGGTGATGCGGCCAGCGGTCGTGCTGTTGATGTCGATGTCCCCGAAATTCCAGTTGACCGTGTTGAACAGGTTGAAGATGTCCGCACGCAGCTGGAAATTGTAGCTCCGGCCGAAGTGGACCCGCTTCGAGACCGCGAGATCCGTCACGAACTGTGAGGGACCGTCGAACGCGTTGATTGCAAGCGATCCGACTTGACCGGCGCCAGGATTGAAGAACACCTGGCCGTTGAAGCCCGTGTTGCTCGCGTTGTCGGCGCCGACCAGACGTCCATCCGTGTTGACCACCGCCGGATCGATCCAGAAGATGCGTCCGTCCGGCAGCTCGTAGTAGCCAATCAGCTTTCGAATCTGCTCCTCGCTGAGCGTCGAGGCAGCCGTCTGACGTCCCGCGCGGCCCGTGCGGTTGAACGTTCCGCGGCCGGAGCGAATGCTGAGCGGCGCGCCGGTCTGCCACCGGACGATCGTCGCGAGCTGCCAGCCGCCGGCGAGCGCGTTCGACACGCCGCCGCCGTTGAGCCATCGCTTGCCCTGGCCGAACGGCAGCTCGAAGACGGCGTTCGCGTTGATCACGTGCCGGTTGTCGTAGATCGATCGTCCGTCGTCCAGCCCGGGACGCGCGTTGTCGAGGAACGGCTCGATGCGGTTCTGGCTGTCGGTGCCGATCGCGTCGGCCTTCGTCGACGAGAACGTGTAATTGAGCTGACCGAAGATCCCGTGCCGGAATTGACGCCGCACCTCGAGCTGCAGCGCGTTGTAATCCTGATACGAGCCGTTCAGCACGAGCTCCGACGCGTAGATGCCGGAATTCGGCAGGAAGGCGGATCGCGCGGTTCCGGTGACGGTCCCCGTCGTGAGGTAGAGATCCGCGAGTCGCGCGGGCTCCGCCTGCTGGATCGAGTTGATCACGTTCGCGTTCGTCAGCTGACCGAACGTCGGCAGGATCGTGAGCTGCTGGCTGCCCGGCACCGTGGCGTCGAACGTGGGCACGAAGCCCTTGCCCGCCGCCTGCGCGAGGAAGCCGTTCTGGCGCGCGCGCGCGAAGTCGCGCATGAACTCGCCGCCGAACGCGCCGATCGCGTCCATCTGATTCAGGTCGATGCCGCGGAAGATGTCACGGCCGAACGTCCCGACGTACCGCGCTTCGACCGCCATGTTCCAGAGGATCTCGCGGCTGACGCCCGCGCTGACCTGGTGCACGTGCGGCTGCTTCACGCTCTCGTCCATGCCGCGGACGACCGACGTCAAGCTGACGCCGATCTGATCGGCCATCGTCCGCGTCGCTTTGAATTCGGGCGACGCGATCGCCGGCACACCCTGATTGAGACGTGCCGAGAGATTCGGCACGGTCACCGCGGTCGAGAGGCCGGCGTTGCCTCCGACCGACGAGCCGATCGTCACCGATTCCTCGTTCACGAACGTGAGCGAGTAGCCGGCGCGGATAGCGGTCTTGCCGTCCTTGAACGGATCCCACGACACTCCAACCGTCGGCCCGAAGTTGTTGAGATCCCGTCCCCACAGGTAGCCGTCGGCGAAGCTGACGGTCGTCGCCGGATCGAGCATCGCCTGTCTCATCGTCTTGCCGTTGAGCACGGGCATGAACGCCAGGTTGTCGTCTTCCTTCACCGGGCTGAAGTACTCCCACTTCAGGCCGCCGCGAATCGAGAGGTTTGGCTTGATACGCCAGTTGTCCTGAACGTACAGCGAGGAGTTGTTCAAGCTCCAGTTGCGGTTGTTCGGGATGCCGCCGACGAAACCGGATGACTGGCTCTCCACCTGGAACGTCTGCGCGAGCGACGTGATGGTGCCGGACAACAATGCCGCGAGGTTGTTGGCGCTCGTCAAATCCGCGCCGCTGATGCCGGGGAGAAGCGCGCTGCTCAGCGGGGACGATCCCGTGAAGCCGAACGTCACCGTGCGAAACCGGCCGGCATAGTTGTACGCGTTCACGCGGATTTGCTGCAGGCTGCCGCCGAACTGCACTGCGTGATTCCCGACCATCAAGGATGCGCTGTCCATGTACTGGTAAGTGCGCGTGTTGCGTCCCTGCGGCTGGAAGTTCGTCAGCGGGCTGTTGATGCTGGAGATGCCCGGCACGTTCAGCAGAATGCCGCTGCTGAAGTCGACGTCGCTGAGAAAGTCGACCGGCGCGAGATTGCCGCCAACCCTCAGCTCGTTCTGCAGGTTGTTCCGCAGCGTCGAGCGCCACGCAACCGAGTAGCGGTGCGCATGCGCGCCCGTGTAAACGAGCGGCCGCGGCAGCGTGACGGTGTCGAGGTCCGTGCGATCGTCGGTCTCCTTGATGTAGCTGTAGACGACCTCGAGCCGGTTCTTCGCGTTGACCTCGTAGTCGCCCTTCGTGACGACCTGATCGCGATCGTTGAGATCGTCCTGCTGGAATCGATATCGCGCCGTGTTCAGGATCCGATCCGCGCGCGAGTCGCCGCTGTCGTAGCTGTTGACCTTATCGGGGCTCGGGTACAGCGAGGTTATCTGACTCCGCACGGCCGGATCGAGCGTGAGACCCGCGAGCTGCAGAACGTTGGCGCTGCGGACGACGCCGTCGGTGCCGAGATAGCGGAAGTCACCGTTCAACAGCTCCGCGCGCGCCGGAATCGTGTAGTTCTGTGCCGTCTGGCTCTTCTGACGGAACGCCTCGTAGTTGCTGTAGAAGAACAGCCGGTTGCGGAGGATCGGACCGCCGTAGCTGCCGCCGAACTGATGGCGGTTCAGATAGCTGACCGGCAGATTCGATCGCTTGTTGAAGAACGTGTTCGCCGCGAACCGCGAGTGCCGGTTGTACTCGAAAGCGGTGCCGCGGAACGTGTTCGTTCCCGACGGGGTGATCATGCGGACCTGCGTCGCGCCGCCCGAGGCGTCCGCGCCCTGCGCGCTCGTCACGATCGAGAACTCCGCGACGCTGTCGGCCGTCGGCCGGTTCGGCACGAAGTCGACCGAGTTCGTACGAATGAAGTTGTCCTGGATGTTGATGCCGTCCTGCGTGACTTCGGTCCACGTCGGACGTCCGCCGTTGATCGCGGTGTTCGTGCGGCCGAGGCTGGCGACGCCGGCCTGAAGCTGCACGAGCGTGATCGGGTTGCGGCCGTTGAGCGGCAACGCGATGATCTGCTGCTGCTGCACCGTCGTCGTGACTTCGGGCGTCGTCGTCGGCACGAGCGACGCGCCGGCTTCGACGGTCACGTTCTCGCTGACGTTTCCGAGCTCGAGCCGCGCGGTGAGTGAATACTCCTGGCCGACGGCAACGGCCACCTTCCTGAACGACGCCGTCTTGAAGCCTTGGAGCGCGATCTCCACGCGATAGTTCCCGACTTGCACTTGCGGGAACGTGAAGACGCCGTTTTCGTTCGCCACGGTCGTCTGCACTTGGTTCGTCTCTTCGTTCGTGAGCGTGATCGTCGCGCCCGGAAGCACGGCGCCGGACGAGTCGAGCACGGATCCACTCAGACGACCCAGCGTGGTTTGCGACGCCGCGGCCGCGGCAAAGGCGACAACGAGTAACAACGCGAGCAGCCCTTCAAACTTGCGAAGGTTCCTCATGCATCCTCCTCCGATACGCAAAGTGTTGCCGTGATTCAAAGCGCAGGTGCCGATCGTGCCCTTGGGATGAAACAGCCATGCAGCAACGCCGGTGCCATGGCAAAGGTGATGAATCTACGACAATATGGGATGAATTCAAGCGGAATGTGACAGACGCCGGAGGGCTATTGGGATCGCCGGTCCAACTGGTTGGATCGGTTCGGCATGGTAGGATGCTCCCCCGAATGTCCCGCGTGCTCGTGACCGGCGGAGCCGGCTTCATCGGCTCCCATGTGGCCGACGCGCTCCTGGCGCGAGGGCACGAGGTCACCGTCCTGGATGACTTGAGCGGGGGCTTCCGATCGAATGTTCCGGCCGCGGCGACTTTCGTGTCCGGCGCCGTAACCGATTACACGTCGATCGACCGGCTCTTCGCCGAGCGCGCGTTCGAGTACGTCTATCACCTCGCCGCATACGCCGCCGAAGGCTTGAGCCACTTCATCAAGCGCTTCAACTATACGAACAACGTCATCGGCAGCGCCAATATCATCAATGCGTCGGTCAACACCGGCGTCAAAGGCCTCGTGTTCGCGTCGTCGATCGCGGTGTATGGCCGGAGCGCGGAATCGCCGAACGGGTCCGCGCCCGTCAGCGAGGACACGCGTCCGGCGCCCGAGGATCCATACGGCATCGCGAAGCATGCCGTCGAGCAGGAGCTGGCCGCCACGCGATCGATGTTCGGCCTCGACTACATGATCTTCCGGCCGCACAACGTTTACGGTCCGCGCCAGAACATCGGCGATCGCTATCGCAACGTTGTCGGCATCTTCATGAATCAGATCCTGCACGGACGGCCGATGACGATCTTCGGCGACGGCACGCAGACGCGATCGTTCACGTTCATCGACGACGTGGCGCCGGTGATGGCCGAGGCCATCGAGCAGCCGCGAGCCTGGAACGAAGTGTTCAACGTCGGCGCCGACGATCCGTGCTCGCTGAACGATCTCGCCGTCCGCGTCGCCGCGGCGATGGGCGTGGCGCCCCAGGTCGAGCACTTGCCGCCCCGGCACGAAGTGCTGCACGCGCATTCGAGCCATGCGAAGATGCGGCGCGTGTTCGGCGCGCGCGCGGCCACGCCGCTCGACGACGGCCTGCGCGCGATGGCGGCGTGGGTGCGCGAACAGGGCGCGCGATCGAGCCCCGTCTTCGACGCGATTGAAATCAGGAAGCATCTGCCGGCCGTTTGGGCGAAGGGGTGATGCACGGAACGAAATCGGTCAGCGTCGTGTTCCCCGCGTACAACGAAGAGGGCTACATCCGTCCTGCGGTCGAGGAATTCTTCCTCGCGAACGTCGTCGACGAGGTGATCGTCGTCGACAACAACTCGCGCGATCGCACGGCCGACGAGGCGAGGATGACGCGCGCGCGGGTCGTCCACGAGAGCCAGCAGGGCTACGGCCACGCGCTGCGGCGCGGGCTCGGCGAAGCGCGCGGCGACATCATCATCCTCGCGGAGCCGGACGGCACGTTCATCGGCAGGGACGTGCTCAAGCTGCTCGCGTACGCCGACGATTTCGACATGGTCTGCGGCACGCGGACGACGCGCGAATTGCTGTGGGATCAGGCGAACATGGGCTGGTTCCTGCGACTGGGCAACTGGACCGTCGCCAAGATGCTGCAGTTGCTCTACGGCGGTCCGTCGCTGAGCGATTGCGGCTGCACGCTGCGGCTCACGCACCGCGCCGCGCTCGAGCAGTTTCGCGGCGATCTCACCGTGGGTGGATCGCACTTCCTGCCGGAGATGGTCATCCTCGCGTTGAAGCGGCGGCTGAAAGTGATCGAGGTGCCGGTGAACTATCGCGGGCGCGTGGGCGAGTCGAAGATCACGGGCAATCTGAAGGGCACGCTCAAGACGGGCTTCAACATGATCGGCTTGATCATCAAGTACCGATTCACGTGACGAACGATGACGCACGGGGATCGGGAATCCGGGATCCGGGAATCGCTGCGTTCGCCATCGCCATCATCTGCGCTGCGGCGATCGTTCCGTATCTCTCGACAGTCGACGACTATTTCGTGCGCGACGATTTCGGCGTCGTCCAGCTGCTGGCGCAGAAGCCGTGGTCGTACTTCCCCCGCTGGTTCTACACGTCGTGGATGGATCAGATCTGGGGATTCACGCCGGACGAAGTCCGTCCGTTTCCGGCGGTGTCGTATCAGTTGACGGCGCTCGGCGGCGCCGCGTCGCCCGTGTTGCACCATCTCTTCAACATCGCGGTTCACGCCGTCAACGGCCTGCTCGTTTTCTGGATCGCGCGTTCGGCCGCGTCGCTCCGCGCGCCGATGGCCGCGTTCGCGGCGGTCGTGTTCGTCGTGCTGCCGGTGCACACGGAGAGCGTTGCTTGGATCACCGGCCGCGTCGATTCGCTGCCGGCGCTGTTCTATCTCGCGTCGTTTCTCGCCTACGCGCGATGGCGCGGATCCGGATCGGCGCGGTCCAACCTGTATGTCGCCTCGCTGGCGTTGTTCTTCGCCGCGCTGTTTACGAAGCAGAACACCATCACGATGGTCGGAACGATCGGGGCGTACGACGTGCTCGTGCGGCGAATCCCGTTGCGTCCGCCCGGCGCGTTCATCAAGCCATACGTCCCGTTCGTGGCGATGACGCTCGGCTACCTGTGGCTTCGCTACGAGCTCTTCGGGCAAATGGCCCGCGAGGGGAGCCTCGGCGCCGGCGCGCTGACCAACTTCGCGGCGCTGGTCCAACATCATCTGAAGCACGTTGTTCTCGGCAGCTCCGGCGCATCGACCATGGCGCTGTGGAGCTTCCTCGTCGGCGTGATGCTGATCGTCTCGTTCGCGAAGGGCAGAGGGCGCGAGCTGATCTACTTCGGCCCGGTGTGGTGGATCATCGGCGTGGCTCCAACCGGCGTCGCGGGCTATTCGTCGCCGCGCCACGTGTACCTCGCGGCGGTCGGCTGGGCGATTACTCTCGCAGCCGTGCTGGATGGTTTCATCAGCGCGCACCCGCACGTGAGGCGTCGTATCGGCTTGGCGATGGGAGGGTTGGTGCTCGTGGCCTACGTCATGCAGCTCCACGGTTCCGTTCGCGAGTGGAACACGATTGCGGCGGTTTCGAGGAAAGCGGTCATCGACGCGCGCGAGGCGGCGCTCGCGGCGCCGCCCGGCACGCTCGTCGTCCTCGGCGCGCCGGCGCGCAGTTGGGAATGGGCGCTTCCGTTCGCCGTGGCCCCGCCGTTTTCGTCGCCGGACATCGTTGGCCGCGTCGCGGTGATCTCGCCGCGCGCGCTCAGCTGCTGCGCGCCGCAATGGGCCGACGACACGCGCGACGCCTTGAGGCGATGGTCCTCTGGCGCGAGCCGTGATTCCGTGATCGCGCTGCGGTGGAACGAACGAACAGGCGAGCTGTATCGCGCCACGACCGCCGACAAGCCAGAGCTGCCGGTGCTCTTTCGCTCGCTGCTCGACATTCCACGCGCGGAGGATATCGACACGAATATCCGGCGGATGGTGGCCGAGCTCACGAAAGCGGTGGAGTAGTCGAGCCCGACCCGCGAGCCCCGAGCCGGATCTATACTGAACCAATGTTCTCGAAGACACGAATGCCGCCGAAGGAGCAAGCCCTTCCGGGTCGCTCCGAGCGAATGGACGTACCGGATACGCACCACGTCAACGGCGCGCGGTTGACTCCGCCGTTTCCCGACGGCTTGCAGCGCGCGCTCTTTGGGATGGGCTGCTTCTGGGGCGCGGAAAAGAAATTCTGGCAGCTTCCGGGCGTCTACACGACCGCGGTCGGCTACGCCGGCGGCTTCACGCCGAATCCCACGTATCGCGAAGTCTGCTCGGGGATGACGGGCCACAACGAGGTCGTGCTCGTCCTCTTCGATCCGAACAAGATCTCGTACGACACGCTCCTGAAGACCTTCTGGGAGAACCACGATCCGACGCAGGGCATGCGTCAGGGGAACGATGTCGGCACGCAGTATCGCTCCGGCATTTACGTGTTCGACGACGCGCAGCGCGAAGCGGCGGAACGATCGCGCGACATGTTCCAGGAGCAGCTCACGAAGCGGGGCTACGGCCGCATCACGACCGAAATCGTTCCAGCGCCTGAGTTCTATTACGCCGAGGACTATCACCAGCAGTATCTGTCGAAGAACCCGAATGGATACTGCGGCCTCGGCGGAACGGGCGTGACCTGCCCGATCGGCGTTCTCAGTTCCTAGTTCTTCGTTCTTCGATCCGCTGCGGCGTCTTGACGAGTGCGCTCGTGTCGAACCCGTTGCCCTTGCCGATCTCGAGCGCCTGCTCGTAGCTCGACGCGCTCATCGACGGCGTGCGCGACAGGATCCAGAGATACCGCCGGTCCGGCACCCCCACGACCGACCAGGTGTAGTCGGGCCCGATCCCGATAATCCAATAGTCGCCCCAGACGTTCGGCAGGAACGACAAGATCGCGGGCGCGAAGCGCACTTGAAGCGCGGCGTTGTTCTTCTGGTCGCCGGCCTTGCGAAGAATCCCGCGCGCCTGAACGATCTGTCCGTCCGGCTTCCTGCACTGATTGATCACGTTCAGCCGGCCGTCCGACCGCGTTGTGTAGTGCGCGACGACGTCGGAGCCGCAGCGGCTCTGGAAGTTGTTCGGCAGGCGGGCGATCTCGTACCACTTCCCCGAGTACTTTTCGAGATCGACCCTGCTCACGACGCGCAGCGGCGGCGGCTGGCTCGCAGCTATCGAAGCCGCGATGGCCAGCAGCAGGATCGCTCCAACGGCGCGCATCATCTGGATGCGCACAGAATCGTTCAAGGCGGGGGCTGGAGGCAAGTGCGGCGATCGGAATCGCGCCGACTCTGTTTACAATGGCATCGACATGGGTGCCAGGGCCCAAGACCGCTCATAAACTCAAGGTGCCGAGGATCGAACAGGCAGGAGCCATTGTCGTGCGAGCGGCCAAGGACGAGCCGCGGGTGCTGCTCGTGACGGCGCGCCGCAACCCGGACAACTGGATCTTCCCCAAAGGCCACATCGAAGACGGCGAAACGCGGAAGGATGCCGCCGTGCGCGAAGCCCGCGAGGAAGCAGGCGTCGACGGACGCGTCGCGGGCCGCGCAGGATCGATGTCGTTCGCCTTCGGCGACAACCGCTACCGCGTGCACTACTTCGTCGTGACCACCGACGATCCGGGCAAGGAGCGCGAGGGACGGCGCCTGCGATGGTGCCGCTACAAGCAGGCGCTCCGCCGCCTCACCTACGACGAAACCCGCGATCTCCTTCGGGAGGCGTGGCCGCGAATCCAAGTCGCCGTCGCCAGACGCGGCCGTGGGGGAAGGAAAAAGAGATGACGCGTTGGGCGGCCGCGATAGCGGTCGTCGCGGCGATCGTGTCGCTGCCGGCGACGAGAGCTCAGCAGGCGCAGAAAGCGGACGCCGAGTATCTGCGCAAAGCCTACGACAGCTATCGATCGATGGCCGGCGCATCGAGCTTTCGATCGATCCCGTGGCAGTACCTCGGTCCCACGAACATCAGCGGGCGAGCCACCGACATCGCGGTCGCGGACCGCGGCGGCGCGCGGCGCATCTATGCCGCGTATGCGACGAGCGGCGTGTGGAAGACCGACGACAACGGCGCGACGTGGCAGCCCATCTTCGAGCAGTACGCGTCGACGAGCATCGGCGATCTCGCCGTTGCGCCGTCGAATCCCGATATCGTGTGGGTCGGCACCGGCGAAGCGAATCTGTTCCGCGCATCGATGGCGGGCGCTGGCGTCTACAAGTCGACCGACGCGGGCCGCACGTTCGCGCACGCCGGCCTCACCGATACGCAGACGATCTCGAGGATCGTCGTCCATCCGACCAATCCGGACACCGTTTATCTCGCCGCATCGGGCCACGAGTGGACGGACAACGAGACGCGCGGCGTGTTCAAGACGACCGACGGTGGACGGACCTGGACGAAGGTCTTCTATCGCAGCCCGCGAACGGGCGCGATCGATCTCGTGATGGATCCCTCCGAGCCGGAGACGCTCTACGCCGCGATGTGGCAGCGCGTCCGCCGCAAGTGGAGCGATCCTCGTGTCGAGTCCGGCTACGACGAGGGCGGCGTCTGGAAGACGACGGACGGCGGAAAGACGTGGATCGACGCGAGCGCCGGATTGCCGGCCGCCCAGTTCCGCGGCCGCATCGGCCTCGACGTCTCGCGATCGAATCCGAACGTCCTCTACGCCTTCGTCGACAACTACGATCAGGGCCGGCCGCCTCGCGAGGGCGAGCGCGACGCGTATACTCGTCCGATCTTCGAGAGCCGGATCAAGTCGGCGGAGATCTACCGCAGCGACGACAAGGGGAAGTCGTGGCGCAAGGTGACCGAGAACAACGACTACATGATGGGCCACTCGGGCACGTACGGGTGGGTCTTCGGCCAGATCAGGGTCGATCCGACCGACGAGAACACGATCTACACGCTCGGGCTCGCCTTGAACGTGTCGCGCGACGCGGGCAAGACCTTCAGCGAGCTGCGCGGCATGCACGGCGATCATCACGGCCTCTGGATCGATCCGGCGAACCCGTCGATTCTGTACGACGCGAACGACGGCGGGTTGTATCGATCGTCGGATGCGGGGAAGACGTGGACGTACGACGCATCCGCCGGCGGCGTGCAGTTCTACAACGTCACGCTCGACACGAGCACGCCGGTTTGGGCGTACGGATCGGTGCAGGACTACGGCAGCCGCCGCGGAACGGTCGACATGAGCAAGGGGCGCGAGAACATCCCGGCCGTCGCGTGGTCGAACGCTCCTGGCGGCGAAGGATCGAATCACGCCGTCGATCCGACGAATAACGACATCATCTATTCGCACGGGTTCTACGGCAACTTCACGCGCGAGGATCTCAGCCAGCGCACCCAAGCGGCTCGGGGCGAGGGCGCGCCCGCGCAGGGGCAGGGACAAGGCCGCGGGCGAGGTCGGCCGGGCGTGACGAACATTCGTCCGCCAGCGATCGAGGGCGGCCCCGATCTGCGCGCGCAATGGATGGCGCCGGTGATTGCCTCGAAGCACGATCCGGCGACGATCTACACCGGGTTCCAGTTCGTGTTTCGATCCACGAACCGCGGCGACGCGTGGGAGCGCATCAGCCCCGATCTGTCGAGCAACGATCCGTCGCAGATGCTGCTCAAGAGCTCGAGCGCGATTCCGTATCAAACGATCGTCGCGCTGGCGGAATCACCGCAGCGGGCCAACGTGCTCTACGCGGGAACCGATGACGGCAAGCTGCACGTGACGATGGATCTCGGCAAGACGTGGACGGAATTGACGAAGTCGCTCCCGTCGCGCAAGTGGATATCGCGAATCGAGCCCTCGCGCCACACGGAAGGCACGCTGTTCGTGAGCCAGCGCGGCCGCGAAGACGACGACTTCGCGCCGTACGTCTACAAGTCGACCGACAACGGCAAGACGTTCACGAGCATTGCCGCGAACCTGCCCGCCGGCCCCGTGAACGTGATCCGCGAGGACCCGGTGGATCCAAACACGCTCTACGTCGGCACGGACTTCGGCGCGTTCGTCTCCACCAACGGCGGGCGCGACTGGCAGGTCCTTGGAAGCAACCTGCCGTCGACCCAAGTGTCAGACCTTCAGGTGCACCCGCGCGACCACGTGATCGTGATCTCGACCTACGGCCGCGGCATGTGGGCCATGGATGCGTTGAAGGTCCGCGCGGTGCGATAGCGACGCCCCAATCGTCCGGATCCGATCGATCAACTTCCGCAGCGCGGGCCCGGGTACGGGCTCGTGCACGCTCACGCTGTGCTTCCGGCCGAGATGCTCGATAGTGATTCGACAGATGCGATCGCCGGTCCCCCGCGCGGGCGGCAGCTGGGCCGGCAGCTCGAAGAACCGCGCGTTCCTGACGAGCCGCTCGAGCGCCCGCCGGTCCGCGGTTCCGAGCGCGGCGCCGTCGAACGTCACGGGCGAAACCCCACGCGAAAGCCACGCCAATCGTTCGGTAGATTGAAAGTCAACGACCACGTCACCCTCCCCCGGTCCGGTCGGCACACCCCGACCGTTAGGGGATAGAACGGTGGGAAGAGGTGAACCGAACAAGTTCAGGGTTCACGGGTTCAAGGGTTCACGGGTTCAAGGGTTCACGGGTTCACGGGTTCAAGGGTTCAACGGTTCAGGGTTCACGGGTTCAGGGATTCAACGTTCGACGTTCAACGAACCCGTGAACCCGTGAACCCGTGAACCTGTGAACCTGTGAACCCTGAACCCTGAACGGCTATTCGTGCCTGAGCGCGGCGAGTGGATCGATGCTGGCGGCGCGGCGGGCGGGGACGGCGCTGGCGACGAGGCCGGACGCCGCGAGCGTGGCAATCGCGACGATGTAGACCAACGCGTTCGTGGGTTCGAGCTGGAACAGCAAAGAGCCGACCTCGAAGTAACGGCCGAGCGGCCACGCGACGGCGGTTCCTATCGCCAGGCCGGCGGCCATCAGCATCGCTGCGCGGCGCAGGACCATGCTCAGCACTTTTCCGCGCGTCGCGCCGAGCGCCATGCGGACGCCGATCTCGTTCGTCCGCTGCGCGACGAGGTAGGCCATCACGCCATAGATGCCCACGGCGGAAATGACCAGCCCGAGCACGCCCATCAGCGCGAGGAGCGCCATGTTGAAGCGCCGCTGCGCGACGAGGCGATTCAGGTAGCCCTCGAGCGTGAACACGTCTCCCGAGAGCCGCTGATCGCGGTTGACGCTCCAGATCGCCGCCTTGACCGCCGGGAGAAGCGCGAGCGGCTCGCCCACCGTGCGGATGACGAGCGTCGCGCCGGCGGTCTCTTCCTGCGCGAGCGGGACGTAGCACTCCTGACGCTGTGACGCTTCCGGCCCGAGATGCCGGATGTTGCCGACGATGCCGACGACGACGCGCTCCTGATCGTTGACCTTGGCGATCTGGCCGAGCGGATCCTCGCCGGGCCAATACTTCTTCGCCGCCGCGTCGTTGATCACGATCACTTTCGGTGTCCCCGCGCGGTCGTCGTCCGAGAGATAGCGTCCGCGGAGGAGCGGGATGCGCAGGAGCTGCAGATGATTCGGCGTGATGGTTCGGCGATCGATCGAGGAGTCGTCTCCCTCGGGTTTGGGCCGGTTCGGGCGATCCAATCCTGTGCGGCTCCAACTGCCCGTGAGCGGGAGCCCTCCGGAGACCGCGCTCGCGTCGACGACGCCCGGCACGTTCTTCACTGCCTGCAGCATCTGCGCGATGTACGCGTTGCCGCGCTTGGCGGCTTCCGCGTATTTGCCTGGCTCGACGCGCACGCCGACGTTGATCGCGAGGACCTTGTGGTAGTCGATGCCCGTGTCGACGCGCATGAGCCGCGCGAAGCTCGCGATGAAGAGGCCGGCGCCGACCAGAAGGACGACGGCGAGCGCGACTTCTGAAACGACGAGCATGTTGCGAAGCCACTGCGTGCCGGAGCCAGCCGTCGACGATCGTCCGCTGTCTTTCAGCGCGGTGGTCAGATCGGGACGAGACGAGTGAAACGCCGGAAAGAGCCCGAACGAGATGCCGGTGAGAACTCCCGCACCGATCGCTGCCGCGAGGACGCGCAGATCGATGCCGATCGCGGCGACGCGCGGCACGCTCGCGGGAAGCCACGCGCGAATCGTGTGAACGCCGCCGTACGCGAGCGCGACGCCAATTGCCGCGCCGGCGAGCGAGAGCACGACGCCTTCGACGAGCAGCCCCCGCACGAGGCGCCAGCGGCTCGCGCCGAGCGCCGC
The DNA here is from genome assembly GCA_036556425.1 of Vicinamibacterales bacterium. Lineage (GTDB taxonomy): Bacteria > Acidobacteriota > Vicinamibacteria > Vicinamibacterales > 2-12-FULL-66-21 > DATBJJ01. Next base: position 14,728 of record DATBJJ010000104.1, read on the forward strand.
GCGAATGCCCATCTCACGCGCGCGTGACGTCGCGCGCGCGAGCATGAGGTTGGCGACATTGGCGCACGCGATCGACAGCACGAGCGCGACGGCGCCGAGCAGCATCAGCATCCACGAGCGCACGCGTCCGACGAGGTGATGGTGCAGGCTGATCACGCGCGCGCGCCGCCCCGGACTCCACTTCGGATACTGCTCGTCGAGCGCGGCCGCGATTCGATTCATGTGCTCGTGCGCCTGCTCGATCGACACGCCGCTCTTCAAGCGGCCGATCACCGTCCAGTTGTAGTTGCGATTGTCCGCGCGGGTTTTCTCGTCGGCGCGGAACGCAATCGGCGCGAAGAGCTCGCTCGGGCGATCGCTCGACACCGGATAGGCGAAGCCCTGCGGCAGCACGCCGACGACCTCCCATTTCTCTTCATTGAGATCGATCGTCCGTCCGACGACGTCGGGCGAGCCGCCGAATCGGCGCTGCCAGAATCCGTAGCTCAACATCACGACCCGATGCCGCCCCTCGATCTCGTCCTCCTTGGTCAGCGATCGACCGAGGATCGGCGCGACTCTCAGCGCCGGGAAGAACTCCCATGTCACGCGATAGCCGCGGATGTCGACCGGCTCGCCCGTGTCGCTGCGGATCCAGAACGTCGTGCCGCCCGTCGCCGCGAGCCCCTCGAACGATTCCTGCAGCCGCCGCCAATCGAGATACATCTGCGGCGTCGTGCTGCCGCCGCCGAACGTGTCGGCGCGCCGCGTGTCGAACTCGAGCACCGCCGCGAGACGGTCGTGCTCGTCGAACGGCAGCCCTCGAAGGACGACGGCGTCGACGACGGAGAAGATCGCCGTCGCGGCGCCGATGCCGAGCGACAGCACGACAAGCGCCACAGCGGTAAAAGTGGGCGACTGGCGAAGGGAGCGGAACGCGGCTCTGAGATCGTCCATGACAGCGCGTTAGACGAGCGTCTGCAGGGAACCGTTGGTCCCAGGCTCGAACACCGTTTCAGAAGGCGTGAACGACGAGTCCGGAGCTCAAGTATCCGGATCCCGAACCCCGAGTCCCGGATCCCGACGGTTTTTCACCGTTAGTAACCCACCCCTCCGAGCCGACTTGAAGTCTAATGAAGGCAGGAAAGCGAGAGCCCTCACATGAAAACACGCACGTTTGCCGTCATCCTTTCATTGGCCGTGGTTGGGGCCGCCGCCGGCAGCATCCGCCTCACCGCGAGCGATCCCATGGGCGTCTACGCGATCGTGGAAAAGGTCGTGCTGGAGCCAAACGACAGCGCGCCGGAGCGGGTCCAGATCTGGGGCGCGTTTGCGGTGGCCGACACGAAGAACAACGACGACTACGCCGCGCCGCAGAAAGGGTATCTGTACTATTCGTGCCCCGCGAATCAGGCGCGCACGTGCGCGAACGAGTGGGCCGATCTGAAGTCCGTCGCCGGCAAGAGCTCGGGCGTTGGTTTCGGCGGCCGCTTCGTCGCGACCGGCAGGGTCAGAAAGGCGTCGGAAGCGCCGGCAACGCCCGACGCGTATCCCATCCGCATGGGGGTCGTCCGCATGACCGGCAACTCCTATCACTCCGGCATCGTCGAGAAGCTGAAGGCCGCCCTCGCGGCACGGTAGGAAGGACCGTCGTGGGTATCAACGCGAGCGCGTCGGTCGCCGCACGGCCGAAGAGCCTGCTGCGCCACTCGTCCTGGGACGCGGTGCTGATCGGGCTGTCGATCGTGCACGGCGTCGCGCTCGCGGTCGTTCCGTCGGTGCCGCTCGTCGCGATCGGCCTCTGGTGGAACGCGAACACGATCGCGCACAACTTCATTCACACGCCGTTCTTCCGCGCGCGCGAGCTCAATCTGGCGTTCTCGGTTTACTTGAGCGCGGTGCTCGGCATTCCGCAGACGTTGTGGCGCGATCGCCACCTCCAGCACCATAGCGGACGCCCTCACCGCGTGACCGTCAGCAGACTCCTCATCGTCGAGATCGCCGTTGTCGCGTCGTTGTGGCTTGCGATGGCGATTGCCGCGCCGTCTTTCTTCGCAGGCGTGTATCTCCCCGGCTACGCGATCGGCCTCGGCCTGTGCTTCCTTCAGGGTTACTTCGAGCACGCGCGCGGGACGACGAGCCACTACGGACGGCTCTACAACGTCGTCTTCTTCAACGACGGGTATCACGCCGAGCACCACCGGCGCCCCGGCGAACACTGGACGCGGCTGCCGGCGCACGCGACGTCGAACGCGCGGCGCAGCGCGTGGCCGCCGGTGCTTCGATGGCTCGACGCGTTCAGCCTCGAGTCGCTCGAGCGAGTCGTCCTGCGATCGCCCATTCTGCAGCGGCTCGTGCTCGCCTCGCACGAGCGCGCCCTGCGAACGCTCGTCCGCCGGATTCCACCCGTCGCCCGCGTGACGATCGTAGGCGGGGGACTCTTTCCGCGCACCGCGCTGATCCTCAGGCGGCTGCTCCCTGATGCGGAGCTGACGATCGTCGACGACCAGCGCGGGCACATCGAGATCGCGCGGACGTTCCTCGACGAGAGGATTACGTTCCGCCACGAGCTCTTCGATCCGCGATCGCCCGACGAAGCGGAGCTGCTGGTGATCCCGCTGGCGTTCATCGGCGATCGCGGGAGCGTCTATCGCCGTTCTCCGGCGCGCTGGACGATCGTCCACGATTGGATTTGGAACAGGCATGGCTGCGGCGTGCCCGTTTCGCTGTGGCTGCTGAAGCGGCTGAATCTCGTCGCGCGCTGAGGGCCGTCAGCCTCCTCCTGGTCCTCGTCGCGTCGAAAGCGGCGACGATCGCTCTCGTGCGCGAGGGCGTCCCGATCTCTCCCTGGATGCCGATCGCCTACTTCTGGCAGGACGCGCTCGTCGTCCTCGCGTTCCTGCTGCTCGACGCTCTTATCCTTCCTGCATTTGCCGCGTGGCTGTTCTATGCGGCGGTCGCGTCGTATGCCGCCATCAACGTTCCGGTTGCCGCCGTCCTCTCGTCGCCGCTGACGATCACGCTGATGCGGGCGAGCGGCGCCGCGCTCAGCGATTCGATCGCGCATTACGTCAACGCGCGGAACGTCGTGGGCCTTTGCGTGCCTCTCGCGGTTGCGATCGCGGCACCGTTTCTCCTCCGCCGCGCCGCGCTTCGCGTTCGACCGGCGTGGATCGGGGCGCTCGCCGCGGCGGCCGCGCTCGGACCGGTCGCGACGGCGCGCATCGAGACGCGCGGCTTTCACAGGAACGCGATCGGCGCGCTCATCGCCTCCGCCGTCCCGCGCGTCGGCTCCGTCGAGGCGACGGCCGATTGGCGCGCATCGCCGTTCGCGTCCGCGCCAGCCGGCGACTTGTCACGGCTGAAGGGGATTGCGAAGGGGCGGAACGTCGTCGTCGTCATCCTCGAATCGACGGCAGCGCGATATCTTCGCGCGTACGGCGCGGCCGAGGATCCGATGCCGACGCTCACCGCGCTGTCGCGGGAGGCCATCGTCTTCGATCGCGCGTATGCCGTGTATCCCGAGAGCGTCAAGGGATTGTTCACGACGATCTGCTCGCGCTACACAGCGTTCGATACTGCGCCGGAGCTCTACGCCGATGCGACGTGCCCGTCGATTGCTGAAACGCTGCGGGCGTCCGGCTATCGAACGGCGCTTTTTCACTCGGGACGGTTCGAGTATCTCGGCATGCGCTCGATCATCGACGGACGCGGATTCGATCTGCTCGAAGATGCCGGCGCGATCGGCGGCAACACGCGATCGAGCTTCGGCGTCGACGAGGCGTCGGCCGTGCGGCGCATCCTGCAGTGGATCGACGGTCGCGATCGCGCGGCGCCGTTCTTCGCGCTGTACATGCCGGTTGCCGGTCACCATCCGTACCCGTCGAACGTCCCAGGTCCGTTCAAGGCCCCGACCGATTTCGCGGCGTACTTGAACGCGCTTCACGAGGCCGACACCGCCCTTTCGAGTCTGGTGGATGGGCTGAAAGCGCGCGGCCTCTACGACAACACGCTGCTCCTGGTTTTTGGCGATCACGGCGAAGCGTTCGGTCAGCATCCGGGGAATTTCGCGCACACGCTCTTCATCTATGAAGAGAACGTCCGCGTGCCGTTCGCGGTCGTCGTCCCTCGGGCGATCACGTCCGCGATCCGCTCGGCGCGGATGGCGAGCCTCGTCGACGCGGCGCCGACGATCGTCGATCTCGTCGGCCTCGCGCCGGACGCCGATCATCAAGGCACGTCGCTTCTCGATCCGCTCCCGCGCATGGCGCTCTTCTACACGGACTACTCGCTCGGTTGGCTCGGGCTCGCCGACGGCTGCTGGAAGTATCTCTACGAGATCGACAGCAAGCGATCGCGGCTGTTCGACGTCTGCGCCGATCCGGACGAGACCACCGATCGATCGCCCGCGTTTCCGGATCGCGTCTCGGCGTATCGCGATCATCTCGAGCGATGGGCTGCCGCGCAGCGAGCGCTCATCGCGCGTTGAACTTACTTCAGTACTGACTTGATCGCGTCGATGACGAGCTGAGGTTCTTCCAGCGGAATCCAGTGTCCGCTGTTTGCAGCGACGATGTGGCGGCCGTTGGTGGAGAGGCGGGCCAAGGCTTCCTGCTGACGGAGACGGTAATCGCCTGGATCGGTCGACGAGAGCGTGACGAGCGGAAGGCTGCCGTAGCCGTCCGCGGACGCCTGGAGCGTCTCGCCGGCGCTGACGCAGACCGATTCGATGTGGCTGCCGAGCGACGCGAAGAACTTGTGCTCGGTCCAGAACTGCTGGAGCGGCGCGCGTGCTTCGGGTGGAAGCTTCCACACGGGCGTGAGTATGCCTTCATCCTCGCGCCGAAGGTGCCCGCGGCTGATGACGCGCGCGATGAGCCGCGCGGCGCCGAACACGCCGGCCGATCCGAGCGCCGCGACGAGGCGCGCGATGCCGAGCTTCGCCGCGCTCGCGCCGTAGCGGCACAACCGCGCGCCGCGATCGATCTTGACTTGCTCTTTCGGCGCGGGATTGACCCAGTCCTCCGGATGCGCCGGATCGACGAGCACTAGTCCGCGGACGTCGCCGCGGTAACGCGCGGCGAAGATGCGCATGATGAGGCCGCCGAAGGAATGGCCGACGAGGACGAAGGGCGGCGGCACGCCGCCGCGATCGAGCAGCGTGCGAAGCTCCGCGGCCATGCGGCCTGCGGTACGCGGAAACGGACCGGGCTGGCTCCAGCCGAAGCCCGCGCGATCGTAGCTGCAGACGCGCGTCAGCTTCGCGATCTCCGGCTGCACCCACGACCAACTGACCGACGACCCGCCGAGCGCGGCGTCGAGCACGACCGACGGGCTTCCTGCGCCCGCGCAGTGAAGGTGCAGGGAGAATCCCCCCACATCAATCAGCCGCCCGGGCGCAGGAACGACGTTCACATGTCTATTGCAGCACGATCCTGAAACCTTTCGGCGAGATCTTCACGCGCTGCCTGGGCGTGAGCCCGGTCAGCGACTGAAGCGCCGTGGCCGTGCTGGGCGCGGTCGTGACGGCGGCAGCCGCCTCTTCTTCCTCGACCTTGAACAGTACGAGGTTTTCCAGGAACGCGATGACGGCTTTCTTGTCGTCGAGGCTTCGCGCGAGGTACGCCGCGCGCGCGAAGCGCGCCTCGCTCGTGTCGCCGCTCCCCCCGCTCCCGTGCTCCAGGATGGCTTCGGCCAGCGTCGTGGCGCGGCCGTCGTGCATGTAGGGTGCGGTCGATCCGACGCCCCACAGGTTCTCGGTCAGGAAGGTATCCGGCGTATGCCGGTTCCTCGGATCGCTCGGGATCGGCGTCACATCGTCGCCCGCGATCTCGTTGACCGGTTCCGCAAGGCGCGCACCCATCACGTGCCGCTTGAGATCGCCATAGAGCTCGATCACGGTGCGGCCGAAGCGGTCGCGATTGAACGAGCCGAGATGAACGGTCGTGCCGCCCACGTTGATCACGTTGTCCGGCTGATCGCGCGTCAGATCGAACCGGATTGGATTGGCAGGATCCACGACGCCCGCGGTCGTCTGTCCGGCAGGGAAGTTCGTGCCGTCTCGGAATGCCGGATTCTGACTGGGCTCGCTGAAGATCGGAGAGTTGAGCGTCAGCTGCGGCACGTGACACGACGCGCATCCCACTTGCTCGAAGACCACGCGTCCGCGATTGATCTGGGCGATCTGCGCGCTCGTCAGCGCGGGCGACAGAAGCCCCAGGCCGTTCAGCTCCGTCAGCGTGGTCGGCCGCGGCTGCCCCGCCAGGTAAACGGTCAGCGCGGTGATGTCGCCAATCGTCAGCTCGTTCCGCACGTTGTCGAAATCGCCGTCGACGTTGCTGCCGACGATCTCCACTGCCTGCATGCCGAGCTCGTTGTGCGCGGCGCCGCGGTTGAAGTCGCGCAGGAACGCGACGCTGCCCTTCCACTGGAAGGGCCGGACGATGAGGACCGGCGGCGCGTTGGGATTGTCGACCGACGGCTGAAAATCGATGCCGCGGACGCCGTCGGTGTTGAAGGTCAGCTGGCACGGCGAGCTGCGCGTCCGCGTCGCCGAGAGCGTGCCGTAGTTCACGCCCTTCGCGATGAGCGACACCGAGCGCGTCCCGCCGTTGATGCAGGCATCGTTCGTCAGGCGCTGCTGATCGGAGGTCAGCTCGTCGGTCATTTCTTCGGCGAGGCGTTGAATGGCGCCGGGCGCGAAGACGTGCGGCGTGTTCCGCTGCACGAACTGGTTGACGCGGCCCGTGCGGAACGGATCGCGGTGGACGTTGAGCGCCGCGGTGCCGGCGCCGTCCTCGAAGGGCTGCTCGTGGCATTCGAAGCAGCCGCCCGCGTTGGGGCCGGTGACGCGGATGGGTCGATGGCTCAACCAGTCGGACGGGCCATTGAGGTCGGCGCGCGGCACGCGCGTGTACCGCTGGCCGGTCCCGACGTTGGCGCCGCCGCCGTCGAGCGCGTTGAACTGCGTGGCGAAGAGCTCGTCGCCGATCTCGAAGGCTTCGAGGAACTCCTCGTCCGGCGGCAGTCCGTTGAGCCTGGTCTGCGTGACGTGCTCGGCGACCGCATCGTGGACGTTGTCGACGTTGGTGAAGTCGGTGACGATTGCCCAGGCCGCGGCGCTGACGAGGATGACAGCGGCGGCGAGAATCAGGCGGGATGCGAGGAAGTGAGCCTGGCGGAGGAACCCCATAGACACCTCTCTTCCCCTCCGCGGCCCGGCAGGGCAGGCACAACTCTCCCGTCATGGCGGATGCGGGCGCATCGGCCAGTTGTGCGGCGAAGTCTGCCGCGGAGAGAACTTTCGCAGGTGCGCGGGACTCTAGGCCTTCAGGTTGACGGCGTCAAGCTGAAGCAGGAAAGATCTGGGATTTTCGCGCGCGCGCGCTTCCAAAAATGTGTTCCCCTTGATTATCTACAACAAAGTGATATCATTCTGTCGATAATCGACAGAATCATCGTGTGACGGAACCGCGCAACATGAAGCCCACAGATCTCATCCAAGGCATGCTCGATCTCTTGATCCTTCGCACGCTTCAGCTCGGTCCCCTCCACGGATGGGCCATCGCGCAGCGCATCGCACAGATCTCGAATGACGTCCTGCAGGTGCAGCAGGGTTCGCTCTACCCGGCGCTCCATCGCCTCGAGGCGCGCGGATGGATCCGCGCCGAATGGGGCGCGTCCGAGAAGGGCCGGCGCGCGAAGTACTACACGCTCACGCGCACGGGCCGCACACGCCTCGAGCGCGAGCAGGCCGACTGGGAGCGCCTCTCCGGCGCAATCGCACTGGTGCTGCGGAACGCGTGACCATGAGCTGGCGCGATCGCGTACGGTTTCGCTTCGCGACGTTCCTTCGATCGCGCCGCAGTGTCGAGCGCGATTTCGACGACGAGCTGCAGTTTCATCTTCGAGAATCGATTGATGCGTACACGGCGCGCGGGCTGGATCCCGCGGCAGCGCGCCGCGCGGCGATGCGCGACCTCGGCGTCGCCGACGCGATCAGAGAAGATCTGCGCGAGGCGCGCGGATTCCATCTGATCGACGCGCTCGTGCAGGACGTGCGCTACGGCCTCCGGCTCGTGCATCGCAATCGCGGATTCGCGGTTGCCGCGATCGTCACCGTCGCGCTCGGGATCGGCGCGACCACGGCCGTCTTCGGCGTCGTGGACGGCGTCGTGCTGCGGCCGCTTCCGTATCCCAATCCCGACCGCCTCGTGAGCCTCTGGTCCGTGAGCCGGCGCGAGGGGATCCAGCGATCGACCGTCGCGGCGGCGCGCTATCACGACTGGCGCACTGAGAGCACGTCGTTCGTCGATCTCGCGATGGTGCGCCGCATCGGCAATTTCAACTTCACGGCGTCCGGCGAGCCGGTGCGATTGCAGGGCGCGCGCGTCACGGCGAATCTGTTCGACGTGCTCGGCGTTCCCGCGGCGATCGGCCGCACGTTCGACACGGCGGAGGAGCGGCCCGGCCGCGATCTCGTCGTCGTGTTGAGCGACGCGCTCTGGACGCGCAGCTTCGGCCGCGATCCGTCCGTCGTCGGCCGCACGATCGTGATGAACACGCAGTCGTACCTCGTCGTCGGCGTCATGCCGCCCTCGTTCGCGTATCCGTCGCGCGAGTTCGAGCTGTGGGTGCCGCTCGTCGTCGATCCCGAAGAGATACAAGCGCGCGTGCCATCGAACTACGTCGTCGTCGGCCGCTTGAAGCGCGGCGTCGGCGTCGCGCAGGCGCAAGCCGAGATGGACGCGATCGCGGCGCGGCTCGATGCCCGCTACGGCCGCGGCACGAACGGCATCGAGGTCGTCTCCATGCTCGGCGACCTCGTGAGAAATGTCCGGATGCCGCTGCTCGTGTTGTTCGCCGGCGCCGGCAGCCTTCTCGTCATCGGCTGCGCCACGCTCGCAAACCTTCTGATCGCGCGCGCGTCTTCGCGAAGCCACGAGCTCGTGCTGCGCGCGGCGCTCGGCGCGCGGCGCGGACGCCTGATCCGCCAGTCGATCACCGAGCTCGTGCCGTTGACGCTTGCCGGCGGCGTTCTCGGAGTCGTGCTCGCGTGGTGGATGCTGCGCGCCGTCCTCCCGTGGCTGCCGCCGACGATGCCGCGCATGGAGAGCATCGGGATCGACGTGCGCGTGCTGATGTTCTCGGCGGGGATGCTCGCATTGATCGTCGTGGTCATCGGCTGTTGGCCGGCGCTGCAAGTCGCGCGATGGGACATCGCGGCGGCGCTTCGCGAATCATTGCGCGGCGCGTCGACCGCGCTCCGCGGCGCGCGGCTGCGCGATGCGCTCGTCGTCGCGCAGATTGCCGCGGCGCTCCTGCTCGCGGTCTCGTCGATGCTGTTGATGCGCAGCTTCGCGGGCGTCGCCCGCATCGATCCCGGGTTTCGCGCGGACGGCGTTGCGACGCTGCAGTTCGCGATTCCGCGCGCGAAGTATCCGGAGGATCGTCAGGTCTCAGAGATCTGCCGCGAGATTCTGGTGCGCGTGCAGCGGCTCCCCGGCGTCGACGCGGCAGGCATGGTCAACCGCCTTCCGCTCGTCGGCAGCACGCAGATCGGCATGATCGAGCTTGAGCGATCGGCGATCCCGTCGAACCGCATCGATAATCTCGACTGGAGGACGGCAACGCCCGACTACTTCAAGGCGATCGGGATCCCGATCGTCGACGGCCGATCGTTCAGCGACGCCGATCACGCCGACGCGCCGCGGGTCGGCATCATCGACGAGCGAGTCGCGCGGCTCGCCTGGCCGAACGAGAGCGCCATCGGAAAGCGGTTCCGGATTCCGTTCCCCGATGCGCCGTGGATCACGATCGTCGGGGTTGCCGGCCACATACGGCACGACGCGCTGACGCTGGACGAACGGCCGCAGGTGTACTGGAACTATCTGCAGCGCGGCCAGGACCGCATGGCGCTCGTCGTCCGCACCAGTCTCGATCCGAGTGGAATCGCGCGATCCCTCGTTGCCGAGGTTCGCGCCGCCGATCCCGAGCAGCCGGTGTACGACGTGTTGACGATGCGGACGATCGTCGATCGTTCGCTATCGGATCGCTGGCTGACGACGACCGTGTTCGGCGGGTTTGCCATCGTCGCGCTCGTGATGGCGGCAGTGGGCGTGTACGGCGTCGTCTCGTACGCCGTCGGTCAACGCGCGCGGGAGTTCGGGATTCGCATCGCGTTGGGCGCGCGAAAGAGCGAACTGTTGATGCTCGTCGTTCGCCAGGGCGGCGTGCTGCTCGCGTGGGGACTCACGATCGGCATCGCCGCTTCCCTCGTCGCGACACGGCTGCTCGTTCAGTTGCTGTACGAAATCAGCCGTACGGACTGGATCAGCTTCCTGGCCGCCGCGATCCTCTTGGCGATCGTCGCGATTGCGGCGTCAATCCTGCCCGCGAGGCGCGCCGCGTGCGTCGATCCCATGACCGTACTTCGCTCCTGACGGCGACGCTCGTGAGTGCTCCTCCCAGAGTCATCGTCGGAACACGCACCGCGCTGGCGGATGCGTTCGTGAACCGGCTCGTCGATCTGAGCCGCGACGCCGGGCGCTTTTCGATCGCGCTGTCCGGCGGCTCCGCGGCGGACGCGTTCTGTCCGGCGCTCGCGCGCGCGCCGCTCGACTGGCGGCGGATCGATCTGTTCTGGTGCGACGAGCGAAGCGTGCCGCCGGATCACCCGGACTCGAACTATCGGATCGCGTCGGAGCTGCTGCTCGATCGCATCGACATCGATCCGGCCCGCGTGCATCGCATGCATGGCGAGGCGCACGATCTCGATCGCGCGGCGGCGGAGTACGAGCGTGAGATGCGCAGTGTGCTCGGGAGCCCGCCGCGCCTCGACGCCGCCCTCGTCGGCGTGGGTCCCGACGGCCACATCTGCTCGCTCTTTCCGGGGCATCGCGCGCTGACGGAGACGTCGCGATACGTGATCGCCGTCGACGATTCACCCAAACCGCCGCCGCGGCGGCTGACGTTGACGCTGCCCGCGCTCGCCGGCACGCATCTCGTCGTCGGCGCGTTCGGCCTATCGAAGGCCGGCGCGATCGCGGAGGCGTTGAATCCGCACTCGAGCCTGCCCGTGGCGCTCGCGATCCGAAGCGCGCGAGAAGCCTTGTTGCTACTCGACGACGAAGCCGCGTCCCGCAGCTCATCACTATAGGTCGGCATTTCGTCCCACCACAGGTCCCATCCCGTCCTCGCCGGACCCGGGTTTCTTCACGAAATACAAGCAGTACGGCCCCAATTTGAAGGCCGTGGTCACGCCATTCCGATTGACGGCCCCCGCTGGCTTCGGTATGGTTTCGTCACGCTACTAGGCCCCTTCGTAGTCCCCGGGCCGTCCCCATTCGGAATTTGCGCGAGTTCAGGGAGGAGGAATTCGTGACCTACCGACTGAAGACTGTGTTTCTCGTACCGTTGGTCGCCCTGCTGACGACTGGCCTGGCGTACGCCCAGGGCAGTTCGAACACGTCCATATCGGGTACCGTCGTCGACACCGGCGGCGGCACCATTCCTGGAGCGTCCGTCGTCGCCAAGGGTGAATCGGGCGAGCAGTTCGAAGCCGTCACGAATTCCGACGGCGTGTTCAGCATCCCGGGCGTTGGCGCCGGCAGTTATCGCTTGACGATCACGCTCGCGGGATTCAAGACCGCAACGATCGACGTTCGGGTCCTGCCGAACACACCGATATCGGTGAAGGCGATGCTGGAAGTCGGACGGATCGAAGAGACCGTCGTCGTGACGAGCAGCTCGGAGCTGATCAACACGCAGACGGCGACCGTCGCGGCAACGCTCAACGCCGATCAGTTGAACCGCATGCCGACGCCGACGCGGAACGCGTTGAACGCGGTGACGTTCCTGCCTGGCGTCAACACGGCGGACACGAACCGCGAATCGCGGATCAACGGCCTGCCGGAATCGTTCATTCAGATCACGCTCGACGGCGTGAGCAACAACGACAACTTCCTGCGCTCCTCTGACTCGTTCTTCGCCTCGATCACGCCGCGGCAGGATGCCGTCGAAGCCGTGTCGGTCGTGTCCGCCGCGGGCGGCGCGAACGTCGGCGGCAGCGGCGCCGTCAGCATCAACTTCCAGACGCGTTCCGGCACGAACAAGTTCAGCGGGACGGCATACGAGTATTTCCGCCATCCGGACCTCAATTCGAACAACTGGCTGAACGCGCGCAACGGCGAGCCGAAGAACGACGTGAAGCTGAATCAGTACGGCGGGCGCGTCGGCGGGCCGATCCTGCTGCCGGGATTCGACGGCCGCGGCAAAGCGTTCTACATGGTCCACTACGAGCAGCTCCGCTTCCCGAACAACTTCACGCGGAGCCGGACGATCCTGAATCCGGCGGCGCTCAACGGCGTGTTCCGCTACGACGTCGGCGGCGCGACGCGCGAGGTGAACGTGCTGCAGCTCGCCGCCGCGAACGGGCAAGCCTCGACGATCAACCCGCTCGTGCTGTCATTGCTCCAGAAGATCCAGCAGTCGACGACGACGGGCGGGCGAGTGAGTCAGAACAGCGATCCGCTGTTGATGACGTACGCGTGGCAGAGCCCGGGCAATCTGTTCGAGCACCAGCCGACCGTCCGGTTGGACTTCAACCTTGGCAACAACCATCGGTTGAGCGCCACGTATGCCACGATCTGGGCGGAGCGCGATCCCGACTATTTGAACGGCGCGGACGCGCGGTTCCCCGGCGCGCCGGTCTATCGTCTCTTCAACTCGAAGCGTCCGCTCTATCGCGTCGGCCTTCGTTCGACGCTGACGCCGAACCTGGTGAGCGAGTTGAGCGGCGGCATCACCGCGCTCGGCGGCCAATCGAGCTTCGGCAACCCGATCAGCAATGGTCCGCAGAACTTCGCCGATCAGAACGGCTACGCAATCGATTTCGATCAGAACATCGGCCTCACGAACTGGCACGCCGAGAACAACATGAGCTGGCGCACGGCGCCGACGTTCAGCATCGACGAGAGCCTGACGTGGCAGCGCGGCCGGCACAGCGTCAACTTCGGCGGCGCGTTCCTGCACGTGAGGGTTTCCGACAACGCGCAGGTCCAGACGACAGGTATCGATCTCGGGTTCAATACGACGAACGATCCCGCGGCATCACTCTTTACGACCGCGAACTTCCAGGGCGCGTCCGGCGGGCAGTTGACCGACGCGCGCGAGCTGTATGCGCTGCTCACCGGACGCGTCTCGGCCGTGACGGGACAGGCCGCCCTCGATCCGGTGACGAACAAGTACGTCGCGTTCGGGCCCCGCAAGCGGCAGGGGCAGATCACCGAGTACTCGGTGTACGCGCAGGACTCGTGGCGCATGACGCCGACCTTCACGCTGAACGCCGGCGTGCGGTGGGACGTGCAGATGCCGTTCGTCGCGACGAACGACACGATGTCGGCGGCCGATACGTTCGCGTCCGTGTGCGGCATCTCGGGGCTCGGAAACGGCGGCACCTACAGCAAGTGCAACTTCAACAGTCCGGGCACGGCCGCGAATGCCGTCGTTCCGCAGTACGTGCAGTTCAGCAGCGGTTCGCGCGGCTACAACACCGACTGGAACAACGTGTCGCCGAACGTCGGCATCGCGTGGCGGCCGAACGTCCAGGGCGGCTTCATGCGGAAGCTGCTCGGCGATCCCGAGCAGGCGACGCTGCGCGCCGGCTACTCGGTCGCGTACGACCGGCAAGGCATGGATCAGTTCACCGGCGTCTACGGTGCGAATCCTGGTACGACGCTGAGCCTCACGCGCAACGAGTCGACGGGAATCGTGGCGCCGGGCGAGCAGTGGCCGGTGTTCCTGAGCCAGACGAACCGTCTGTTCAACGCGCCGTTCCCCGAATCGCCGACGTATCCGATCGCGGTACGAGCGAACCGCGCGGACAACATGAGCGCGTTCGCGCCGGACATCCAGATCGGCCGTGCGCATACGTGGACCGTGAGCTTCCAGCGCGCGATCACCAAGGACATGGCGGTCGACGTCCGCTACGTCGGCACGCGCGGCACGAACCAGTGGTCGACGATCAACTACAACGGGCGGCAGATCGAGGGCAACGGGTTCTACGAAGAGTTCAAGCTCGGCGTGCAGAACCTCCGCGCCAACAACGCGTCCGGCGCGGCCAATCGCCGCGGGTCGTTCGCGTACTTCGGACCCGGCACCGGCACGAGCCCGCTGCCGATCTATCTCGCGTACTTGAACGGCAGCCGCGACTTCAACAATCCGGCCGTCTACACGGGCGGATCGAACACGTGGACGAACACGGCCATCACGCAGGATCTGGTGCACGTCTGGCCGGATCCGTTCGCGTCCGCCGCGGATCTCGACGGCAACCTGACGCGCCGCAACCAGGCGATCGCCGCCGGCCTTGCCGCGAACTTCTTCACCGTGAACCCGGCGATCAACACGTTGAACGTGACCGACAGCGGCGCGTTCAGCGACTATCACGCGCTGCAGATCGATCTCCGGCGCCGGCTCTCGCGCGGTCTCTCGGCCAGCGGCAGCTACCAGTACGCGATCGAGCGCGGCTCAGCGTTCCTGAACTTCAAGTACGGACGCGAGATGCGCACGCAGCCGAACGTCCGGCACGCCATCAAGTCGCAGTGGGACTGGACGGTTCCGGTCGGACACGGTCAGCGCTTCGGCTCGAACCTGCATCCGATTCTCGAGGGCGTGATCGGCGGGTGGAGCGTCAACGGCGTCGGCCGCGTTCAGGCGCGCGTCGTCGACTTCAGCGACAGCAACAGCGGCAACGTCCGTGTGGTCGGGATGTCGAATGAGGAAGTGCAGGAGCTGTTCCGGCACAGCATCCGGATCAACCCCGCGAACGGATTGCCGACCGTCTACATGATGCCGGACGACATCATCCTGAACACGCGGCGGGCGTTCAGCGTCGATCCGACGTCGCTGACCGGCTACGGCCAGCTCGGCGTGCCCGAGGGCCGGTACTTTGCGCCGGCGAACTCGGAAGCGTGCACGCAGATGAAGACGGGCGACTGCGCGCCGTCGACGCTGATCGTCCGCATGCCCTGGTTCGTGCGATTCGACCTGGGCATCACGAAGAAGTTCCCGATCAAGGGCGCCACGAACTTCGAGATTCGCGCCGACGTGTTGAACCTGTTCAACAACGTCAACTTCGATCCGGTCAACGCGCCGGGATCGGGCGCCGGAATCTTCTCGACCACCGGCTTCTACGACGATCCGAGCAACACCTACGATCCGGGCGGCCGCATTGGATCGTTGATGTTCAGGATTAACTGGTAATTCGGTCGGCTCAAGGTTCAAGGGTTCAAGGGTTCAAGTTTCGAAGAACCCTGAACCCCTGAACCCGTGAACCCTTGAACCCGTGAACCTACTCCGCGCGAAGCGCGATCACCGGATCCAATCTCGTCGCTCGGCGAACCGGGACGAGGCAGGCGGCGATCGCGACGGCCATCAGGATGATCGCGATGTAGACGAGGTTCGTCGAGTCGTTCGGCTGGATGCGAACGACGTTCGGGAGCAGTTTCGTCGCGTAGTACGCACCGGTGAGACCAATCGACATTCCAATCGCGAGCTGAATCAGTCCGCGCCGCAGGATCAGCCACGATACCTGACGGCCGGCTGCGCCGAGCGCGAGCCGCACGCCGATCTCCTGCGTGCGCTGCGTGACGGCATACGCCATCACCGCATACAAGCCGACCGCGGCCAGCGTCAACCCGATCGCCGCGAACGCCGCGAACAGTGTTCCGAACACGCGGAACGGCCACCGCTGCTGCGCGAGCATCTGATCGACCGTCTGCACCGTGAAGACCGGCTGATCCTGATCGAGCCACTGTACTTCGCGGCGGACCGCCGTCATGATGACACCCGGGTCGACGCGGCTGCGCACGATCAGAAGGCTGAAGCCGGTTGGCTCCTGCCGGAGCGGAATGTACGCGGCGGAGCGCGGCTCGGCGTCCTGCGGCGAGCCGTGCCGCAGCGTCGGGCTGATGCCGACGATCGTCCGCCACACCGGCGGCTTCTGATTGGCCGGCGGCGTCTGTCCCGGCTGAGGAGGACGCGGCGGGAAGCGGATGCGCCGGCCGATCGGATCCTCGCCGGCGAAATGCTCGTTGGCGAAGCGCTCGTTGATGATGACCGTCTCGGATCCAGGCTTGCCGTCCGCGTCCGTGAAGCTCCGCCCGCGGCGGAGCGGCGCTCGCAGCGTCTCGAAGTACGTCGGGCTGATGATGACTGTCGACACCTCAGGCCGCTGCGTGCCCTCGGTGGAAGGCCGTCCCTCGACCTCGAGCAGCCGGCGGCCGCCGCCCTGAGGAGGAATGTCCGTCGCGATCGCGACCGATTCCGCGCCCGCGACGCCGGCGAGCCGCGGCGCGAGGCGATCGTAGAACTCGATGCGCTGCTCGGGCTTCTCGTACTTCGTGCCCGACAGGCCCAGGCGCATGGCCATCAGATAGTCGGTCTTGATCCCGAGATCGAGCGAATAGAGCGTGAGGAAACTGCGCGTCATCACGCCCGCGCCGGCGAGGAGCACGATCGTCAGCGCGATCTCGACGACGACCATCGTTCCGGTGAGCCATTGCGCGCGGCGGCCGCCGGCCGTGCCGCGTCCGCCTTCCTTCAGCACCTCGTTGACGTTGGTCCTCGAGACCTGCAGCGCGGGCGCGAACCCGAAGAGAATCCCCGTGAGCACGCAAACGCCGCCGAGGAATCCAATGACAGTCCAGTCGACCGTGAACTGGATCCAGTACGGCTTGCCGACGTCCGACACGGCCGCGTCGAATGCCTTCACGCCGCCGAGCGCGAGCAGCATGCCGAGCGCGCCGCCGATGAATCCGAGCACGACGCTCTCGACGAGCAGTTGGCGGACGACGCGCCAGCGCGACGCGCCGAGCGCGACGCGGACCGCGATCTCTCTCGTGCGGGTCGCCGATCGCGAGAGCAGCAGATTCGCGACGTTCGCGCAGGCGATCAGCAGCACGAAGCCGACCGCGCCCATCATCGCAAGAAAGATTTGGCGGATCTCGCCGCCGTTGAAGCGCTCGTTGAACGTCTGCACGAGCGCGGTCGTCAGCTCTTTGTTCGTCTCCGGATACTGCGCCGCGAGTCGCGCCGCGATCCCCTCGGCCTCCGCCTGCGCTTGCGCGCGCGTCGCGTCGGCGCGCAGACGGCCGAAGGCCTGCAGCGGCCGATTGCTCCGCGTGTCTTTCGGGCCGGGAGCGAACGGCATCCACGCCGTCGACCGCGTCGGAAACATCATCCCTTCGGGCATGACGCCGATGATCGTGGCGGGCTCGCCGTTCACGCGCAGCACGCGGCCGAGCACGCCGCGATCCATTGCGTAGCGGTTCTTCCAGATCCCGTGGCCGATGATGATCACGCGCTCCGCGCCGCGACGATCCTCGCCGGGCGCGAAGTCGCGGCCGAGGAGCGGCTGCTGGCCGAGCACCTGAAACGCGTTGGCGGTGAGGAACGTCCCGCTCGCTTGCTCCGGGAAACCCCGCTCGTCCGACAGCGTCATTTGCGTGTTCGAGAATCCCGCCAGCGCGGCGAACGTCTTCGTCTGCGCGCGCCAGTCCTCCAGATCCATCGGCGAGAAGCCGGCCATCCGGCTCTCCGTCGGACGCTTGGGACCGACCATGTAAAGCTGCGAGGAGTCCTTGAAGGGGAGCCCTTTGATCAGGACGGCGTTCACGAGCGTGAACACCGTGGCATTCACGCCGATGCCGAGCGCAAGGGCCGCGACGGCCACGGCGGTGAACCACCGGTCTTTGGCGATCAGGCGGAACGCGAACCGCAGGTCGTGGAGCAGGCTCATACCGACCTAGATACGTATGAGCCTGCGGAAAGTTATCGAGAATTCTGATCGCTCGTCGACGTCCCCAGCTGGCGCAGCAGCTCGCGCACCGCCGTATCCAGTTGACTGTCCTTGCCGATCAGGCTCTCGCCGATGGGCCGGGTCACCGGGATGTCCACGGGTCTGGGATTCAGCTCCATCGTCGTGCCCGACAGCGTTGTGATCCTCACGCCCGGCATTCTCATCGTCGAACCGTCCACGAGCGTGGCGGTGCCCGTGTAGATGATCCAGCCCGACGTCGGTTCGCCCACGACCTTTCCGAGCTTCAACGTGCGATAGCCTTCAGTGAAATCCTCGGCGTCCGACAACGAGTGCTGATTCGTGACGAGGATCGTCGGCAGCTCGAGCGATCGCTGCCCGAGCACGCTCCGCGCCGGCGCCATCGGCAAGCCGCGCGGCGTCATCATGAGATAGCCGCGGCGCGCGAGCACGTCGATCGCGTACACGTTGACGAACCCGCCGTTGTTGTTGCGCACGTCGATGACGACGCCGTCTTTCGCGCGGTTGTCGGCGTCGAGATCGATGTAGAGGCGGCGCAGCGAACCTTCCGACATGTCGTTCATGTGCGCGTAGCCGAGGCGTCCGCCGCTGGCTTTATCGACGTACGCGCGGTTGGCTTCGACCCACTCGCGATACAAGAGGTTCTTCTCGGTGGCCTGGTTCACCGGCCGGACGATCACTTCGCGCGGGTCGGCGTTGGCTGACGCGGCGATCGAGAGCACGGTGCGGCGGTTGACCGAGTGCGCGAGCAGATCGTCGAGGTTGGTGCGCTCGGTGATCTTCACGCCGTCGACCGCGGTCAGGTATTCGCCGGCCTTCACTTGACGCGCGACGGCGACTGGACCGAGCGGAACGATCTCGGTGATCTTCAGCCGGCCGGCCTGCTCGTACTCGGCGCGATCGAAACGAAGCCCGAGACGCCCGACGCCTGGCGCTTCCGGTGCGCTGCCTCCGCGTCCGCCGCCCGCCGCGACACCCATGTGCGACGAGTTGAGCTCGCCGACCATCAGGTTGAGCAGCCGGCGCAATTCGGCGGGCGTCTGCGCGCCGGCGACGCGCGGCGCGTACTCGGTCCGCACCGCGTTCCAATCGACGCCATGGAACTTGTCGTCGTAGAAGCCGTCGCGCATGTAGGTCCACGCCTGGCGGAAGACCTCCATTTTTTCGTGCGCGAAGTCGATGTCGAGCTCGGCGGTGACCGCGATCGATCGCGATTGCCGCGTCTCGATCGGGATCACGGTGATGCGGCCCTGCTCGAGATAGAACACCTCGCGGCCGTCGGGCGAGAACTGCGCGTCCGACTTGTTGCCCGCGGTCGACGTCAATTGCCGCGCGACGGCCGGCTCGCGCGCGAGCTCGTCGAGCGAATACGTGTAGAGGTTCTGCTGTCCCTCGGCCGTGGCCGTGAGCAGCAGCGTGCGGCCATCGGGGCTGATCGCCTGCGAGGTGACGTCCACGCCGACCGGCACGATGCTGAGCCGGCGGCGGATCTCGTCGAACACGATCTCCACCGGCTTCGACGGATCGCGCGGGGGTTCCGCGTCACGCTCGCCCTGCTTGGATCGCGCCGCTTCGTCGCGGCTGGGTTCCGGCTTGAAGAGATCGCGGAAGCGATCCTCGCGAAAACGCGGCGTGCGAAGGATCAGATCGACGCGCACGACCTGGCCCTCCTCGGTCCGCTGGCTCGTGTTGTAGAGGATGTAGGTGCCGTCCGGGCTCCACGAGATGTTGCTCGCGTTGCCGTTCGGCATCGCGCTCACCGCGCGGCTCTCGCCGCCGGCGGCGGGCACGACGTGCACGTTGCGGAACGAGCGTCCGCTGAGCGCGAGGTACGCGACCCATCGTCCGTCGGGCGACCACGCCACCGCGCGGTTGCCGCGGCTCAGATGGCCGCTCGCGAGCAGCCGCTCCTGTTTCGAGGCGAGATCGATCGCGCGCAGCTCCTTGCCGTCGCGGACGAACGCGACCGTCTTTCCATCCGGCGCGATGCGAGGCGCCGAGTCGCCCGTTGCGGCGGAGGTCAACTGCGTCTCGCGCGACGTGGTGAAGTCGTACGTGAAGAGATGCGGCGCGCCGCTGCCGGCCCCCGTGCCGTCGAGCGCGGCATCGCGCTCCGAGACGTAGACGATCCGCCGGCTGTCCGCCGTCCACTCGATCTGCGACTCGCGAGCGTAGCTCCGCGTGACGCGCACCGCGTCGCCGCCGTCGCGCGACGAGGCCGCCCAGATTTCGCCGCGCGCGACGAACACGACTTTCCGTCCGTCGGGCGAGAGCGCGAGATCCTGGAATTGATTGTTCAGCGTGACGTGATCGACGGCGGGCCCCGGCGGAAGGCCGCGCTTCGCGATCGAGACCTTGCTCGCTTGTCCGCTCGCGGTATCCAGCTTCCAGACCTCGAAGTCCCGCTCGAACACGATCGCGCGTCCGTCGTACGAGATCGTCGGCCAGAGCACGCGCCCGTTCGTGAAACGCGTCACCGGCTTGGCGGCGCCGCCGAGCGGGAGCGTCCAGATGTTCTGCGCGCCGCTCCGATCCGAGACGAAGAAGAGGCTCTTGCCGTCGCCGCTCCACATCGGCCACATCTGTTTCGCGCCGCGCTCGGTCAGCCGCTCGTACTTCGCCTGTCCCTTCGAGGCGTCTCCAGTCGCGTCGTGCAGCAGCCAGAGCTCCGACTCGTCCAGATGCGAGTGGCCTTTGCGCCACCACTGGCCGGCGCTGTTGCCTCGCGCGGCGAATGCGAC
Organism: Vicinamibacterales bacterium; assembly: GCA_036556425.1. GTDB lineage: Bacteria > Acidobacteriota > Vicinamibacteria > Vicinamibacterales > 2-12-FULL-66-21 > DATBJJ01. The sequence goes on from DATBJJ010000104.1 coordinate 35,284, forward strand.
CCTCTGTCCATCGGGCGAGGGCGCGGCGAAGAACTCGCCCGTGTAGCGATCGGCGCTGACGAGCATCGGCGTGCCCCCGTCGGGCCGCACGCGATACAGATCGCTCATCCCCGCGACGTCGCGGCTGGTCGACGAGAAGTAGAGCCACTTGCCGTCGCGCGACCACGCGTCCAATCGCTCCAACCCATCGTCCGACGTCACCTGCGTGAGGACGCCGGACTTGAGCGACACCACGTAGATGTCGCCGCCGCCGGTGCGATCCGAGACGAACGCGAGCCGGTCGCCGTCGGGCGAATACAGCGGCCGCGACTCGGTCGCCTCGTGCGACACGAGCAGCCGCGCGTCGCCTCCGGCGTAAGGCACGGTCCAGATGTCGCCGCCGGATACGACGGCGATCTCGGCGCGATCGGGAGAGATTGCCGGCTCGCCAAAGGATGGGAGCGGATCGATGACCGCGGCCGAACGCTGCCCCGAGAGCGAGGCCGGCCACGTCGACGTCATCCCCGCCGCGAGCAACAGACCGGCGAGCGCCACTGTGAAGTGCTGGTTTCTCACGCGTCTCCTCCCGGAAAGGTGACGGGATCATACCCTGGCCTACAATCGGTGGGTTGGAGCGACGATTGACGATGAGTATGACGCTTGCTGAATTCAAGGCCACGCTGAAGGCCAGCGAACCGCCGCCGGCGCTTTCCCCGGCGCTCGTCGCGCTGTGGCATGCCGGAAAGAACGATTGGGACCGCGCGCACAGGATCGCGCAGGACATCGAGGACGAGACCGGGGCGTGGGTCCACGCGTTCCTGCACCGGCAGGAAGGGGACGCGTCGAACGCGGCCTATTGGTATCGGCGCGCGGGGAAGGCCATCGCGCGCGAAGCGCTCGAAATCGAGTTCGAGCAGATCGTGGCGGCGCTGCTCATAGATTGAATCTGATCAGTTGAATCCGATCACTTACTGAACGTGATCGTGAGCTTCGGGTCCGCGGCGACCTTGAGTCCCGGCACGTTCGCGAGCGCCTTCAGGTCCGACGCGCTCTGGAGCTTCAGCAGCGACGCTTCGTCGGCGAGCAGCTTGTCGAAGTCGATCTGCAGCAGGGTGACCCGCGAGCCTTCAACGTGCGGCGCGTTGGTCTTGACGATGCGGCCGTCGACGTTGAGCGAGACGTCGACGAACAACCCGCGCAGCATCATCTTCATCATCGCGAGGGCTTGCGCGGCCTGCGCCTTGTCGGCGTCCGTCGTGCCTCCCCCGGGCGGCAATCCCGGCAGGCTGTTCATGCCGCTTATCGCGCCCTGTTCCGTCATCTGAATCGTGAGCGTGGAAGCGGTCGCGCCCTTGTCGAAGAGAAACGCGAACGGCGGCTCCTTCGACGTCGTCGACGCCCCGCCCATCCCCTGACTCATGTTCACCTTCACCTGCGTGATGTCGGCGAAGCTGTAGCGCGCGCGATAGCCTTCGAGCTCGGCGGTCTTGAACGGCTCGCCCGAGACGAACGTCACGCCCATCGCCGCAGCGGTTTTCCGCGCCTGGTCTTCCGTGAACATTTCGGACGAGGACTCCTTGCCCGTGCCCTGCGGTGCCATGCTTTTCAGCATCACGAGCGCCTGCGACGAGATGCCCGTTTCCTGAAGGACCGTGCCGCTGCCGTCGGCGCGAAGCTCGATGCTCGTTGTCGATCGGATGCAGCCGGCACAGAGGATAGAGACGGCAAACGCCAGGAGAAATCGCGGCATGGATCACATTGTACGCGAGGCGCCGCTACTCCCCCTTGAACCATGTGAATGCCTCGCGCGCTATCTCGGGAGGCACGCCGTGCGGCCCGTCGAATTCCGTGTATTTCACGTTGTAGCCGGCGCGCCTCAGCTCGGGATGGATGCGGCGGCTCGTCGCGTCGATCGGAAGAATCTCGTCGGCCTTGCCGTGCGACATGTAGATCTTCGGCTTGCCTTGCGGCGTGCCGGGAATGATGAAACCTGGCGAGCACGCGAGGACGTGCGTGAACAGATCGCCGTTGATCAGGCCGACCGAGAGACCGTAGGTCGCGCCGTCGGAGAAGCCGCCGATTGCGAGCCGGCGCCGATCGACCGCGCAGCGATCGAACGCCTGCGTCAGCGCGCGATCGAGGAACGCGATGTCCGGCCCGTAACCGCCGCGGATTGCGTCCCACGTTCCGCCGCGAGATTCTGGCGTGAGGAGGATCACGCCGAGCTCGCCGGCGGCGGCGAACAGCGACGACACGCGGCGCGCGCGCCCGCCGGCGCCGTGGAGCATGACGGCGAGCGGCGCTGGAACGTCGTGGCGATAGTTCTTGGGGACGATCAGCAGCCCGTCGCGATCGGCGCCAAGGCCGAGCGGATACTCGCCCGGCGCCGTCTTCGTCGTCGGTGCCTTGAACCGAGCAGCGAGCCGTCCGTCGCCGCTGCCGCGCGAGAGTTGATAGATGCCGGCCGCGGCGAGCGGTCCGAGAATGAGAAACGACCGGCGTGTGAGCATCTACCGCTGCACTCGCCCCGACGCATCGCCGCCGGCAAGGCGATCGACCTCGGCGACGGTGGAGCGATTGAAATCCCACGGAATCGTCTGTTTGAGCGCGCTCGCCGCGACGGCGAACCTCAGCGCCGCGTCCGGCGCGCGTCCCGTCACCAGGCCGTAGATCAATCCGCCGGCGAAGCTGTCGCCTCCGCCGATGCGATCGACGAGGCGGACGTCGTACCGCTGGCTACGGTGCAGCTGCTTCGTGCCGGAGTCCCACAGCACGGCGCTCCAGCCGTTGTCGCTCGCGGACACGCTCTCGCGCAGCGTGATGGCGACCATCGGCGGCCCGAAATCGCGCGTCACGCGCTCGGCTGCCTGCTGAAAGCCCTCGATGTTCAGCTGTCCGCTGGTCACGTCGGTGCCGGGCACGTGCACGCCGAGGACGGACTGCAGGTCCTCCTCGTTCGCGATGACGACGTCGACGTTGCGCATCAGGGGGCCCATGACTTCCTGCGCGCGCTTCTCGGTCCAGAGCTTCTTTCGAAAATTCAGATCGACGCTGACGCGCACCTTGGCGGCGCGCGCCGCCTCGAGCGCTTTGGTCGTCGACGCCGTGCCTTTGTCGCCGAGCGCGGGCGTGATGCCGGTGACGTGGAACCAATCGGCGCCCTCGAACACGCGCTTCCAGTCGATCGCGTCGGGCTCCATGTCGGCGATCGACGATCGCGCGCGATCGTAGATGACGCTCGACGCGCGCTGGCTCGCGCCCGTTTCCGCGTAGTAGATGCCGATGCGGTCGCCGCCGCGCAGAATGTAGTCGGTGCGCACGCCCTCGGCGCGCAGCGCGCGGACCGCGGCCTCGCCGATGTCGTGCGCCGGCAGCCGCGTGACGTAGTAGCTGTCGATCCCGAACTGCGCGAGCGTGACGGCGACGTTCGCCTCGCCGCCGCCGAAGGTCGCCACGAACTGCGGCGTCTGCAGGAACCGCTCGAATCCCGGCGGGCTGAGCCGCAGCATGATTTCCCCGAATGAGATCAC
>DATBJJ010000105.1:0-16319 GCA_036556425.1 Vicinamibacterales bacterium
GGGACTCGATTAGCTTGGACTCGTCGGTTTCGGTCCATCGAAACTTCCGCTGATAGGCTGGGGCTCTGTCCAGTTCACCTTCCGCCGCCATGCGCACGAGTTCACGCACGGTGACGTCAAAGTTGTCAACGTCAACCCGCCGACGCTGTTCATCGAGTTGTTGCTGAAGTTGTGACATTGCTGCCCTCAACAATTGTCAATCAAGACGACGTGCGCGACCTCGGTTCTAATATCTGCGGAGAGTTTATGTCAAAGTCAGGGAATGTCGTCGCCGAAGCGGCGTCTGAATGGGACGATTCGAGGGGCCTCGACGAAAGCATCCGTGAAGACCCCATCCGGTCGCAGCACAACGGGCGGCTCGGACGGCCTATCCTCCGGCGCATCCTCGGGTCCAGCTGCCGCGGTCGGTGCGACGAGACGATAGGAGTCGTCATTGCTGCGACCCCTCGTCGTTTCCCATCAGTTCCAAAACCAGCGCGGCTGCCGTCGTGCGCGCGGCGGTCAACTCCCGCAGAATCTCGCCACGACGCGCGCCTCGCGCCCTCGCGCGGCACCCATCGCCGCAGTACCTGAGCCCGCGCCCTCGCGGTTTCGGCGTCAGTCTGGCTCCGCAGAACCCGCAGGCGATGGCCCCCCACAGCGGTTGACCGCTGTAGGGCGCGTTTTCTTCTCCGGTCAAGTCCTTCCCCCCATCATCCGGCCAGCTCGCGGCGCAGCAGCCGCAGAACCAGCCACCGCCGGTCCGCTCCAACAGGCCCCGCTCCGAGCACCGCGCGCACGTCAGCGATTGATCGTATGGAAAGAGATCGCCCGGCGCGATCCCGCGCGATGGCGAAAGCGCGGGCACCGCATTGGGAAGCCGCTCGCCGAGACGGGTCGAAGGCAGAAGAGTTAAAGAACGGTGAAAGTCTGGCCCGATTCGCGCGCGCGGGCGCCGATCGGGCCAGAACTGCGTACGGCCCAAAGTCGATGCGATTTGAAGGATTTGGATGGTGCCGGAGGTCGGAATCGAACCGACACGGGGAGTGAACCCCACGGGATTTTGAGTCCCGCGCGTCTGCCAGTTTCACCACTCCGGCCCAGGGAGTGAACGTTCAGTATAGCAGGCGAGTCCGCTTCAGGCGGGACGAGACCGCCGCCGGCGCTGCACGAATCGCCACACGCGCCAGCCGATGAACAGCGCGACCGCGAGCACGAAGAGCTCGACGACCGCTTCGCTGATCCCGAAGGACACCGCAGCGAGCCCGGCGGAACCACTGCGATACGGCAAGAGCGCGACGGACAACACCAGCCACGCGAAGAGCGCGCTCACGAACAACGCGACGACGAGCGCGGTGCGCTTCAGTGCCGTCATGTGCACCGGTCAGTATAGCAGCCGCCTCGCCGCCGACGTTCCGTGCGATCCTGTCTGCACCCCAGCAACATCAGGGTCCGGCTGCAGCCGGACGCGGCGGCGTCACTGCAAGGAGCGTCACGTTGGAAGCCCTCTTCTACGCGAGCCCGTGGCCAGGCCTCGTCCTCTGGATCGCGCTCTACACGTCCGACTTCCTCATGACGATGACCTGCGCGCGGCTGTATCAGCGCGGCGCGCGCGAGCGGATTGCCTTCGAGGGCAGCTACGAGATCACGCCGTACTATCAAGGCGACGTCGACGCGCTGCGGCTCTTCAGCCCGCGATTCCTCTTCGCGATGGCGGCGACGTGCGCGATCCAGGCGACGCTCTGGTTCTTCACCATGCGCTCGCAAGTCGTGCCCGAAGCGTACGTGTTCGCCGTCGGCATGATGGTGATGATCCAGTTGACGATCCACGTGCGGCACATCCGCAATCTGTTCCTCTTTCGCGCGGTCCTCGCCGGCGATCAGATCAAGGGACGGATCGAGTACGGACGACCCGCGATGCTGCGCCTCTCCGCGGTGGAGCTCTTCACGTTCGCCGGCGTGTACGCGATCCTCTTCGCGATCACGTTGAGCTGGTTCATCCTCGGCGGCGTGGTGATCTGCGCTGCGATGGCGCTGAACCATCGAGCCCTGGCGACGAAGCACATCGCGAAGGCGACCGCCGCGTGAGTCCCGTCGTCGAACAGAGCCGCCAGTACGAGCGGCTGATCGCCTACTACGAGAACGCCGGCCCCGACTACGGCGAGTGGAGCTCCGGCTTCAACATGCACTTCGGGTACTACCGGCCCGGCCTCAATCCGTTCCGGCGGGAGACGATGCTGGACGAGATGAACCGGCAGGTGCTCGCGCGGCTGCGTCTTCAACCGGAGCGCGACGACCTCCTGATCGATCTCGGGTGTGGCGTCGGCGCGACCGTCCGTACTGCGGCGGCGGTGTTTCCCCGCAAGCGCGTGCTCGGCATCACCGTCGTGCCCTGGCAGGTCGAAACGGGCAACGCATGGAACCGGCGAATGGGCGTGTTTCCGCGCGCGCGGCTCGAGCTCCTGGACTACACGGCGAGCGGTTTGCCCGCGGCGTCGGTGGACGGCGCGGTAGCGATCGAGAGCGCGTGCCACGCGGAAGGACCCGACAAGCTGCCGTTCCTGCGCGAAGCCGCGCGCCTGCTCAAACCGGGCGCGAGGCTCTCCGTCGCGGACGCATTTCTGAAGAATCCCGATCGCCCGCTCGGTCCGCTGTCCTCGCGCCTGAACGATCTCCTCAATCGCAGCTTCGTGCTGCCGCAGCTTCCTCAGATCGAGCGCTTCGCCGACGCGCTCGCGCGCTGCGGCTTCGACGAGATCTCGGTCGAGGACATCTCGTGGCGCGTGGCGCCGTCGGTCATGTACGCACCCTATGTGGTCACGTCATTCGTCGTGAAGAAATGGCTGCGGCACCAGAAATTGAGCGAGCACACGCGCGCGAATCTCCGCGGATCGCTGATGTGCTCGCTTCTCGGCATCAACCGCGTGAAGTTCGGCTACTACCTCGTCTCCGCGACGCGGCGATAGAGCGTGTCGTCCCGTCCTGAAACAGCGGACGAGTCTCGTCAATGTGGCAGGCCAATCGCGGGTGTCAGCTCGCCGCGAGGAATCGATTCAGATTCAATCCTTCTTGCGGGCGCAGCGTCTCGACGACGTGGCGTTCGTATTGGCCGGAGGCGGAACGGCGGCTGGTGTCGATGGCGTTCGGGAGCGGCTCGAGGTCGGCGCCCATCAGCGCGATGACGGGATGGAGCGGCTCGCGCTCGTTCGTGCGGATCACCACGCCGAGCTCGTCGCGATCGGTGCGCACGACCGATCCGAGCGGGAAGAAGCTGATCGCGTTCACGAACGCCTTGACGAGCGCGGTGTTCAGCTTCGTGCCGGCGAGGCGCGCGAGCACGAGGCACGCCTGCTCCGGCATCGCCGGATCCTGATACGACCGCGCGCCGGTCATCGCCTCGTAGATGTCCGCGACGGCGACGAGCTGACTCAGGAAGTGCGGCACGGCGCCCTCGCCGAGATCCGGATAGCCGGTGCCGTCGATACCGCGGTGATGCTCGAGCGCGACGGTCGGCGTCAGCGGCCTCAACCCGTCGACTTCGACGAGGATTTCCGCGCCGTACGTCGTGTGCGCTTCCATCATCTTTCGCTCGCGTTTGTCGAGCGCCGACGGCTTCTTCAGGATGTCGAGCGGGATGCGCGTCTTGCCGATGTCGTGCAGCAGCGCCGCCTCCGCCAGCGCCGCGGTGGCCGCCTGATCGAATCCCAACTGCTTGCCGATCAGCAGGCTCAGCGTCGCGACGTTGACCGAGTGGCAGTACGTGAGGTTCTCGTACAGCTTCACCGCGAGGATCTGTCCGAGCGCCGCGTTGCTCGCGGCCACTTTCTGAATCAGCAAATGAACGATGTCGCGGATCGTCGCGAGATCGATGCCCTTGCCCTGCATCACATCGTCGAAGGTCCGCTCAGTAAGCGCGAGCGAGAGCTCGTAGGAGGGATCGAGCGGACCGGTGGGGCTATCGGGCCACTGCACGGCCTTCCATCGCGTATCGAGCGGCACGAGGTGCCCGAGGCTGATGTGGCGGATCTGCCGCGTGGCGAGTTGGACGTCGATCGGCTCGCCGCTCGGCGCTTCCTTCAACTGCCACAAAAACTCCGACAGCGCGAGCAGCTCTTGACGCGTGACGCCCGCCGCGATGTGAATGCTGTCGACGCCGAGGTCGGTCAGCTCGCGCAGGATCTGCGCCTGCGCTTCGCTGTCCTGACGGAACGGCACGCCGTCGAGGTGCGCCGATCCATGGATCACGTCGAGACGCAGCCCGTACTCGGAAGACTGAATGTGCCGCTGGACGCTGTCGTCGAGCTCGCTCAGCTTCTGCTCGATCGCCGGATGGCCGGCAGGGTAGAGGCCGGTGAGCCGGCGCAGGCTGACAAGGCCCTTGAGCAAGGCGACGGGATCGACGCGATGTGGTTCTGTTTTCATTGCGAGAGCAGCGTGCGCGCCTGGCGCGCGACGCGCATGAGCGCGGGGTTCCAGAAGCGATACCGCAGCGGCACGAGCGTCTGCAGGATCGGCGTGAGATTCGTGGCGCCATTCTGAACGGCGCGATCGATGAGTCGTCCCGCCACCTGCGGATGCCGCAGGACGAACTCGCGGCGCCCGAGCAGCTCGCGGACCTGCCGGTCCGCTTCGGTCCGCGGGAAATGCCACAGGGTCTGCTCGGCAGCGCCGCCGATCCAGCCCTGACCCTTGTCGATCTGCGCGGCGACGAGCGCGGCCGCGCGGTGCGTGCCGATCTTCGCCAGGCTTCGAAATGCCTCGCGCACCGCCTGCTCGTCGCGGCTCGTGAGCAGCGCGCCGAGCGGAGGCTCGTATCCCGCGCCCGCGTGGCCGAGGACGCGCGCGATCACGCGATGCATGGCCTCATCAGCGGTTGCCAGCGCCGCCGCAAGCGCCGGCGCGACGAGCGTGGCGTGATCGCACAGCAGTTGCACGGCTGCGCGACCGGTGTCCTTCGCGTCCTTGGATTCGATGGGCTGCGAACGGACCGCCTCGAGCAGCGCGGGTCCGGCGCCAGGACCGAGCGCTTCGACGATCGCGCTCGCCGCGAGGCGGCTCTGCTCGTCGCGGCCGGCGAGGTCCACGAGCCGGGCCGCGCGGCGCACGGTGCAGAATTCGTTGAGCGCCGCCGCGATGACGTCGGCGACGTCGGGCCGCGATTCGCGGAAGCCGTCGGCCATCGCGCGCTCGAGCGCGATCCAGCTCGCCATCTCGGTCCAGCGCTCGTCGCGCTCGAGGACTTCGATGAATCGCGCGGCCTTCGCGATGAACCGCTGCGCGACCTCGGGGTTCGGCTCGAGCCGAACGAGCCGCATGAGGCAATTGAGCTGAAGGACGACCGGATCGGTCGCGCCGATCGATTCACGGATCCCGTCGAGCGTCGCGACCGTCTGGGGATCGAGCGCGAGATCGAACGCCGCGAACTCGGCGAAGCTGCGCGCCTTCTCGCGATCGATGCGCGTCAATTTCCGGGCGTGCGCGTCGAGCCCGGTATCCTGATTCTTGGTGCCCTTGCGCTCGGCAACCTTCGATTCCACGAGCGGCAGGACAGCGGCATGGCGCTCGGGCGCCAGATCGAGGCGCGCGAGCGCCGTGGTGACGACTTCCGGCGCCGCCGTCTCCAGATCGAGCAGCAGGCACAGCGACTCGGCGAGATCGACATCTGGAAAGTCGCGCAGCACGTTGCCGTCGATCTTGCCGTCGAGGAGGCCCGGCAGAATCGTTTTCCGCAGCAGCGTTTGGCGGTGCTCGGGATCGAGGTCGAGGACGGCGCGCGCGAGCTTCCCGAACATCACCTTCGAGACGCGCGGATCGAGCGCCGCGAAGAGCGTCGCGACGTCGCTGAACTTCCGGCTCAGCGCATCGCCGTCGCCTTCCACATCGCTCAGATCGTCTTCGGTGAGACGCAGGAGCATGCCGGCGAGGGTCGACGGGTCCTGCGCCAGCAGCGCGAGATCGAGGAGCGAGACCTGCTCGAATCTCGCCGTCGGATCGACTCGCACCCAGCCCTTGTCCGGCGGATACAGATGATCGACCGGTCCGCCGCTCGCCATGAGCTCGTCGCGCCGCGCGCGCTCGTGCTGAATGAGCGCGTTGAGCGGAGCCGTCGGCGCCGGAATCTCGAGGACCTGCGGGCGATACGCGGCGCGCAGCGCGATGCGGCTCACGCCATGTTCCTCGAGCAGCTCGATCAGGCTCAGCTCGAGGCCGTTGCGGCTGTCGCACTGCACGAGGTCCAGGCAGAATCGCGCGAGCTCTCGCGCTGACGCGCTGCGCTCGATCGTCACTTGAGCGATCGCCGCGGAGTGCAGCCGCCGCGCGATCTCCTGCTCGATGACCGTGCCGGCGCCGACCGGAGCTTCGTCGACGATCAGCTCTCGCGGCATCACGCGGAAGCCGACTTGTTCTCTCGCTTCGAGCGTGACGAGCGATCGCTGGCACGCCTCGATCGCGCTGAGGCACATCTGGCTGCCGGGCGGGTATGTGTGGAACTGCTGCACGGCGCGCGCGAGCAGGTGCAGGAATTCGTCGATCGCGGCCGCGTCCGAGGGGCGTGCAGCGGCTTTCCCGGGGGCCTGCGCAGTTCCGCGGGGCGGAGCGGTTCGCCCGCCGCCCAGAGTTGTGGGTCGGCCGTCAGAACTGTAATCGCCCGCGCGTGCGTGGACAGCCACGACTAGTGGTTCTCGTTCGCTGATCGGTAATGAAACGAAAGACTTACGTCGTCTCGCGCCCTGCCGGCGGACGTCACGTGCGCGCGCTCCGCCCAGGGAATGCGGTCGGATGGGGCAAGAAGCAAGCCGGGGGGATTATTGGGGCCTTATCGTGCGAATGAACAGATCGACGTCGTCGAGGCGATCGGACGCATCGCGCGGATGCCGCGACGAAAAGGCGACGACGCTGCCGGTGCCGTCGATCGCGATCCCCGCGCTCCAGTCCATCCATCCGCCGAGCTCGTCTTCGCTCACGCGCGCGATCTTCGTCGTGACGCGATCGAAGATGAACGTGTCCCAGAGCAGATTGATGTCCGCTTCCGCTTCGGCGCACCGCGACGCGCAGACGAGATTCGCCGCGTCCGATTGAAACGCCACGAAGCGTCCGTCCGCCGAGATCGTCGGATTCGCGCTCAGCCCGCGGCGACCGATCCGCCGGTCGTGCGGCTCACGAGCGTCGTCTCTTGTTTTTCGCGATCGAAGAGGAAGACATCCGTCGCGCGGTTGCCGTCGTTGTCGACGATGTTCGTGGCGTCCGAGGAGAACGCGATGAATCGTCCGTCGGCGCTGATCGCGGGATTCATGCTGTCGCCGCCCTCTGGCACCTGTCCGCGAGCCGTGCGGCTCACGCGCACCGTCGTCCCCGACAGCAGATCGCGGACGTAGATCTGTCGCGTGGGTGATTCTTGCGCCGCGTGTGACGCTGGCGCGTCGAGCGGCGCGATCGAGGAGAAGGCCACCCATCGGCCGTCGCCGCTGACCGAGGGGAGGCCGCTCGCGCCTTTCGCGACATGCGTTCCCGACGTCGAGACGCTCACGCGCGTCACCGCACCGGTCGATAGCTGAATCGCGTACACGTCCTCGAGCTTTCCGTTGGCGTCCGGACCGCCAGTCAGATCCGTCGCGGCGGACGAGAACACCACGACCTGTCCGTCGTCGCTGATATCGGGATCGCGGCTGAATCCGTCCGCAGTCCCGCCGTTTCCGACGGCGGTCAGTGTTTTCGTCGTCTCGGCCACGCGGTCGCGCAAGACGATCTCGACGCGGCTTTCGACGCCGTTCGGTGCGAGCTGCCGCGCCTCGAACACGACGTAGCGGCCGTCGGCGCTGATCCGCGGATGCGAGCAGTCTCCGCGCAGGGCGTCGCTCTCGAGCGTCACGCGTCCGGTGATGCGATCGAGGACGTAGACGTCGAGCCTTTGATTGTCGTCGGCGGGAACGAGGGAGGCCCAGGATTCGAAGGCGACGTAGCGGCCGTTCGCGCTGACGTCCGCGGTGCGCGGCGCACGCGGGGAGCGCGCGGCGTCCCCTTGGGCGATGGTGACGAATCCGCCCCTCGTCACCGCGAGCCACAGCCAGGCGCCGCACGCCCACCAGGGCATCGCGCGCTGAAGGATCACGGGACGCCCTGCCGTCCGCCGGCGGCCACCTCGCGCGCGACCTTCAGTCCGGTCACGATCGCGCGCGTCGTTTCGTACGCGTCGAAGCTGCCGCAGTCGCACTGCCGCACGCCGCTCGCGCCGAGGCGGGACTTACGCGAGAGGTCGATCCCGTCGATCTGCTCGATGACGTGTTCGATCTCGTGCGCGATGAGCTCCGGTAGGCGGCTGGTGGGCGACACCGTCATTGCGGCGTGCATGCGGCCTCCCCGCCGTCGTTGGATCGTCGTCCACGCGGCCACGCGAAAGGCGCTGCGGGAATCGGAGCGAAGCTCGATCGTCAGCCACTCGGCGGCGCGCGCGATGCGCGCGCACTGGCGGCGGAACGTGGCGGAGCGCTCGAGCATGGCCGCGACCGTCTCTCGATACACCGGTGTCACGGTGAGATTGGCGGGGAGCGTGACGTTGTCGTACCGCGCGCTGAGCGCGGCGTCGTAGAGGTTGACCGCGTTGACTGTCGCGTATGCGGGACGGCGATCGCTCGCCGTGTTCGATTGCGCGAATCCAGGAATCGCGGAGACAACGAGAACACCACATGCGATGAACTCGATGGAGGATGTGACGAGTTTGCTCATAGCGCACTTCCGTCCTTGCGCGAAGCCTACTCAGTTGGCTTAGCACTTGGACGGTTCGGCGCGCGAAACAGTTCACCCCTCGAATGGCGATGGGACGAAATTCTTCAGTGTCGATTCTTGTCCGCGATCGCGACGACGAGGTCGAGTCGATCGACGCCGCGCAGGACGCCGAGCGTCGCGCGCGTGCCGATGCGCTCTTCGGTGAGCAGCCGGTGCAGATCGTCGAGGCTCGTCACCGCGTGCTGATCCAGCGCGACGATGATGTCGCCGTCGCGAAGGCCAGCCGTGCGCGCGGGCCCGTCGGCTTCGACGGAGATCACGAGCACGCCGCTCGCCTGCGACAAATGGTGGAAGCGTGACACGCGGCGGAGGAGCGGCACGTCCTGGCCTGCGACGCCGAGATAGCCGCGCCGCACGTATCCGTCGCGCAGAAGGGCCGGCAGGATGTTCAGCACCGTGCGGATCGGCACCGCGAAGCTCAGCCCCTGACCGCCCGCGATGATCGCCGTGTTCACGCCGATCACCGCGCCGGCGCTCGTGACGAGCGGTCCGCCGGAGTTGCCGGGATTGAGCGCGGCGTCGGTTTGGATCACGTGCTCGATCAGCCGGCCGCTGCGCGCGCGCAGCGATCGTCCGAGCGCGCTCACGACGCCGGTCGTGACGGTGTGCTGGAATCCGTACGGATTCCCGATCGCGACGACGAGTTGTCCCGGCCGCAGCGCCTGCGAGTCGCCGAAGTCGACCGCCGTGAGATCGGATGCGCTGATGCGGACGATCGCGGCGTCGGTATCGCGATCCTGTCCGATCAGATCCGCGTGACACTCGCGGCCGTCGGGCAGCGTGACGTCGATCTGCGACGCGCCGTCGACGACGTGGCTGTTGGTGAGGACGAGGCCGTCGGTGGCGAACACGAAGCCCGAGCCGCTGCCTTCGCGCGCCGGCGACCGCCGCGCGGCGGCGTCTTTCCGCACGTCGATGTTGACGACAGCCGGGGCGACACGCTCGACCGCATGAACGACCGCGCGCGAGTACGCGTCGAGCAGTTCGTGATCGGCTTCTTTTCGAATGGGGAGGGGCATCTACAGGAATGGACGCTTTCACGGGGTTCAAGGGTTCAAGGGTTCACGGGTTCAAGGGTTCACGGGTTCCCCTGAACCTTGAACCTTTGAACCTTTGAACCCTTGAACCTTTGAACCCTTGAACCGTTGAACCCTTGAACCTTGTGAACCCTGGAACTTTGCAGTGAACCGTTCACCAAACGATCCCATAGTCTTCCCCGTGGTTACTCGAGCCCCCCCAGAACGAGCCGTTCTTCCAATCGAAGAAGATGGCGTTGATCGGGCCCGAGGTCAGGCGCTGGTAGTCGAGGCGATAGCCCATGCGCTGGAGCTCTTCGCGCACCCAGGCGGGCATCGCTTCGTTCAGCGTCATGCGTCCGGGCTCCGAGCGGTGGTCGTCGAACGAGCTGCGCATCTGATACGTGTTGAAGTTCGGCGCTTCGACGGCCTGCTGCACGGTCATCCCGAACTCGACCATGTTGAGGAAGAACTGCAGGAGGTTCTGATCCTGGCTGTCGCCGCCCTGCACGGCGAACGAGATGAACGGACGGCCGTCCTTCAGCGCGAGGCTTGGCGTCAGCGTCACGCGCGGGCGCTTGCCGGGCTCGAGGACGTTGAACGGTCCGTCGGCGCGATCGAGCACGAAGCTTTGCATCCGCTGGCTCATGCCGACGCCCGTGCGGCCGGCGATGGCTGCCGGAATCCATCCGCCGCTCGGCGTCACCGAGACGACCCAGCCCTCTTTGTCGGCTGACTGAATCGACGTCGTTCCCGCCATGAAGCCGTCGTCGAACGAGCGATCGCCCGCGCGATTCTGCGGCGTGGTGTCGGTCGGCGGCGCGCCCCATTTCTGCAGCAGATCCGCGAACGGGTTCGTGCCGCCTTGGAACGGATACGGATCGCCCGGCTTCGCGGCGGCGTCATTGCGGCTCGGATCGATCAGCTTGGCGCGCGCCTTTGCGTACTCCTTCGAGAGCAGCCCCTTGACCGGTTCGGCCGGCGGCACGTACGTGTCGCCGTAATAGAAATCGCGATCGGCGAACGCGAGGTTCATGGCCTGATACAGCGTGTGAATGTATCGCCCGCTGTTGTAGCCCATCGACTTGAGATCGAAGTTCTCGAGGATGTTGAGCGACTGCAGCAGCGCCGGTCCCTGCGTCCACACGTTCAGCTTGTAGACCTGCACGCCCTTGTAGTCGATCATCACGGGCTCCTCGATGTGGACCTTCCAGCGATCGAGGTCCTCCATCGTGTGCAAGCCGCCGAGCTCCTGCGAGCCGCGCACGAACTCCTGCGCGATGTCGCCGCGATAGAACCGATCGTACGCGGCGTACATCGCGTCCTTGCGGTTCTTGCCCGCCTTCAGCGCCTGCTGCTCGGTGTCGACGAGCTTTCGCAGGGTCGCGGCGAGGTCCGCCTGCTTGAACACCTCGCCCGCGCGCGGCGCTTCGCGCGCCTCGCCCGCGTGCGGCAGGAACACGCTCTTCGAGTACGACCACTTCTTGATTTCGTTCTTCTGGCGCTCCATCGCGTCCGCCGCCTGCGCTTCGATCGCGTAGCCGTCGGCCATGTCGATCGCCGGCGCGAGCACGTCCTTCAGGCTCATCGTCCCGAACTCGGCGAGCATCACCATCAAGCCGCCGGGCGTGCCGGGCGTGACGGCGGCAAGCGGTCCGTACTCGGGCGGATAGCGCAGGCCTTTCTGCCTGTAGAACTCCGGCGTCGCGCCGGTGGGCGCCGCGCCGAGCGCGTTGATCGCGACGACCTTCTTCGTGTTCGGGTTGTAGATCAGCGCCTGCGTCTCGCCGCCCCACGCCAGCGAGTCCCACATCGTCGCGACCGCGCCGAGCATCGCGCACGCGGCGTCGACGGCGTTGCCGCCTTTCTGGAACATCATCGCGCCGGCCGTCGCCCCGAGCGGCTTGCCGGTGATGGCGACCCAATGCTTCCCGTGCAGCGGCGGCTTGACGGTGCGTTGTGCGCGGACGGCGGGAGCTGAGGCGGTGAGGAGCAGCGCGGCGATCGTGAGCGAGAAGATTCGGCGCATCGATGACTCCTGGCTATTCCAACATCTCGATCTCGGTGCGTTCGTCGGTCGGCCTGAGCTGCGGATGATGATCGAGAAAACGCGCGCACGCGTTCCATCGCAGGCGCGCGTCGTCGTTGCCGTGGGGCCGGAGCGCGTCGGCGCGCTCGAAATGGCGCATCGCTTCGGTGATCCACTCGTGGACACCGACGCTCGAGCCGGCGCCGCCGCGGGCGAGCTGCGCCTTCGCGCGGCGCTCGGCGATGATGCCGGCGTAGTACGCCTGATCGTATTCGCTGTGCAGATGAGCGAGGGCGCCCCGAGCGCGGGCGTGCGCACCGGGCATATGGCCGAACTGATCCGTCAGCGCGAGCAGCAGCGTCACGTGCGCCGCTTGGTTGGTCGCGTCGATCTGAAGGATGTCGAGGCAGATGCTCTCCGCCTCGCCGGGCTCGTTGAGCAGGCGATACCGCTCCGCCTTTGCCAACGCCGATTCGATCGCGTCCGCGGACAGGGCCTTGAGCTCGCGCATGGTCACACTATAGCTGCAATCGCTCAAAGTCGTATTCTGCAGCGTGAGCTGCAGCGCTCGAGGCTGCTCGGTGCTCGACGGGGATCGACGGATGTTACATCGACCGCCGTTCACGCTTATAATCTCGCCGACACGTGGGCAAACTGAACGTTGTCGTTCTCTACGACCGGTGGGAGGAACCGGACGAGCCCGGCGGCGCCTCGTCCGACAAAGCGCCGCTCACGCGGACCCTCGACAAGAAGGAAGTCGAAGACGAAGTCGCGGAGGCGCTCGTCAAGCTCGGACACGAGGCGACGCTGCACGTGCTCGACGGATCGATCAAGGGATTGCACGCGCTGGCGCGCATGGAGTGCGATCTCGTCTTCAACCTGGCCGAATCGTTCGCCGGCAACGACACCGCGGACCACTGCATCGCGGCGTATCTCGAGCTCATTCAGAAGAAGTTCACCGGCGCCGGCTCCCACGGCCTGATGCTCGCGCAGGACAAGGGCGTCGCCAAGAAGATCCTCGAGTTCCACGGCATCCACACGCCCGTCTTCGCGCGATCGTTCCGCGGACGGCTCGACTTCTCCCACGACCTCGAGTTCCCGGTCATCGTCAAGCCCGCGCGCGAGGATGGATCGATCGGGATCGAGTTCAACGCGGTCGTCTCGTCGATCCGCGAGCTGATGGAGCGGATCGATTGGCTCCACGCGAACTTCGATTCACCCGTCCTCATCGAGGAATACGTCGAAGGGCGCGAGATGTACGTCGGCGTGCTGGGGAACGACAATCCGATCGGGCTGCCGGTCGTCGAGCTCGATCTGTCGAAGCTGCCCGAGGGCAGACCCCGAATCGCGGGCGCCGAGGTGAAGTGGGGGAAGGGGACGGCGGCCTATCGCGACACGAAGGCCGCCATCGCGGAAGATTTGCCCGACGACACCGTCGCGCTGCTGCAGACGACGGCGATTGCCGTGTTCCAGGCGCTCGAGCTGCGCGACTACGCGCGCATCGACATGCGCCTGCGTCCGGATGGGCGCGTGGCGGTCATCGAAGCCAATCCGAACCCGTGGCTCGCCTCGAAATCCGAGTTCGCGTTCGCCGCGCGCAAAGCGGGCCACACCTACACGCAGCTCGTCGAGGAAATCGTGAATCTCGCGCTCGCGAGATACTCGTAACCGCGGTCCGCTAACCGCGGTCCGCAATCCGCGATCATCGCGGTTTTCCATCCGCCTTCCACATATACAGCGTCACTTCATCGCCGCGCGCGCTGACGAAGCGATCGATCGTGTCGGCCGGCCATTCCGGACCCATGCTGAACGCGTGCGAGACGATGCGCGCGCCGGGACGAAGCTGACGCGTCAGCATCGGCCGCAGCTTCGCGTTCCCCGAGGCGAGCATATAGAGCGTCACGACCGTCGCGGACGAAACGTCGGTCGTCATCGCATCTTCGACGCGGAATTCGACGAGATGCTCGACGCCGGCCGCCTTGGCGTTGGCGCGGGATTCCTCGATGCGACGCGGATCGACGTCGACGCCGACCCCCCGCGCGCCGTAGGTTTTGGCGGCCGCGATAGGGATCCGCCCGTCCCCGCAGCCGAGGTCGTAGACGACGTCCGCCTTGGTCGTTCCGGCGAGGACGAGCATCCGGTCCACGACGTCCTCGGGGGTCGAGGCGTAGGGGGCGAGCCTCTGAGGCTGTCCGACCAGCAGAGCTAGCAGAAGCGTTCCGGCGGACCCGGGACTCCACCATCGAGCGGGCACGAGGCGATCATACCCGTCCACGGCGCCCGAACGTGCCTCGGGTGTCCGACCGCAACCCGTTTGGGACGTGCCTCTTAAGCCACCGGCGGCGCGTCGACCGGAGGCGGAAACGCGCGCGGATCGGGTCCGGTCGGGGTCGAAATCTGCCGCCGGACAGATGCTGCATCCGAGTGCAAAAACGTCAAAAAGTGCCCGTTTTTCCGATGTTTTTCGTTGCCAGCGCTGAGGTGATCCGCTATACTTAGAAGGCTGCTAATCGCACGGCACACCCATCCTACGCACCTTACTCAGTGGGGGACATGTGACATTTCAGGTTGGTGACAAGGTCATTTACCCAAATCACGGACTCGGAGTCGTGCAAGGCATCGAAACCAAAACAATCCTCGGCACCACCTGTGGCTTCTACCATCTGCGAATGGTCGCGAACGAGACGACGGTCCTCGTTCCGGTCGACAACGTCGACGGCGTCGGCCTCCGGCGCGCGATCTGCGACGAAGAGATCGAACGCCTCTTCGCCCTGCTGAGCGACGGCAAGATCGACAACCATCAGAATTGGAAGGGGCGCTTCAAGGACAACTCGGATCGGATGCGCACCGGATCGATCTACGACGTCGTCGAGGTGCTCAAGAGCCTGACGTTCCTCGCGCGGTCGAAGAACCTCTCGTTCCGCGAGAAGCGCATGCTCGATCGCGCGAAGTTCCTCGTCGTCTCCGAGATTTCCGAGGTGTCGCGCGAGATCACGAACCAGGTGGAAGACAAGGTCGATCGCGCGCTCGAGCGCTGCTTCACGATGAAGAATCGCTCGATCGCCCGCGCGAAGGCAGCCAAGGCGACCGCCGCGACGCGGATTCCCGCGCGCCGCACCGCCAAAGCCTCCTAGGCGCGGATCACGCGCGATCCGCGAAAAACCGCGAGATCCGCGTCAGACGGGTTTCGACGTCTTCAGGCCGGAAGCTCGAACGCTTCCGGCCTTTTTTTGTGCCCGCAATGTGTTTTTGCTCATGACCGTCACTCGTGTTCTGATGCGCACGTGCCGTCATTCGTAGCCGCGATCCGATCGCTCGCGACGTACGTCGCCCTCTCGCTCTACGTTCTCCTCATCGGCACGCCGTTCGTGCTGCTCGCGATCGTCATCCGCAACCCCACGATGCTGTATCGCCTCGGCGCGTGGGGCGTGCGGTTGGGACTGTTCTTGAGCGGCATCACGGTGACGATCGAGGGAGACGATCAGATTCAGCGGGAGCGCGCGGCGGTCTACGCCGTGAACCACGCGAGCAACGTCGAGCCGCCGATTCTCTTCAACGCGCTGCGCGATCTGTTTCCGCGATTGCGGATCCTCTACAAGGCGGAGCTGCGGAGCCTTCCGATACTGACGCAGGCCTTCGATCTCGGCGGGTTCGTGCCGCTCGAGCGCGGCAATCCCGAACAGAGTTTGCCGGCGATCGACCGCGCGGCGCAGGCGCTGCGCGAAGGCAACTCGTTCCTGATTTTTCCGGAGGGGACGCGCAGCCGCACAGGCGCGCTGCTGCCGTTCAAGAAGGGCGGCTTCATCATGGCGCTGAAGGCGCGCGCGCCGGTCGTGCCGGTCGCCATCAGCGGGGCGCGGAACGCGATGCGAAAGGGCAGCTTTGTCATTCGCCCCGTGCAGATCACCGTTCGCTTCGGAGCGCCGGTCGAGACCACGGGCCGAGATCTCGACGACCGGGATACGCTCATTGCCGAGGTCAGAGGCAGCGTCGAGAAAATGCTCGAGAAAATCGGCGGCCCGGTGTATCGGTAAACCCCCGAATCGGCTAATCTCGTATATCCCACTATGGAGCTTCTTGCGACGCTCGGACGGACGCTCGGGTTCTCGTTTGCCGCAGGAATCAACCTGTACGCGACGGTCGCAATCCTCGGCCTTGCAAAGCGATACGGCTGGGTGGCGCTGCCGGAGCAGTTCCAGGTCTTCGACAACGACATCGTCATCATCGTCGCGCTGACGCTCTATCTCGTCGAGTTCGTCGCGGACAAGGTGCCGTGGGTCGATTCGGCGTGGGACGCCGTGCACACCGCGATCCGCCCGATCGGCGGGGCGGTCATTGCCGTCACGACGCTCGGCGACGCGAGCCCGACCATGCAGGGGCTCGTCGCGCTGCTCGGCGGATCGCTTGCCGCCGGCACGCACCTGACGAAGGCCGGCACGCGCGCCGCCGCGAACACGAGCCCGGAGCCGTTCTCGAATTGGGCGTTGAGCCTTGCCGAGGACGCGTTCGTG
>DATBJJ010000106.1:0-21886 GCA_036556425.1 Vicinamibacterales bacterium
TGCTCGAGCCGTTTCCGTACCGTGAATCCGATCGGCTCGTGCTGCTGTGGGGATCGAAGTCTTTGGAGCAGACGCCGGGGCTCAATGGGGCGGACCTCAACGACTGGCGCGCCGAGAACCGGACATTCGAGGAGATCGACGCATTTCTCGGCGGCGACATGAAGTTCTCGCTCGGCGCGAGCGAAGCCGATCGCGTCCCGGGCGCGTGCATGGGGCATCGCGTGCTGCCTATCCTTGGTGTCCAGCCGATCCAGGGGCGGAACTTCACCGAGGACGAAGCGCGGTATGGCGCCGCTCCGGTGGCGCTGATAAGCGATGCGCTGTGGCGCAGCCGTTACGCGAGCCGGCCGGACATCGTTGGCGAGACGATCCGCGTGGACGATCGTCCGCACCTCGTTGTCGGCGTCACCCCGCCTGGCTTTTTCTTTCCTGACACGGACGCGCGGCTCTGGGTCGCGGCGCCATGCGGACTCGGCGCATTCGATCGGCGCGGCGGCAGGACATTGCACGCGATCGGCCGTCTGCGCGCCGGCGTGACGCTCGCGGCGGCGCAGGCGGACATCGATCGCGTCGACCGCACGCTGGCGAAAGCGTACCCGGACACGAATCAGAACCGCAGCACCGGCGTGTTCGCGCTCCGCCGCGTCGTGATCGGGAAGTACGAGCAGGCGCTGTGGACGCTCGTCTGGGCGATCGCGCTCGTTCTGCTCATTGCCTGCGCAAACGTCGTCCATCTGCAGCTCGCGCGCGGCGTCGATCGCGAAACCGAGCTGGCGGTGCGCGGCGCATCGGGCGCGGGCCGTTCCAGGCTCCTTCGCCAGCTGCTGACCGAGAGCTTTCTGCTCGTCGCCGTGTCAGCCGTCGTCGCGTTGTTTGTCGCCTGGATTGGCGTTCGCCTCATTCACGCGTTCTCGCTCACCGACATTCCACGCATGGAGCACGCGCGTCTCGATGTGCGCGTGCTCGGCTTCACGCTCCTGATCTCGTTCGTCACCGCATTGCTCTCGAGCGTCTGGCCCGCATGGAAGGCGTCCGGCGTTCGGATCAGCGAGACGCTGAAGCTGGGCGCGCTCGCGACGACCGGCGCGTCGCGCAGCCAGGTTCGCGACCTGCTCGCCATTACCGAGATCGCCGCGACGGTGACGCTGCTCGTCGCCTCCGGGCTCATCGTCAAGAGCTTCGTGCAGCTCAGTCGCGCGGAGTGGGGATTCAATCCCGACAAGCTGCTGCTGATCGATTTGGAGCTGCCGCGCGACGTAGTGCAGACCAACGATCGCGCCCGACGCCTGGAGATCGCCGACGCGATTCGTGCACGGCTCGAAGGACTGCAACGCGTGGAGCGCGTTGCCGTTAGCGAGAACGCGCCAATTCGGTGGAATAGCTGGGCCCCGCGGCCCGTCGCTGTGGACGGCCGTGTCGTCCAGGAGACCGCGGGCGTATGGGTCGTGGGGCGCGGACATTTCACAACAGCTGGGATTCCCATCCATGAAGGCCGTGAGTTCCTGGCGGACGATGACGACCGCGCACCGCGACGCATCGTCGTCAGCCGCGCGCTCGCCACGAAGCTATGGCCCGGCCAGTCGGCGATCGGTAAGTCGCTTCAGATCCTCGAGATGAAAACCGAGGATGGCAAGCCGCCGCGCGCGGTTCTCGAACGCTTTCGCGGCTTGCGCGGCTGGCCGCCCGACATGTCGCTATACGACGCGGTCGACGGCGTGAGCTGGGAAGTGATTGGCGTCGCGAGCGACGTTCGCATGTTCGGTCTGCAAACGACGCCGAATCCGGCGCTGTACCTCGAGATGCGCCAGTCGCCGAAAAGCAGATGGTTTCCGCCTCGCCGCTTCAAGATAATGGTTCGAACGACGGGTGATCCGCTGGAACTGGCCGCAGCCGCAAAGGCGCAGATTGCCAGCGTGAATAAAGACATGAAGTTCACCGAGATCGTGTCGCTCCAGGATCTCGTCGCGCAATCCATCGGCGGACGCGGATCCAACAAGCTGCTGCTCATCGTCGCGACGGTCTTCGGCACGCTGGCGCTGACGTTCGCGACGATTGGCATCTACGGCGTCGTCGCGCACAACGTCACGCAGCGGCTGAGAGAGATCGGCATTCGCGTCGCCCTCGGCGCGGCGCGCGCGGACGTGGTGCGTATCGTGATGGGCTACTGTCTGCGAATGTTGATCGGTGGATTCGCGCTTGGCGTGACGGCCGCATGGGCGGCGACGCGGGGCATGGGCGCGCTGCTCTTCGCCACGAAGCCGCTCGACGCGTTCACGTACGCCGCCGTGATCGCGACGCTGACGATCGCGGCGCTCGCCGCGTGCGCGGGCCCGCTGCGCCGCGCGCTGGGCTTCGATCCCGTGGTACTCTTCAAAGCGTGAACGTTTCCGGACCGCGTCGCCGCCGGGCGGCGTGTGCGCTCGTCTTCATGTTGTGCGCCGCGGGCGCCTGCGTCCGAACCCGGCCGTATGCGACGCTGACCGAGAACGCCGATCCGCTCCGCACGCAGTTCAACAACGACGCCGGGCACCCTCGCATCGTGATGCTCGTCGCACCGACGTGAGCGCAGTGCCTGCTCGGCGTGGCCGAGATGCAGTCCGAAGTCCTCTCGAAGCACGACGTGCCCGACGTTCGCGTCTACATGGTGTGGGTGCCGAAGCTGCGAGGCCTCGAGCGCGACGTACCGAGCGCGACGATTCAATTCCCCGATCTGCGCGCGGAGCACTACTGGGATCGGCCGAGCGTGCTCATCAACGGGTATCGCGAGACGCTGAATCTTCCAGAGGACGCGTGGGACGTGTTCCTGCTCTACGATCGCAACGCGAAGTGGGAAGGCGATCGGCCGCCCGCGCCGACGTATTGGGCCCATCAACTGGGGAACAAAGAAAAGCCACGGGTCGACGGCCCGTGGCTCGATGGCGAAGTGTTCCTGGCAAAACTGAAAGCTCTGCGAGCTCTTCCCTGATCCCGACTCCCGACTCCCGGATCCCTGATCCCTGATCCCGGATCCCGACTCCCGGATCTACGCCCTCTTCTTGAGCCACCGCCGGCCGCCGTGGATGCTGAAGTCCACGAGGTCGTCCGGCGTCATGTTCTTGAATCCCGCGCTCCGCACGTCGCGGATGAATTCCGGCGTGACGCCGTGAATCCTCATCTTGACGAGATCCTCAGCTGAGACATTCTTGAAGCCCAGATCGCCGAGCTCCTTGACGAACTGCGCCGTGACGCCATGGATCCGCATGCGGACGAAGTCTTCCGCGCCGAGCTCCTTGTAGCCGAGCGCGCGCATCTCGCGGATGAACGCGGGCGTGACGCCGTGGATGCGCAGCTTGACCAGATCCTCGGTGTCGAGATCTTTGAAACCGAGCTCGCGCATCTCGCGGATGAACGTGGGCGACACGCCATGGATCCGCATCTTCACGAGATCGTCGAGCGAGAGCTTGTCGAATCCGGCGCTCCTCATTTCCTGCGCGAATTGCGGCGTGGCCCCGTGGATGCGCGATTTGACCAGCTCGTCGACGGTGAGCTTGTCGTAGCCGGCCTTCTTCATCGCCTGGATGTAGTCGGCGTCGACGCCGTGGATGCGCATCTTCGTGAGATCGTCGATCGTCAGGTTTTGATAACCCTCGGACTGGATCGCTCCGATGAACGCGCGGCTGACGTCGTGAATCGCGAGCTTCAGCACTTGCTCGGACGACAGCTCCTTGTAGCGTTTGTTCATCACCGAGACGTACTCGGTGTTCGGCGCGAACCGCCACAACCCCGCGCCGCGTCCCTCGTCGAAGCTTCCCTCGAAATCGAGCCGGCCGGCGTCGCGGCGGAGCGAGAACTTCACGTCCTTCGCCGTCCACCGATCGCCGCGCGCGCCGAGGCCCTCGAGCTCGGACATCGGGATCGACACGCCCCATCGCCCGTTGTCGAAACGGTTGTCGGTCTCGTACCGGAGATTGAACGACACCCATTGCTGCCCGTCGCGGCGGGTCCACGTATCCTGCAGCCGCGCGTGCCAGGTGCCGTCGAGCGGACGGGACGCCTGAAAGGCCGCGGCCGGAATCGCGGACGCCAGCAGGCAGGCCGTCAGCGCCAAAGTCGAAGTCCTGGAATTCGTCATGGATCCTATCCCTCGAGCGACTTGGACGGCCGGCGCCCTGGGAAAGGTTTGAAACGCTAGCGGCTTTGGAGATAATCCCGCAGCTTCGCGAAAGCCCGGCCGCGATGGCTGACCGTCGCCTTGCGCTCGAGGTCGATCTCGGCGAGCGTGCACCCGAACGGCGGGTAATAGAAAATCGGATCGTAGCCGAACCCGTTCGTGCCTTTCGGCTCGTCCGCAATCGTGCCCTCGACGACCCCTTCGGCTTCGAAGATCACGCCGTCACGCGTCGCGAGCGCGACGCGGCAGACGAACCTCGCCGCGCTGCCTCGCGCGCCGCGCGCGTCGAGCATCTCGTAGATCTTCCGGAACTTCACCTCGTAGTCGGTACCGTGCCAGCGCGCCGAGTGGACCCCGGGCGCGTTGTCGAGCGCCGCAATCTCCAGGCCGGAGTCGTCCGCGACGGACGGCAGCCCGGTCTCGCGCGCGTAGTAGGCGGCCTTGAGCCGCGCGTTTTCGGCGAACGTCGCGCCGGTCTCTTCGGGCTCCGCGATGTGCGGGAACGCGTCGAGAGAGATCATCTCGACACGCCGCGCGTGTTCTGGATTGCCGCCGTCCGAGAGGATTCCGACAATCTCGCGAAGCTTTCCGGGGTTCGTGGTCGCGACGACGAGCTTCATCGATCGAGGTGCGCGAGGAACGGACCGACGACCTCGCGCTGCAGCCCGACGAGCGTCTTGATCCCGCGATCGCCGAGCGCCATCAAATCGTCGAGCGCCTGCCGCTCGAACGGCGGCCCTTCCGCCGTGCCCTGAATCTCGATGAAGCGCCCATCGCCCGTCTTCACGATGTTCATGTCGACGTCGGCGCGCGAGTCTTCGTCGTAGGCGAGATCGAGCATCGGCTCGCCGCCCACGATGCCGACGCTCGTGGCGGCGACGTAGTCGCTCACGGGGATGCTCTTGATCTGCGCCGCTCCGCGCATGCGCTCGAGCGCGAGCACCAGCGCGACGAAGCCTCCGGTGATCGACGCGGTGCGCGTACCGCCGTCCGCCTGGATGACGTCGCAGTCGATCCAGATCGTGCGTTCGCCGAGCTCCGGAAGCCGCGTGACCGATCGCAGCGATCGTCCAATCAGCCGTTGAATCTCCTGCGTGCGCCCGCCGACCTTTCCGGCCGACGCCTCGCGCTGCGTGCGCGTAGATGTCGCGCGCGGCAGCATGCCGTACTCCGCGGTGACCCAGCCCTTGCCGCTGTTGCGGAGAAAAGGCGGGACGCGATCCTCGATGCTGGCGGCGCACACGACCTTCGTGCGTCCGACTTCGATGAGGACCGATCCTTCGGCGTGAAGGAGGAATCCTGGCGTGAGGCGCGTGGGCCGCGGGTCGCCCGGCGCTCGTCCGTCGCTTCGGCTCATATCGTCAACTCTTCTCGGTTCGCACCCATTTCAAATTCCTCTGCAGCGGATGCCGCAGATCGACGTGTCCCGACAGCGTATCGACTTCTTTTCCATCGACGAGAATCTGCACGCGTGTGACGGCCGGCAGGTTGGTCGTCAACGCGTTCACGATCGCGTAGACCGTGAACAACTCGTCGAGCGCGCCGCCCGTATGGTTCGTCCGCGCCTCGACGCTCAGATCGACGAATGCGTCGCCGCGATCGGTCAGGTAGAGCGCGCGCAGCGTGGCGCCCGGCGGAATCGCCGAGGCGAGCGGCTGCGGCGCGGCGCCCATCTGTGCGGTGACGATCTGCTGCGCCTGCTCGAGCACGGACTCGCCGAACGGCACCTCACGCTTCACGCCGACGAGCGACATCCCATCTTCGGAGATGAAGTACAGCGTGGCCGTGATCTTTCGCGCGGCGGAGGAGGGAGCGGCGTTCGCCGCGGGCGCCGACGCCGCCGGGCGGTTCGCCGAACGCACCGCGCGTGCGATGAGCCACCAGCCCGCCGCGATCGCGACGATCGCGATCGCGCCGACGGCCA
Source organism: Vicinamibacterales bacterium (assembly GCA_036556425.1). Classification (GTDB taxonomy): domain Bacteria; phylum Acidobacteriota; class Vicinamibacteria; order Vicinamibacterales; family 2-12-FULL-66-21; genus DATBJJ01. Next base: position 6,075 of record DATBJJ010000106.1, read on the forward strand.
CCATGCGTCGCGACATCAGGGTCTAACGCCGCCGCCCGCCGCGCGCGCGGTCGTCGCGCGACTGCGATAGCGGACGATGCTGTCGACGAGCGCCTGGACGATCGAGGCCTGGAACGTGTCGGAGGCGAGCTGCTTTTCCTGATCCGGGTTCGAGATGAAGCCCATCTCGACCAGGACCGCTGGCATGTTCGCGCCCACGAGCACGCGGAACGGCGCCTGCTGAATCGCGCGCGGGCTCATCGGGACGCGCTCGCGCAGCGCGGCTTCCACCTCTTGCGCCAGCGCCGCCGACTGTTCGATGTACCTCGCTTGCGCCATCTCCCACAGGATCACTTCGATGTCGCGCGTGCCGCCGCCGAGGACGGGCAGCGCTTCGGTTTCTCCCTTCGCGACGCGCAGCGCCTGATCGCCGTACTCTTCGAGGCTCAGATAGAACACTTCGGCGCCAGACGCCGACGGCCGCACCGAGGCGTTGGCGTGGAGGCTCACGAACACGTCCGCCTTGTTGTTGTTCGCGAGCGCCGCGCGCTCGTCGAGGCCCACCGTCGTATCGCTCTCGCGCGTCAGGATGGCGCGAACGCCGAGCCGCGCCTCGAGCGCGGCCTTCAGCCGTCGGGCGACGCCGAGCGTCACGTTTTTCTCGAGCGTGCCGTCCGGGCCGCGCGCGCCATCTTCCTGCCCGCCGTGTCCCGCGTCGATCACGATCGTGCGGACGCCGCCGCCCGGCGTGATGTCGAGGAGCGGCGGCACGTCGCTCGGCGGCGGTGCCGGCGCTGTCGGCGTCGCTGGTGGCGCCGCGGTCGTGGCTGCCATCACGTCCACGACCACGCGGATGGAGCCGCGCTCGCCCGGCAGATCCGACGCGCGGTACGATCCAAACCGCGGGCCGAGATCGATCGCGATCGTTGCGGGTCCATCGCCGATGCGGATGTTCTGCACCAAATCCGGAGTGGACGAAGCGGGAAGCGCGGCGTCGAGCGCCTCGGCATCGAACTTGATCGACAGCCGATTCGCCTCTTGCGTGATGGCGTGAGGTGTTGCCGGCGCGACGTCGAGCGTGATGCGGACGAGCGATCCCTGCGGCTCGAGCGTGCCCGAGATGCGGGGGACGCGAACGTCGCCGACGAGCATCAAGCGGGACGGTTTCCGCAGCTCGAGCCGCGAGCCGAGCGTCGGTGCCAGCGCGCGCGGGACGAAATCGACCGGGACGAGCCAGCTCCGCCCGTCACGCACCGGCGCCGCGGGCAGCGCGATCAGCCGGCCGCCCACCGACGCGAGGTTCTGGCCCGGCGTCAGCACGATCGTTTGCGTTTTGACCGTTACCGTCAGGCCGCCCGCCAGGGCGTCTTCGCGGACCGTCAGTTGAAACAGCGACGCGAGATCGTCGAGGCTGAACATCTCCTGGCCGCCCATGACCCTGACGGCAAGAGGCCTGCGGCCCTCGGCCGAGAGAACCGTGTAGGGCCCGGGAGTGGACGGCGGCTGCGCGCCGACGAAGCCAAGCGCAAGGAGGAGCGCGCCTGTTCGCAAGGAGAACACGTCGGCCCCATGATAATCCGCCTTCGTCCGAAACGGGCCGGCCAGGGGGCTCGAGGAAGGGCTTGTCCGGGAGGCGCCCGCCGAGTGAAACTCTGTCGGCATGGAGTGGTCCCCGATGAACGGTCGCGCTCGCCGAGCCGCCTGTGTCCTGACCGCGATCGTTCTGTTCACGATGTCCGGCGCCGGAGCGCAGCACGCCACGCTCGGCCAGGTGTTGCTCTTCCATCAGCCCGGCCTCGAGCGCGGCGCGCGGAAGCCGACGGCGCCGATCCTTCCCGGGGTCAACACGCATCTGTTTCGAGCGGACCGCGGCAGCAAGAAAGGGCAATCGATGGTCGTCTGGACGATCGACACCGTCCAGCGGCGGAAGGCTCTCCCCGTTCCATTCAAGGCTGGCGCGGCGTACAACGAGTACCACCTGCTCAGCCCGGAGACGGTCGGCACGCTGCCGGCCGTGGACGTCCTCGGCATCCACTACATCAAGGTCCTGCCCGATCGCCGCGAGTCGTTCGAGCGATTCGTGCGCGAGAAGCTGCATCCGGCCGTCGCGAACCTGCGGCCCGACTTGCGCGTGCTGTATTACAAGTCCGTCCAGGGCTCCGACGCGGGGAACTACATCGCGATCTTCGCGCTGACGAGGCAGTCGCGCGACAAGTACTGGCCGGGCGGATCCGATTCGAACGATCTGCGATCGGCCTTCCGTCCCGTTCAAGCGCTCACGAAGGAATTGCGCACCTATCTCGTCGAGGGGTCGTACCTCGCGGATGAGAAATATGCGGCCGCGGTCTACGAGAGCCGCGACTGGGTCGACTTCGTTCGCATCGCCGCCGCGTCCCGGTAGTCACTGAAGAAAACGAGGGCAGCCATGGCCGACATCAATCGCCGCAAGTTCCTGACCGGTCTTTCCGCTGCAACGGCGTTCACGATCGTGCCCCGGCGCGTGCTGGGCGGACAGGGATTCGTGCCGCCGAGCGACATGATCCTGCTCGCGCAAGTGGGATGCGGGTGCCAATCGCAGCGGCAGGTGAACACGGGGCTCGTGACCCGTCCCGACGTCCAGATCATCGCCGTCGTCGATCCGAATCGCGACACGCAGGACTACGTCGACTGGAACGATTGGGGGAACCGGAACCGCATTCGCAAGTTCCTGCAGGAGCCGGAATGGGGCTCGTCGCACACCGGCATCCGCGCCGGCCGCGACGTCGCCAAAGAGATCATGGAGATCTACTACCGGAAGCAGGATCGGCCCGGCGGCATTCGCGGCTACGAGGACTACCGCGAGATGCTCGAGAAGGAAAAAGACATTCAGGGCGTCGTCAACATCACGCCCGATCACCAGCACGGCAGCATCAACATCTCGGCGCTCGCGAAAGGCAAGGCGGCGATCTCGCACAAGCCCGTTGCGAGCGTGCTCTACGAGGTCCGGCGAACGCTGCAGGCGGCGCGCGCGAGCGCCGCGCCGTCGCACCTTCTCGCGTACAGCAACAACGCCGACCGCCACACGCTCGCCGCGTGGATCAAGGCCGGCGTCATCGGCACCGTGCGCGAGGTGCACAACTGGACCAACCGCCCGTTCTGGCCGCAGGGCATGCAGGCGTATCACACGTCCGGTCCGGCGATTCCGAACGGGTTCAACTGGACGCTCTGGCAAGGACCCGAGCCGGATCGTCCGTATCATCCGAGCTACACGCACGCGGTCTACCGCGGTTGGTACGCGTACGGCACGGGTTGCCTTGGAGACATGGGTCACTACAGTCTCTGGCAGCCGTATCGGATCCTCGATCTCGGCGTGCCCGAGTGGGTCGAAGCGCGCCCGAACAACGAGGCGTTCGTGAACGAGAACCTCGTGAGCACCGGCGGGAAGGTATCGCAGGTCGCGTTTCCGCGCGCCAGCTCGATCCGGTGGCGCCATCCCGCGACGGCGTCGCGGCCTTCGGTCGACACGTTCTGGTACGACGGCGGCATGAAGCCGCAGACGCCCGAAGAAATGTACTCGGACGGCGAGGATCTCGCGGACGAGGGCATGCTGATCGTCGGCGACAAGGGAAAGATCCTCTGCGACTTCCGCGCGAACCAGCCGCGGCTCTTGCCGAAGAGCCGCCAGCAGTCGTTCGCCGGATCGATTCCCACGCCCGAGTTCGACTCGACGAGCGGCGACGACGAGTGGCTGAACGCGATCAAGAAGGGGACGAAGTCGCAGGGCAGCTTCGAGCAGGTCGCGCCGCTCGCGGAGGCCGTGACGCTGGCAGCCATCGCGCTGCGCGTGCCCTACAAGCGTCTGCTCTGGGACGCCGCGAAGATGGAGTTCACGAATTCGTCGGACGCGAACGCGCTCATCCGGCGCGAGCGCTATCGCGACGGCTGGGAGAAGATCATCGGGTGATGCCCGGGCGATCGCTCACAGCTTGCGCAAGAGGATGTTGCGGTACTGGACCTTGAACGGCGGTCCCGTGTGCATCTGGAACCCGATGACGCCTTCCGGCGCGGCGTGCTTGGCGTCCTCGTCGATCGCGATCGCCATGAGCTGACCGTTGATCAGCTGCATCAGCACGGGCCCGCGCGCGATGATGTGGTACTGATTCCATCCGTTGACGTTCATCGCGCCGCGCAACAGCGTGGGATCGGCGATCGTCCCGATCACTTTGTACTTCGGTCCATCCACGATCCGCGTCACGTCTCCGCGCCGCGAGAGGACGACGTGACCGTCGCCGGAAGGCGCGCGGCCGCGCTCGTCGTGCACGTTGCCTAGATAGTTCTGGCTGAAATCGAGGTCCGCCTGATAGCCCTTCAACACCCACTTGCCGATGGTGGGCACCTCGGTGCTGCGGTACTGCACGCCGCTGTTCGTGCCGTTGATCCGGAACTCGAGCTTCAGCTCGAAGTCCTTGAGCATGCCGCCGCGATAGATCAGAAAGTTGTTCTGCTTGACGACGTTGTCCGGCGTCGTCTCGCCGACGATCTCGCCGTTCTCGACGCGCCAGTAGCGCGTATCGCCGTCCCAACCGGTCAGCGTCTTGCCGTCGAAGATAGGCACGAACCCTTCCGCGTCGTCCACGTCCGCTTGCGGGAAGACGCCGCCCGCCCGCCGGGCCGGCTGTGGCGGCTGCGGCTGCTGCGCCGACGGGACCGCATCGGGCGGGATCGCCAACGCAATCGCGCACGAGAGAACGACATGTCGAAATAGTGCTGATGACGGCACGGTGCCTCCTGCGGGCCCTATCTTAGTCTGCCGATAACTCATCATGTGAGGCGTCGCCTTGACGGCCGGGACCATGGATGAGCTCAGCGAATCCTACGACGTGAGCGGCCTGGGCACACAGCAAAACGCGTGCGTGACAAATCTGTCGTCGTGCTAGGTTGCCGAGGCGCCTTGCTAGAATTAGCCGATGTCGTCGAGCCCATCGGCGGCGAACGTGCATGACCTCCATCGAGTGATGGCAATCCCGCTGCGCCTGCTCATCATCGAGGATTCGGATGCCGACGCGGAGCTCGTGATTCATGAGCTCACGCGCGGCGGCTATTCCGTGACAGCGGAGCGGGTGCACACGTCCGACGATCTGAAGGCGGCGCTCGATCGGGACAAGTGGGATCTCGCCATCGCCGACTTCACGATGCCGCAGTTCAGCGGCACCGCGGCGATGACGCAGGTGCGCGACATCGATCCGGAGATGCCCTTCATCTTCGTGTCCGGCACGATCGGCGAGGATCTCGCCGTCACCGCGATGAAGACCGGCGCGCACGACTACATCATGAAGGGCAATCTGAAGCGCCTCGTGCCGGCCGTCGCGCGCGAGCTGCGCGAAGCGGCGAACCGGCAATCGCGGAAGCGGGCCGAGAGCCGGCTCGCGCACATGGCGTATCACGACGCGCTGACGGATCTGCCAAATCGATCTTTGCTCTTCGAGCGGCTGCACCAAGCGCTCGTCGAGTCGGCGCGGACCGGCGAGCCGCTCGCCTTGATGGTCCTCGATCTCGACGGGTTCAAGCCGGTCAACGATTCGCTCGGCCATCTCGCCGGCGATCGCGTGCTCAAGCAAGTGGCCGCGCAGCTGCGCTCGCTGCTGCGCGAGGTCGACACGATCGCGAGGCTCGGCGGCGACGAGTTCGCGCTGCTCCTTCCGCGTACGAACGGCGACGGCGCGGCTGCCGTCGCGCGCGCAGTGGTCGATCGCCTGCGCCGGCCGTTGACGCTCGATCACCAGGCGCTCGTCGTTGGCGGAAGCGTCGGCATCGCGCAGTTCCCGCAGCACGGCGACACGCCGGAGGTCCTGCTGCAGAAGGCTGACATCGCGATGTACGTCGCGAAGAGCGGGAATCTCGGGTATGCGTTCTACGCGGAGGATCGCGATCACGCCGCGCACCAGCGGCTGACGCTCATCAACGAGCTGCGCGCCGGCATCGAGGCGCGCGAGTTCGTCTGCGCGTACCAACCGATCCTGGATCTTCGCACCGGCCGGATCATGAGCGTCGAGGCGCTCGCGCGATGGAAGCATCCCGCGCGCGGGTTCCTCACGCCGCGGGATTTCGTCGACGTCGCCGAACAGACCGGGCTCATCGAGGCGCTGACATTCGTGATCCTCGACCGCGCGCTGACCGAATGGGTCGAGGCTGAACCGCGGCTCGCGTTGCCGGTTGCGGTCAACCTCTCGGTGCGCCACCTTCGCGATCCAGAGCTGCCCGATCAAGTCGGCGATCTCCTGAAGCGGAAAGGCGTTTCGCCGGAGATGCTCGTGCTGGAGATCACCGAGAGCGTGATCATGTCGGATCCGCGGCGATCGATTGCGGTGCTGTCCCGCCTGCACGCGATGGGCGTGAAGCTCGCGATCGACGACTTCGGCACGGGATACTCGTCGCTCGGCTACCTGCAGCAGCTGCCGGTCGACGAGCTGAAGATCGATCGGTCGTTCGTGCAGCGAATGGCGCTGGGCGACGAAGCCATCGTTCGCTCGATCATCGATCTCGCCCACAACCTCGGCCTCATCGTCGTAGCCGAAGGCATCGAGTCGGTGACGGTGCGCGATCGCCTCGTCGAACTGGGATGCGACGCCGCGCAGGGGATGTTCTTCGCGGAGCCGGGCAGCCCCGAGACCGTCCGCGCGCTCGTGCAATCGACGTAATCGAGATTTGGTCCGACCGGTAACACGTCCGGGATCACAAGGTGAGTGCCTGCTCGGGCGTGAGACACCTGATCACAGCAGCTCCACGCGTTCTCTGTTCATCGTCGCGTGACACTATCGTGGTGCCGTACCGACGAGCGACCGTGACATAAACGGCGTCGGCGGCCCGCAGACGATAGGTGGCCGCTAGGTCGGCCGCCTGTCGAGCGACCGCCGCTGTCAGCGACACGAGCGTGAGGTGCGGGAGCGCGGCCGTCGCCATTGCGTACTGCAGGGCACCGACGCGGTCGCCGGTGGCGCGCGCGACTGCGGCCGCGATCTCCGAGATGAGCAGCGTCGGCACGATCACGGGGTCGCCACGCTCCTGGATCGCGGAGAGGATCTGCAAGCTGGCCGCGTGACCTTCCTCGTGCGGGTTGAAGGCATTGACGAAGACGCTTGCATCGACGGTGAAGCGACGAGCTGTCGCCGTACCCGCACGAGCCGTCCGTCGCTTTGCCGCCATCTAGCGGCGCATGTCCGATAGGAGACCAACACCGCCCGCGCCGGGCGCGAAGCGCCGTTCCAACCGTCGGCCTGTTCGTAAGAACGCATCCCAGGCGGCGGTTGCGTCAACAGCCTCGAGGGCGTCCGGTACCTCGTCCTCGCCATCGACCGGAAGGATCACTCCGATCGCTCGGCCGCGGTGCGTCAACAGGTACGATGCTCGAGCCTCTCTGACCTGGCGCAAGATGCGCGCGGCGTGGGTTTTCAGCTCTCGGACCCCGACGCTTTTTCGAGATCCCGCCCGCCGAGGTCGGCGAGCGACGTGGTCACTCATGTGACCACATTAAGATATCACCCGCTCGTGGTCAAGGCGGAGCAGTAAGAACGTCCGTGCACGAGGCGGCGGTGGCCCGGTTTTCGCACCACACACGTCTTGGCGCTGGGCTCGACTGCGCCCCGATCTCACCTAGAAAGGTAGAGTCATGCCGCACACCGCACGCTCGCACGATACACACACGTTCATCAAAAGCTTCCACGGCGTTCGCTACCACGTGAAAGATGTCGCCCGGTCCGTCGCGTTCTACACCGAGCATCTCGGCTTCACTGTGGAGCATCAGCAGCCTCCTGCGTTCGCGAGCCTATCGTTCGGCGATCTGACGATCCTGCTGAGCGGCCCGCGAGCGTCTGGCTCGCGGCCGCTGCCGAACGGTCAACGCCAAGAGCCGGGCGGATGGAATCGCATCGTCCTGAGAGTGTCGGATCTCCCGGCGTGCATCGCCGCGTTCAAGAGCGCGGGTCTCGGCTTTCGAAACGAAATGGAAACGGGTCCCGGCGGACGTCAGATTCAGATCGAAGATCCGGACGGCAACCCGATCGAGCTGTTCGAACCGGCGGGGTAGAAGTCACCGGTCGGACGCTCGGCCTCAGCGTCCGACCGCCATCAAGCCGTCCGTCACGACGCCCACACGCGTGACGCCTGCGCCGTGGGCGGCGTCGATCACCCTGATCATCTCTCCGTAGCGCAGCGCGCCGTCGCCGCGCACGAACAACGTGCGATCGCGGCGCGTCGAATAGATGTCGCGAAGGCGTTGCTCGAGCGCCGCGAGCTCCACGGGCTGCGAGTTGATCGTCAGCCGCCGATCGGCGCCGTACTCGAGCAGGATGTGGGGCGAGGGACCTGGCGTCGCAGGTGGCTCAGCGGCGGGCGGCAGGGCGACGTCGAGGCCCTCCTGTCCGATGTGCACCACTGCCAGAAATATGATGAGGAGAACGAGCAGCACGTCGATGAGCGGCGTGACGTTGATTTCGCGTGTGACGCGAAGCACGCGAGGTCGCGCAAGCACGACAGGCCTCGAAGCCATCGGTCCTCCGTCGACAGCTTAGACACCCGTTCCCCGCGGCGGTTCCGGCGACGGCTCGATGTGCACGAGAACGTCGGCGATCCACGGCAGCCGCTCCTTCAAGGTGCTTCGAACCCGCGCCGCGATCTCGTGCGAGGCCGCCACGGTCAGCGCAGGATCGACTTCGATGTGCAGATCCACGTGGTATTGAAGCCCCGTCTTTCGCGCGAAGAGCTTCTCCACGCGGTGCACGCCCGGTACGGTCGACGCGACGGCGCGAACGCGTTCCGTCAACGCGGCGGACGGCATTGTGTCGACGAGCTCGAGCGACGCATCGCGTCCGACACGGACACCCGTCATCGCGACGACGATGCCGACGACGAAGCCGCCGTAATGATCGGCGGCGAGGAATCGAACCGGATCGTAAGTGGCCAACGCGACGGCGGTGAGGGCAGCGAGCGCCGACAGGATATCGACGGCGTCGTTCCAGGCGTCGGCAACGAGTGCCGAGCTGCGAAGCCTGCGGCCCACCCGGAACTTGACGACCGCCGTCAGCGACCGGACGACGATTGCGGCGACGAGTACGGTGAACGCGGCGGGACCTGGCGGTGGATGGGCGGCGCCAATCGCTTGAAGCGAACGATAGCAGATGGCGACGCCGCCTGAGGCGAGCATGAGGCCGACGATGAAAGCCGCGAGCGTTTCAACGCGTCCATGGCCGTACGGATGATTGTCGTCGGCCGGACGCGCCGCGACTCGCATGCCGACGAACACGATCGCCGAGGCGAAAACGTCTCCCGCGAATTCGATCCCGATCGCGACGACCGACGTCGAGTGCGCGACGAGGCCCGTGACGATGTTGGCGAATGCCAGGAGCGTGCTGATGGCAATGCCACTCGACGCCAGCTGGCGTGCGGTTCGGTACGAATGATTAATCGTCGCCACCTCGAGTCCGCACTGCCGCGATCAACGCTCCCAGGGTATGTCTGCGACTCGGTTGAAGTTCACACCGAGCGCTTGCCATCGCGGCGCCTGCGCGCCGAGGCGCCGGCCGAAGTCCTCCCACGTGCGGCGATCGGATGACGACCACGCGACTTCGGCGACGGCGGCAAGACGCGGAAACGCCATGAACTCCACGTCGTGCAGATACGTCAGCGTCTCGGACCAGATCGGCGTCTCGACGCCGAGCAGCGCGCCCTCGGCCGCGCCCTTCACGGCCGACGCCGGATCCCACTCGTACGCATGACGGATGGAGATGTTCCCGGCCCAACTCAGCCCGAGCACGGTCGACGGCTCGTACTTCATGTCGAGATAGACGCGATTCGCGGGCGAGAGAATGAGGCGCGGCGCTTTCGCGAGGCCCTCGCCCGGTTTCGGCCGCCAGTGTTGAACGATCGACGTTGGCAGGAGAGCGATGCCCGCGATCTCGTCCCACCCGATCATCTGCTTTCCGTGCTTCTGCACGATGGCCTGCACACGCTCGATGAATTGGTTGTACTGAGCGGGCGTCAGCTTCTGAACCTCGTCGCCGCCGGCATGGTAGTAGGGCCCCGGCGTCATCGCCGCAATCTCGCGGACGACGTCGTCGATGAACGTGTAGGTGACCGGCTTGTCGACGCACAACGTGCTGAAGCCGACGTTGATGCCCGTGTACAACTGCGGGGCGGCGCCGTCGCAATTCAGCTCCGGATACGACGCCAGCGCGGCGTTCGTGTGTCCGGGCATGTCGATCTCGGGCACGATCGTGATGAAGCGCTCCTGTGCGTACGAGACGAGATCCTTGTAGACGTCTTGCGTGTAATATCCACCGGCGCCGCCTCCGACGGCGGTGCTGCCGCCGTGCGCCGTCAGCTTCGGCCACGATTTGATCTCGATCCGCCAGCCTTGATCGTCGGAAAGGTGCAGGTGGAGGCGATTGATTTTGTAGAGCGCGATCAGATCGATGTAGCGCTTCACGTCGCTCGCGTCGAAGAAATGGCGCGCGACGTCCAGCATCGCGCCGCGCCACGCGAAGCGTGGACGATCCACAATGCGTCCGGCGGGCGCCGAGAGCGAGCGCGATTTGTCGGCGACAGCCGCGCGGTATTCGACCCATGGGGGCAGCAACTGCCGAAGCGTCTGCGCGCCGTAGAAGAGTCCGGCGGCGTTCGGCGCGGCAATCGTGATGCGCTCGGGCGCGATCGTCAGCTCGTAGCTCTCGTCGAGCGCGGCGTTCGGTTGTGCGGGTGCCGATCGCGTCAGCGACAGCTGCACCGTCCCGGGGCGCGGCGTCGTGCTTTGTTCGACACGCAGCTCGTTCGGACCCGCCGCGGTGCCGAGCGTTCGCGCGAGGTAACGGGCGACGCGCGTTACCTCGTCGTTCGGCTCTGCCAGAATCACCGTGTCCGCAGTGAAGACGAAGCGGCCCCCCGACGCTTCGATCGTCGCGGGGATCGGGACGACGCGATGCATGGGGCCAGCAGCCGCGGGCACGCGCGACGGCTCTGCGGCGCGAGGTTGTTTGTTGGCGCAACCCGTCAGGCCAAGCGACGCGGCGCACACACTCACCGCACCGCCAAAAACGAGGACGACAACACGTGATCGCATGTGTGGAGCTTAGCCGAAGATGGACGGCCGTCGTCCTCTTTGCCGCGGCATGTCCGCTCGGCGTCAACGAGGCCGCGGCGCAGGCGCTCGTTGATCAGGCGGGACGCAAGACGTACGAGGCGCGCTGCGCCGGGTGTCATGGCGCCGATGGGGAAGGCGGAGGCCACGGACCGGGGTTCGTCGGCATCCGCCAACCGCGCGCGCGCACGCGCGCTGAGCTGCGCGATCTGATTCGCAAAGGCATCCCGGACGCCGGCATGCCCGCGTTCGATTTGACGGATGCGGAGCTCGATGCGCTGGCCGCCTACACCGAGGCGCTTCGCGCGCCCGCCGCGGATCGACCGGTCGCGGGCAATTCTGATGCGGGCGAGGGTTTCTTCAAAGGCAAGGGCGGCTGCGCGAGCTGCCACATGATTCGAGGACGAGGCGGCATCTTCGGGCCGGATCTCTCCAACCTCGCGCGCGAACGGCGTCTCGTGCAGATCGAGAGGGTCTTCGGATCGTCGAGCAACGTGCTGCCGGCATCCCCGCCGCGCCGTGTGTCGATTCGTCTGCGCGAAGGACGACGGGTTCAGGGGATCGCGAGGTACGAGAGCCCGTTCGACGTGGGCGTGCAGACGATCGACGGACGGTTCCTCTCGCTGCGCCGCGCCTCGATCGCGGAGCTCACGATCGATCCGCCGCTTGCCGCTCACACGCGCGTGCCCGCGGACGAAGCACAGAACCTTCTCGCGTTCCTGACGCGTCTGACGATCGATCGCGCGCCGCGCGCGACCTTCACCGGCAGCGACGAGATCGCGCACGCGGGCCCGCTGCCGTTCGACGACATCGCCCGGCCGCGGCCGGGTGAGTGGCCGACGTACAACGGACACGTGAGCGGCAATCGCCACAGTCCGCTCCGCGAGATCGATGCGTCGAACGTCGCGCGGCTCTCGCCGCGTTGGATGTTTCCCGTGCCGTCGGCGCAAGGCGCCCTGCAGGTCACGCCGGTCGTGGTCGACGGCTTGATGTACGTGACGGCGGTGAACGCGGTGTTTGCGCTCGATGCGCGAACGGGACGTCAAGTCTGGCAGTACAGCCGTCCGCGCACGCAAGGGCTCGTCGGCGATCCCGCGGCCGGCATCAATCGCGGCGTCGCGGTTGCCGGCGATCGTGTGTTCTTCCAGACCGATCACGCGCACGTCGTCGCGCTTCATCGAATCGGCGGTCAGGTGCTGTGGGACGTCGAGATGGCGGACTATCGCGATCACTATGGAGCGACCGGCGCGCCGTTGGTCGTCAACGATCTCGTGATCGCCGGCGTCTCTGGCGGCGACGAGGGAAATCGCGGGTTCCTCGATGCGTATCGGGCGTCGACGGGCGAACGCGCGTGGCGCGTCTGGACCGTGCCGGCGCGCGGCGAGCCCGGATCCGAAACGTGGATCGGAAAGGCGCTCGAACACGGCTGCGCGACGACGTGGCTGACCGGCACGTACGATCCGGCGGCGCGTCTGATCTACTGGCCGACGGGCAATCCATGTCCGGACTACAACGGCGACGAGCGCATGGGCGACAACCTCTATTCGAATTCAGTGCTCGCGCTCGATGCGGACACGGGCAAGCTGCGGTGGCACTTTCAGTTCACGCCGCACGATCTGCACGATTGGGACGCGAACCAGACGCCGGTCCTCGTCGACGTGGACTTTCGCGGCCGGCCGCGCAAGCTCCTGCTGCAAGGCAACAGAAACGGATTCTTCTACGTGCTCGATCGCCTGACCGGAGAGCTGCTGCTGGCCGAGCCCTTCGTCAACAACCTGACGTGGGCGAGCGGCGTTGGTAAGGATGGACGACCAGTGCTGCTGCCGGGAAACGAGCCGGCGCCGGCCGGCACGCGAACGTGTCCGTCCGTGACCGGCGCGACGAACTGGCCGTCAACCTCGTTCAACCCCGCGACGCGCTTGTTCTACTTGATGGCCGAGGAGTCGTGCGGCATCTACACGAAGAATTCGGAGTGGTGGGTGCGAGGCGAGTCGTTCTACGGCGGCACGACGCGCCGCGCGCCCGGAGAGATCAATCGCAAGTTCGTGCGCGCGATCGATGTCGAGAGCGGCAGGATCGCGTGGCAGATCTCGGATCTCGGCGGCGGGATTCTATCGAGCGGATTGATGAGCACCGCCGGTGGATTGGTGTTCTACGGCGACGCGCCCGGCGGCGCGTTCGTCGCGGCCGATGCGAAGACCGGCGCGCCGTTGTGGCACTTCAACACCGGGCAGAGTTGGAAGGCCGGGCCGATGACCTACGCGATCGACGGCAAACAGTACGTCGCGATTGCCGCCGGGTCGACGATTGTCGTCTTCGCGCTGCCGTGAAGCTATAGCTGACCCCTTTTGAGGGTACGTGCTGCGATTCTTGTCATGTTTCCCGTTGGATAGCTCTGCCGCAATTCTGTCGTCGACCGCCTAACCACAGTAATGCCATGGCTTCTGCCGATGGCCCTAATAACGGCCTCGCAGGCACGTGCCTTGCCAACTGCACAGGTCAGGAGGCAGTCATGCTGCGATCCATTGTCGGCACCTCGATTCTTGCCGCGGCGCTCGCGATTCCGAGCGCGCCGCTCGAAAGCGCGTCGCCGTCGGCTTCGTCCACGAACGTTGCCGCGCGCCGCGACATCACGATTCCCGCGGGCACCGTTCTTCGCTTGCGCGTGACGCGCGGATTTGGATCCGACATCTCGCGCGTCGAGGATCCGGTCTCGGCGACGCTGGCGAACTCGGTCATCGTTGGCGGACGGACCGCGCTGCGCGCCGGCAGCGTCGCGACGGGGTATGTCTCCGAAGCCACGCGCCCGGGCAAGGTCAAGGGACGCGGACGCGTCGCGGTGCGCTTCACGCGCATCAAGCTCGCGAGCGAATCCGAGACCTATGACATGTCGACGCGCTCGTGGGTTGCGGTCGCGCCCGCGACGAAGAAGAAGGACGCGTTGACGATCGGCATTCCGGCCGCCGGCGGCGCAGCGATTGGCGCCCTGGTCGACGGCAAGAAAGGCGCGGGCATTGGCGCGGCCGTCGGCGGCGGAGCCGGTACGGCCGCGGTGCTGACGACGCGCGGGAAGGACGTGCGGATTGGACGAGGCGCGCTGTTGACCGTGCGCCTGACGTCGCCGCTGACGGTCAGGGTCGACGACTAGCGCGACCGAGCGCCGCGAGTCTGCTCCTCGCCGGAGCGTAGCCACGATCGGACGCGCGGCGATGCTGCTCGATCGCATCGTCGCGCCGTCCGAGCCTTTCCAGCGCGAGCCCTCGATTGTAGAAATAGAGCCCGTTGCTTCCGTCGCGCGCGGCCGCTTCGGCGAACGCGCGCTCGGCTTCCGCAATGCGGTTGCTCGCGCCGAGCACCGTTCCAAGCGCATTCCAGTACGCGGCTGGTCCCGGATCGAGAGCGATCGCTTCCTGCAGAAGCCGGATCGCATCGCCCCACCGATGGAGATCGCGATACACCTCGCCGAGCTGCGCGCGCGCCACGTGATCGGAGGGCGCGATTGAGACGAGCTGTTCGTACGCGCGAGCGGCGCGCGTCCAATCAGAGAGCGCGACGCGGCTCTCGGCGAGGCCGCGCCACGCCGAGGGATCCTTGGGCAGCTTCTCGATCGCGCGCTCGTAGTCGGCGGCCGCTTCCTTCCACCGGCCGAGCGCCGCGTACGCGCGGCCGCGATAGTAGTGGACCTCGTAGCTATCGACGCCGCGCTTCGCGGCGTCGTCGAAGCGCGCGACGGTTTCGTCGGGACGTCCGGCGCGGAGCGCCGCGAGCGCTTGTTGCATCAGCGCCGTGAGCGCTTTGTACTCGGCGAGCTTGTCTTTCGGATCCGTTGGACGCGGATCGCGCGGATCACGCGGATCGCGCGGATCACGCGGATCACGCTGATCGCGCGGATCGCGCGGATCACGGCGCGGACCCACGTAGCCGAGGGCACCCAATCGCTCCAAGAGCTCGGGGGGAACCCCGGCCGCCGCGGTTTCGCTCCTCGACGTCCGTTGTTCGCGTCGAAGCTGACTCTCGATCGCGAGCCGCAGCGCCTGCGCGCGAGCCGGCTCGGCGGCTGACAAATCGTGCTGCTCTCCCGGATCGCGATCCAGATCGTACAGCTCCGGCCTCGGCGCGAGGATGTACTTCCATCGGCCGTCGCGCACCGACCGCAGATCGCTCCAGCCGAATTGCAGCAGCGGCACGAGCGATTCCGAGAACGACGCTTGATCGGTGAGGCGGCCCCCCTGGAGCGCGGGCACGAGACTGCGCGCGGCGATCGCCGGATCGACCTTTCTCTCGATGCGCGCGAGATCGAGGATGGTTGGAAAGAGATCGATCGTCCGCACGACGGTATCGATGCGTGTTCCAGGCCGCACGCCGGGCCCGGCAATCACGAGAGGAATCCGCAGCGTCGATTCGTACACGAAGTAGCCGTGCGTGTCCTCGCCGTGCTCGCCGAGCGCCTCGCCATGATCCGACGTGAGCACGACGAGTGTGTGTGTCAGCGAGCCCGCGTCGCGGAGCGCCGACAACAGGCGGCCGACGATCTCGTCGGTCCACGCAACTTCGCCATCGTACGGTCGATCCGCGTACTCACGCGCGTAGCGATCCGGCGGCTGATACGGCGCGTGCGGATCGTAGAGATGCACCCACGCGAAGAACCGCTTCTTCCCCTGGAGCCACTGGATCGCTTCGGCGGCAACGACATCGCCGCGCTTCTCGTCGACCTGCGGATCGAAGC
>DATBJJ010000107.1:0-41654 GCA_036556425.1 Vicinamibacterales bacterium
GCTCCTCGACCCACCCGCGCCCCGACAGATCCTCGAGCGCGCCGTAGAGCATGGCGGGCCACAGCCGCACCTGCCCATCGCTCAGGGCTAGCACGTCGCGCGCGACGGCCAGTCCGTGCCGGTCCGCGCCCGCCAGCGACAGCAGGATGTAGTACCACGACGTCTTGATCGTGTCGGCCATCGGTCGCGGATTATATGGGTTCGTATTATATCGATCAATATGAACAAAGAAGTCAGAGCGAAGAACGACGGCGTGCAGTTCTTCGTTCTTGGTTCCGTTTGATCGGCGCTGTGAGATGTTGTACAAGCTGAGGCATGACGCACATTTTCATTCGCTGCGCGGGTGTCCTTTTGCTCGGCGCGGCGCTGCTCGGCGTGACGCCGAGCGCGCAGGACCGCCTCAAGAGCATGCCCGGCTACGACCGCTACCAGAAGGTGAGCGCGCAGCTGAATGGCGCAATCCGCTCGGGGGCGGTCAGCGGCGCCTGGAGCGCGGACGGCAAGACGATCGAATACACGCTCGACGGGAAGCGGTACCGGTTCGACGTCGCGGCGAAGACCAGCAGCGAGCTCGGGCTTGCACCCGAGCCGGCGTCAGGCCGCGGCGGCCGCGGCGGCCGCGGTGGCTCCGGCATCGAGCGCGGCCGGCAAGCCGTGACCGCCGAAGCGCCGGACGGCAAGCTCAAGGCGTTCTATCGCGATCGCAATCTGTGGGTCAGCGACACGTCCGGCGCGAACGAGAGCGCGATCACGACCGACGGCAGCGACGCGGATCGCGTGAAGTACGGCACCGCGAGCTGGGTCTACGGCGAAGAGCTGAGCCAGACGAGCGCGATCTGGTGGTCGCCCACCAGCACGAAAGTCGCGTACTACCGCTTCGACGAGAAGCAGGTCCTCGACTACAACCTTCAGCTCGATCAAACGAAGATCCAGAGCCGCAACGACGTCGAGGCGTATCCGAAGGCCGGCGCGAACAATCCCGCCGTCGACCTCTTCGTCTACGACGTCGCCACGAAGAAGACCACCAAGGTCGATGTTCGCGACGGCAAGCCGTTCGAGAACGCCGTCGTCGGCCACTACGTGTATCGAATCTCGTGGACCGCGGACGGACGCGAGCTGCTGTTCAGCCGGACGAATCGCCGTCAGAACATCCTCGAGCTCGTCGCCGCGAATCCCGACACGGGCGCGACGCGCGTGATCGTTCGCGAGGAGTGGCCGACCGGCTGGGTCGAGAACCGGCCGACGATGCAGTTCCTCAAGGACAACAAGCGCTTCATCTGGGAGTCTGAGCGCAACGGTTTCTCGAACCTGTATCTCTACGATCTCAGCGGCAAGCTGCTCAATCCGATCACGGCGCACACGACCTTCGAAGTAACCGGGCTCGTGAAAGTCGACGAAGCCGCCGGCGTCGTGTTCTACACGGCGCGCGACGGCGACAATCATCTCAAGCTGCAGCTTCACCGCGTAGGGCTCGACGGCAAGGGCGACGTGCGCCTCACCGATCCGGCGTTCCATCACACGATCGGCAGCTGCATGACGGCCGCGGCGGGCGGCGGTGGCGGCGGCGGGCGCGGCGGCTTCAATCCGTCGTCCTGCGGCATCTCGCCGGACAGCAAGTACTTCATCGACACGTATCAGACCCACGACACGCCGCCGGCGACGCGCATCGTGGACGCGGCCGGCAAGAGCGTCGCGGAGATCGCCAAGAGCGATCTGTCGAAGTTCGACGCGTTGTCGTTGAAGAAGGCGGAGATGTTCACGTACAAGGCCGCCGACGGTCAGACGACCCTGCGCGGCTTGATTCAGTTTCCGTCGAACTTCGATCCGTCGAAGAAGTATCCCGTGCTCGTGCCGGTCTATGGCGGACCGGCATCGGCGAGCAACACCGCGCGTGAGACGTTCGTCACGCCGAGCGCGATCACCGAATACGGATTCCTCCTCGTCAATCTCGACTCGCGCGCGGCGCCGGGGATGGGGAAGCGGACGCTCGACTCGATCTATCTCAAGCTCGGTCAGGTGGAGATCGACGACATGGCGGCAGGCGTCAAGGCGCTGTGGTCGCGGCCATACGTCGACAAGACGCGCGTTGGAATGTACGGAACGTCCTACGGCGGCTACTCATCGGTCATGTCGCTGCTGCGATATCCGGACGTCTACGCCGCCGCGTCGTCGTCGTCGCCGGTGACCGCGTGGGATCACTACGACACGATCTATACCGAGCGCTACATGTGGATCCCGCAGGAGAACAAGACGGGCTACGAGCTCGGAAGCGCGATGAAATACGCCGCGAACCTGAAAGGCCGCTTGATGCTCTACTACGGCACGGCCGACAACAACGTGCACCCGTCGAACATGATGCAGCTCATCGCGGCGCTGCAGCAGGCCGGCAAGAGCTTCGACGTGCAAGTGGGTCCCGATCGCGGACACAGCGGCATCAACACGGATCGCATGATGGAGTTCTTCATCGAGAATCTGATCGTGCGTCCGCCGGCGCCGACGACGACGTCGCAATAGTCGACGATCGATCGCCGCGTGTCCGTCCGCAGCATGACCAGCCGTCCAGCGGCGCCGCCCGCACATCGGCCGCTCCTCATTCTGCTGCTCGGGGTCGCGCTCGTCGTCGTGAACACCTGGCCGCTCGCGGTGCGGCTCGACCAGATCGGACGCGCGGAAAGCCATGACGGGCGGTACGGTCTGTGGCAGGCGACGTGGGTCGCGCGCGCGTTGGTCACCGATCCGCTGCACGTCTACGACGCGAACATCTTCTACCCGCATCGATCGACGCTTGCCTTCTCCGAGCCGTCGCTGCTCGCTGGTGCGATAGGGTTGCCGGCGTACCTCGTCACACGCAGTCCCTATGCGACCGAGAACCTCGCGACGCTGGGGTACTTTCTCCTGAGCTTTCTGTGCGCGTTCTGGCTTGGACGATACCTCACCGGCGACACGACCGCGGCGATTGCGCTCGGGATCGCGTTCGCGTTCAGTCCGTACATGTTCGCGAGGACGGCGCAGCTTCCGATGATGGGAATCTTCGGGCTGCCGTTGACGCTCGCCGCGATGCACGCGCTCGTCGAAGCGCCTTCGGGGCGCCGCGCGCTCGGCGTCGCCGGCGCGCTCTGGCTGCAGGCGCTCGCGTGCGGTTACTACACCGTCTTTGCCATTCTGATCGTCGCCGCGGGATTGATCTTCTTCGGCCTGCAGAACGGCCGATGGAAAAGCGGCGCGTTCTGGCGTTGGGGCATCGTCGCGGCGCTCCTGTCGATTGCGCTGCTGCTGCCGCTCGTGTGGCCGCACGTTCGCCTCGGGCAATCGCAGGGATTCTCGCGGCCGGTCGCCGAGGCGTATCAATTCGCCGCGGACTGGCGCGCCTGGCTCGCGTCATCCGCGTGGGCGCATCGCTGGATGCTTCCGCTTCTCGGAACGTGGAACGAAGTGCTCTTTCCGGGATTTCTTCCGCTCGCGCTCGGCGGCGCTGGCGCGTGGATCGGTCTCCGCGGACGCCTCGCGGCGCGCGCGCGAACGGTGACGACGCGATCGCTCGTGCTGTTTTACGTGCTGCTCGCGATCGTCGCCGCGTGGCTCGCGTTCGGACCGGCCGGCGGCTTGTACGCCGTCCTGTATGAAACGGTTCCCGTCTTCTCGTTCATTCGCGCCGCGGGACGTTTCGGCATCCTCGTCACGCTTGCCGTTGCGGTGTTGATGGCGTTCGCGCTGGCGCACATGAGGCAAGCCGGAGGCAGACTCAACACGCTCGCGACCGTTCTCATCTTCGCGCTCGCCGCGGAGCTCTTTTCGGCGCCGCGGCCGATGACGCCGGCTCTTCCGGTGAGCTCTGTTTATCGCGTGCTCGCCGAGCAGCCGCCTGGACCGGCGATCGAGTTCCCGTTCTTCCCGCGTCAGCTCGAGCGCAACTCGGAATACGTGCTGATGTCCACCGCGCATTGGCAGAGAATCGTGAATGGCTACGGCGCGTTCTGGCCCGCGGATATTCAACAGCTCGCGAACGACACGCGCGATTTCCCGTCGCGCGAAACGTTCGATCGCGTCCGCGCGTGGGGCGTGCGGTACATCGTCGTACACCCGACCTCGTACGAGCGCTATGGATTCGCCGCAGCGGCCGACGTGATCGCGAGGCTCGACGCGCTCGCGCCTGCGTTGACGCTCGTCGCATCGGATCAGCATGTGCGGTTGTACCGCGTGAGCGACTGACGCCCGTTCGCACTCGATATGTCCGACATCACGATCTTCGGGACTCACGAACCAGGCACCATCGCCCAGCTTCGCGAAGTTGCGAGCCGCGCGCGGCGCGCGGCGTTGATGGCGGACGGCCACGTCGGCTACGTCATGCCGATCGGCGGCGTCGCGGCGTACAAAGATGAGGTTTCCGTCGTTGGCGTTGGCTTCGACATCGCGTGCGGCAACGCCGCGATCCGCACGGACCTCACGCTGCACGGCGCGCACGGGATCGCCGATCGGCTTCCCGAGATCGCGGACGAGATTCAAAACGTCGTCTCGTTCGGCATCGGCCGCAAGAATCAGGCAGACGATGCGCCCGTGGATCATCCGTTGTTCGAAAGCGCGGCGTGGCACGCGCTGCCAAAGAGAGTCGAGGCGCCGCTTCGCAGCAAGGCGCGCGCGCAGCTCGGCACGGTAGGCAGCGGCAATCACTACGTCGATGTCTTCGCCGACGAGAACGACGCCATCTGGGTCGGCGTCCATTTCGGGAGCCGCGGCTTCGGGCACGGCGTCGCGTCCGGGTTTCTCGCCCTCTCGCAGGGGCACTCGTGGGAGAGCCGCGCGCCCGAGCGCGAGCTGCTGCTGCCGCTCGACAAACCGATGGGGCAGGACTACTGGGCGCTGATGTCGCTCGCGGGCGAGTACGCGTACGCCGGACGCGAGTGGGTCGCGCGGAAAGTCGTCTCGCTGCTGGGCGGACGCGAGCTCGAGCTCGTGCACAACCATCACAACTTCGCGTGGCGCGAGCGGCACGAAGGGGAAGACGTCATCGTCGTGCGCAAGGGCGCGACGCCCGCCTTCCCAGGCCAGAAGGGTTTCATCGGCGGATCGATGGGCGACGACGCCGTGATCGTGCAGGGGACGAGCGCGCCGGGCCGTGGCACGGAAGAGATGCAGCGGCGCGCGATGTTCTCGACCGTGCACGGCGCCGGCCGCGTGATGTCGCGCACGCAGGCCGCGGGAAAGCGAAACCGCCGCGGCAAAGTGCTTGCCCCTGGACGCGTCTCGCCCGAGATGATGCGAACGTGGGTCAAGGAGAAGCAGGTGATTCTCCGCGGAGGCGGGCTCGACGAGAGCCCGCATGTGTATCGCCGCCTCCCTGATGTGCTCGCCGCGCAGAAGGACACCATCGAGGTCCTGCACACGCTTCGTCCGCTGGTCGTCGTCATGGCGGGGGCGGACATGTACGATCCCTACAAAGACTGACCGCCGGGCGCGCGCGCGCGCCCGAAGTATCATGGTGGCCGGTCCCCCCTGACATGCTCCAGACGCGCATCGTCATCATCGTCGCGCTGATCGTCGGGTTCGTCGTGTTCCATCTCGTGGAGCGCGCGTGGCTCGGCGAGCGGCCGCCGTCCTTCATCGAGGAGCTGCTCTTCATCGGCGGGCTCGTGCTCGGCGTCTCGCTCCTCGTCGCGGGCGTCTTCCGCCTCCGCTTGATTCGCCGCGTGAATCAGGTGTCGGCGCGCGCGCTCGAGATCCTGCGCACGCACGACTGGTCGGCGCGGTTGGAAGAAGGCGGGGCCGGCACAGACCTCTCCGAGCTGAGCGGCTCGGTGAACCGGCTGCTCGAGGCGGCTGACACCTCGCAGCAAGAGCTTCGTGAGAGCGAGCAGCGCCTCGCGGGGCAGAGCCAAGCGTTGACCGAGCTGACGGCGCGCCAGACCGGGGTGTCGTCGACCGTGCCGGATCGCATCCGCGTGATTCTCGAGACGTGCGCGCGGACGCTGCGCGCCGCGCGCGTGAGCCTCTGGCGGTTCGAGGACAACGGCGCGACGATCCGCTGCGACGATCTGTTCGAGCTTTCGACTGGCCGTCACAGCTCCGGCGATCGCCTGCACGCGCGGGACGTGCCGGCGTACTTCGCCGCGATCGGCCACGATCGCCTCGTCCCCGCCAACGATGCGCGCAACGATCCCCGTACCCGCGAGTTCAGCGAAGGGTATCTGACGCCGCACGGGATCGGCGCGATGCTCGACGTGCCGCTGCGGCAGGAGGCGCGGCCGATCGGCGTGCTGTGCATCGAGCACGTCGGCGGCCCACGCCCGTGGACGTTCGACGAGCAGAACTTCGCGCTGTCGCTCGCCAACCTCGTCGTCGTCGCGCTCGTCGACGCGGATCGGCGGCAAGCCGTTCAGAACCTCGCGGAGAGCGAGGCCCGGGCGCGGCTCGTGATCGATTCCGCGCACGACGCGTTCATCGGCATGGATTCGGACGGCCGCATCGTGTCCTGGAACGCGCAGGCGGAAGCGACGTTCGGCTGGCCGCGCGACACGATCATCGGACACCAGTTGTCCGAGACGATCATCCCGCACGGGTTCCGATCGGCGCACACCCAAGGCATGAAGCGATTCCAGGAAACCGGCGAGGCGCCGATCGTCGGGCGCCGGCTCGAGGTGCGGGCGCTGCACCGCGACGGACACGAATTCCCGATCGAGATCACCGTGACGACGCCGGTGCGGTCGGGCCGTGGGTATTTCTTCGGCGCGTTCATTCGCGACATCTCCGAGCGATTGCGCCACGAAGACGAGCTGCGGACCGCGAAGGAGACGGCGGAAGCGGCGACGCGCGCGAAGAGCGAGTTCCTCGCCAATATGAGCCACGAGCTGCGGACGCCGCTGAACGGCGTCATCGGGTACGCGCAGCTCCTGCATCGCGATCGATCGCTGACGCCTGGTCAGCGCGACGCGCTCGACGCGATCAGCGCGTGCGGCTCGCATCTGCTCGATCTGATCAACGACGTGCTCGATCTCTCGAAGATCGAGGCCGGACGGATGGACATCGAGGCCACGCCGTGCGAGCTGCGTCAGGTGATGATCGATTTGCGCTACGTCATCGACGAGCGCGCGCAGCGGAAGGGTCTGCTCTTCACGACTCACATGGCCTCGGAAGTGCCGAAGCGCGTGATCCTCGACGGCCGCCACGTGCGGCAAGTGCTGCTGAACCTTCTCGGGAACGCGGTGAAGTTCACTCCGCAGGGGGAGGTCAAGCTGCTGATCGGCCTGACCGATCACTCGCGACTTCGGTTCGACGTGATCGACACCGGCATCGGGATCGAGGCGGAGAACCTCAGCGCCGTGTTCCAGGCGTTCCGGCAGACGCGGTCCGGCGCGGAGCTCGGCGGAACGGGTCTCGGCCTCACGATCAGCCATCGGCTGGTGCGCGGCATGGGCGGCGAGCTGAAGGTCGAGAGCGCGCCGGGCCGTGGCAGTCGTTTCTACTTCGAGCTGCCCCTCGTCGAGGCCGACGAGCCATCGGCCGTCGTCGCGGCGGACGCGGACGGCGAAGCGCTCTCGTCGGACGCGCGGCTCGCGACCGGATCGCACCTGACCGTGCTCGTCGCCGACGACAGCTCCGTGAACCGGCGAATTCTTGCGAGCCTCCTCGAGAGCGCCGGTGTGCGGGTGATCACGGCGGCGGGCGGGATCGAAGCGGTGGATCTCGCGCGCGCGCACCGTCCCGACATCGTGCTGATGGATCTGCGCATGGGCGATCTCAGCGGCTTCGAGGCCACGCGCCGGATCGTCGCCGACGCGTCGACCGCGTCGATTCCCGTGATCGCGGTGTCCGCCAGCGCGTGGGCCGAAGTCCGGCAGCAGGCGCGCGACGCGGGCTGCGTCGATTTCCTGCCGAAGCCGGTCAAAGCGGACGTGCTGTTCGCGAAGCTGCAGCGCTACACGCGCGTGCGGTTCGTGACGCCGACCGCCGACGCGGAGCCCGCGCTGCCGCCGCTGTCCTCGGCCATCGAGGTTCACGATCTTGCGTCGCGGATCCGCGAGGCGGCCGCGATCGGGAGCGTCGCCGATCTCGATTCGCTCGCGGAGCAGCTCTCGGCGGCTGGCGAGGGCGGCGGCGTCCTCGGCAGGCGGATCGCGTCGCTCGCGGCGGCGTTCGACTACGACGCGCTGCTGCGCCTCGCCGCATCGCTCGAGCAGCAGCCGCAATGACGCTGGCGACTCCCGCCGCATCGACGGGCGCCACGATCCTCGTCGTCGACGACAGCCCCGTCAACCTGCGCTTGCTCGTGCGCACGCTCGACGGGCGCGGCTACCGGCTCCTCGCGGCGCGCAACGGACGCGCGGCGCTCGACATCGCGCGCAAGGTCCGTCCCGATCTGATCCTGCTCGACGTCATGATGCCGGAGATGGACGGCTTCGAAGTGTGCCGCGCGCTCAAGAGCGATCCGTTGACGCGCGACGCGATCGTCGTGTTCCTGTCGGCGCTCGGCGAGGTCACCGACAAGGTGACGGGCCTCGAGCTCGGCGCGTCGGACTACATCACGAAGCCGATTCAGGCGGAGGAGGTCGTGGCGCGCGTCGCGAATCACGTGGCGCGCCAGCAGCTCGAACGCGAGGTCCGCCGAAGCCGCGACCGTCTCCAGCGCGAGCTCGCGAGCGCCGGCGCCATGCAGCGCGGTATCCTCCCCGCGAAGCTGCCCTCGGGAAATGGCGCGACGTTCTCCGCGTACTACCGGACGAGCCTCTATGCCGGCGGCGACTACTACGACGTGCTGCAACTGCCCGACGGGCAGTTCGGGATCATCGTCGCGGACGTCTCCGGCCATGGCGCGCCGGCCGCGATCGTGATGGCCATGATCCGCGCGGCCGTTCATGCGTTCCCGGGCTTCGCCTGCGCTCCGGCAGAGATGGTTCGCTATCTCAATCGCCACTTCGAGTTTCTCTGGGAGTCGCCGATGTTCGCGACGGCGCTGTGCGCGCTCGTCGATCCTCGCGATCGCACGGTCACGATCGCGTGCGCCGGACATCCGCCGCCGCTCGTGCTCAGCAGAGGGCGGGTGCAGCCTTTTCCCGTCGAGGCCACCATGCCGGTGCTGATGATGGATCTCCCGTCGGTTCCCGAGGTGCGTCAGGTGCTCGCGTCTGGCGATCGGATCCTCTTCTACACCGACGGCGTGACCGAACGGCACGGTGCGGACGATGACATGTTCGAGTTGCCGAGGTTGATGGCGTCGTTCGAGCGAAGCGCGGACCGAACGCCCGACGAGCAATTGCAGGCGCTCGTGCGAGACCTCGACGCATTCGGCGGCGATCGCGAACCAGACGACGATCAGACGCTGCTAGTGATGGCGATGGACGAGCGCGATTGAATCGCGCCGCCGTGAACGTTTCCACGATGTTCACCGGGTTTCAACGCGGAGCGCGCAGAGGGCAGGGCACGCCGAGGCAGATCCTAGTCGCACTGTCGGATCGAGCTGGTACGGGTTTGCCGAAAGAAACTCTTCAGTGCAGGTCGATGGGGACGCGGATCTCGCGGATGCCGCGGATCTCGCGGATCTCGGGGATCCGAGAACCTCGTCGCCCATACGCTGAGCCCAAAAACATGCACGGGGTGAGATGGTCTCCTGCACCCTTCCCAGGCTGGCAATGCCAGCCTGCCGGTCGCTCGACGACTACCATCCAGGTCTTCCGCACATCACGGCATCCGCGCGATCCGTTCAATCCGCGCGATCCGCGTCCTTAG
Organism: Vicinamibacterales bacterium; assembly: GCA_036556425.1. Taxonomy (GTDB): domain Bacteria; phylum Acidobacteriota; class Vicinamibacteria; order Vicinamibacterales; family 2-12-FULL-66-21; genus DATBJJ01. The sequence continues at coordinate 9,718 of DATBJJ010000107.1, forward strand.
CCACGTCCCGCTAGCCCTGAATTAATGGGCAAAAAGCTGCGGCGCGGCCGCTCGTCGAAAGTGTTGGAAACCGATCGGCCTCTGCGCATCTCGCGCCTCTGCGAACTCTGCGTGAGATCCGTGATCTCGATCGCCAGCCAGTGAATGGCTTCTCGAAAGAGGGTAGGAGTTACAAGAAGATCTACTTGATGGTCGCCGCGTTCTCCGGCGTAATCCGCAGATCGCGAACGGCGCCCGCGTCGCCGAGCGCCGCGCCGTTGCGGCCATTCAGCGTCCACGCGACCGCGCCGGCGTCGCCGAACCTGATCGCGATCTCCCGCTGCGCATCGAGCGTTTGACGCTCTCCAGCCTGCAAGATGCGATACACCACGCGCGTGCCGTCGGTGCTCGCGGCCACCCAGCACGGACGCGAGACGGTGAACGTCAATCGCAGCGGCGCGGCGGATGGGGCGGCAGCCGCCGCGTCGCGCTGGACCGGCGCGGGAGCCGGACGCGCGGCGGGCGCGGCATCCGCGCGCGGCGCCGGCACGGTCGCGCCGGTCGTGCCGACCGGTGCGTTCGAGGTTGCAGCGGGTTCACTCCGGCGGCCGATCATCACCGCCGCGCCCACGAGCACGATCAGAATGATCGCCGCGGTCGCGAGGCCCGCCAACGGCGAGGGCCGGGGATCGAACTCGTCCGCGCGTTCGAACGTGCGCGCGACGGCCGGCGCGGACGCGAGCGACGTCGGTGGAAACTGGGAGAAGTACGAGTGGACCGTCTGATCCGGATCCAGATCGACTTCCTTCGCGAACGCGCGGACGAATCCGCGCCCGAACGGGCGCGGCGGAATCGCGGCGAGGTTGTTCAGCTCGATCGCCGCCAGCGTCCGCGCCTGCACGCGCGTACGGTCGGCGAGCGTTCGGATGGAAAGGCCTTTGGCCTCGCGGGCGGCTCGAAGTTCTGCGCCAATGTCCATGACCGTGTGGTCTACTGACGGGCCAGCGCCGACTGACGCGAGCATAGCACTGGTTGCGCGCGGCGCGCGTTTCAACTTCGTCGATCAAAGCTCGACTTTTCGATGATAGAAAGAGGTTGATGGAAGCGGCGCTCACCTCGGCCGTACCGGACGGCACGCCACGGCAGCTCGACCCGCAATTCATCGCGTTTCAACGTGTTGCCGGGTGGATCTTCACCGCCTTCGTCGCGTGCGGCCTCTTCTTCGCCGCTATCGTCGTGTGGTTGACGGCCGAGCTGCCGAAGTGGGGCAACCTCCTGCTGCCGCCGGCGTGGCTCGCCTTCAGCGCGGGGCTCGCGATCTTCTGCTACGCGTGGCCCATGCTCGAATACCGCAGGACGTCGTATGTTCTCGACGATCGCGGCATCGAGATTCGATCGGGCGTGTTGTGGCGCGCGGTGACCAACATTCCGCGATCGCGGGTGCAGCACATCGACGTCTCGCAGGGACCGCTCGAGCGCGCGTACGGCCTCGGTCGTCTCGTCATCTACACCGCGGGCACGGATCACTCGCGCATCGAGCTGCCCGGCCTCGGCTATCACGTCGCATTCGCGCTCAGGAACCATCTGCTGCCGCGCGGAGACGACGATGCCGTCTGAGAACCGTCTCCATCCGCTCTCGTTTCTGTTCCATCTGGGCGGGCAGCTTCAACAGCTCGTCATCCCGTTCGTCCTGGTGCTCGTCGGCGCCGGCACTGCCGGTGTCGGCTCCGCGTGGGTCGTGCCCTTCCTCGTCGTCTACGCGCTCGTCGCGATCCTTCGCTGCCTCTCGTACCGGTATCGCTTCGACGACAGCGAGCTGGTGATCACGACGGGCTTCATCTTTCGCAACGAGCGCCACGTGCCGTACGCGCGAATCCACAACATCGACGCGGTGCAGAACATCGCGCATCGTGCGCTGAAGGTGGTCGAGGTCCGCGTCGAGACCGGCGGCGGCGACGAGCCGGAAGCGACGCTTCGCGTGCTGCCGTTCGGCGCGCTCGCCGAGATGCGCGAGCGCGTGTTCGCGGGACGGACGCCGGCGGCCGCGAGCGCGCCGGACGCAGCCGCGCCGCCGCGGCCTGAGGCGCGAACGCTGCTCGAGCTTCGCCCGCGCGAGCTGCTGCTCGCCGGATTCATCGACAGCCGCGGGCTCGTGATCATTGCCGGCGCGTTCGGCCTGTTGTGGGAATTCGGGCTGTTCGATTCGGCGATGGACAGGATCTTCGGCGATGCGGTCAACGGCCGCGGCCTCGTGCGGCAATTCTTCCGGGCGGTCGCGGGCGGCGGCCTTCCGCCGCTCAATCGAATCCTCTTCGCGATCGCGGCGTTCGTCGTCTTTTTGATCGTGATTCGCTTGCTGTCGATGGGCTGGTCGTTCATCCGTCTCCACGGCTTTCGCCTCGACCGCATCGGCGACGATCTTCGCGCGGAGTTCGGGCTCTTCACGCGCATCATGGCCACGATTCCGCTCACGCGCATTCAGACGCTCACGATTCGCGAGGGGCCGCTGCACCGGTTCTTCAGGACCGCATCCGTTCGCGTGGACTCGGCGGGCGGCAGCGGACCTCGCACGGCGGCCGCGAAGCGCGAATCGCTCGCGCCGATCATCCGGTCCTCCGACGTGGATCGCCTGCTGCGCGAGGTCCTGCCCGAGGTGGATTTCGCCGCGATCGAATGGCGTCCTGTCGATCCGCGCGGTTTCCGCCGCGCGCTCAAAGCCGCCCTGATTTTCTACACAGCCCTCACGGTGCCGTTCGTCCTCATGCTGAAGTGGTGGACGTTCGCGCTGCTGGCGGCGCTTGCGTCGTGGGCGTACTTCGACGTGAAGATGCACATCAAGCATCTCGGGTGGGCGACGGCGGATCGCGCCGTCCTCTATCGAAGCGGCTGGCTGTTCCGTCAACTCACCGTCGCCAGGTTCACGAAGATCCAGATCGTCACCATAGGGGAGTCTCCGTTCGATCGACGCCATCGCATGGCCTCCGTGCACGTCGATACCGCGGGCGCCAGCGACGCCTCGCATCGCATCCGCATCCCGTATCTCGCGCGCGCGACGGCCGACGATCTGTTCCGCCGCCTCGCCGGCGAAGCAGCGCGAACGTCGTTTCGGTGGTGAGCGACCGGCCAAGCGAGCAAGCGAGCGACCGAACACCGATCACCCTATACTCTCTCCATGTTTCGACGCTCTCTCGCGCTCGTCATTCTGATGGCCGCGGCCGCGCCGGCGCTTCCGGCGCGCCAGGCCGGTCCGGTCAATGCGGCGCTCTTCGGCGAATTGAGATGGCGGAACGTCGGTCCGCATCGCGCGAGCCGCACGCGGGCGGCGGCCGGGCATCCGAGCCACCCTTACACGTTCTACATGGCGGCGGTGAACGGCGGCGTGTGGAAGACGACCGATGCCGGGCGCACGTGGACGCCGCTCTTCGACGAGCAGCCGACCGGATCGATCGGCGCGATTGCCATCGCTCCGTCCGATCCCAACATCCTCTACGTCGGCAGCGGCGAAGGCCTCCATCGTCCCGATCTGTCGACGGGCGACGGGATGTACAAGTCGACCGACGCGGGACGATCGTGGACGCATCTCGGCTTGCGAGACGCGCAGCAGATACCGAACATCGCGATCGATCCGCGCAATCCAAACCGGTTGTTCGTCGCGGCGCTCGGTCATCCGTACGGTCCGAATGAAGAGCGCGGCATCTATCGATCCGCCGACGGCGGCAAGAGTTTCCAGAAGGTGCTCTCGAAGGATGAGAACACCGGCGGCAACGACGTCGACATCGATCCGTCGAACCCGGACGTCGTCTACGCGACGATGTGGGAAGAGCGTCAGGGACCGTGGGAGAACTCCGTGTGGGCCGGGACCAACGGCGGCATCTTCAAATCGATCGACGGCGGCTCGACGTGGAAGCCGCTGACCTCCGGCCTTCCGATCGTCGTGCAAGCGAACATCGCGATTTCACCGGCGAATCCCAAACGCTTGTATGCATCGGTCGCCGGGTACGATCAACCGGGATTCGGCGACGCGCGCGGCGCCGCTGGAATCTACCGAAGCGACGACGCGGGGGAGTCGTGGACGCGGATCACGACCGATGCCCGGCCGGCCGGACGGATCGGCGGCGGCGACCTGCCGATGCCAATCGCGCACCCGAAAGATCAGGACACGGTGATCATGGCGAGCACCGTGTCGTGGAAGTCGACCGACGGCGGCAAGACGTGGGCGGCATTCAAGGGCGCGCCGGGCGGCGAGGACTACCAGAACGGTTGGATCAATCCGGACAATCCGGACATCATCCTGCTCGCGGCGGATCAGGGCGCCGTCGTCACGCTCAACGGCGGACACACGTGGAGCTCCTGGTACAACCAACCGACGGGGCAGTTCTATCACGTCTCCGCGGACAACGCGTTTCCGTATCGCATCTGCAGCGGGCAGCAGGAGAACGGATCCGTGTGCGTCTCGAGCCGCGGCAACTATGGCGCGATCTCCGAGCGCGACTGGCTGCCCGTCGGCGTCGACGAGTACGGATTCGTCGCGCCCGATCCGCTGAACCCCGACATCGTCTACGGCGGCAGGAACGTGACGCGGTTCGATCGCCGAACCGGACAGGTCTCGGTGGTCGGGCCTGTCGGTGGACGCGGCGGCGTTGGCGGCGTCGCGGGCAACTTCCGTCTCGTGCGAACGATGCCGGTGATCTTCTCGGAGGTCGACAAGCGCGCGCTGTTCTTCGCGAACAATCATTTGTGGAAGACGGTCGACGGCGGCGCGCACTGGAAGCAGATCAGCCCCGACCTGACGCGCTCGACGTGGGAGATCCCCAAGAGCGTCGGGAAATACCGCGGTCACGCGAGCGCGCAGCCCTCTCAGCGCGGCGTCATCTACACCGTCGCGCCGTCGTATCAGGACATCAATCGCATCTGGGTCGGCACCGACGATGGTCTCATTCACGTAACGGCCGACGGCGGCGTGACGTGGAAGAACGTCACGCCGCCACCGGTCGAACCGTGGGCGAAGATTTCCGTCATGGACGCCGGGCGCTTCGATCCGCTCACCGCATACGCCGCGGTCAACACGCTGCGGCTGGACGATCTGCGTCCGCACATTTTCCGGACGCACGATGGCGGCAAATCCTGGGCCGAGATCGTCAACGGGATCCCGAACGGCGAGACGGTGAACGCGGTCCGTGAAGATCCCAAACGCAAGGGGCTCCTCTTCGCCGGCACGGAGCGCGCCGTGTACGTGTCGTTCGACGACGGCGCGAACTGGCAATCGCTCCGGATGAACATGGCCGTGTCGTCCGTGCGAGACGTGATCGTCAAAGACGACGACCTCGTCGCGGCCACGCACGGGCGGGGATTCTGGATCCTCGACGACATCACGCCGCTGCGCGAGATCGATGCGCGCTCCGGCAATCAGGACGTGATCCTGTTCAAGCCGACGACCGCGTGGCGCGTGCGATGGAACACGAGCGTCGACATGCCGTGGCCGAAGGAAGAACCGACCGCGCCGAATCCGCCGGAAGGGGCGAGCATCAACTACTACTTGAAGGGCGCGGCGAAGGGACCGGTCACGCTCGAGATCCTGCAGAGCGACGGCAAACTCGTGCGGCGCTACTCGAGCGCGGATCCGCTGCCCGCGATTCCGGCCGCGCCGGATGCGCCGGCCCCGGTCTATTGGTATCGCCAGCCGCACGCGCTTTCGACAGCGGCCGGCATGCATCGCTTCATGTGGGACGTGCACTATCAACCGCTCGCGGGGCTCGTGCCGTCCGAGGGCGCGCTCGGCGCGGTGCCGACGCAGCTGCCGATTCAGGCGATCCCCAACAACACGGTGCCGGCGCCGACGACGCCGTGGGCGAATCCGGGAACTTACGTCGTGAAGCTGACGGTGGACGGCAAGAGCTACAGGCAGTCGATCGTCGTGAAGCAGGACCCGCGCGTGAAGACGCCCGCGCTCGCGATGCAGGAGGTCTATGCGTTGACGAAAGCGATGTACTACGGCGCCGCGGATGCGCGGATCGCGGCGTCGTCGCTGGGCGCGCTCCGCCAGCAGGCGGCAAAAGTCCAGGCGCAAGGCGCGACGGCGCAGGCGCTGACGGCGTTCGCCGCGAAAGCGCAGGCACTCGAGGGAACGCCGCCGCCCGCGGGCGGCGGCCGCGGCGGCGGACCAGGCGGGGGCCGCGGCGGCGGCGCGGCACCGCAACCCGACACGCTGTGGGGCGTGAGCGCATCGCTCGGCGCGTTGATGAACGCGACGCAGGCGGCGGATGTGCCGCCGACGGCGAATACGCTCGCGGCAATCGCGGCCGCGCGGCAGAACGGCGCGCGCGTGCTCGCGCGATGGAACGCGCTCAAGACCGTCGACGTCCCCGCGATCAACGCGCAGCTCAAGGCGCAGGGCTTGCCGGAGCTCCAGCTTCGCTGAACGGATCACCGTCGTGCTCCTCCCGCACGGTACGCGCCTCGGACCGTACGAGATCGCCGCCCTCCTCGGGTCGGGCGGAATGGGAGAGGTCTACCGCGCGCGCGACACGCGACTCGATCGCACGGTCGCGATCAAGGTGCTGTCGCCGGAACTCGCCGGCGCCGCCGCGTTCCGCGATCGCTTCGACCGCGAAGCGCGCTCCATCGCGGCGCTCTCGCATCCGAACATCTGCACGCTTCATGACGTCGGCCGCCACGATGCGATCGACTTTCTCGTCATGGAGTACCTCGAAGGCGAGACGCTCGCCTCGCGCATCGCGCGTCAGCCTGCGTCGGCTGCGTCGAAGGGCGCGCGCAGCGGAGCGCTGCCGCTCGCCGAAACGCTGACGATCGCGACGAGCCTCGCCGAGGCGCTGTCGGCGGCGCACCGCGCGGGCATCGTGCATCGCGATTTGAAGCCGGGCAACGTGATGCTGACGAAGCACGGCGTCAAAGTGCTCGACTTCGGCCTCGCGAAGGCGGGCGTCCCCGCGACGCCGGCGAGCGGCAGCAGCGACAGCCAGACGCTGACGCGTCCGCTCACCGGCGCCGGCACGTTCGTGGGGACGCTGCCGTACATGTCGCCGGAGCAGCTCGAGGGACGCGAGATCGACGGGCGCAGCGACATCTTCGCGCTCGGCGGAATCATCTACGAGATGGCCACCGGCCAGCGGCCGTTCGGCGGAGAGTCGCAGGCAGGCCTCGTCGCGGCGATTCTCGAGCGCGATCCCGTTCCGCTCGCGACGCTTCAACCGGCGACGCCGCCAGGCCTCGATCGCCTGGTTCGCAAGTGCCTCGCGAAAGATCGCGACGCGCGCTGGCAGAGCGCGAGCGACGTCGCTGACGAGCTCCGCTGGATCGCGAGCGGGTCCGGCGTCGCGTCGTCGCCGGCGACTGCGCAGACACCGGCGGTTCCATCACGCACGCGCGCCGTGTGGTTGGCGGCGTGCGCAATTGCCGCGATCATTGCGGCGGGGATCGCCGGCGCGTGGATGTTCCGTCGCGATCGGACCGATCCGGCCGTCACCGCCCAACACTCGCAGGTCACCTTCGACGGCCGCGTGCTCGGCGCGGCGATCTCCCCGGACGGCCGATCGATCGCGTTCTCGGCGGCGCGCGGGACGGATGACGTGCGCGTGTTCGTGCGCGACATCGCGGCCGGACAGGCGCTGGAGATTTGGAAGGGGATCTCCGTTCAGCAACTCGCGTGGCTTGCCGACAACGCGCGAATCGCGATGAGCGGCGGCCGGCCGCAGTCGGCAAATCTCTGGATCGTTCCGCGGTTCGGCGGCGAACCACGAGCGCTGCCGTTCCAATCGGCGTTCGTGTCGCCGTCTCCGGATGGGTCGCGGCTGGCGCTCTCGTCGTACTCGAGCGGCGGTTTCCGGGTCATCTCGCTCGACGGAGAAGAGCTTTCGCCAGTTCCGCAGTCGCTGCGGAACATCCGTCAAATCGAATGGGTTGCGCCCGACAAAGTGGTCGCCCTCGAGGTCCCGCCGAGCGGCGACTCCAGCGTGTGGGCGATGACGCCGAGAGGCGAGAACGTCCGGCGTGTCTACTTCAGCGCCGACCGTATGTTGGGCATCTGCGCATCGCCGGCGACGGGGGCGATCTACGCCATCCGCCAGCAGCAGGAATCCGCGGATCTGCTCCGCATTCCCGATGAGGGCTCGAGCGCAAGTCCGCGCGTGCTCGCGACCGGGCTGTCGCTCTTCGAGACGGGCTTCTCGATCGTGAACGGCTGCAGCGTGTCAACCGACGGCAAACGCCTCGTCTACCGCCGCGGCGTGCAGCACGCAAACCTGTGGCGCCTCGATCTCGAGGGCGGGAATCGAGCCGCGACCCAGTTGACGCGCGGCACGGCGATGCTGGAGCTCCCGTCGATCTCGTCCGATGATCGATGGATTGCCGCCACGCGGGGGACCGGCGCCAACGCCGAGATCGTCAAGATTCCTGCCGACGGCGGAGAACCCACGCCGATTGCCGCCGGACGCAATCCCGCGTGGTCGCCGGACGGAAAACGGATCGCGTTCATCTCCTATCGAAGCGGACGCGCCACGGTGTGGGTCATCACCGACCAAGGGCTCGCGGCAGCCGAGATTCCCGGAAGCGACGTGAGCAATCTGCATCTCATCTGGATGACGGATGGCCGAATCGCCTGGCCCGTCGCCGGCGCCCGCAACTATCGCATCCATGACCCGGCGTCAGGACGCGGCGAGAATCTGCTGTCCGACGATCAGGTGCGCATGGGGTGGCTGATCCGCGCGCGGCTGTCGCCGGACGGCAAACGCTTCGCCGCGTACTGGAACAGAAAGGACGGACGAGGCCTGTGGACGATCGCGTGGCCTGGCCGAGAGGCGCGCTTTCTCGGCGATGGACTCTGGCCGGTCGGCTGGTCAGCGGACGGCGCCTCGATCTACGCGCACAAGCACGGCGACGGCCAGATGCTGCGCGTCTCGCCGGAAACGGGACGCGCCGAACCCGTTGGCAGATTCGAGGGCACCACGCTCGAAGGGGGGTGTGATATGACAGCCGATCGCCGCGCTATGGTTTGCGCGCTCCTCGAGCGAAGCTCGGACGTGTGGCTGATCGAGCACTTCGATCCGGAGGTCACTGCCAAACCCAAAACGTGAGCCCCTTCGTCCGCCGATTGCACCTTACCGGGTGGGAGCGAGACCATGCAATTGACGCGTCTTTCCTGCGCGGTGTGGGGCCACCACGTCGATAACCATGTGTTCCGCCGGCGTCGAGGCGCGAACCTGCAGTGCCGCTGCGGGGCGCGGTATCTTCGGACCGACGGCTCGCGGACCCATGTCAGGCACACGCTGTCGTGCTTTCTCGGAAAGCACGACTACGTTCGCATCGCCGTTCGCGACGGGCACCACGAGTACGCCTGCGTGCAGTGCGGGCATCCGCTCCTCTTCGCGATCGGGCGCGACCCCTACGCCGAGGTCGACGCGTTCAAGAAGAAGGTCCGCTACCTTTGTGGTCTATTCGGCCATCGCGTGCACTTCGTCGCCGAGCGCGACGGGTTCGTCGAGTACGCGTGCTTCTGCGGCCACACGTTCCTCAAGCCGAGCGCGGGCTTGAATCTCGTGCGGCATCCGCTGACGTGCGTCGCGCGAGGCCACGACGTTCGATACGTGACGTCTCGCGGCGGATTCGCCGAGTACGTCTGCGACGGGTGCGGTCACCCGTTCTGCTTCGCGGAGCCTGCGGCGGGCTGACGCGATCCGAGAACCACTCGGACGTGGTGAACGGCGCCATCGTGCACGACCGGGATTGGCTCGCGCGTGTGGTCGGCGCCGTCGAGCTCGATCCGGACGACGCCGCGATTCACGCTCTCGGGATTCTCGACGGCAATCCGGTACTCCGCGCGTCCGGTCTTGTACGTCATCTCGTATCGCGGCCATCCCTTCGGAATGCACGGATCGATGCGCAGCGCGCCGGCGCGCAGCGTCAGTCCGAGGATCGCCTCGATGCCGACGCGATACATCCACCCCGACGACCCCGTATACCACGTCCACCCTCCGCGGCCCGTGTGCGGCGCCTGTGAGTACACGTCCGCGGCGACGACGTACGGCTCGTCGCGATAGCGGCGGAGGCTGTCGGCGTCGCGCGTGTGGTTGAGCGGGTTGACGATCGAGTAGAGCTCGTACGCGCGATCGCCGTCGCCGAGCATCGCGAAGGCGAGCACGGTCCAGCAGGCGGCGTGCGAGTACTGGCCGCCGTTCTCGCGAACGCCAGGCACGTAACCTTGGATGTAGCCAGGGCTCGGCCGCGTGTGGTCCAGCGGCGGCGCGAGCAGCAGGACGAGCCGCTCGTCGCGCCGGACCAAGTGCGTGTCCGCCGATTCCATCGCGCGCCACGCGCGCTCGGGCTTGCCGCCGCCGGAGATGACCGCCCACGACTGCGCGATCGCGTCGATGCGGCATTCCGCGCTCTTCGCGGACCCGAGCGGCGTCCCGTCGTCGAAGTACGCGCGCACGTACCAGTCGCCGTCCCACGCGCGATCGAGCGCGTCGGTCAGGTCTGCCGCGTGCTTGCGATAGAGAGCGGCGCGATCGTTGTCGCCGCGCGATTCCGCGATGTCGGCGAACGGCTTCAGCAGCGACACCAGGAACCAGCCGAGCCACACGCTCTCGCCCTTGCCGCCCGCGCCGACGAGGTTCATGCCGTCGTTCCAGTCGCCCGTTCCCATCAACGGGAGCCCGTGATCGCCGACCGCCAAGTTGAGCGCGATCGCGCGCACGCAGTGCTCGTAGATCGAGCCGCGCTGCGGAGAGATCGCTGGCAGTTCGTACGCCTCGTGCTCGTCGGGCTCGAGCGTACGCCCTTCGAGGAATGGAACGCTCTCGTCGAGGATCGATCGATCGCCGGTCGCCGCGACGTATTCCAGCGTCGCGTAGACCAGCCAGAGGCGATCGTCCGAGAACCGCGTCCGCACGCCTTGACCCTTCGGCTCGTGCCACCAGTGCTGGACGTCGCCTTCGACGAATTGGCGCGACGCGGCGTGAAGGATGTGGCCGCGCGCGACGTCGGGCGCGGCGAAGAGCAGCGCGAGGACGTCCTGCAGTTGATCGCGGAACCCGAACGCGCCGCTCGATTGATAGAAGGCGGAGCGCCCCCAGACGCGGCACGCGAGCGTCTGGTAGAGCAGCCAGCGGTTCAGCATCAGGTCGAGCGCGCGATCCGGCGTGTTGACCTGCACCGTGCCGAGCAGGCCGTCCCAGAATCGTCGAACATCCTCGAACGCGGCGGCGATTCCCTGCGGCGCGCGGCAGCGGCGGACGAGCGACGAGACGCTCTCCGCGTCCGGCGCCTCGCCGAGGAGGCCGATGAGCGTGCGCTCTTCGCCGGGCTCGAGCGTCACGCGGACCTGGATCGCGCCGCACGGATCGAGCGTCGGTCCCGTCCGGTTCGAGAGGCCCTCGCGCGCGAGCGCTGCGGGCGACGCCAGCGTACCGTTTCGTCCGACGAACTCGGTGCGGTCCCCCGTGACGGTTCGATTGTCGCCGCCGTAGAGATCGAGGAACGCGAATCGTTCGCCGAACGACTCGCGGAACGCGTTCGTGGCCAGGAGCGCACCCGTCGACGGTTCTTCGCTCGTGACGATGTGCAGTGCGGTTCGCGCGCGGTTCTCGCCGAGCACCCATTCGACGTACTGCGTGACGCTCAGCCGCCGACGCTGCTTCGTCGTGTTGCGGAGCGCGAGCTCGAAGACTTTCACCGGCTCCGCGGCGGCGACGTAGATCCGGAGCCGCGAGTCGATGCCCTCGCGGGTGTGCTCGTACGTGCTGTATCCCTGACCGTGCGAGACGTCATACTGATGGCCGCCGCCCGCGGGCAGCGGCGTTGCCGACCAGAACCGTCCGCTCTCGTCGTCGCGCAGATAGATCGCTTCGCCGGCCGGATCGCTGACGGGATCGTTGTGCCATGGCGTCAAGCGATTGTCGTGGCTGTTCTCCGACCACGTGAACCCCGGCGACAGATTCGAGGCGACGAACCCGAATCGCGGATGCGCGACGACGTTGACCCACGGCGCGGGTGTGACGATGCCGGCATTCGGATGCAGCCTGATCGCGTACTCGCGGCCGCCGTCGATGAATCCGCCGATGCCGTTGAACAGCTCCCAGGCCGGCGTTCGCTTCTGCGCGGCGGGCGGCGCCGCGTCCGCCGCGGACGACTCGAACGTGTGATCCGGCAGCGGCTCGAACGGGACGTGCGGCTTGCCGAGCTGCTGATGCAGTCCGCCGTCCGCGCCATCCATCACCGCGCGCGCGGCCGCTCGCAGGAGCAGTTGATCCTCGTACGGGATCAAGTCCGCTCGCCGAATGAAGACGCCGCCCGGACGATCGATCCACGGCATCTCCGGACCGCCCTCGACGAGCTGCTTCACGGCGTCCTGCAGATCCTGCCGATAGCTCGCGCCGTGCGTGTTCAAGACGACGAGATCGAACACGAGTCCTTTGCCGCGCAGGTATTCGTGCGCTTTCAGCAGATCGGCCAGCAGGGTGAGCTGACTTGCGTCTTGGATCGTCGCGAGCACGATCGGCAGATCGCCCGAGATGCCGTACTTCCAGAGATCCGATTGCCCGCGCCTGTTGGCTTGCACGGCTTCCGGCGCGCGCAGCCGCGGATCGCCGAAGAGCAGCCGGCCTCCGAATCGTTGAAACCGCAGCGTGTCTTCGAGCGAGAGGCCGAGGTGCCGCAGCTCGACCTGCGCGTGCGTGCTCGCGAGCGCGATCGCCCGCGCGACGGCACGGCGGTCGAAGTACTTCTGGATCAAATGAAGCGCGACCGCCTCGGTGTCCGCGTAGCCGGTCGTGAAGGACAAGCGCGCCGTTCCTCCCGGCGGCAGGCGAATCGTGTGACGCAGGCTCACGATCGGATCGAGCACGGGTCCCGTCGATCCGGACAGGGGTGCGTTGCCCGACAGCGCGAGCGGATTCTTCAGCGTCCGCCCGCGTCCGACGAAGCGCGCACGATCGGTCTCGAACTGCGTGGCCGTGCCGATGCGGCCCCGCCCGCTCAGCACGTGGATCAAGTAGACGCGGTCGTCGCCCGATCGCGGCCGCCGCGCGCACATCAGCGCGTCCCATTGCGGGAACGCTTTCGTCTCGACGAACAAGTTGCTGAACGCCGGGTGCGCGAGATCGGCGTCCGCCGGTGCGAGGACGACTTCCGCGCAGCTCGTGAGCTCGAGGCTTCGCACCCGGTGGCTGTGATTCGTGATCGAGACGCGCCGCAGCTCGGCATCGTCTTCTGGCGACACGACGAGCTCGGTGCGCGTCTCGAGTCCCGCATCGACGCGCCGCCATGCCGCGCGGTCGAGCGCGAACGTCGCCTCGTATTCCTCCGCCTCGCGGCCCGACGGCTGATGCGTCGTCGACCACACTTCGCCGCTGTCGAGATCGCGGACGTAGATGAAGCTGCCCCAGCGATCGGTCGTGATGTCCTCGCGCCACCGCGTCATCGCGAGGTTCTGGCGCCGGCTGTAGCCGCCGCCCGCGTTGGTGACCATCACCGAATACGATCCGTTCGACAGGAGATGGCCGCGCGGGCTCATCGTGTGCGGCGTCGTGTAGCGCCGGAGCGGCGCCGACGCCACGCGGCGTCCGGACGGCACGTGCTCCGCGGTTTCGATCGGCGGATTCTTCAACGGCACGAGCTGCGGCACCCGTTCTTGAAGCAGGAGGTCGGCCGCTTGGATGCGCGGATCGGCGTGAAACCTGTTCTGCATCGGCGACGCGTTGAGCAGGTTGTTCAACGCGAGCAGGCTCATGCCCTGGTGGTGCGCCATCCACGTGAGCAGAACGACGCCGCCTTTGTGGCCGGGCGGGAGGCGATCGGGCGTGTAGTCGATCGCCTCGTAGTAGCCGTACTTCCCGAGCATGCGCTCTTTCTTCAGCCGCTGGAGGTTTTCGAGGACCGCCGGCGGGTCGAGCGGCGCCGCGAGGATCGACGCGTACGGCGCGATGACGAGATCTTCGCCGAGGCCGCGCTTCAGGCCGAGCCCGGGTACGCCGAACGCGCGATATTGATAGTTCTTGTCGAGATCCTGCGCGTTGTATGCCGATTCCGAGATGCCCCACGGCACGCCGTGCTTCGCGGCGTACTGCATCTGACGCTGCACGACGGCGATGTACGTTTCGTCGAGGAGCGTGCCGGGATAGCCGCGCATCACGAGCAGCGGCATCAGGTACTCGAACATCGACGCGCTCCAGGAGAGGAGCGCGCGCTTGTTGCCGGCCGGCGTCAGCGATCGACCGAGCTTGAACCAGTGTTCGTGCGACAGCACGCCGGTCGCGATCGCCATGAAGCTCGCCAGACGCGCTTCCGACGCGAGGATGTCGTAGTACGAGTTGTCGAGCCGACCGTCGGTGACGCTGAAGCCGATCGAGAACAGTTGACGCTCGGCGTTGAAGAGGAAGCCGAACTCCGTCTCCTCGATCAAATCGTCGGCGAGCGCGGCGATTCGTTCGGCTCGCTCGATCATCTCTTCGGCGCGCCGCCGTGCGCCGTCGATCGCCGCGTAGGCTTCTCCGGATCGCTGGTGGTCGCCGACTTCGCTCAACGCGCGATTGCACACCTCGACGAGCCCCGTCAGGCTCGGCACCCGGGCGGAGATGTCGCGCATGCCCGCCGCTTCGAGCCGCGTGATCCAGCCGGTGAGCTCTTCGAGATCGACTTGCCGCGCCGACACGACGGTCGCCGCGCGCTCGAGCCAGAACGACGCTTCGGTCCACGCGACGTGCAGCGGATCGCCCGCGCCCGCGGTGAGCATCGGATCTTCGAGCTCGTGGAGCAGGATGCTGATCGCCTGCAGCCGCTCCTCGATCTGCGTCAGCAGCCGGCGCCACTCGATGAGCGATGCCGGCCGTCGCGCGAGGTGCATGCGCAAGCTGGCGAGCTCGCGCTTGATCGCGCTCGCGGCGCGGCCGCGCGTGAGCGTATCGATTTCCTCCTCGAACAGCCGAAGCGCGTCCTCGAGGCCTTCGAGCAAAGACGCGTCGACGATCGGTGCGTGGTCGGTGAGCGCCGTGAGACCCGAGCGCAGCGTGAGGAGATAGCCGGCCAGATTGCCGCTGTCGACCGTCGAGATGTACATCGGGATCAACGGCGACAGGGTCTTGGTGTCGTACCAATTGAAGAAGTGCCCTCGATATCGCTGCATGCGCAGCATCGCGTCGAACGTCGGCTCGAGCCGATCGAGGAGCTGGGCGATCCCGAGATACCCGAGGTCGTGCGCGGCGAGCGTCGAGAGAAGCTGCAGGCCGATGTTGGTCGGCGACGTCCGGTGCGCGATGACCTCCGCGCGGTTCTCCTGATAGTTGTCGGGGATCAGCCAATTGTCCGCGGGGCCGACCAGATCCTCGAAGAATCGCCACGTCCGCCGAGCCGTGTCGCGGAACTCCGCGCGCGCGCTTCGCGACGGCGCGTCGCGCCGCTGCGGAAGCGGAAGCGCGGTGACGTAGGCAATCACCGGCGCAACCAGCCAGAGCAGGAGGATTGGGCTCGCGAGCAGCAGCCGATTCGGCGCGATGGCGGCGATCGACGCGGCGACCGCCGCGGCAAGGACCGGCGCCTGCCAGAGATGGCGCGCGATGGTCCCCTGCGAGGGCACGCCGCGGCCCGCGCGATCCGCCGTCACCCATTCGAGCAGCCGCCGCCGCGTGATCAGCATGCGGACCAGCACGCGGCCGATCGCGTCGAGCATCACGGCGCTCTGGTGCGCGAGGACGATGATCGAGAAGACGGCTTGCCGGAGGCTCGTCAGGATCGTGTCGCGCTCGGCGCGAAGATGCTCGCGGAGCGGAACGCCCGACACGTGGCTGCTAATCGATCGCGCGAGCTGCGTGTAAGCGGGAAACGCGAGGACGAGAAGCGCCAGGGCCATCCACATGGCCGGCGATCCCGGAAGGAACGTCCATCCCGCGGTCAGCAGCAGCACGAGCGACGGCGAGATCAGGCTGCGCCGCAGGTTGTCGAGGATCTTCCAGCGCGCGATCACCGGCAGCATGTTCGGGACAGGCCGTCCGGTGGAGTCCGGCACCGTCCGCCAGAGCCATCGCGCGATCTGCCAATCGCCGCGTACCCATCGGTGCTGCCGGGCGGCGTACGCGCGATAGCTCGACGGATAGTCGTCGACGAGATCGAAATCCGTGCAGAGCCCGGCGCGCGCGTAGAACCCCTCGAAGAGATCGTGGCTGAGCAGCGTGTTCTCGGGAATGCGTCCCGCAAGCGACGCCTCGAACGCGTCGACGTCGTAGATGCCTTTGCCGACGTAGCTGCCTTCGTGGAAGAGATCCTGATAGACGTTCGACACGGCGGTCGTGTACGGATCGACGCCGACGTGGCCGGAGAACACCTGCCCGAACACGGTGCGATTCGCGCTCACGACGCTCACGCTGATGCGCGGCTGGAGGACCCCGTAGCCTTCCGTGACCCGCTTGAGCTTGGCGTCGAACCGCGGCCGGTTCAGGGGATGCGACAGCGTGCCGACGAGCCGGCGCCCCGCTTCCATCGGAAGCTGCGTGTCGGAGTCCAACGTGATCACGTAGCGAATCGCCGGCAGGATCGAGCGATCGCCGTGCTGCACGATGAAGCTCGTGTCCGTGGCGCCCCGCAGCAGCCGGTTGAACTCGGCGAGCTTGCCGCGCTTGCGCTCGCGTCCCATCCAGATCCCTTCCGCGGGATTCCACTGCCGCGCGCGATGGAACAGGAAGAAGCGATCCGCGCCATGCCGCTCGTTGAGCGCGTCGACTTTTCGCAGCGCGGCCTCCAACAACGCATCGTCGCCCGGCATCGCCTGCTCGGATGCGTCAGCGAAGTCCGAGAGCAGCGCGAAGTGCAGATGGGGATCGCGGTTGCCGAAGAAGCGGACCTCCAGATCGTCGAGGAGCGACTGCAGGCGCTCCTCCGAATCCACGATGGCCGGCACGACGACCATCGTGCGATCGGTCGCCGGGATGCCGTTCCGCAGATCGAGCTTCGGCAGCGGCCGGGGGGTGACCTGCGTGGTGACGACGATGTTGACCAGGCTGATCGCGAGCTCGCTCAGCGGCAGCATCGTCACCAGCGCGACGATCCACAGCTCGATGCCGCTGCCGCCATGTCTCTGCGCGTATGCGACGAACGCCGCGACGGCGATCGCGGTCGACGCGGCAATCGTTCCGAGATAACCGAGCGCCGGATGCCCGTAGACGAAGCGCGCGAGGCGCTCGCGAAACGTCGGTGGGTATCCGACCGCCTGCTCGAGCCGAAAGCGTCCGCGTGAGATCAGGTAGTAGCCGACGTGATGCGTACGATCGTGGGCGGGCGCATTGATCTGCGCATCGCGCGCCATTTCCACGGCGCGCCGGGCGACGTCCTGCTCCGGCACGCGCGAGCCTTTCGCCAGCTCCTCGACCGAGTGGCGGTAGCGGTCGCGCGTCGGGAAGTCCATCCGCGCGTACGCGCCGGCCGGGTCCTCGCGCAGGATCCGCTCGACGAGGCTGACGCGCTCGAAGAACAGCGGCCAGTCGATCGACGACAACAGCCGCATGCTCGTGATGACGTTGCCGATCGCGAGTTGATCCGCCGCCTCGCGTTGATGCTCGAGCCGCAGCATCTCCTCCGGCGAGTCGTGCTGCGCCTCGAGCGCGCGCTGCAGCGCGAGCCACGCGGGCGCGGCGGACGAGGGCTGATCGCGAAGCCAGTGGAGGAGCTCGACGACGAACGGCGCGGAGAGCGTGCCGTTGGCCTTCGCCTCTTCGCCCAGCATCTGCTCGATCACCGACTCGGGATCGCGTCCGCTCGCGAGCAGCAGGCCCCAGCGGCGCGCGCGCTCGCGCGCGTTGCGCGCGGCGACGACGTCGCCCGCGAGGCGCCGCAGGTCTTCGACGAGCGCGAGCCGCAGCATGATCGGGATCGCCCAGATCTCGCCGATCGTCAGCGGCGCGACGCGCTGATATGCGGTCGCGAAATCGACGAGCGTCTGCAGATCGAATCGGCCCGCGGTATGCGCGGTGATCTCCCGCGCGATCACGTAGACGCGCGGATAGTCCGCGGACTCGCCCTCGGCGAGCTTCGGGAGCTCGACGTAGTACTGGCGCGGCAGATCCTGGCGAATCTCGCGAATCTGATCCTGAACGACGTGGTGGTTGTCGCGGAGCCAGTCTTCCGATCCCACCGCGGGACCGTCCGCCGGCGCCGCGTCGGACAAGAAGCGGTACGCGTCCTCCAACTCCTTCCCGGCCTCGTCGAGCCGTGGGAGAAGAGGCCGGCGGCGCGTCGGTTCCGGCGCAATTCGAGACTGAGCGGCGAGCGCCGCGGCGTGGCGCTCGAGTTGATCCTGTCCGAATAGCTCAGGTGGAGCTGGGCGCTCCGAGGAGATCTCAGTTTCAGCAGGATGAGTCAGCGATGGCGGCATCCGCTTTCATTATAAGAAGCCGTTCATCACGAATCTGTCGAGATTGAGACGTTATTGAAAGCCGCCTCGTCCGGTGGCGGCGACAATCGGACGAAAACGGCCGTAGAACCCCCGCGCAGCTCAGGTACGGACGTTGCCCTCGGTCGCGCCATGAAGATCCACCAATACATTTTGGGTTGCCTGTGCGCCGCCGTCTCACTCGTGAGCACATCGGCGTGTGCGACCGAGCAGCGTCTGGAAGAGAACGCGGTCCGCGCGTTCCATCAGCGCCTCGAGGCGGGGCAGCAGGATCTGATCTATGCGAACGCGAGCGACTTCCTGCGCGGGCAGTTGAGCGAAGCGCAGTTCCGGCAGTTCCTCGCGCAGACGCGCAACCTCGGGCGCTTCCAGGAGACCGAGCGCGCGCACTACACACGCGCGAAAGTGCCGGGCCATCCCGACCTCGTCGTCGCGTTCTACAACTCGCGCTACGAGAAGGCGTCGTGCCTCGAGTCGTTCACGTGGCACGTCGAACCGAACGGCTTGAAGCTCGCGACCTATAGCTGCGCGCCCAACATGAAGGTCACGTGCCCGGGCGGCGCGTCCTGCGAGACGAGCCCCGTTCCTGCGCCAGGTATCGCCGGCCTTCCATAAGTAAGGAGCCCGTCACCGCGCCGACGCCTTGGCGGAGGCGGGCTCTCCAAGCACCGACAACAGCGAGAGCGGATCCACGCGCGCGCGCCCGAGCCGCAGCGTCCAGTGAAGGTGCGGTCCGGTGACGCGGCCCGTCGCGCCTGACAGCGCGATCGGCTGACGGCGCTCGACGATTTCTCCTTCTGCAACCTTGAACGCGGAGAGGTGGGCGAGGTACGAGTACACGCCCGCGCCGTGATCGATGATGATTGTCCGCCCTGGAAAGTACAAGTCGGCCGCCAGCGCGATGCGTCCGCGATTCGGCGCGACGACGACCGTGCCGCTCGCCGCTTGGAAGTCCGTCCCGCTATGCGGTGCGCGCGGCTCGCCGTTCACGATCGATCGCCGCCCGAAGCTGCTCGTGGAGTTGCCGGGTACCGGCACGACGAACGAATCCCTCCATTGCCGCTCGAGCGCGGGTCCCGCGAAGATCGCTTCGACCGTCTTCCGCTCGCGCTCGATGCGAGCGAGCTCCTCGGGCGGAGGCGCCGCGAATTTCTCCTCGACGGTGATGCGGCGCGCCGGAAACGTTCGCGCGGCGATCGTGATCGGATAATCGCGCGTCAGCGGACGGCCGTTCGACGCGACCGCCGTGACGCTCAGCGCGCGGCGTCCCGCGCGCGCGGCGAGATCGATCGGCAGCAGCCCCTGCCAGTGCGTTGGCTCGATCGCGTAAAAGGTAACGGCTTGATCGAGCCAGCGCCCTTCGACCTTCTCCAAGGCTGTGCCCGCCGTGACGTCGACGACGACGACTTCGCCGGGCGCGATGGCGCGGGCACGATGCGAGATGCTCAATCGAACGCTGCTCGTCTGCGCCGCGGCAACAAACACGACCGCCCAAACGATGCCGGCCATTCGCATTGCACGCTCAGCTTATTCCCGACCGCGTGGTTTTCTAAACACAACCTGTTCGGCTGAGCTGAGAGCGTCGTTAGGGTCAGTAACAGGGCCGCTCGGACGTGAAGGTTCGGCCGTTCGCGACAGACCGGGTGCACGCGTTCGGGCAAGACACGGCTGAGGGGGCTGTGTTTGGTCCAACGAACGGCGACATCCGCTGTCGCGGCGGCCGATGTCGCTCCGTCAGTGCTCCCCGCCTTCCTCGGTCGTCCACCGCGCGGTGTAGAAGAGAATCGCCATCCCGCCGTACCCGATCACGTAGGGCCATGCCGGCGCGAGGCGAATCGCGGTGTCGCCGAACGTCCATTGGTAGGAGTGCATCAGTCCGCACGCCGACAAGAGCGCGGCGCACGCGCACCATGCGGCGGCGACGGCCCATCGGCGTTGGATGACGCCGACGACCGCCGCGGACAGAATCATCGCGGTGAACAGGAACCCTTGTTCGATCGCGAACGCGCCGTGAATCCACGTGTCGCTCTTCTGGAATTCGGCGACGAGCGATTCGCTGAACGGACCGGCATTGCCTCCCAGGCCTGCGGCGCGCAGCCCGTTCTTTGCCATCAGCGCGCCCCACGCGCCGATGCCAGGAAGAAGCCCGACGACGACCGCGGGCGCGTGCTCGATCGGCGTCGCCTGAAACGCCTGCGACACGATCATGATCCCAATCCACAACACGATCGCCATGCCGGCGTCGATCGGGATCGCCCAGGCGATCCACGCGAGCGTGCCGGTCACGCAGATGATCGTCACGAACGCGCCGTTGAGGATCGAGTAGCCGGCGCGCGCGCCGAGCGCTTTCCATCCCGGATGGCCGATGTAGATCGTCGTTGGAAACGCGGATCCGAAGAGCGCGGCGGCAAGGCTGCCGAGGCCGTTGATCGTCAAGGAGTAGCGCGTGTCGTACGAATCGCCGGCCGCTTCCGCGGATTCGATGTTCTGCAGCGAGCCCAACACGTTGAACAGGCTCATCGCGATGATGACGGAGAAGTACGGAATCAAGTGGCCGCCGGTCAAGGCGGCGATCAGATCGCCGACGACTGGAACCGGCAGATGAAACGCCGCGGGGTCGGGACGCGCGCCGACCGGCGCGAGACCCGTCCACCACGCGAGCAGCGTTCCAAGGGCGACCGCGACGATGCCGCCCGGAATGTGCCCCTTGAATCGCACGCGGCCAAAGTACGTGAGCATGACGATCGCGACCGTCGTCAGGCCGATGACCGGATGCGCGAACGTGCGGAAGAGAAAGCCGAGCGAGATGAATCCCAGCGCGATGCCGGCGAGCGTGGAGAGCAGCGCGGCGCGCGGCGTGGCTTTTCGGATGCGCTCCGCGACGAACGCGCCCGCAAGCTCGATCGCCCCGGCGGCAAACGTCGCGAGCAGGCCGGCGTGCCACGCGACGCGCGCCGGATCCGGCACGCCCGCCCGCTCGGCCAGCGCTTTTGCCGGCAGCATGATCAGGAAGACGTGCGCGAAGAGAGAGACCGTGTTGATGCCGTACGGCAGCGCGCACACATCGGTGCGGCCCGTGCGTTCAGCGAGCCGCCTCGCCTGCAGCGCGTACGCGACGTTTCCCACCAGAATCGAGATCGCCGCCGCCGGCAGCACGCGGCCGTAAACGAGCTCGGGAGGAAAGCCGAGCACTCCGCGGCACAGCGTATCGATCAGCAGGAGCTGAACGAGATTGTCGAGCGCCAGGCCGAAGAATCCGTCGATGTCGCCGCGAGCGATCCAACGCACGGGTCAAGAGCATATCTCAGGGTTCACGGGTTCACGGGTTCACGGGTTCACGGGTTCATGGGTTCATGGGTTCAAGGGTTCATGGGTTCATGGGTTCAAGGGTTCAAGGGTTCACGGGTTCACGGGTTCACGGGTTCAACGCTGGAGCCGCGTTGACGCGTTGATCACGCCTTCCGCCGCGGCGGCGACCGCGCGGCGGATGGCTTCGTCGAGCATCGCATCGCGCGAGCCGGAGCTCGATTTCGAGAATCCGCCTCCGCCGCCGTGGCGGAACAGGCCGAGAGCTCCAAGCGAGAGGTTGCTGCGATTCGCGGTCGCCTGCGACGCCGCCGTTATCGCGATCTCGCCGGAGCGGACGTCGACCACGCGGACCGTGATGGCGACGGCGAGCTCGGTTTTGTTCCGCCGCACGCCGGTGATGAGCGGAACGACGACGCCGGCGCCGTACGTGCGGCGGCGATCCTCCATCGAGAACCGCTGCATCGATCCGAGCAAAACGTAATCGACACCGGCGTCCGAGAGGTGCTGGCGCATCAGTTCGAGCTGGCTGATTGGCGTCAGATTCTCGCGCGTCTGCTCGACCCAACGGCCGTCCAGAACACGGTACTTTCCCGATTCGACGAGGCGACTGAGCATCAGCTCGGCGAGGGCCGATCCGAGTCCCGGCGGCGGCAGAATCGATCCCGCCGGTCGCGTTTCGAAATCGACAATCGCGAGCGTCGGTCGATCGCCTCCGGCGGCCGGCGCCTCCTGGCCGGCCCACGCCGGAAGCGCGCTCGAACTCCAGAGCGCAAGCCCAACGCATCCCGCCCGAAGCTGCCGACGATTCATGCGACGCCTCCTTCGTTTCCCGATGTTACGGGGGCCTCGGCATGAACGTCGTGAGACGGCGATGAGAAAGCCTGAAATTGCGCTGATCGAACCGTGATGCGGCCGTTCCGCTTGCCAACCGCTCCCGCCGGCTGAAATGATAGCGAGTCGCAGGAGGCAGGCGTCCATGGTCAGCGCGTTTCCGAATGTCATCGACGGCCGGTCGATCGATTCGACCGACCGTTCGTCCGATATCAACCCGTCGAATGTCACGGATATCGTCGGCGAATTCGCGCGAGCCAGCGCGGCCGACGTGGGGCAGGCGATTGCGTCTGCGCGTCAGGCGTTCAAGAAGTGGTCGCTGTCGACGCCGCAGGAACGGTTCGACATCCTCGATCGCGCGGGCACGGAGATTCTGGCGCGCCGCGAGGAGCTCGGGCGGCAGTTGTCGCGCGAGCAGGGCAAGCCGCTCGCGGACGGCATCGGCGAGGCGGGCCGCGCCGGCGCGATCTTCAAGTATTTCGCCGGCGAGGCGGTGCGCATTCGCGGCGACAAGCTCGATTCGGTGCGGCCAGGCGTCGACGTCGAAGTCACGCGGGAGCCGGTCGGCGTCGTGGCGATCATCACCCCGTGGAATTTTCCGCTCGCGATTCCCGCCTGGAAGATCGCGCCCGCGTTGGCGTTCGGCAACACGATCGTGTTCAAGCCGGCGGAGCTCGCGCCCGCGTCGCCGTGGACGCTCGTCGAGATTCTCCAGCGAGCCGGGTTGCCGCCGGGCGTGCTCAACCTGGTGATGGGCCAGGGATCGAAGCTTGGCGCGGCGATCCTCGCGTCGCCGGAGATCGACGCCGTGAGCTTCACGGGATCGCAGGACGTCGGCGCGACCGTCGCCGCCGCCGCGGTCAAGAACGGCACGCGGCTGCAATTGGAGATGGGCGGCAAGAACCCGCTCGTCGTGCTCGACGACGCCGATCTCGCCACCGCCGTGTCGGTCGCGGTCAACGGCGCGTATTTTCAGACGGGGCAGCGCTGCACGGCCTCGAGCCGGCTGATCGTCACCGAGGGCATCCACGATCGGCTGGTCGACGCGATGATCGAGCGCATGAAGAAGCTCGTTGTCGACGACGCGCTGAAACCCGGGACGGAGATCGGTCCGGTGATCGACGAGCGTCAGCTCGGAAAAAATCTCGAGTACGTCGACATCGGCCGAAAGGAAGGCGCGAAGCTCGCGTATGGCGGCGAGCGTTTGAAGCGCGACACCGACGGCTACTACATGTCGCCGGCGATCTTCACCGAGACGGCGCCGTCGATGCGCATCAATCGGGAGGAGATCTTCGGTCCGGTGGCGTCGGTGATCAAGGTCCGCGACTACGACGAAGCGCTGGCGGTCGCGAACGAAACGCCGTATGGCCTGTCGGCCGGAATCGTGACGACGTCGCTCAAGCACGCGAGCCATTTCAAGCGGCACTCGCAGAGCGGCCTGGTGATGGTGAACCTGCCGACGGCCGGACTCGACTATCACGTGCCGTTCGGGGGACGGAAGAAATCGAGCTACGGACCGCGGGAACAAGGGGCGTACGCGCGGGAGTTCTACACGATCGTCAAGACGTCGTACACTCTGCCGTGAGGCGCGAGGCGCATCGAGCGCGCGCCAGGCAAGCGAGCGCCGGAGGGGAGCTCGCGAAGCGGGCCGCAATAAAGGAGGAGAATGAGGAAGCTTGTGAAGGCCGGAATGATGCTCGGGGCGGTGGTCGCCATCTGGCAAGCCACCGCCGGCGCGAACGGCGTCGCCGTTCCGTCGTCGCCCGGACCGTCCGCGCGTCCGCGGACGCCGGAGGAAATGGCCATCGAGTCCTACAACAGCGGCATCGGTCATCGCGATCGCGCCGCGAAGGCAGAGACGCAGGCCGCCAAGGACACCAAGGAGTCCGATCGCGTCAAGAACGAGAAGAAGGCGCGGGAGGAGTACGACAAGGCGCTCAAGGATTTTCAGCGCGCCGCGCAGCAGAATCCCGAGATGCCGCAGGCCCACAATGGCATTGGCTTCGCGTACCGCAAGCTCGGCGACTACGCGAAGGCGCTCGAGAGCTACGATCGCGCGCTGCAGCTCGCGCCGCGATTCCCGGACGCGATCGAGTATCGGGGCGAGGCGTACCTCGCGCTGAACCGGATCGAGGATGCGAAGCAGTCGTACCTGGCGCTCTTCGCGATGGATCGCAAGAACGCCGATGCACTGCTCAAGGCGATGAGCGATTACGTCGCGAAGAAGAAGGCGGATCCGTCCGGCGTCGATCCGGCGGCGCTGTCAGCGCTCGAGGCGTGGATCGCGGAGCGCGGCACGGTCGCGCAGCAGACGCGATTGATGGCCCTCAACGCGGCGCACGGATCCTGGCGGTGATGCTACGCGCATCGGCCGCCTGCTGATCCTCGCGTCGATCATCATCGGAGCGGGCGCGTGCTCGAAGGAGGCCGCTCGCTCCGAACCGCTTCCACCCCTTCCGCCGTTCGCGTGGCGGCTCCCTCCGGGACTGCCCCCGCCCCTCGTTCCTCGTGATAATCCGATGACCGCCGAGAAGGTCGATCTCGGACGACGGCTGTTCTACGACGAGCGGCTGTCGGGCAACCAGACGTTTTCGTGCGCGACGTGTCATCAGCAGCCGCTCGCGTTCACGGACGGCAGCCCGCGCGCGATGGGATCGACGGGAGCCATACACGCGCGCAGCACGATGTCCCTCGCGAACGTGGCTTACAACGCATCGCTCGGGTGGGCCGATCCGTCGTTGACCTCGCTCGAAGTGCAGATGGCCGTCCCGATGTTCAACGAGCATCCAATCGAGCTCGGATTGAAAGGACGCGAGACCGAAGTGGTCGCGCGATTCGAGCCCGACGCCCACAGATTCCGCGCGGCGTTTCCCGCCGATCCCAATCCCGTGACGCTGCCGAACATCGTCAAGGCGATCGCCGCGTTCGAGCGCACGATGCTGTCGGGCGATTCTCCGCTCGATCGGTATCTCTATCGCGACGACAAGCGCGCGATGCCGCCCGCGGCGCTTCGAGGCATGACGCTCTTCTTCTCGGATCGCCTGCGCTGCGGAGAATGCCACGCGTCGTTCAACTTATCGGGTCCTGTCTTCGTCGAGAGCCCGGTGAAGCAAGTCGCGGCGAACATCGACGCCCTGTTCCACAACACCGCGCTCTACGATGTCGACGGCCTCGGCTCGTATCCCGCGCGCGATCGCGGGCTGCTCGAGAAGACCGGCAAGCCGTCCGACATGGGACGATTCCGCGCGCCGACGCTGCGCAATATCGCCGTCACCGCTCCCTACATGCACGACGGCAGCATCCCCACGCTCGACGCGGCCGTGATGCACTATGCCGCGGGCGGAAAGGCGAGCCCCTTCCGAAGCAGTCGCATCAAGGGCTTCGAGATCACCAGTGAGGAAAAGGCCGATCTGTTGATGTTTCTCGAGAGCCTGACCGATACGAGCTTCCTTACGAATCCGTCACTCGCGATGCCCGAAGACATGGCGCGGCAGGCCAAAACGAGCCGCCGACGTCTTAACGAGCATGGCGAGGCCGCTGTCGGTCGTCAGTAGCGCAACACTCTCCGTTGCGGCGCACGCCATCGCCCTTCTGATCGTCTCGATCGCGCTCGCTCACAGACCGGCGTCCATTTCATCGAGCGACGGGCGGAAGCCATACACGCCATTGGTCTACACCGCGGCGGGCGCCGGCCGCGGAGGAAGCCAAGGCGGAGGCAATCAATCCCCCGCGCCCGCGCGGCGGATCGAGAGCGTGGGGAGGGATGCGATCGCGATCGCCGTTCCCGTCGAGCGCGCGCCGTCGCAGAGTCAACCGGATCCTCGCGAGTCCTCGCAGCGCATGACGATCCCGCAGCCGGAGGTTTTCTCAGGGCTGCGCGACGCGATCGGCAGCGTCGCCGAGGTGCGAACGATCGACGTCGACGCGCGCGGGCCTGGCTCCGGCCCTGGAGCCGACGGCGACAAGGGACGCAACATCGGTATTGGCGCCCGCGGCGGACCGGGGAATTCCGATGGACCTGGCAGCGGCGATGAAGACGGCGTGCTCGCAGGCAACGGCGTGTCGTGGCCGCGGCTCGTGCGAGAGGTGAAGCCGAACTACACGGGCGACGCGCTGCGCGCGCACATCGAAGGCAAGGTGGAGCTCGAGATCGTCGTCCTGCCCGACGGCACAGTCGGCCGCATTCGACTGCTTCGATCGCTCGACAGCCGGTTCGGTCTCGATCAGGAAGCCATCGACGCCGTGCGGCGGTGGCGGTTCGAGCCGGGACGACAGTTTGGTAAGGCGGTATCCGTCCGAGTTGGCGTCGAGCTGAGCTTCACTCTCCGCTGATCGATCGGCCTCAGCCGTAGGCAATCTGCCTGCGCGTAACTTCCGGCACCTATCCTGCTTCCATTCACCCCAAGTCGGATTCTGCCGATATCCGTGTACAGCGAAGCGACAGAGTTCCGATGCGGCAGGTATTGGATGCTACACAATCCGCCTTGTCCGACCTGTGGGTCCGAACGGACGACTCTGGTGCCGCCGAGCAGCCCTCGCGAGTTCGCCTTTCGTTGCTTCTCGTGTGGACGCCGATGGCGGTTGTTCCCGCCGCTTGCCCAGCGGAACCAGTCGATCGCCGCCGACGGCCCTGTCGCGAAGCGCATCCAGAAGAAGCTCGCCGAGACGAAGAGCGTTCGCAAATCCCGCAAGCGCGGCTGATCGGCGCGCCCGCTCTATCTCACCGTTCGTCGCATGGCGCGTCCGGCCTTGGCCGGACCTTCGGCCAGTCCATCCAACAACAACGCCCGCTTGCCGTCAGGTGTCGCGTCGAGCCGGCGCTCCCACTCGGTGAGCGTCGCGCGAAGGCGATCGCGCAGCGCCGTCAGCGCGGCCACGCGCTCCTCGAGATCTCGCAATCGGCGTGTCGCGATCTGAAAGACCTCGCGGCATGGAGCACGGCCCGCGTCGCGCTGCTTCAGGATTCGCGCGAGATCCTCGATCGAGAATCCCGCATCGAGTGCGTGCTGCACGAGCCTCACGCGATCGATCGCCTCCGGCGGATACCGCCGGTATCCGCTCGCGTCCCTCGGCGGCCGGGCGAGCAAGCCGCGCCGCTCGTAGAAGCGGAGCGTATCCGCGCTGACGCCCGCGAGCTTCGCGAGCGCACCAGATCGCATCGTGCTATTTCGCATCACCCGTTGGCTTCAACGGATCGCCCGTTCGATGTTCGCGGATCTGAAAGCGGAGAAAATCGTGCAGCGCCGCCTTCGCGGCGGCATCCGCAGTGCGCATGACGACCTTCGCTCCCTTCGGCACTTCCTCGAACCGATAGGTCATCGACGCGCGGCGATCCTTCAGCACGTCGACGCCCGGCGGATTCATCCCATGGACGAGGAACGGCGCCTCGAAGTTGCCCTCCTGGAAAGCGGATGCAATGTGCCGGAGGTGCATCCGAATCTGCTCGAGCGACGCGCGATCGTCCGCGTCGTTGGCTGTGACCTCGATCGTGCCTCCACCGGCTTCGAGCAAGAAGTGATGAGTCGTCTTGTGCTGATCGAACCCCATCGTCTGTTGCGCGCGATCGGCCGGATGCGTGTGCTGCGGCGCTGCCAAAAGCATTCCCGCGATGGCAATCAAGATGAGAAGATGTGTCATGAAGCGATGCTAAACCCTGGAACCGTTCCAGGGTCAAGCGGCTATGCGTGAAATCCTGATCTGGCGTGTCGATCTCGTCGGGAGCGACCAGGTGCTGCGGCGCTGCTGGGAGATGCTTGCGCCCGACGAGCGCGCGCGTGCGGACCGGTTCCATTCGCCGCGCGAGCGCGCGCAGTTCATCGTCGCGCGGGGCGCGCTCCGATCGATCCTCGGCGACTATCTGGGTGCCTCGCCGCGGCGCCTCGAGTTCCGTCGAAGCCCGTTCGGCAAGCCATCCCTCGTCGGCCCATCCAACCTCCTGCCGGACTTCAACGTCTCGCGCGCATCGGACGTCATGGTCTGCGCGATTGCGGAACGCGCGCGCGTCGGCATCGACATCGAAACCGTCGGACGCACCGCCGGCGAGCGCGACGAATCCGCGTACTTCTCGCCCGTGGAGCGCGACAGCCTCGGGCGCCTCGCGCCCGATCGCCGCGCCGAAGCGATCGCCGTTTGCTGGACGCGCAAAGAGGCGTTCATCAAGGCGCACGGCGAAGGGCTGTCGTTTCCGCTCGACGCCTTCGACGTGAGCGTTCACCCCGATCCGCCGCGCGTGCTCGCGACGCGTCCCGATCGCGACGAAGCGGCGCGCTGGAGCTTGTACGATCTGGCGATGGGATCGAGCGCCGGGGCGGCCACCTTCGTCGGAACCGTGGCGGTCGAGGGACAGGGCTGGACGATCACGCGACTCGAGTGGCGCTTCCCTCGAGATTGAGCCGCCGCAGGATCTCGCGCGCGACGATCTGCACCTGCGGCTCGAGCCGAAGATCCGAATGGCCGCCGGCCACGTCGACGATCTCCACGTCGCGCGCGAGCGTCGTCCAGAGCGCGCGGCGATCGCGGGTCACTCCGGCGTGCTGCGCGCGGAAATACGTGACGCGTCCGTCGTACCAACGCGGCACGTAGTGGATTGCCGCGCGCGTATTCGCCTTCCGCACGCGTTCGGCAATCAGCCAGAACTGATCGCTATTCTCGACCACCGCGGCATCGCGCACGGCCAGCTTCGCGTACCCTCGCACGCCGAGCCTGCGCAGCGATCGCATGTGGCGTCTCGCGCGCTGCACGATGGGGAAGATGCTGCGGCGGAACGTGCTTGATCGCGACAGCCACGTGAAGGGCGGAATGCGCGGGTAGTCGGGGAAGTCGACGTCGAGCAGTGCGAGCAGTCCCACCGTCTCGCCTTCGCGTCGAAGCCTCCTGGCCATCTCGAATGCGACCAGCCCGCCGAACGAGAATCCGCAGAGATGATACGGCCCGCGTGGTTGGATGGAGCGGATCTCCTCCACGTAGCGGCGCGCCATTGCTTCGACGGACGTCAGCGGTGCCGCGACGCCGTCGAGCCCGACCGCTTGCAGGCCGTAGCACGCAACCGCCGGCTCGAGGCGCCGCGCGAGATCGCCGTACGCGAGGACGTTGCCGCCGACCGGGTGCACGCAGAAAACCGGCGCGCCGGATCCGGTCGCGCGAATCGGAACGACGGAGCGCCACAGCAGCGACGCGTTGGCTTTCGTCTCGATCTCCCGCGCGAGCGCCGCGATCGTCGGCGCCTCGAAGAGCGTCGCGAGCGGAAGCCGCGCGCCGATCTCGCGCTCGATGCGCGCGAAGATCTGCGCGCCGAGCCGCGATCGTCCGCCGATGTCGAAGAAGTTGTCGTCGATCCCGATCGCCTCCACGCCGATCACGTCGCGCCACATCGAGAGCAGCCGCTCCTCGATGGTTGTCCGCGGCGTTGCCGCGGCGCGGCCCGGGAGCCCGCCGCTCCAATCGGGCGCGGGGAGCGCGCCTCGATCGAGCTTGCCGTTCGGCGTGCGCGGAAGCTCGCTCAACATCACGAACGCGGCGGGAACCATGTAGCTCGGCAGATGGGTCCGCGCGAGCGCGATCAAGTCCGCCTGCGGCGGCGGCGCCAGCGATCCGTGCGCGACATACGCCACCAGACGCCGATCGCCTCCCGCCTTGTCGACCGCGCAAACGATCGAGTGCCGCACGCTCGGATGCATCGAGAGAATCGCTTCGATCTCGCCCGGCTCGATGCGGAAGCCGTCGATCTTGATCTGATGATCGATGCGTCCGAGGCACTCGAATCCGGCGCTGCCCCGCGATCGCGCGTGGTCGCCCGTACGGTACAACCGATCGCCCGGCTCTCGGCTGAACGGATCCGGCACGAACCGTTCGGCGGTCAAGTCCGGACGATTCAGATATCCGCGCGCCACGCCCGCGCCGCCGATACACAGCTCGCCGATCTCCCCCTCGGGCACTTCTCGGAGCTGCTCGTCGACGATGTGGAAGCGCGTGTCGCGGATTGGATGACCGATGAGCACCGGCCCGTTGGCTGTGACCCGCGAGATCGACGACCACACGGTCGTCTCTGTCGGTCCGTACACGTTCCAGACCTCGGCGCCCGTATGAAGAAGCGCGTCCGCGAGGTCGCGCGAGAGCGGCTCTCCGCCGGAGAGCGCTGTGAGCCCGCGTCCATCGTGCCAGCCGGCGTCGAGCACGACGCGCCAGAGCGACGGCGTCGCCTGCATGAACGTCAATTGCCGTTTCGTCAACAGATCGGCAATCGCGCGGCCATCGGTTCCACGGCTGCGCCCTGCAAGAACGATTTGCGCGCCCGTGAAGAGCGGCAGCCACAACTCGATGACGGCGATGTCGAACGACAGCGTCGTGTGCGCGAGGACGACGTCGGACGATCGCATGCCGGGCACGGCTCGAAACGACTCGAGCAGGTTCAGCACCGACGCGTGCGTGATCTCGACGCCCTTCGGACGGCCGGTCGATCCGGAGGTGTAGATTGCATACGCGCACGTACCGCGCTGCGCGATCTCGATCGCCTCCTCGCTGCGATCGGCGATCGCTGCCGCGTCGCGATCGAGACACACGGCGTTCACATCCGCCGGCAGACGATCGAGCTGCGCGGATTCCGTCACGATCGCGGCGGGCCGCGCATCGTCCACCATGAGCGCGAGGCGCGCGGTCGGAAACGCGGGATCGAGCGGGACGTAGGCGGCGCCGGTTTTCAGGATCGCGAGGAGCGCGACGAGCATCTCGGGACTGCGCTCCAGCATCAGGCCGACGAGCGCATCCGGCGCCGCGCCGGCCGCGCGAAGATGCCGCGCGAGCGCGTTGCTCCTGCGGTCGAGCTGGCCATAGGTCAGCGTCGTCCGCTCCTGCGTCACCGCGGGCGCATGTGGAGCGAGCTCAACCTGATCGCGGAAGCCGTCGAGGAAAGTACGGACGGTAGGTTCCACTAGAGCCTGACGAGTCATCGGATGCCTGATCCACGGTCCCGTTTAGCAATGCAGGGGCCATGCGGAGCGGCGGCTGGACCATGGCTCCACGCGATGCGAGCGGCGGCAAGCCCCAGCGCGTATCCGGCGAACACGCCGCGATCCCGACGCCGATCTGCGCGAGCACGTTCACGAGCGCCGTGGCGATCCGCCCGTCGTGTGCCAGCGCGAGCGGTCGAGGCCGAAGCTCGAAAGCGTCGTGAAGCCGCCGAGGATGCCGACGAAAACGAACGTGCGCGTGCCGTGGGTCATCTTCAGCCCGCCGGCGGTAGTGGGCTCCTTTGCATATCGTACCGCCGTTATGCAGTCCCGGCCCGTGCGATGATGGACTCATGCCAAAGCGGGTTAAGAAGCCAGCGAAGCGGCCAGCGTCAGATCCGAACCGCCGAGCCGGCCAGATGATGGCTGAGCACATGACCAAGATGAATGAGGGCAAGTTTGCCGAGCCGGCGCCCGCGGACCCG
>DATBJJ010000108.1:0-14578 GCA_036556425.1 Vicinamibacterales bacterium
GGCGTCTGCGCCGCGCTGGGCAGTGGACGCGCGGCGGCAGGCGGCCCGAACCCGGTGGCGATCACCGTGATCTTTACCTTGCCTTTCAGAGCAGGATCGACGACGGCGCCGAAGATGATGTTGGCATCTTCGTGCGCGGCCTCCTGGATGATGGCCGAGGCCTCGCTCACTTCGATGAGCGACATGTCGGGCCCGCCGGTGACGTTGATGATCACGCCGCGCGCGCCGCGCACCGACGCGTCTTCGAGCAGCGGGCTCGAGATGGCGGCGTTGGCCGCGTCCATCGCGCGCGACTCGCCGCTCGCCGTGCCCGTGCCCATGATGGCCAGGCCCATGTGCGACATGATCGTCTTCACGTCGGCGAAGTCGAGGTTGATCAGCCCGGGCACGAGAATCAGGTCGGAGATGCCCTGAATCGCCTGCCGCAGCACATCGTCGGCCGTGGCGAACGCATCGACGAGCGCCGTCTGGCGCGCGATCGTCGCGAGCAGGCGTTCGTTCGGAATCGTGATCACGGTGTCGACGCACTCGCGCAGTTCGGCGAGGCCGCGCTCGGCCTGCGTCAGCCGCTTCTTGCCCTCGAACTTGAACGGCTTGGTGACGACGGCGATCGTCAGCGCCCCGAGCTCGCTCGCGAGGCTCGCGATCACTGGCGCGGCGCCCGTGCCCGTGCCGCCGCCGAGGCCGGTCGTCACGAACACCATGTCGGCGCCGTCGAGCGCCTCGATCAGTTTCTCGGTGTCCTCGAGCGCCGCCTGACGGCCGACGTTCGGATCCGCGCCGGCGCCCAGACCCTTCGTCAGCTTCGCGCCGATCTGGAGCTTCACGGGCGCCTGATTCAACTGCAGCGCCTGCAGGTCGGTGTTGGCGACGATGAACTCGACGCCGTCGAGGCCGGCGGCGACCATGCGGTTCACGGCGTTGCTGCCGCCGCCGCCGACGCCGACAACTTTGATCCGGGCGCCCGTGCGCGCGTCTTCGGCGAGCTTGAGCCGCAGCGTTCCGGAATCGATCTCGCTGATTTTCTTGTGTGCCATGGATCCGACCTCCGTTGCCTAGAAGAACTCCTTGAACAAGGTCCGCAGCCGTCCGGCCACGCGGCCGAACGCTCCCGCACCCACCGGCCGCGCCGGTTCACCTGCCTGATTCCTGTGCGCATACATCACGAGGCCGACCGCCGTCGCGAACGCGGGGTTGTTCACGTGGTCGGCAAGTCCGCCGAGCCCGGCCGGGGCGCCGCGGCGGATCGGCAGATCGAAGATCTGCTCCGCGACTTCTCCGACGCCCTCGAGCATGGCGCCGCCGCCCGTCAGCACGATGCCCGAGTGCAGGGCCTTCTCGAATCCAGCTCGACGGAACTCGTCCCAGAGCATATGGAAGATCTCTTCGGCGCGCGGCTGCAGGATCTCGGACAGAATGCGCCGCGCCATCACGCGCGGCTTGCGTCCGCCGACGCTGGCGACTTCCATCGTTTCGTCTTCATCGACCATCGCCGACAGCGCGCAGCCCGATCGCCGCTTGATCTTCTCCGCGTCGGGAATCGGCGTGCGAAGCCCGACCGCGATGTCGTTGGTGAAATGATCGCCGCCGATCGCGACGACGCCCGTATGCCAGAGGCTGCCGCGCTCGAAGATCGCGAAGTCCGTCGTGCCGCCGCCGATATCCACGAGCGCGACGCCCAGCTCCTTCTCGTCGTCGGTGAGCACGGCCTCGCTGGCGGCGAGCTGCTCGAGCACCGTATCGAGCACGGCGACACCCGCGCGATTCACGCACGCGACGATGTTCTGCGTGGACGACGCGCTGCCCGTGACGACGTGAACGTTGACCTCGAGCCGCGCGCCGGTCATGCCGACCGGAGCGCCGATGCCGTCCTGCTCGTCGACGACGAAGTCCTGCGGGAGCACGTGGAGGATCTCGCGTCCGCTCGGAAGCGCGACCGCTTTGGCGGCGTCGATCGCGCGCCGCACGTCCTCTCTCGTGATCTCGCGGTTCTTGCCCGCGACCGCCACCACGCCTCGACTGTTGAACGCTTTCACGTGCGCGGCTGACAGGCCGAGGTGCACCGAGTCGATCTCGACGCCCGCGGTCAGCTCGGCTTCTTCGATCGCCTTCTTGATCGATTCGACCGCCGCCTCGAGGTTGACGACGACGCCGCGCTTGATGCCTCGCGAGTCGGCGAGCCCCATCCCGATGATGTCCAGCCCTCCGGCGTCGGTCGTCTCGCCGACGATCGCGGTGATCTTGGACGTCCCCACATCCAGACCCACGAGGTATCGCTCCCTCCGTGCCACGTCTCCCCCTCAGAAAGTCTTGCCGGACGTTGCCAGGTGCATCGCGGTGCGCTCCGCACGGCCTCTCGGCTTCACGTACACACGCTCGTCGAATCGCAAATCCACGTAGTCGATGTCCGGAATGCGCGCCTTCAGCGCGTCGGCAATCTCGAGATACGACTGCAGGCGCTCGCGGAACTTCTCCTCGCCGACGTGCAGGAGCGCCGGATCGCTGTCGAGCAGAACGACTGCATCGTGCGCGTCGGTCACGTCGATCTGCGAGACGCGCCGCGTGAGCTCGCGGCTGCCCTGGATCGACTCCACGACGCGCGCGGCGAGCTCGGCGCGCCCTTCGTCGATCGCCGGCTTGCCGCTGCGCGGCGCGCGCACGAGGCCGTCGACGATCGGCAGATCGAAGTCCGCGTACTGCGGGCCGTATTCGTCCATGACGGT
Organism: Vicinamibacterales bacterium; assembly: GCA_036556425.1. Classification (GTDB taxonomy): domain Bacteria; phylum Acidobacteriota; class Vicinamibacteria; order Vicinamibacterales; family 2-12-FULL-66-21; genus DATBJJ01. The sequence goes on from DATBJJ010000108.1 coordinate 2,724, forward strand.
ACCATCACGATCGATCAAGTACAACTGATTTCCGAGGCGGCAGAGCCCGAACGGACGCCGCTCGGAGACGTACACGTCGATCGTCGCGGGCAGCACGCGGCGAAGGGCGACTTCGGACACCCACGGCGACTTCAGGAGCACGCGCCGCGATCGCGCGAGGTTCACGGTGAGGATGTTCGCGCCCTGCAGATCGCGGACGAGCGTCTGCACCTCGCCGCTCGAGAGCCGCTCGTTCCCGTGGACGCGAATGCGCTGCACGCGAAGCACGCTCGAGTTGAACGCGAGATCGAGCGCGAGATACCCGGCATAGCCTCCGACCACGACCGTGAGCAGGATCCGCGCGGCGCGCCATGACAAGAACGCGCGAATCCGGCGGCGCCGCGCCGGCTTCGACCGGACGCGCGTCCTCCGGAACTTCTTCTCGGTCGTCGCTTTGACGGTCACCGCCGCTCCCCGTTTCCGGCGGGCTCCGGCCGTCCGCCCTGCAGCATCTGGTTTCTGATGGGCGCGTTCTTCAACGCCTCGAGAATGCGCTCGCCGATCGCGCCGATCGAACCCGCGCCAAGCGTGATGACGAGATCGCCCGGCCGCGCGAGATCGGCGACGGCCTCCGGCAGCAGATCGACCGATGGAACGACGTGCACCGACCCTCGCGCCGCGGATCGGACGGCAGACGCGAACGCCTCCAACGTGACGCCTGGAATCGGCGCCTCGCCCGCGGCGTAGATATCGGTGAGCACGATCTCGTCGGCCATCGCGAGCGCGCTGCCGAACTCGCGCATCAGCAGTTGCGTGCGCGTGTAGCGGTGCGGCTGAAACACCACCACGAGACGGCGATCGATTCCGGCGCGCGCCGCGGCAATCACCGCGGAGATCTCCGTCGGATGATGGCCGTAGTCGTCGACGACGAGCACGCCGCGCTCTTCGCCGAGCCGCTGGAATCTGCGTTCCGCCCCTTGGAACTGCTCGAGCGCGCCGGCGATCGACGTGAACTGGACGCCCACCTCGAGGCCGACGGCCACCGCGGCGAGGGCGTTCAGCAAGTTGTGGCGTCCGGGCACCTGCAGGCGAATCCTTCCGAGCTCGACGTCGGTTTCCGGCGTGCGATAGCGAATCAGCGCGCGCGATCCGAACGCTTCGAGCGCCATGTCGACGGCGGTCACGGACGCGGACGTCCGCAGATCCGATGGGGCCAAGCCATACGTCGTCAGCCGCCGCGTCACGCTCGGCAAAATGCCGCGCACCGGCTCGTCGTCCGCGCAGGCAATCACCGCGCCGTAGAACGGCACTTTGTTGGCGAAGTCCACGAATGCCTGCCGCAAGTCGTCCCATCCGCCATAGGCGTCCATGTGCTCGCGATCGATGTTCGTGATCACCGCAATCGACGGCGAGAGCTTCAAGAACGACCGATCGCTCTCGTCCGCTTCCGCGACGACGTAGTCGCCCGATCCGAGGCGCGCGTTGCTTCCGAACGCGCTGAGCCGTCCGCCAATCACCGCCGTCGGATCCAATCCGGCGCGCTCGAGCACGAGCGCGACCATCGAGGTCGTTGTCGTCTTGCCATGCGATCCGGCGATCGCGATCCCGTACCGGAGCCGCATCAGCTCGGCCAGCATCTCTGCGCGCGGGATGACCGGGATCTGACGGCTCGCCGCTTCCTCGGTCTCCGGGTTTCCGCGCGCGATCGCGGACGACACGACCACGACGTCCGCGGCGCCGACGTTCGACGCGTGATGTCCGATGTGCACGCGCACGCCCAGCCGCTCGAGGCGCTCCGTCACGCGCGATTTCTTCGCGTCGGATCCGCTGACGGCGTAGCCGAGATTGGCGAGCAGCTCGGCGATGCCGCTCATGCCGATGCCGCCGATCCCCACGAAATGAATCCGGCGCGTGCGGCCCAGCACTATCGCGCCTCCAACAACTCGAGCGCCTTGTCGACGATCGCCGCCGCCGCGCCTGGACGAGCGAGCCCGCGCGCGGCCCTCGACATCTGCTCCCGGCGAGCGGCATCCGATGCGAGCGCCGTGATGCGCGCGGCAAGCCGCTCGCCTGTCATCTGCGATTGCTCCAGCAGTTCGGCCGCGCCGGCGTGCTCGAGCACTTCCGCGTTCTTCCGCTGATGATCGTCGGCCGCCGTCGGCAGCGGCACGAGGATCGACGGCCGTCCCGCGGCGGTGAGCTCCGCGAGCGTCGTCGCCCCCGCGCGGCAGATCACCACGTCGGCCGATTTCATCTCGCGATCCATGGCGAAGAGGAACGGCTCCACCCTGGCCTCGAGCCCGGCGTCGCGATACCCGTTGCGGACGCGTTCCAGATCGCGCTCTCCTGTCTGATGCGTGATCGCCAGCCCGCCAGGGTGGGCTGCCAGCCGCGGCGCCGCCTCCACCATGGCCATGTTGATCGCGTGCGCGCCCTGGGAGCCGCCAAAGATCAGAATCCTCGGAGGGCCGCCGGCCGGCGGCGGTGTTGGGTCAAAGAATTCGGGCCGTACTGGGTTCCCTGTGACAAAACCCCTCCTTCCGAAGTACGCGCGCGTCGTCTCGAACGTGAGCGCCGCGCCCGTCACGAACGCCGCCAGCGTGCGATTCGTGAAACCCGGTATCGCGTTCTGCTCGAGCAGCAGCGTCGGGATGCGGCGAATCGCCGCGACGAGCACGACCGGACCCGAGCTGTAGCCACCGACGCCAATCACGAGATGCGGCTTCCTGCGCGAGACGATGCCCCACGCGTCGAGTCCGCTCGCCGGCAGCAGCGATAGGCCGTGTATCAATGCCGCGATCGACATCCCCTTCAATCCCGCGCTGCGCAGCACGTCGAGCTCGAAGCCCTCGCGCGGCACGACGCTGTGCTCGATGCCGCGATTCGTGCCGGCGAACGTCACAACGACTTCCGGCATCCGCCGGCGCAGCTCCCTCGCGACCGCGATTCCTGGATACAGATGACCGCCTGTTCCCCCGCCCGCGATCACAATGCGGAGCTGCTTCATGCATCCGGCTTCGCCATCGCCATGGTCGCCATGTTGCCGATCTGCGGCACGCACGTGTGCTGCGACACGTTGAGCAGGATCGCCATCGCGAGCAGGCTGACCAGCAGCGACGAGCCGCCGGCGCTGACGAACGGAAGCGGAATCCCCTTCGTCGGCGCGATCCCGAGCACCACTGAGATGTTGAAGAACGCCTGGAACGCGATCATCGTGGTCAGCCCGACGGCGAGGAACGCGCCGAAGCGATCGGGCGCGCGCATCGCGGTCCGTAGTCCGCGCCACGTGATCACGCAAAAGCATGCGAGCACCATCGTCGCGCCGATGAGTCCGAGCTCTTCGGCGATCACCGCGTAGATGAAATCGTTGTGCGGCTCCGGCAGGTAGAACAGCTTCTGCACGCCGCCCATCAGGCCACGGCCGAGAATGCCGCCGGTCCCGACGGCAATCATCGATTGGATCATCTGGTAGCCGTTGCCGAGCGGATCGCTCCAGGGATCCAGGAACCCCAGCACGCGTTGACGGCGATACTCGGTGGCCATGACGACGACGTACAGCGCGGGCAGCGTGACCAGCCCGAGGCCGATCACGTAGCGATAGCTGATGCCCGCCGTAAACACCATCGCGGCGGCAATGACCATCACCGAAACCGCTGTGCCGAAATCCGGCTCGACGAGAATCAGTCCGACGACGACGCCGATCACGAGGCCGATCGGGAGGATTGAATAGCCGACCTCGTCGATGCGATCCATCCGGCGCTCGAGGAGCGCGGCCGTGAACATGACGATGGCGAGCTTCGCCAGCTCCGACGGCTGGCCGCCGAGCGGTCCGATGCCAAGCCACCGGCTCGCGCCGTTGTAGCGCGGCGCGAACAACACGGCGATCAGAGCGGCGATCGTGATCGCGAGACCGGTCCAGATCACGATCGGCTGGCGGTAGCAGCGGTAGTCGATCCGCATCACGATCGGAACGAGCGACAAGCCAATCAGCACCCACGCCGCCTGCTTGAAGAGGAACTGATACGGCTGCTGGAATGCCTCGGTCGCGATGACGGCCGACGCGCTGTACACCATCACGATGCTGGTGCAAATCAGCAGAAGGGTGGCTGTGAAGAGCAGCTTGTCGGATTTGAGCTTTCGCGCCATACTCCGCTGCCTAAAGGTCTTGCCGGCTGATACCGACAAGTAGCCTGAACCCGCGAGAGGCGAACCGTGCCGCCCGCGCGGCGCTCACACTGCACGCTCGAAGGACCGCGAGCAATCAGCAGTCATCAGCCAGCCGCGGGCACAGACACTACCCTCGCAGACCGGGGCAGCCTGCGTTCCCAGCGGGCGGTTCTGAGCCGTGCCGGCCGGCTGATGACTGCTCATTGCTCGCGCTCACATCACAAGCGTTCCCGCAACTTCACTGTTCCGGCGTCGCGTTCCACGTTTCTTCCAATCGACGCACTTCCTGTTTGAAGACGCGCCCGCGCTCCGCGTAGTCGCGAAACATGTCGAAGCTCGCGCAGGCCGGCGCGAGCACGACCGTTCCGCCCGGCGACGCCAACGCGAACGCGGTGCGGACGGCCGACGCCATGTCGTGTGCGTCGTTGACGACAACCGATCCGCCGAGCGCGTCGTGGATGATCGCGCGCGCCTCGCCGATCGCGACGACCGCGGCTTTTCGCTCGACCAGCGGCGCCACGAGATCACGAAAGTCGCCTCCCTTGAACTTTCCGCCGACGATTGCGACGAGGCCTTCGCCGAAGCTCTCGATCGCGCGCCGCGCCGATTCGATGTTCGTCGCCTTCGAGTCGTTGACGAACCGCACGCCGCCGATCTCGGCGACCGGCTCGAGCGCGTGCTCGAGGCCCGTGAACCCTTCGACCGCTTTCGTCATTGCGGCCGCGTCGACGCCGACGAGCGACGCCACGCCCGCCGCCGCAAGAACGTCGGCAAGAAGATGCCGGCCGAGGAGCTTCACGGACGTCAATGGAACGAGCGGCTCGTCGCCCGCCACCGTCCGGCGCACGACCGCATCGCCCGACAACGCGATCCCTTCCGTCAGCGATCCGGCGAGCGAAAAGAACAGCCGGCGTGCTTTCGCGTTTCGCGCCAGCTCCAACGTCGCGGGATCGTCGGCGTTGAGCACCACCCAATCCGTCGACTGCTGCCGCTCGAACACGCGCGTTTTTGCGGCCGCATACTCCTCGACGCTGGCGTGCCGATCGAGGTGATCCGGCGAGAAATTCAGCAGCACCGCGATCCATGGCCTGAACGTCCGCGTGCTCTCGAGCTGAAAGCTGCTCGCCTCGACGACGTGAATCGTGCGTTCGGTCGACGCGTCGACCTGCGCGCTCAACGCGAGGCCGATGTTGCCGCCGACGAGCACGTGATGTCCGCCCGCCTCCAACATCCGGCCCGTCAACGTGGTCGTCGTCGACTTTCCCTTCGTGCCCGTGATGGCGACGATCCGCCCGCGCAGCCATCGAGACGCGAGCTCGAGCTCGCCGGTCACCTGAACGCCCGACTGGCGCGCGGCTTCGATCGCGGGATGCGTGGGAGGCACGCCGGGACTCAACACGATCAAGTCGGCGCGCATCAGCGTCGCGCTCCGATGTTCGCCGAGCTCGAGCGATACGCCGGCATCCCTCAAGCGATCCTCGTCGTCGATCCGGGGCCGAAGATCGGTCAGCGTGACGCTCGCGCCGCGCCGCACGAGGAGCTCCGCCGCCGCGACGCCGCTCCGCGCCGCGCCGACGACGACGACCCGCTTGCCGCGAACGGAGAAGGATGAGTCCGTCATCTGAGCTTCAACGTCGTGAGGCTGAACAGCGCGAAGATGATCGCGAGAATCAGGAACCTCGTGATCACCTTCGGCTCGCTCCAGCCGATCAGCTCGAAGTGGTGGTGAATCGGCGCCATCCGGAACACGCGATTGCCGGTCAGCTTGAAGGACGCGACCTGGATGATTACGGAGAGCGCTTCCATGACGAACACGCCGCCGACGATCGGAAGAAGGGCGTCCTGCTTGATCAGGAGGGCGACGGTGCCGAGCGCGCCGCCGAGGGCCAGCGACCCGACATCGCCCATGAAGATCTCCGCGGGATAGCAGTTGTACCAAAGGAAGCCGAGGCTCGCGCCGACGAGCGCGCCGCAGAAGATCGTCAGCTCGGATGCCGCGGGCGGAACGGGCATCAACTGCAGATAGTTTGCGAAGACCGCGTGCGTCGAGACGTACGCGAGCGCGGTGAACGCCGCGGCCGCGACCGCAAAGACGCTGATCGCGAGACCGTCCAAGCCGTCCGTGAGGTTGACGGCATTCGTCGAGAACGCGAGGACGAGCGCGGCAAACGGCACGTACATCAGGCCGAGATCCGGAATGACGCGCTTGAAGAACGGAAAGATCAATCGTGTGTTGAAGAGCGGCGTGGTCTCGCTCGCGAGCACGATGAGCACGATGCCGACGCCCGCGCCGACGATGAACTGCCAGAGCAGCTTGTAGCGCGGGAGAAGTCCGTGGTGCGTTCGCCGCACGATCTTGAGGTAGTCGTCCGCGAATCCAATCGCGCCGAACGCCGTCGTCGCGAGGACCGCGCTCCAGACGAACGGGTTCGCGAGGTCCGCCCACAACAATGTCGGCACGACCGCCGACGTGAGGATCAGTAGGCCGCCCATCGTCGGCGTGCCTGCTTTGATTCGATGCGTTGCCGGTCCTTCGTGGCGGATGATCTGGCCGATCTGGAATTCCTGGAGCTTGCGGATCATCCACGGGCCGAGCAGCAGGCCGATCGCCAGCGCCATCAGGCTCGCCGCGGCCGTGCGGAACGTGATGTAGCGCGTCACGTTCAGCACCGGAAAGTACGGCGTCAGCGGCGGCAGCAGGTGGAACAGCATCAGGCGAACTCCGCCTTCAGCCGATCGACCACGAGATCGGTTCCAATGCCGCGCGAACCCTTCACGAGCACGAGATCGCCAGGCCGTACACGCTGCAACGCCAGATCCGCCGCCTCGTCGCGCGCGGGGACGTGCGCGACGTGCGCGGACGGCATCCCGGCCGCAATCGCGGCGCCGCCAAGCGATCGCGCGGGCCCCGCGCCGACGGTGATCAACAGATCGAGGCCGGCGTCCGCCGCGGCGCGGCCCGCCTCTTCGTGCAGACGCTCGGCGTGCGCGCCGAGCTCGAGCATTTCTCCGAGCACCGCCACCCGCCGCGCGCAACCGTGGACCTTTGCGACGGTCGCCAGCGCCTGCTTCAGCGCGGCCGGACTCGAGTTGTAGGAATCGTCGATCAAGGTGACGCCGCCGGGCAGACGCAAGAGTTCACCTCGATGCGCCGCCGGCCGAAGTCGCGCGGCACGCTCTACTATCTGAGACACCGGAACGTCGAAATGGATCGCCACCGCCGTCGCGGCGAGCACGTTGGACAGATTGCCGCGCCCGAGTAGCGGCGTGCGCAGCTCCGCCTCGCCGGCCGGCGTCTTGAGGTGCGCCGACATCCCGTCGAGCCCGCGCTCCTCCACCGACGACGCCGCGACGTCCGCGTCGGTGTCGATCCCGAAGGTGCTCACGCGTCCGACGAACCACTCGGCGCGGCCGATCACTCTCGGATCGTTCGCGTTCGCGACGAGCAGATCGCTCGAACGCGCGTGCTCGAGGATCTCCGCCTTCGCCTGCGCGATCGCGTCGGACGATTCGAAGAACCCGAGATGCGCGTCGCCGACGTTGGTCCACACGCGGACGTCGGGCTCCGCGATGGCGACCAGCGTGCGAATCTCTCCCGGATGATTCATGCCCAGCTCGACGACAGCAATCTCCGGCCTCGACCGCAGCTCGAGAAGCGAGAGCGGCAGACCGATGTGGTTGTTGAGATTCCCCTTGTTCCTGAACACCCGATACCGCACACCGAGAAACTCCGCCGCCACTTCCTTCGTCGTGGTCTTGCCGGCGCTCCCGGTGATCGCCACGACCCTCGCACCCGCTCGCTTCCTCACGTCGCGCGCGACGTCCTGCAGCGCTCGCGTCGTGTCGCTCGCCTGAATCACGATCGGCGTGGTTCCGCCGGCCGATCGATCCGGCGTCTCCACCGCTTCGTGCACCAGCGCGCCCGCCGCGCCGCGCGCCATTGCGTCGGCGACGAACGCGTGGCCATCGAAGCGCTCCCCCTTGATCGCGACGAAGAAATCGCCCGCCTGCACCGTTCGCGAATCGATCGCGATCCGCCCGACGATTGCCGACGGATCGCCGCGGACGACCCGGCCGCCGGCGGCAGCGGCAACATCGGCCGCGGTGATCGACAGCGGCTCCACCGCTACGACACCCGCGATCGCTGGCGCCGCCTCGCGAGCGCGCTCGTCGCGACGGCCACGTCGTCGAACGGCAGCACGCGATCGCCAATCTCCTGGTACTTCTCGTGCCCCTTGCCGGCGACCAGGATCAGATCGCCGGGGCGTGCCTCTTGAATCGCGCGCTCGATCGCCGCCTTGCGATCGACGATCGCGAGACAGGGCGTCGATTTCGTGCCGCTCTGCCCTTTCGGCGCGCGGTCCGCCGGCATCACGATGCCGCGCTTGATCTCTTCGATGATCTGCTCCGGCTTCTCGGAGCGCGGGTTGTCGGACGTGACGACGACCAGATCGCTCAGGCGGGCGGCGACGGCGCCCATCAACGGCCGCTTCGTCCGATCGCGATCGCCGCCGCAGCCGAAGATCGTGATGATTCGTCCAGTCGCCAGCGGACGCGCCGTCTCCAACAAGTTCTTCAACGCGTCGTCGGTGTGCGCGTAATCGACGACCACGCGCACATCGTCAGCGGCATCGGACACGAGTTGAAAGCGGCCGGGCACGAGCGCGAGGCTCGCGACGCCCTTCTCGATTGCGTTGAACGGGAGATCGAGCGCCATCGCCGTCGCGACGGCGGCAAGGATGTTGTACGCGTTCGGCCGGCCGACGAGCGGCGAGCGGATCGACAACGTGCCGCGCGGCGTCCGCACGTCGAACGACAGGCCGTCGAGCGAAGACGTCAGCGGCCCGGGTCGCACGTCGGCGGGCGTGTCGATCGCGTAGGTCACGGGCCGCGGCGCCGCGGCGCGAAACGATTCGCCGCGCGGATCGTCGAGGTTCGTCACGCCGATGCCGTCCGGCGGCAGCAGCTCGAACAGCCGCCGCTTCGCGGCGTGGTAATCCTCCATGTCGCGATGGAAGTCGAGATGATCGCGCGTGAGGTTCGTGAACACGGCCGCGCTGAAATGCAGATAATCGACGCGCCGCAGCGCGAGCGCGTGAGACGACGCCTCCATCACGCACGCGCCGCAGCCGGCGTCGACCATTTCGCGCAGCATCCGCTGGACGTCCGGCGCTTCGGGCGTCGTCCTCGTCGCGTCCACTTCGCGATTTCCGATCTGATAGCCGACCGTGCCGATGCGGCCGCACGTGATGCCGGCGGCCTCGAAGATCGACGCGAGGACGTAAGACGTCGTCGTCTTGCCGTTCGTGCCGGTGATCCCGACGAGGACGAGATCCGCGCTCGGGTTGCCGAAGATCGCGGCCGAGAGCGCGGCGAGCGCGAGCCGCGCGTCGGAGACGTGAATCCACGGTACGGACGGATCGAGATCCGCCGGCGCGGGCACTTCGGCGACGACCGCCATGGCGCCGCGCGCGATGGCGTCGCGGGCGAACGATGTGCCGTCGGCTTTGAGTCCGCGCAGCGCGACGAACACGGAGCCTTGCGCGGCCTGCCGCGAATCGCTCGTGATCGACGCGACAGAACGCGACGCGGCCTTCGCGCTCAGCGTCGCGTCAAGGCGGCCGTCGAACGGCGGCCGCGCGGCGGTCGCGTTCAGCAGATCGCCAAGCGTCACTGCGAAGCTCCGGGCGAGACCGGCGGCTGGCGTCCGAGCTTGAGCACGCACGCCGTGCCGGACACCAGGACCGTGCCGGCGGCGGGCGAATGCTCGATCACGAATCCGCTTCCGGTCAGGCGCGCCGTCATGCCCAGGCTGGTCAGCGCGCGCGTCGCATCGCGCGCGCTCAAGCCGCGCAGATCGGGCATCACGCCATCGCGCGCCGGCTGCAGCGTCGTCGCCAGATCGATCGGAAGACTGACGCGTTGAGGCGCGAGCGCGTCCGGATCGCTGCCGCTCGCCGCCACCAGTACGGGCGGCGGCGCGTTCACCGTCGGCGCGATCCCGAGATGCCGGAGCGACGCCTCGGCGATTCGCTTGAAGATCGGAGCCGACACGACGCCGCCGGTGTCGCCGTTCCCGTGCGGCGAATCGATCAGGACGATGATCGTGAGGGCGGGCTTGCGTGAAGGCAGGAACCCGACGAACGACACGTTGTATTCGGTCGGCGAGTACCGGCCGTCGACGATCTTGTGCGCCGTGCCGGTCTTCCCCGCGATCGTGTAGCCGTCGATCCGGGCGCGCTTCGCGGTGCCGCGCTCGACGACCGCCTCCATGATCGCGGTGAGCTGCGCAGCCGTGTGCTCGGAGATCGTCCGTCGCAGCGCTTTGTGCCCGACGGCGACGCGCTGCCCGTCCTTGATGATCGCGCGAACGACGCGCGGCTCGTACAACGTGCCGCCGTTCGCGACGGAGCTGACGGCGGACGCCATCTGAATCGGCGTGACGCCAATCTGATATCCCATCGACACCGACGCGAGCGCGCTCGCGTCGAGCTTCGTCGGACTCCAGACGATCCCAGGATTCTCGCCGCGGAAATCTGGGAGGAGCGTCTGACCGAAGCCGAAGCGGCTCACGTAGCGGCCAAGCTTCTCGGGCCCCAGGCGCAAACCGATCTTCACGGCGCCCACGTTGCTCGACTTCACGATCACGTCCGTGAACGACAACACCCCGTACCGGTGCATATCGTCGATCTGCCGAGATCCGATCCGATACACGCCCGCGCCGGTATCGATCGAATCGTCCGGCGTCATGACGTTCTCTTCGAGCGCGGCGGAGGCGGTGACGATCTTGAACGTCGATCCGGGCTCGTAAAGATCCTGGACCGCGCGATTCCGGCGGCTCTGCTCCGCCGCGCGGGAGTACACGTTCGGGTTGAACGTGGGGGCGTTCGCCATCGCGAGAATCTCTCCGGTGTTCGGATCCATCATGACGACGGATCCGCCCGACGCGTGGTTCTCGGCGATGCCGACGGCCAGCTCGCGCTCGGCGATGTTCTGCAGGTATTGATCGATCGTCAGCTCGAGCGTGGCGCCCGCCGTGGCCTCGCGCTCGATGTGGCTCGTGAGCGCGTTCCGGCGCGCGTCGCGAAGGATCTGAATGCGACCCGCGCGGCCGCGGATCAAGGAGTCGTACGCGGACTCGAGTCCGCCCAGTCCGACGTTGTCGACGCCGACGTAGCCGAGCACGTGCGCGAGCAGCTCGCGCTTCGGGTAGAACCGCCGGCTCTCCTTGATGACGCCGATGCCTTTGAGCTCGAGCGCGCGGACGCGCTGCTCTTCGTCGGGCGACACCTTGCGCGCGATGTAGACGAACTGTCCGCTGCGCCGGAGGTTCTTCGCGATCGTCTGACGTTCGGAGGAATCGCAGCGCTCCAGCGCGTCGCAGACGAGCATCGCCGTGCGATCGGGATCTTTGACTTCCGTGGGATCGGCAAAGATCGAATCGGCGTCGACGCTGTAGGCGAGGACCTTGCCGTTGCGATCGAGGATGTCGCCGCGCCGCGCCTGCGCGTCCATCGTGTTCAATCGCTGGCGCGCCGCGCGCGCGACCATGTCCGAGTGCTGATAGACCTGCAGGTAGAGCAGCCGCGCTTCGATACCGGCGGTCCAGAGGGCAAAGGCCGCGGCGGCGACGATCAGCCGGGATCGGATCGTGGTGCGCCAGTCGGGCGGGGCCGGCGGCTCGCCGCGGCGCGCGCGCGCCTTCGCGC
>DATBJJ010000109.1:0-38430 GCA_036556425.1 Vicinamibacterales bacterium
CACCTTCCCCTTGCACCCTGCACCCTGGCACCCCTGCACCCTGGCACCCTGGCACCCTGGCACCCTTAATATCATCCCGTGCCCGAGCTTCACCCGACGATCACCCGCCTGAACGCCACGGCCATGGTCGCCGGCACGATCATCGGCGCGGCGATTTTCGTGCAGCCGTCCGAGATCGCACGGCACCTCGCGACGCCGGCGGAGATCATGCTCGTCTGGCTCGCGTGCGGAATCCTGACGCTCTTCGGCGCGTTCGTCTGCGCCGAGCTCGCGTCGGCGTTCCCAAAAACCGGCGGCCTGTACGTCTTCCTCCGCGAGACATTCTCGCCGCTCGCCGGCTTCCTCTGGGGATGGGCGATGTTCTGGAGCATGCACTCCGGCATCATCGCCGTCATCGCGACCGTGTTTGCGCGCTACACGGCGCATTTCGTTCCCGTGGGCGACACCGGTGTTCGCGCGATCGCGGTGCTCGCGATCGTCGCGTTGTCGGCGCTGAACTACGTCGGCGTCCGAGGCGGAACGCGCGTGCAGACCGCGCTCACCATCGCCAAGATCGCGGCCATCGCCTCGATCGTCGTCGGCGGGTTCGTGGTGGTGCTCAGCGACGCGGTCCCGGCATCGCCGGAGACCGCGCCCGCGATCGAATCGTCGTTCAGCGGGTTTCTGCTCGCGATGGTCGCAGGATTGTTCGCGTACGGCGGGTGGCACATGGTCACGTACTCGGCCGGCGAAACCGTGATGCCCGCGCGCACGATTCCAGTCGCGCTCGTCACGGGCGTCGCGATCGTGACCGCGTGCTACATCGCGATGAACCTGTTGTATCTCCTCGTGCTCCCGCTCGAGACCGTTCGCTCGTCGACGCGCATCGCGGCCGACGCCGCCGACGAAGTCTTCGGCCGCGGCGGATCGTCCGCCATGGCCGCGCTCGTGATCCTTTCCACGCTCGGAGGGTTGACCGGAATCGTGCTCACCGGACCCCGCGTGTATTACTCGATGGCGCAGGACGGCCTCGCGTTCCGGTGGCTCGACTACGTGCATCCCGTGTACCGCACGCCATCGCGCGCGATTGCCGCGCAAGCAATCTGGTCCAGCGTTCTTGCGGCGACCGGCGCGTATCGAGAGCTCTTCACGCGCGTGATCTACACGGAATGGCTCTTCTTCGCGCTGATGGCACTGGGACTGATGCTGATTCGCCGGCGCCCCGGCTATCATGCCGCCTATCGAACGTGGGGATTCCCGATCGTCCCCATCGTCTTCATCGGCGCCTCGCTTGTCATCGTCATCAATCAGATCGTGCGGACGCCTGTACAGGCCATGACCGGTCTCGCGATCGTCGCGGTCGGCGCTCCGATTTACTATCTGCGTCGCCCGTGAACCCGTGAACCCGTGAACCCTTGAACCCGTGAACCCTTGAACCCTTGAACCCCTGAACCCCAAGAATGCGCATCATCGACTTCCACAACCACTACTACCCTCCCGAATACGTCGACGCGCTGCGAGCGCCCGGAACGAAGTCCGTCGTCAAGGTGACGTACGACGCCGAGGGAAATCCGTGCGTGCACTATCCCGGCGACTACAACATCCTCGTCCGCGGGCATCGCGACATCGAGTACCGGCAGCATGTCCTCGACGAACATGGCGTGACGACGCAGGTGGTGACGTTCACGACGCCGGGCGTGCACGTCGAGTCCCCGGACATCGCCGTGCCGTGGGCCCGCACGATCAACGATGCGTTCGCGCGGGTCGTTCGCGAGCGCCACGGACGCTTCACCGCGCTGGCGACGTTGCCCCTCAACGATCCCGACGCCTCGGTGCTGGAGCTCGAGCGCGCGATGACGGCGCTGCGGCTTCCAGGCGCGATGGTGTTCAGCAACGTGAATCACGTGCCGCTGGCCGATGCGCGGTACGAGCCGTTGTGGAAGAAAGCGAACGAGCTGAAGGCGGTGATCTACATCCACCCCACCGATCCTGCCGGTGTGGAGGCGATGCTCGATTACTGGCTGATGCCGCTCGTGGGATTCCTGCTCGACACGACGCTCGCGGCCGCGACGCTCGTCTTCAGCGGCGTGGTCCATCGCTATCCGAACATCCGTTGGGTGTTGACGCACATGGGCGGCGCGATTCCGTATCTCGCGGAGCGTCTCGATCGAGGATATCGAGCGTTCGCGGACTGCCGCGCGAACATCTCGCGTCCGCCGAGCGAGTACTTGCGGGAGTTCTACTTCGACACGGTGAACTTCAATCCCGCCGCCGTCCGCCTCGCGTTGGACTTCGCGGGTCCCGATCGCATCCTCGCCGGCAGCGACTATCCGCATCAAATCGGCAGCATTCCATTGATGCTGCAGACGATCGCGGAGATGGATCTGCCGGATCCGGTGAAAGCCAAGATCCGAAGCGAGAACGCCGCGAGATTGCTGGCGCTCTAAGGTTCCGAACCGGCACCAGGAACCCGGGAACCCCGGAACCCTCATGTGATTTGACACTTTGTGAAATGTTTCACATTATTATGGCGACGCGATCGCCCGGCTTTCTTCTCCGGAATGCACGCGCGATCGCGCGCGTTCGCATTTCTGAAATCGGCCCGCTTTCGAGTAGGCTCTTGGGGCGCGGATATCGACACGATGAGTCAGCTGTTCCATCGCAATACCAACATCTACTCCCGGTTGAGCATCGTCGCGATTCTGGCGTTCCTGGGGTTCTTGGGCTGGGTCGTCGCGATGCTGTACATGTCCGGCTACCACACCGGGCAGGCGGATTTCGTCGAGCAGCCGATTCAATTCAGCCACGCGCATCACGTCGGCGGCATGGGCATCGATTGCCGGTACTGCCACACCTCCGTCGAGGACTCGTCGTTCGCGAACATTCCCCCGACGAAAACCTGCATGAACTGCCACTCGCAGATCTGGACGAACGCGCCGATCCTCGAGCCGGTGCGCGCGAGCTTCCGCGACGGAACGCCGCTCCGCTGGACGCGCGTGCACGATCTGCCTGACTTCGTCTACTTCAACCACGGCATCCACGTGCGGAAAGGCGTCGGCTGCGCGACGTGCCACGGCCGCGTCGATCAGATGCCGCTCGTCTATCAGAACGCCAATCTGATGATGAGTTGGTGTCTCGACTGCCATCGCAATCCCGAGAAGTACGTCCGGCCGCGCGAGGAAGTGTTCAACATGGCGTACGAGCGCCCCGCCGATCAGCCGAATCTGGGCGCTGATCTCGTGAAGGAGTACAAGATCGGCACCGTCGACCAGCTCACGAGTTGTTCGACGTGTCATAGATGAGCTCTCAGCTGACGGCTCTCAGCTGTCAGCGCCGAGCAGGAGATGACGCTGAATGCTGGCAGCTGAGAGCTGATAGCTGATAGCTGATAGCTACGATATGGATTTCGCCGCAATCCGATCCCGTCTCGCTGGCGCCGAAGGCCGGTTGTATTGGCGGAGCCTCGCCGAGCTGTCCGACAGCCTCGAGTTCCGGGAGTACCTGCATCGAGAGTTTCCGGAGCAGGCCTCCGAGTGGAACGATCCGAAGGGCCGCCGGAGTTTTCTCAAGTTGATGAGTGCGTCGCTCGCCCTCGCGGGCGTCGGCGCGTGCACGCGGCAGCCTCCCGAGGACATCGTTCCGTACGTGCGGCAGCCGGAAGAGATCGTGCCGGGACGCCCGCTCTTCTTCGCGTCGGCGATTCCGATGTCGGGCATCGCGAAGCCGGTTCTCGTCGAGAGCCACATGGGGCGGCCGACGAAGATCGAGGGCAATCCCGAACATCCCGCGAGCGCGGGAGCGGCTGACGCCGTCACGCAAGCGGCAGTGCTGGGGCTCTACGATCCCGATCGCGCGCAGACCGTCACGTATCGCGGCGAGGTGCGGCCGTGGTCCGCGTTCATGGGCGCGATGCAGTCCGCGACCTCGGGGCAGAAGGGCTCGAAGGGCGCCGGGCTTCGCATCCTCACCGAGCCGGTGACATCCCCCTCGATGGCCGAACTGCTCGCGACGATCCTGCAGGATTACCCGGCCGCGCGGTGGCATCAGTTCGATGCGATCGGCAGCGACGGCGCGCGCAACGGCATCAAGCAGGCGCACGGTTCCGCCGCGAATGCGGTCTATCACTTCGACAAAGCGGACGTGATCCTCTCGCTCGAGGCAGATTTCCTCTCGCCCTCGGGGATCGGATCGGTTCGCTACACGAAGGACTTCGCCGATCGCCGCCGCGTCACCGACGAGAACAAGCACATGAACCGCTTGTACATCGTCGAGAGCTCACCGACGCTGACGGGCGCGAAGGCGGAGCATCGCCTCGCGATCAAATCGTCCGAGATCGAAGGCTTCGCGCGGCGGCTCGCGTCGACGATCACGGGCCAATCGTCCAGCGCCGCCAGCACGCCCGCGCCGGGCGGCCAGTTGGGCGAGAAGTGGGTCGCGGCAGTCGCAAAGGACCTTCAGGAGCACCGCGGCCGCTCGCTCGTGATTGCCGGCGATTACCAGCCCGCGGCCGTGCACGCGCTCGCGCACGCGATGAACCAGGCGCTCGGGAACATCGACGCAACCGTCACGTACGGGCCGGCGATCGAAGCGCAAACGGTCGACCAGCACGCGTCGCTCGCCGAGTTGTCGAACGCGATGGAGGCCGGTCAGGTGCAGCTGCTCCTGATTCTCGGCAACAACCCGGCGTTCACCGCGCCCGCCGATCTCAAATTCGCGGAGCGTCTCGCGAAGGTCGGCCTGATCGTGTATCACGGCCTCTATCACGACGAGACCGCCGACCTCGCGCACTGGAACGTGCCCCAGACGCATCCGCTCGAGGCGTGGGGCGACGCGCGCGCGTACGACGGCACCGTCACGTTGATGCAGCCGTTGACCGAGCCGCTCTACGACGCGCACTCGGCGTACGAAGTGCTCACGACGCTGACGACGCAGCCGATGCGGAAGACGACCGAGATCGTCAAGGACTACTGGATGCGGGCATTCGGCGCCGGCGTCTGGACGATCCGCAACGCGCAGGGAGAGACGTTCAACAACGCGGAAGCGTTCTGGCGGCAGGCCGTTCACGACGGCTTCATCAGCGGAACGGCCGCCCTGGCGACGCCGTTCGCGCCCGCGCCGAAGCCAGGTGCTGCCGCCGGAGCGCCGGGTACGGCTGCGGCCGCGACGACCACCGACACCGCCCAGGCCCCGTCGGATCCCTCGACCCCGGCGACCGGCTCCGCGCAGCCTCCCGCGCCAACGCCGACACCGTCGCCCGCGCCGCAGACGGCCGGCGGGCTCGAGTTGATCTTCCGTCCCGATCCGCACGTCCTCGACGGCCGGTTCGCCAACAACGGGTGGCTGCAGGAAGCGCCGAAGCCGCTGACGAAGCTGACGTGGGACACCGCCGCGTGGATCAGCCCGCGGCTCGCGGAGACGCGCGGCCTGGATCGCGGCGACGTCATCGAGCTGCGCTATCGAGGCCTCACCGCGCGCATGCCCGTCTTCATCGTCCCCGGTCAGCCGGACGAATCCGTCACGATCTTCTTCGGCTACGGACGGCGGATGTCGGGGCGCGTGGGAAATCCTCCGGAAGAAGCGCGCGCCTTCAACGCGTTCCTGCTGCGGACCTCCGACGCGCCGTGGTTCGGATCGGGCCTCGAGATCTCGAAGACCGGCGAGCGCTACCTCCTCGCGACGACGCAGGACCATCACGCGATGGAAGGACGGTATCCCGCGCGCGTCGCGACGATCGCCGAGTACGAGAAAGAGCCTGAAATCTTCAAGCACATGGGTGGCCACGTGCCGCCGCGGACGCTGACGCTCCTGCCCGAGGTGGATTACAAGGGCTACAAGTGGGGCATGGCGATCGATCTCGCGTCGTGCACCGGCTGCGGCGCGTGCGTCGTCGCGTGCGTGGCGGAGAACAACATTCCGGTCGTCGGCAAGGAGCAGGTCGATCGCAACCGCGAGATGCACTGGATCCGCGTCGATCACTATTTCACCGGCGACATCGACAGACCCGAGTCGCTCCAGGCGATCCATCAGCCCGTGCCGTGTCAGCAGTGCGAGAACGCGCCATGCGAGGTCGTCTGCCCCGTGGCGGCGACGACGCACAGCTCGGAAGGCCTGAACGACATGGTCTACAACCGCTGCGTGGGGACGCGGTACTGCTCGAACAACTGCCCCTACAAGGTGCGGCGGTTCAACTTCCTGCTCTACTCCGACTGGTACACGGAGAGCTATTACTCGCAGAGGAATCCTGACGTCACCGTCCGAAGCCGCGGCGTCATGGAGAAGTGCACGTATTGCGTGCAGCGGATCAACACCGCCCGGATCGACGCGAAGAAGGAAGACCGCGCGATCCGCGACGGCGAGATCGTGACGGCGTGCGAGGCGACGTGCCCCGCCGACGCGATCGTCTTCGGCAATCTGAACGATCCGGACAGCCGCGTCTCGAAGCTGAAGGCGCAGCACCGCAACTACGGCGTCCTCGAGGATCTCAACACGCGGCCGCGGACGACGTATCTCGCGTCGCTGCGCAACCCCAATCTCGAGCTCGAGCCCGCGGGCGAGCGAACGACTGGACACTGATGGAATCGACACCAGCACGGGCGTCCGGATACAAGCCGCCGCCACCCGTCATCGAGCCTGGCCACACGTTCGAGTCGGTGACGAGCAAGATCAGCTCGGTCGTGCTGACGAAGTACCAGCCCGTCGGGTGGATCATCACGACGCTGATCGCGTTCATGTTCCTCAACCTGATGATCGTGTCGGTGAGCTACCTGTTCCTCAAGGGCATCGGCATCTGGGGAAACAACGTTCCGGTCGGCTGGGCGTTCGACATCATCAACTTCGTCTGGTGGATCGGCATCGGCCACGCGGGCACGCTCATCTCCGCGATTCTGCTGCTGCTCAAGCAGGACTGGCGCACGTCGATCAATCGCTTCGCCGAAGCGATGACGCTCTTCGCGGTCGCGTGCGCGTTGATGTTCCCGCTCATTCACACGGGACGTCCGTGGCTGGCCGCCTACTGGCTGCTGCCGTATCCGAACGGCATGGGCATCTGGCCGCAGTTCCGGAGCCCGCTCATCTGGGACGTGTTCGCCGTCTCGACGTACGGAACGGTCTCCGCGCTGTTCTGGTACACGGGCCTCATTCCGGATCTCGCGACGTTCCGCGATCGCGCGAAGCACAGGGTCACCCGAATGATCTACGGCGCGCTGGCGCTCGGCTGGCGCGGCTCCGCCCGGCATTGGCAGCGCTACGAGAACGCGTACCTGCTGCTCGCCGGCATGTCGACCCCCCTCGTGCTCTCGGTCCACACCGTCGTGAGCTTCGACTTCTCGATCGGCATCATCCCGGGCTGGCACACGACGATCTTCCCGCCGTACTTCGTCGCCGGCGCAATCTACGCCGGCTTCGCGATGGTGCTGACGCTCGCGATCCCGCTGCGCCGCATGTTCAACTTCGAGGACTTCATCACGATGCGGCACCTCGAGAACATGGCGAAGATCACGCTCGTGACCGGCTTGATCGTGTTCTACGGCTACTTGACGGAAGTCTTCTTCGCGTACTACAGCGCGAACCAGTACGAGAAATACATGATCATCAACCGCATGACCGGGCCGTACGCCTGGTCGTACTGGATGCTGATCTTCTGCAACGGCCTCGTGCCGCAGACGCTCTGGATCAAGCGCCTCCGCACGAACCCGTTCTGGCTCTTCATCATGTCGCTCATCGTGTCGATCGGGATGTGGCTCGAGCGCTTCGTCATCATCGTGACGTCGCTCCACCGCGACTTCCTGCCGTCGTCGTGGGGGATGTACTACCCGACGTTCTGGGACTTCTCCACGTTCTTCGGCACGATTGGCTTCTTCACGACGCTGATGTTCCTGTTCGTGCGCGTGCTGCCGATGATCTCGATCTTCGAGGTGCGCACGCTGCTGCCGCAGTCGAAGATCGAAGGGGCGGAGGGACACTGACCATGCATCGCGAGCCAGCGGTCCCGAAACTGTACGGCCTGATGGCGGAGTTCGACGACGCGAACGCGCTCGTCGCGGCGGCGAAGCGAACGTACGCCGAGGGCTACCGGAAGATGGACACGTACTCGCCGTTCCCGATCGAGCCGGCGTGGGAAGCCATGCACGTGCACGATCGGCCAGTGTCGTTCTTCGTCTTGTGCGGCGGGATCGTCGGCATGATCGGCGGCTTCGGTCTTTGCTGGTGGGTGTCGACGACGGCGTATCCGCTCAACGTCGGCGGACGGCCGCTGAACAGCTGGCCGGCCTTCATTCCGGTGACGTTCGAGCTGACGGTGCTCATCGCGTCGTTCGCGGCGGTGATCTCGATGCTCGCGCTCAACGGCCTGCCGATGCCGTATCACCCGGTGTTCAACGTGCCGAGCTTCTTGCGCGCGAGCCAGGATCGCTTCTTCCTCGCGATCGAAGCCACGGATCCGAAGTTCGATCCGGCGCGGACGTCCGAGTTCCTGAAGAGCCTCGGACCGAAGGAGGTCAATGAAGTCCCGGCTTAGCCCGCGGTCCGCTGCCCGCCGTCCGCTGCTCGCCGCGGGTGCGCTGTGCCTCATGGCTGCCGCGGGCTGCCGGCAGGACATGCACAACCAGCCGAAGTACCGACCGCTTCGCTCGAGCACCTTCTACGCGAACACGTCGAGCGCGCGTCCGCTCGTCGAGGGAACGATCGCCCGCGGCACGCTGCAGAGCGACGCGGCCTTCTTCACGGGAAAGAACGGCGCGCTCTTCGTGCACGAGCTGCCGTTCCCGGTGACGCACGACGTCCTCGACCGCGGCCAGGAGCGCTTCAACATCTATTGCACGCCGTGCCACGACGCGACGGGCAGCGGAAACGGGCTCGTCGTGCAGCGCGGATATCCGCAGCCACCCTCGTTCCACATCGATCGCCTGCGGCAGGTCGAGCCCGGCTACTTCTTCGACGTGATGACGAACGGATTCGGCCGCATGCCGGACTACCGCGCGCAGATCAGCCCGCGCGATCGCTGGAACATCGTGGCGTACGTCCGCGCGCTGCAGCTCTCGCAGCACGCGGCGAGCGCGGACGTGCCGGGCGGCGATCCGACAAAAGTCCCGAAGGCTCCGGCGGGACCGGCGAAGCATTGAGATGAAACAGGTAGAGATTATCGACGCGCCCGCGCTCGGCCGTCTTCAGCAGCGCGGTCTCCTCATCGGCGGGATCGGTCTCGTGGCCGGCGCGATCGGCGCGGTCATGAACGTCGATCAGTTCCTCCACTCGTGGCTGATTGGATTCCTGTTCTGCCTCGGGCTGACGCTCGGCTCGCTGGCGCTCCTGATGCTTCAGCATCTGTCGGGCGGCCAGTGGGGGCTCGTCAGCCGGCGCGTGTACGAGGCCGCGTCGCGCACGCTGCCGATCGTCGCGCTGCTCTTCATTCCAATCCTGCTCGGACTCCCGAAGATCTTCGAGTGGGCGAGGCCCGAGGCGGCCGAGAACGCGGTCATCCACGCGAAGGCGGGCTACCTCAACGTGCCGTTTTTCATCGTGCGCGCCGTCGTCTACTTCGCGTTCTGGCTCGTCTGCACGCTGCTGCTGAACCGCTGGTCGGCCGAGCAGGATCGCGGGCACGCGACAACGCCCGCCGACAGCGTGCGCTTCCGCAAGGTCAGCGCGCCGGGTCTGCTCTTCCTCGTCATCACCGTCACGTTTGCCTCGGTCGATTGGGTGATGTCGCTCGATCCCGAATGGTTCTCGACGATTTTCGGCTTGCTCACGATCGCCGGTTGGGCCCTGACGTCGCTCGCGCTCACCGTCGTGGTGCTCGCGATGGTCGACGGGTCGCCGGCCGTCGCAGGCGTCTTGAAGCCGCGGCACTTTCACGACCTCGGCAAGCTGCTCCTGGCGTTCACGATGCTGTGGGCGTATCTGAGCTTCTCGCAGTTCCTGATCATCTGGGCCGGGAACCTGCCTGAAGAGATCCCCTGGTACGTGCGCAGAACGACCGGATCGTGGGGCGCCGTCGCCATCGCGCTCGTCGTCGGACACTTCATGCTGCCGTTCTGCCTCCTGCTCTCGCAGGATCTGAAGAAGCGCAGCGGCCTGCTGGCGAAGGTCGCGATCTTCATCATCGTCATGCGCCTCGTCGATCTCATCTGGCTGGTGGCGCCCGAGTTCAAGCAGGGCGGCTTCCCGATCCACTGGATGGACGTGGCGATCCCCGCGGGGCTGCTGGGCGTGTGGCTGTTCCTCTTCGCCCGCAACCTGCGCAGCCGAGCGCTGCTGCCGGTCAACGATCCGTACTTCAGAGAGGCGTTCGCGCATGAAGCCCACTGATCCGCACGACGCCCATCACGACGACGCCGTCGCGCACGAGCACAGCGACATCAACGTCCGCGCCGTGGTCCTGTCGGCGGTCGTCATCGCCGCCGTGTGCAGCTTCACCGCGGTGTTGATGTACGTGCTGCAGATGTACGTCCTCGAGCCGATGGCGCAGGCGCGCGATCCGCAGATGTCGCCGCTCGCGCTGCCCGCGACCAACATGCCGCGGACGACGCTGGAGTCGCCGAAGTTCGGCAGCGCACCCGAGCCTCGTCTGATGACGAACGAGCCGATGAACCTGCAGGAGCTTCGGCAGCACACGAGCGAGCAGCTGACCGGGTACGCGTGGGTCAATCAGGCGGCCGGCGTCGCGCGCATTCCGATCGACGAAGCCAAGAAGCTCGTGCTCGAGCGCGGGCTTCCCGTGCGCGCGGAACCGATCGCGGATCCGCGCTTCGGCACGCACGCACCGGCGTACGGCGAATCGTCGTCGGGCCGGGCGATTACGAATCCGCCGACGGCGCCGCCCGCGGCGCCAGCGCCCGCAGCAACGGAACACAAAGCGCCCGAGCAAAAGTAGTGAGAGCAGGAAGAGTTCTGAGCGTCGCGTGCATGTTGGCGTTGCTGCCAAGCGTGTCGTCGTACGCGCAGAGCCCGTCGGGGTTGGCAGAGCCGGGCGATCCGACGGCGACGAGACCGGGCATGCTCGCGAAGATCGCGATCGATCAGCAGATCGGCGCACAGCTTCCGCTCGATCTCCCGTTCGTCGACGAGTCGGGACGGAAGGTGATGCTCGGCGACTACTTCGGCAGGCGCCCCGTCGTCCTCGCGCTCGTGTACTACGAGTGCCCGATGCTCTGCACGCAAGTACTGAACGGCCTCGTGTCGGCGCTCGGCGTGATGAACCTCGAAGCGGGGCGCGACTTCGACGTCGTCGCGGTCAGCTTCAACCCGAAAGAGGGGCCCGGTCTCGCGTCGCAGAAGAAGGCGAGCTACGTCGAGCGCTACGGCCGCCCCGGGAGCGCGGGCGGCTGGCACTTCCTGACGGGAACGCAAGGCTCCATCGATCGGCTGACGCAAGCGATCGGCTTCCGCTACGCCTTCGACGACAAGATCGGCCAGTTCGCGCACGGCGCGGCGATCGAGGTCGTGACACCGAAGGGGACGATTGCCCGGTACTTCTACGGGATCGAGTTCTCGCCGCGCGATCTGCGCCTCGGATTGGTCGAGGCGTCGGACGAGCGCATCGGATCGATCGTCGATCAGGTGCTGCTCTTCTGCTACCACTACGATCCGGCGACGGGCAAGTACGGCGCGACCGTTCTCGGAATCGTCCGCCTGGCGGGCGTCGTCACCATCATGGCGTTCGCGATCTTTCTGACCGTCAGCCTGCGCAGGGAGCATGCGCTGACGCGAACTTAACGATGTTCACGAATCTTCCGTTCTTTCCGGAACAGGCGTCCGCTCAGGCGGGACAGGTCGACGCGATCTACTTCTTCATGGTCGCGGTCACGGCGTTCTTCGCGCTGTTGATTGCGGCGCTCATCGTGATCTTCGCGATCAAGTACCGCCGGCGCGACGATGAGGAGATCGGCGTCGCGATCCACGGATCGCTCGCGCTCGAGCTGATGTGGACGATCGTCCCGCTCGGCATTGCGATGGTGATGTTCGCGTGGGGCGCGAAGGTGTTCTTCGATCTGTATCGTCCTCCGCAGGGCGCGATGGAGATCTTCATCGTCGGCAAGCAGTGGATGTGGAAGGCGCAGCACGCCGACGGCACGCGTGAGATCAACGAGCTGCACGTCCCGATCGGACGTCCCGTGAAGCTGATCATGGGATCCGAGGACGTCATCCACAGCTATTACATTCCTTCGTTTCGCGTGAAGGCGGACGTCATTCCCGGACGCTACAACTCGATGTGGTTCACGGCGACGAAGCCGGGCAAGTACAAGCTGTTCTGCGCGGAGTACTGCGGAACGCGACACTCGGGAATGATCGGCTGGGTGACGGCGATGGACCCGCTCGACTTCCAGGCATGGTTGGGCGGCGGAACGACGACCGCATCGCCGGTCGCCGCGGGCGAAAAACTGTTCAACGACCTCGCGTGCAACAGCTGTCATACGCCGGGGCCGCAGGCGCGCGGACCGGCGCTGGCCGGCATCTACGGCAAGTCGATTCAATTGCAGGGCGGCGGGTCCGCCACCGTCGACGATGCGTACATTCGCGAGTCGATCGTGAACCCGCAGGCGAAGATCGTCGCCGGGTTCCAGCCGATCATGCCGACCTTCCAGGGATTGGTCAGCGAGGAGCAGCTGCTCCAGCTCATCGCCTACGTGCGCTCCGTCGGCCAGCAGCCCGCGCCGACGGGCACGCCGGGATCGTAGGTCGAGGAACTTATGGAAACCCCGAGTTATCTGAACGACGGCCACGGACTGAAGTCGTGGCTGCTGACGAAGGATCACAAGCGCATCGCGCTGTTGTATCTCGCGTCGGTGACCGCCTTCTTCGTCGTGGGCGGCCTGTTCGCGATGTTGATCCGCCTCGAGCTGCTGACGCCGGCGGGCGACCTGCTGACGAGCGAGACCTACAACAAGATGTTCACCATGCACGGCGTGGTGATGGTCTTCTTCTTCCTGATCCCGTCGATCCCCGCGGTGCTCGGCAACTTCTTCATTCCGATCATGGTCGGCGCGAAGGACCTGGCCTTCCCGCGGATCAACTTGATCAGTTGGTACATCTACATTCTGGGCGGGCTCTTCACGTTTGCCGCGGCGCTGAGCGGCGGCGTCGACACCGGATGGACGTTCTACACGCCGTACAGCACCGCGGCGGCGAACTCGCACGTCGTCCTCGCGGCGCTCGGCGTCTTCATCACCGGATTCTCGTCGATCCTGACGGGCCTGAACTTCATCGTCACCATCCACCGGATGCGCGCGCCGGGGATGACGTGGTTCCGGTTGCCGCTCTTCGTGTGGTCGCATTACGCCACCAGCCTGATCATGATCCTCGGCACGCCGGTGATCGCGATCACCGTGCTCCTCGTCGCGGCCGAGCGCGTCCTGCACATGGGGATCTTCGATCCGGCGCTCGGCGGCGACCCGGTGCTCTTCCAGCATCTCTTCTGGTTCTATTCGCACCCGGCGGTCTACATCATGATCCTGCCGGCGATGGGCGTGATCAGCGAGATCGTGCAGACGTTCTCGCGCAAGAACATCTTCGGCTATTCGTTCGTCGCGTTCTCGTCGCTGGCGATCGCGATCATCGGCTTCCTCGTCTGGGGCCATCACCTCTTCATCGCGGGGCAATCGGTCTACGCGGGGCTGATCTTCTCGTTCATCAGCTTCCTCGTCGCGATTCCGTCGGCGATCAAAGTGTTCAACTGGACGGCGACGATCTATAGAGGATCGGTCGCGCTCGATTCGCCGATGCTGTATGCGTTCGGCTTCATCGGCCTCTTCACGATCGGCGGGCTGACGGGACTCTTCCTCGCCGCGATGGGCCTCGACATCCACGTCCACGACACGTACTTCGTGGTCGCGCACTTCCACTACATCATGGTCGGCGGCGCGATCATGGGATATCTCGGCGGCCTGCACTACTGGTGGCCGAAGATGACCGGACGCCTCTACTCGGAATTCTGGGCGAAGATTGCGGCCGGCCTGGTCTTCATCGGCTTCAACCTCACGTTCTTCCCGCAGTTCGTCGCGGGATACCTCGGCATGCCGCGGCGGTATCACGAGTATCCGCCGGAGCTGCAGGTCTGGAACGTGATGTCGTCGGCGGGCGCGTCGATTCTCGCCGTCGGCTACGCGCTGCCGCTGATGTACCTGACGTATTCGATGTTCGCGGGCGTGCGCTCGAGCGCCGACCCGTGGGGCGCGAAGGGACTGGAATGGGAAGTGCCGTCGCCGCCGCCGACGGCCAACTTCGAGGGGACGCCGATCGTGACGCACGGCACGCACCAGTACGCGCCCAGCAAGGAGGTCGGCATTGCCTGACAGCCGCATGCATGCGGAGCATTACCCGGGACCGCTGCACAATCCCCCGGTGCGGAGCGCCGAGGTCCAGCGTAGTGCGTCGCATGCGCATCACCCGAAGCTGCAGCATCACTTCGACGACATGGATCAGCAGCTCGAGGCGTCGACCCTCGGGATGTGGGTGTTCCTCGTCACGGAGATCATGTTCTTCGGCGGGCTGTTCATGGCGTACCTGATGTACCGGTGGGCGAACCCCACCGCGTTCCAGGAAGCCAGCGCTCACCTCAACAAGTTCTGGGGCGCGGTCAACACGATCGTGCTGATCGTCAGCTCGTTGACGATGGCGATGGCGGTGCGGTCGGCGCAGACGAGCGCCAGGCCGCGGACGCAAGTGGCGTGGCTGCTCGCGACGATGTCCTTCGGGACGGCGTTCCTCGGCGTCAAGGTCGTCGAATACAGCGACAAGTTCCAGCACCACCTCGTACCGGGACCGCACTTCCAGTGGCCGGGTCAGTATCCCGCGGGTGCGGAGATCTTCTATTCGCTCTACTTCTGCATGACGGGGCTGCACGCGATCCACATGATCATCGGCCTGGGCCTGATGACGGTCATCGCGATCATGGCGGGGCGCGGGAAGTTCAACGGCGCCTACTATACGCCCGTCGAAATATCGGGACTCTACTGGCACTTCGTCGATATCGTCTGGATCTTCCTCTTCCCGCTCCTGTATCTCATCGGAGCCCATTACGGGGCAGGTCATTAGCCATGTCCGGCCATATTGCGTCGCCGAAGCTCTACTACGCCGTCTTCTTCGCGCTGATCGTCGGCACGGTGCTGACGTATCTCGCCGCGCTCGTCGACTTCGGCTTCTTCAACAACGTCGTCATGCTCGCGATCGCGTTCGCGAAGGCGTCGCTCGTCATCCTCTTCTTCATGGGCGTCCGCTGGAACTCGCGGCTGACGTGGATCGTCGCCGCATCGGGCTTCTTCTTCCTGCTGATCATGTTCGCGATCACGATGTCCGATTACATGTCCCGCGGCTGGGTGCCGGGGACGCTGAAGTAGTTCCGCTTCCCGCTGTCCGCTGCTCGCCGGATCGCGAGCCGCGGGCCGCGGACCGCGACCATTGACAGGCCCATTCCCCCACTCACCGTCCCAAACCCGCCGTTGACCGTTTTCCTCTGACCTCCGTCCCTTCATTCAACGTAGAAAACAGCTATACTGAGCGCTTGCGGTTCGCTTAACTTTCGTGCTCGGTCGAAGCGGCCCCGGTCTGGTTTTCACTCAAAGAGTTTCACGTGGCTTCGCTCAAAGACGAACTTGCCTCGCTCAAGATCGACCAGAACTCCCGCGCCGGCGGCGGACGGAGCGGATGGATCGCGCTCGTGGTGCTGCTGCTGGTCGCCATTGGCGTGGGAGCCGGCTGGTTCTACACGCAGCGCGTCCAAGCGGCGCCGGTGAAGACGGCAACGGTCACGGCCAGCACGGGTGCGGGCACGGCGGCCGGCGCGGTGTTGAACGCGTCCGGCTACGTTGTCGCGCGGCGGCGCGCGACCGTTTCCTCGAAGTTCACGGGCAAAGTGCTCGAGGTGTTCGTCGAGGAAGGCAAAGCGGTCAAGCGCGGGCAGGTGCTCGCGCGGCTGGACGACTCGCAGCTGCGCGCCGGACTCGACGTCGCGCGCGCGCAGCTCGCCGCGGCGAAGAGCGCGGCGGCCGAGGACGAAGCGCGGCTGCGCGAGGCGGAGCGTCAATTCAAGCGGCTGAGCCAGCTCGTCCAGGAGAAAGTCGTCGGACGCGCGGAGGTGGACACCGCCGAGGCGACGGTCGAATCGCTCAAGGCGCGCATCGCGCTCGCGCGGCAGCAAGTCGAGGTCGCGCAGCAGCAGGTCGAGGCGCAGCAGACGGATCTGAACGACACCGTCGTTCGTGCGCCGTTCGACGGTGTCGCGATCTCGAAGGACGCGCAGCCGGGCGAGATGATCTCGCCGGTCTCGGCGGGCGGCGGATTCACGCGCACGGGCATCTGCACGATCGTCGACATGTCGTCGCTCGAGATCGAGGTCGACGTCAGCGAGCAATACATCAACCGCGTCAGGCCGGGACAGCCGGTCGAGGCGCTGCTCGACGCGTATCCCGACTGGCGGATTCCAGCGCGCGTGATTACGACGGTGCCGACCGCGGATCGGCAGAAGGCGACCGTCAGGGTCCGGATCGGATTCGAGAAGCTCGATCCGCGCATCCTGCCGGACATGGGCATCAAGACGTCGTTCCTCGACGAACGGCCGGCCGACGCGCCGGACGTGCCGGTGAAGGCGCGGATCCTCGTACCGAAGTCCGCGGTCCGCACCGACAACGGGCAGAGCGTCGTGTTCGTCGTGCGCGACGACCGCGTCGAGCGGCGCGCGGTGAAGATGGGCGCGGCGCAAGGCGATCAGGTGGAAGTCGTTTCAGGCTTGAACAGCGGCGAACGCGTCGTCGTCGACGGACACGATTCGCTCACCGACGGCACACGCGTGAAGGAGCGCTAATGGAAACGCTGGTCAAGGTTCGCGATCTGCACAAGGTCTACTATCGCGGCAGCGAGCAAATCGACGTGCTGCAGGGTGTCACCATCGATATTCCATCGGGCGACTTCCTCGCGCTGATGGGGCCATCGGGTTCGGGCAAGACGACGCTGCTCAACTTGATCGGCGGGCTCGATACGCCGACGAAAGGATCGATCGAGGTCGCGGGCGATCGCATCGATACGCTGTCGGGCGGCAAGCTCGCGTCGTGGCGTGCGCGGCACATCGGGTTCGTCTTCCAGATGTACAACCTGCTGCCGGTGCTGACGGCGGCGCGCAACGTCGAGCTGCCGCTGCTCCTGACCAAGCTCGGATCGTCCGACCGGAAGAAGCGCGTGCAGACCGCGCTCAACGTCGTCGGGCTCGGCGAGCGCGCGAACCACTATCCGCGGCAGCTCTCCGGAGGACAGGAGCAGCGCGTCGGCATCGCGCGCGCCATCGTCACGGATCCGACGCTCCTGCTCTGCGACGAGCCGACGGGCGATCTCGATCGCAAGTCCGGAGACGAAGTGCTGACGCTTCTGCAGACGCTGAACAAGGATTACGGGAAGACGATCATCATGGTCACGCACGATCCGCGCGCCGCGGATTGCGCGCGACGAACGCTGCACCTGGAGAAAGGGCTGCTCGTGGAGGAGGCGTTGAAAGCATGAAGTTCCTACCACTCGTGTGGCGCAACCTGATGCGCCGGAAGATCCGCACGATCATCACGACCATGACGATCGTGGTCGCCTTCATCCTCTTCGGCGCGCTGATGGCCATCCGCGCCGCCTTCAGCATGGGTGTGGACGTCGCCGGCGCCGATCGCCTGATGATGATTCACAAGGTGTCGATCATCAACCCGCTGCCGCAAAGCTACGGCGACAGGATCCGCGCGACCGAGGGCGTGACGCTCCTGACGCACGCCAACTGGTTCGGCGGGTACTTCCGCGAGCCGACGAACTTCGTGCAGAGCATGGCTGTCGATCCCGAGAGCTGGCTGAAGATGTACCCCGAGTTCGAGGTACCGGAAGAGCAGAAGAAGACCTGGTTCGGCGATCGCACGGGCGCCGTCATCGGCGCCGACCTGGCAAAGAAGTGGGGATGGAAGGTCGGCGATCGCGTTCCGCTGCTCGCGCCGATCTACCAGCGCGTGCACGACGGCCCATGGGAGTTCACGATCGACGGCATCTACGATTCCAACAAGACGGGCGTCGACAAGACGCAGTTCTTCTTTCACTGGGCCTACCTGAACGAGGTGTTGGAGAAGATCCCGACCATGAAAGGCCAGGTCGGGTGGTACGTGTTCCGCGTCGCCGATCCGTCCACGTCGGATCAGCTCGCCAAGAAGATCGACCTGATGTTCGCGAACTCGCCGGCGGAGACGAAGACCGCGACGGAGAAGGCGTTCATCTCCGATTGGGCCAAGCAGGTCGGCGACATCGGCGGCATCATGATGGCCATCACGGCCGTCGTGATGTTCTTCATCCTGTTCGTGGCAGGGAACGCCATGGCGCAATCGGTGCGCGAGCGCATCAACGAGCTCGGCGTGCTCAAGACGCTCGGCTTCGGCGACGGCCGCATCCTCTCGCTCGTGCTGCTCGAATCGGGCACGATTGCGGTGATCGGCGGAGGGCTCGGGCTGCTGCTCTCCTGGACGTTCATCACGCTGGTTGGCGATCCAACCGGCGGCTTTCTCCCGATCTTCCACTTCCCGCCGCGGGACCTCGTGCTCGGCGCGCTGCTCGTGCTCGCGCTCGGCATCGGCACCGGTTTGATCCCCGCGCTGCAGGCGAGCCGGATGAAGATCGTCGACGCGCTGCGAAGGACCTAGGACCATGAACTGGCTCTCTCAAATCGTCGCCGTCACCGCCGTCACGCTGCGATCGATCCCGCAGCGCTTCGGCTCGTCGGTGGTGGCCATCATCGGCATCGGCGGCGTGGTGATCGTGTTCACGGCGGTGCTCTCGATCGCCGATGGATTTCGCGCGGCGATGAGAGGCACCGGCGATCCTCAGACCGTCATCGTCATGCGGTCCGGCAGCGACACCGAGATGACGAGCGGCTTCAGCGGCGAGGAAGCGCGGCTGGTCACGGAAGCGCCGTTCATCGAGCAGGGACCCGAGGGAGCCCATGCGTCTCCGGAGCTGTTCGTGATCGTCGGCCACCCGCTGAAGCGATCGGGCACGGATGCGAACGTGCCGCTTCGCGGGCTCACGCCGATCGCGCTCAAGGTGCGCCCGAAGGTGCGCCTCATCGAAGGACGCATGTTCACGCCGGGGACGAGCGAGATCATCGTCGGCCATGCCGCATCCAGGCAGTTCATGGGGCTGACGGTGGGATCGAGCGTCAAGTGGGGTGAAGCGTCGTGGCAGGTGGTCGGCATCTTCGACGCGGGCGGAAGCGTGTCGGAATCGGAGATCTGGTGCGACGCGAAGGTCTTGCAGCCGGTGTATCGTCGCGGCAACAGTTATCAGTCGGTGTACGTGAGGCTGACCTCCGCGGACAAGTTTCAGGAGTTCAAGGACAGTCTCACGACCAACCCGCGCCTGAACGTCAGCGTCGTGCGCGAGCCCGACTACTACGCGCAGCAATCCCAGGTGATGCAGACGATCATCCGGTCGATCGGCTTCGCGATTGCCGCGCTGATGGGTCTCGGGGCCGTGTTCGGCGCGCTCAACACGATGTACTCCGCCGTCGCGAACCGTACGCGCGAGATTGCGACGCTGCGCGCGCTCGGATTCGGCGGAAGCCCGGTCGTCATCTCGGTCCTCATCGAAGCCGTGCTGCTCAGCCTGGTTGGCGGCCTGATCGGCGGAGGCCTCGCCTGGGCCGCGTTCGATGGCTATCAGACCGCGACGATGAACTTCCAGTCGTTCAGCCAGGTCGCGTTCGCGTTCAAGGTCGGCCCCGATCTTCTGGCGCGCGGCCTTACGTACGCGGTGATCATGGGACTCCTGGGTGGCCTGTTTCCGGCCATCCGCGCCGCACGCATGCCGGTCGTCACCGCCTTGAGGCAGTTGTAACGCCGAGTCGGATCCGTAGCGTTTTCCGACAACACCGCCACGCAACCCTACACCGCCGCCTCGGCCGCCACCCGGCGGCCGTCAGGCGGTGTTGTTGCCTGCCCGAACTAAGGCACGGAACCCCAGCCACTTGCGACGGCAGGCGCGCTGAATCGTCGATTCGCCGGGACGGCCGCGATCCGGTACGGGGGTTGCTCCAGCTTGGCAGGGAAAGCCGCCAGGGTATCCCTCAACGAAGGACGTGAACGACACGGGCCCCTGGCAACGACGAGAACGAACACAAACACAGAAGGTTACCCGCCGTGCGACCGGCTGAATCCTCCCAAGTCAGCCAATAACGGTCGGCACGAGGCCCTCGTTTCCCGGGTACGACGTACCCGCGGCCATTGCTACGTCGGAGGTTGAAGGCTCCCCTTTCAACCTCCGGCCGCACCTCTCCGAACGAGGAACTAGGAACGAAGAACCGCGAGCAGCTCGTCGTTCTTCGGCTGCTCGGGAATGTCGTACGTCTTCGCCCACGCGATCTTGCCTTCCTTGTCCACGACGAAGATCGCGCGATCGCTGATGCCGTCCCTCTCGCGAAACACGCCGAACTTCCTCGCGACGTCGCCGTGAGGATAGAAGTCGCTGAGCAGATCGAACGCGATCGGTCCGAGCGTCTGCGCCCACGCGGCCTTCGCCGGCTGCGCGTCGATGCTGATCCCGAGGACGGCCGCATCGAGCGAATCGAAGCGTTCGAGATCGCGTTGATACGCGCACATCTGGGCCGCGCAGACGGGCGTGAACGCCAGCGGATGGAACGCAATCACGACCCGCCGCTTGCCGCGAAAGTCGGAGAGCTTGACCGTTCCGCCACGATGGCTGCGCAATTCGAAGTCAGGAGCGATGTCGCCTGGTGTGAGCATGATGGTGATGATGATGTAGTCGTCAGTCGAGAGTCGATAGTCGGGAGTCGCAGTCGTTAGTCTCAGTCGGGAGTCGTCAGTCGTCAGTCGTCAGTCGCTGCTCGGCCGGCAAGTGTCGGGAGACGGCCGACTGTCGACTGTGACCCGCCGACTGCCGACTGGCGACTGTGACCGCCGACTGGCGACTGGCGACTGTGACCGCCGACCGCGACTGTCGACCGCCGACGAACGACTGACGACTGACTCATTTCAGCGTGTCTACCGCCGTGACGCGATGCATCCGCCACTCGTTCTCGACGCGCCGCATGTCGATCGTGAACTCGCGCGCGTCGAGCGATTGATCGCCCGTCGTGATGCTGCGTCTGATGAACTCCGCGGTGAGGTGGACGTCCGCGGCCTGGCCGCCGGGCGCCATCGCGACGGTGATGTCCTCGAACCGCAGGCTGAACGCGGACGTCCGCGGTTGAAGACGCCCTGCCATGCCGATGAGCGTCTCGCGTCCTTTGATGGGAGCCGCGCCGCGGCCCAAGTCGACTTCCGCGTCTTCGGTGAAGAAGGCGCCGAGCTTCGCGGCGCGCGCCTCGGTTCCAAGCCCGTCGACGGTGCTGTTGTTGACTTCGTAGGCGAACGCCTGCAGGCGCTTGCGGATCGGATCGCCTTCGTCCGGGGTTTGCGTGATGTACCACGCGGCCGCCGCGAGGGCGGCTAACGCCGCCGCGACGATGGCGAGACGACGGAGCATCAGAAGACGACCTTGCCGAGGATGCGCGGGAGATCGACGCGGCCGAAATCATGATCTCCCACGGACATGCCGCGGTTGTCACCCATCACGAAATATTCAGCGGGACCCAGCGTGACTTCTGGAACGTCCCACGCGCGCCGATGCTTCACGTACGGCTCGGTCAGCGCGCTCCCGTTGATCGTCACCGCGCCTTCCGAGATCGCGACGCGCTCGCCCGGCAGCCCGATGACGCGCTTCACATAGAGCACGTGCGGCCCAGCCATCTGAATCGCGACGATGTCGCCGCGACCGGGAACCGCCCAGCGATACGCGAGACGATTGACCAGCCGGATTTGATCGGGCGCGTAGGTCGGCAGCATGCTGCTGCCCTCGGTGCGAATCGGGATCAGCAGCCACTTGAACGTGGCGAAGCTGATCGCGGCGAGCACGAGAATCCGCACGGCCGTGCGGCGGGGATTCACGCCGAAAACGAGACGCCGAATCAGGCTCATTGGCAGCGTCCGGCTCCAGCCGGACCGGACCTGACTCAAGGGTACACGGTGGGGCACTCCCGAGGCCAGCCGTGCGCGCGGGTTTTCAGCGGCGTTTCAATCGGGCCTGCGCGTAGGGTGTCAGCAGGCTGCCAGCCGACTCAGCCACGGGAACATAGATGGTCGTGTCGTCGCCTGGCTTCATGTAGACCGGTGTCCCGCGATACGTTCCGGCGGAGACGAGCTCGTCGGGGTTGAATGTGCGCGCGGGACCGTTGTTGAACCAGCGCTTGCCTGCATGCTCGATGAAGATGCCGTTCAGTCCTTCCGGCTTTTCCGCGGATCGGAAGACGCCGGGCGCGACCGGACCAACGAAGCCGGTCGTCGGCGCCGGAGCTTCGGCGCGCGACGTTTCTCGCACGAGACCGATCGTCGGCGCCGGCTGCGGGCTGACGTTCCCGTATGACGGAGCGAGGCTCGACGGAGGTCCCGCCGCTTGTGGAATCCCGCTCCACTCGGACGAGAGCTCGGCAAGGTACCCCGGACGTGAGATTGGAAACGACGGCGCCGTACTGCCCGCGGTGCCCGCGAGCTCACCCGATCGACGGCGCTCGTACGGCTGCATCAGGCCGCCGGCCACGGGAACGAACAGGATGCTGTACGGCTCGAGCGTTGTTCGCGTGTAGAGCGGAACCCAATCGTAGTAGCCGCTCCGGATCATCTCGTTTCTGTTGAAGTAGATCTGCGGGCCGCCCGGATAGTAGAGGCTCCCGGCGAAGACGATTGGCTCGCGGGCGAGATACCAATCCCGCTCTTCCGCAGTGACGGTCGGCGGCGGCGTCGGCTGGAGGTTGACCTGCGCGAAGGTGACAAAAGGCGCGAGGACGAACACCGCCGCCGTAAAAGATCTCAATCCTCCGCGCATGTCTCACCTCGCTGACGAGTCCATTCCAAAGCACGTGCCAGTCCGGCTCAGCCCGCCGCCTCGAGCACGCGGCGCCAGTAGCGGGCCAGCCCTTGCCACGAGTAGTCGAGCCGTCCGGCGCGGCTGTAGTGCTGAGCCTCCGTTTCGCCGACGGCCCGGCGAATGTGCAGCAGCGCCTCCTCGACGAATCTCCGCTCGCGCTCCGCGTCGTCGATCGATCCGTCGGCGATCAGCCGCTTCACCAAGGCGCTCCACTCGTCGAGGCGCTCGAAGAGTTGCTGGAAGTGGAGACGCGCGCCGCGATACGGTCCGAAATGCGTGAGGAACAGCGTGTCGGGATCCCACGCGAGAATGCGATCCGCGCTCGCGCGCCACAGCTCGAGATCGATATCGGGTGGCGGCGTCGGCGGAAGAATGTACGTGCCGGCGCCGCGGCGGATGCCTGCGACGTCGCCGACGAACGCGACGCCGCTCGATCGATCGAAATACGTGACGTGGTGCATCGCGTGTCCAGGCGTCGGCGTGACGTCGAGCTCGCGCCCGCCTGCCGAGATGCGCGTCGTCTCGGAGAGGATCTTGACGTTGCCCGCCGGCACGGGCGCGAACTCGCCCCAGAGCCGATCCATGTCGGCGCCGTAAAGGCGCGCCGCGCTCGCGAGGAGCTTGGCGGGATCGATCAGGTGCCGCGCGCCGCGCTCGTGCACGAACACCTCGATCGCGGGATTTGCTTTCACGAGCGTGCCGGTCGCGCCGGCATGATCGAGGTGGATGTGCGTGAGGAGCACCTGACGCACGTCGCGCAGCGCGATGCCCTGCGCGCTCAACATCTTCAGCAACCCGTCGAGCGTCGTCGCGGGGCCGGGATCGATGAGGGCGACGCCTCCGGCGCTCTGCAGCACAGCGGTCGCGATGATCTGCGGACGGCCGAGGAACTGCAGATCGACGAAGTCGAGTCCGTTGGCAAGAGTGTGCATCGGCGCGGCGATTCTACCCTGAGCCTGCTAAGATCAGGTCAAGTATGGGGGACGGGCAACATCAGACTGGCGGAGAGATCCTCGAGCGCACACGGCATGAGACGAAGAAGCCCGAGCTCTTCAAGGTGCTGCTCTTGAACGACGACTACACGACAATGGACTTCGTCGTCGAAATCCTCGAGGGCGTGTTTCACAAGCAGCCGGCCGAAGCGTACCGAATCATGATGGCGGTCCACACGCAGGGGAAAGGACTTTGCGGCGTGTATCCGCACGAAGTGGCCGAGACGAAGGTTGCAACGGTGATCGATCTGGCCAGGGAGCACGGGTTTCCGCTGCTTGCGGCCATGGAGCCGGAATGACAGACGTGGATCGTACCGTCGCGAGCGATGAGCGAGCGACGACAGCGCGATGGGGGTGGGGCCCTATCGCAAACCAATAGATGTTCAGTCCAGCATTAGAGATCGTTCTGACCGTCGCGTACAGGGAAGCGACCGCGAGGCGGCACACGCACCTGACGCTCGAGCACTTGCTGTACGCCCTCGCGCACGATCCCGAGGGCGAGCGCATTCTGAGCGCGTGCGGCGCGGACATGCCGCAGCTTCGCCGCGATCTCGACAAGTACTTGCAGGAGTCGGTCGAGCAGTTCGCGCGCGGCCAGCAGAAAGAGCCGGAGCAGACGCTTGCGTTCCGTCGCGTGCTGCAGACGGCGGTGCTTCACGTGCAGAGCGCGGGGCGCCAGGAAGTGCATTCCGGCGACGTGATCGCCGCCACGCTCCAGCAGAATCGATCGCACGCGGCGCAGCTTCTCGCCGCGCAGGGCATCACGCGGCTCGACGTGCTCGAGTACATCACGCACGGCAAGACGAAAGTTCCACCGACGACGCCGGGCCCCGAGGGAGGCGACGGCGGAGACGCGGAAGCGGGCATCGGCGATCGCGGCGCGGCGGCCGCGCGCGATCCGCTGTCGGCGTACGCGACCGACCTCACCGCGCGCGCGAAAGCAGGCGCGCTCGATCCGCTCATCGGACGCATCGAAGAGCTCGAGCGAACGATGGAGATCCTGTGCCGGCGCCGCAAGAACAATCCGGTGTTCGTCGGCGACGCAGGCGTAGGGAAAACGGCGCTCGCCGAAGGGCTTGCAACCCGACTCCTGGCCGACGACGTTCCCGATCTGCTCGAGGGCGCCGAGATCTTCTCGCTCGACACGGGCGCGCTCCTCGCGGGGACGCGGTTCCGCGGCGACTTCGAGGAGCGCTTCAAGGCGGTGATCCACGCGCTGTCGAAGCGCCCGATGCCGATCCTCTTCATCGACGAGATCCACTCGACCGTCGGCGCCGGCGCGACCACCGGCGGCACGATGGACCTCGCGACGCTCATCAAGCCGATCCTGACGACGGGTCAGCTCCGCGTGATCGGCTCGACCACGCACGAAGAGTTCAAGCACATCGAGAAAGATCGCGCGCTCGCGCGGCGGCTGCAGAAGATCGTCGTCGACGAGCCGTCCATGCAGGAGACGGTGAAGATCCTTCAAGGCCTGCGATCCCGCTACGAGGGTCATCATCGCGTTCGCTACACCGACGACGCGCTCGACGCGGCCGTGAAGCTGGCGGCGCGTCACTTGCGCGACTACAAGCTGCCCGACAGCGCGATCGACGTGCTGGACGAAGCGGGCGCGAAGTCGCGTTTGCGCCGCGGCGGCGAACAGGGCGAGGAGCCGATCGAAATCACGGCGCCGAACATCGAAGAAGTCGTCGCGCGGATGGCTCGCATCCCGGCGAAGCAGGCGTCGGCGTCCGATCGCGATCGCTTGCGATCGCTGGAAGAGTCGCTGGGCCGCGTGGTCTTCGGTCAGGAGAATGCGGTCGCGACCGTCGCTCGCGCGATCAAGCGCGCGCGCGCGGGCCTCGGTCAGCCGGATCGGCCGACGGGCTGCTTCCTCTTCACGGGACCGACCGGCGTCGGAAAGACGGAGCTCGCCAAACAGCTCGCGCTGCACCTCGGCAACGAGTTCATTCGCTACGACATGAGCGAGTACATGGAGAAGCACGCGGTGGCGCGGTTGATCGGCGCGCCGCCCGGATACGTCGGCTTCGAGCAGGGCGGCCTGCTCGTCGACGCCGTGCGGCAGCACCCGTACGCGGTCGTGCTCCTCGACGAGATCGAGAAGGCGCACTCCGACATCTTCAACATCCTGCTTCAGGTGATGGATCACGCGACGCTCACGGACAACAACGGCCGCAAGGCGGACTTCCGTCAGGTCGTGCTGATCATGACGTCGAACGCGGGATCGCGCGAGCTGAGCGCCGGCACGATCGGCTTCTCCGAGTCGGGGACGTCGGATCGCGCGATCGACGCGCGCCAGCGCTCGTCGCAGCAGCGCTCGAAGCAGGCCATCGAGAAAGTCTTCAGCCCGGAGTTCCGGAACCGCCTCGACGCGATCGTGTCGTTCGGACCGCTCACGCCGGCGGTGATGGAAACCATCGTCGAAAAGTTCATCCTGCAGCTCGAGGCGCAGCTCGCCGAGCGCCGCGTCGCCATCACGCTCGAACCGGACGCGCGTGCGTGGCTCGCCGAAAAGGGCTTCGATCCTGTTTACGGCGCCCGCCCGCTCGCGCGCGTCATTCAAACGGACGTCCGCGACCCGCTCACGGATGAAATCCTGTTCGGCCGCCTCGAGGGCGGCGGCACGGTGACCATCGCGTTGAAGGATGGAAAGCTGGACTTCAGGTTCGAGGCGTCGGCGCCGCCGAAGACCCCTGTGACCGCGTAGTCATGGAGCACGACACTCCCGTCAAAGTCGTCGACCGCCGGTGGTGGGCGAACACGGACGCGAGCGCCGGCTCGAGCTCGGCGTCTACGGCGACGCCGCTCAAGCCGACGTACGTCGAACAGCTCGAGCAGCAGATCGCCGAGAAGGACAAGCAGATCCAGGAATACATCGCGAAGTACCGTCAGGCCGCCGGCGAGTTCGACGAGGCGCGGCTGCGGCTGCGCCGTGAGATCTCGAAGGACATCGAGCGGGCGCGGCGCGAGATCCTCGCGGAGTTCCTGGAGGTCGTCGATAATCTGGACCGCGCCATCGAGTCCGCGCGGCAATCATCCACCGCGGATGCGCTGCTGCAAGGCGTCGAGATGGTCCGCCGTCAGTTTCTGAACAAGCTGGAAGGGATGGGCGTCAAGCCCATCGACGTCGAATCGACGCCGTTCGATCCGGAGCTCCACGAAGCCATCACCACCGTGCCTGCAGCAACGCCCGAAGACGACGGCAAGATCGTCGGCGTCGTCCGGCGCGGCTACACCATCGGAGACGACGTGCTGCGGCCGGCGGCCGTCGCGGTCGCGAAGACTTAGCGGATCGCGGACCGCGGATCGCGGACAGCGGACAGCGGATCGCGGACCGCGGACCGCGGACCGCGGACAGCGGATCGCGGACCGCGGACAGCGGATCGCGGACAGCGGATCGCGGACAGCGGACAGCGGATCGCGGACAGCGGATCGCGGACAGCGGACAGCGGATCGCGGACAGCGATCTAGAATAGAGCCATGCCTATCTTCGAATATCTGTGCCGCGACTGCGGCCGCGAATTCGAGACGTTCGTCTCGGGCGAGCGAAAGCCGTCATGCCCCGGATGTCAGGGCGCGAATCTCGGAAAGCTCTTGTCGCGTCCCGGCATGGTCGGCGCGAGCGAGCGGCCGTCCTCGAGCCAGCAACCCTCCTTCGGCTGCGGCGCCGGCACATGCGGCTGCCGGCCCCACTGAACCCTGAACCGACGCTATATACTTCTTCGCCTATGTACACCCGCGAAGAAGTGAAGGCCGTCACCGACAAGGTGATGGGCATGGCGAAGGCTGACGCGGTCGAAGTGGAATTCAGCGGCGGCGAACGATCCGCCACGCGGTTCGCGAACTCGAACATCACCGCCAACATCGTTCAATTCGAGAGAAACCTGAACGTCACCGTGTACTACGGATCGCGATCGGCGTCCGCGTCGACGCGGGAGTTCGACGACGAGTCGCTGCGCAACGCCGTGGCTGACGCGCAGAAGCGGGCGCAGGACGCGCGCGAGAATCCCGAGGCGTTGCCGCTCATCGAAGGCCCGCAGCAGTACATCGAGGTGGACGCCGCGCTGCCGAGCGGCGTCGGGTTCGGCCCCGCCGAG
This sequence comes from Vicinamibacterales bacterium, assembly GCA_036556425.1. Classification (GTDB taxonomy): domain Bacteria; phylum Acidobacteriota; class Vicinamibacteria; order Vicinamibacterales; family 2-12-FULL-66-21; genus DATBJJ01. The sequence goes on from DATBJJ010000109.1 coordinate 27,992, forward strand.
CGCGCGCGGATGGTCAAACAGAGCTTGGACGTCTGTCAGAAGAAAGGCGTCATCGGCTCGGGCTACATTCCGAAAGTTCATCTGACGACCTGCACGGCGAACTCGAAGGGCCTCTTCGCGTACTACCAGTACGCCGAGGCGAGCTTCATCCTCACGTGCCGCACGAAGGACGGCGGCGGATCGGGATGGGCGGGGCTCACGGGCATCAAGGACGTGAGCTTGATCGACGCGACCAAGCTCACGGAAGTCGCGGCCGACAAGGCGGTCAAGAGCCAGAAGCCGCGCGCGATCGAGCCTGGGCGCTACACGGCGATCCTCGAGCCGCGCGCGAACGCGCGATTCCTCTCGCTGATGACGAACCTCTTCAACGCGCGCACCGCCGAAGGGCAGGTCGGCAACTATTTCAGCGGCAAGCAGCCGGGAACGACGAAGGTCGGAGAGAAGCTGTTCGGCGACGCGTTCACGTTGAAGAGCGAGATCGGCAATCCGATCCTGCGTCAGACGCCAATCGGCGTGGACGGCATGGCCGCGAAGCCGGTGACGTGGATCGAGAAGGGCGTGCTGAAGAATCTCGCCTACGATCGCGCGTGGGCGCGGCGACAGAAGAAAGATCCAACGCCCGTCACCGTGAATCAGAGCCTCGTGATGGAAGGAACGGACACGACGGTCGAGCAGATGATCAAGACGACGAAACGAGGTCTCCTCGTGACGTTCTTCTGGTACATCCGCGCCGTCGATCCGCAGACGCTGCTCAACACGGGCATGACGCGCGACGGGTTGTTCCTGATCGAGAACGGAGAGATCGCCGGCCCCGTGCAGAACTTTCGTTGGAACATGTCGCCGCTCGTCGGCTACAACAACATCACGGCAATCGGCAAGCCCGTGCCGATTCACACGGGCGAAGCGTACGACGGCCCCGGCACGGCGCTGGTGCCGCCGGTCAGGATCGAAGACTTCTTCATGACGTCGATTTCTCCGGCCGTGTAGCGCAGACGCACGCATCGTTGCCGCAAGTTGTACCCGGCTGCAGCAACCCTGCCGCCCGCGAGGACAAGCAATGAAACGTAGAGACTTCGTCAAGACCGTCGCCCTCTCGGGCATGGCCGTCGCCGCGAGCGATGCGATCGCCGATCTCATCGCGCAGACGCCGACGGGCCGCGTGCTCGAATCGAAGTTCAAGGGCTTGTCCGACATCGCCCTGCTCGAAGCGAAGACGCAGGGCTGCACGTACGCCGACATCCGGTTCACGCGGACGACGAACAGCGGCGTCAACGCGAACGGCGGGAATCGCGACTTCGAAGGGTTCGGTCAAATCGGCGGCGGCGGCCGCGGCCGTGGCGGCGGGCGCGGCGGCGGCGGGTTCGGGGGCGGCTTTGGCGGTTTCGGCGGCGCCGGCGCGGCAGGGCCGAGCGGCGCGGCCGGATTCGGCGTCCGCGTGATCCACAGCGGCGTGTGGGGATTCGCGAGCAGCCCGATCGTGACGGAAGACGAGATCAGGCGCATCACGAGAATGGCGGCCGAAGTGGCAAAGGCCAGCGCCATCGCCAAGCGCCAGGACGTCCGCCTCGCGCCGGTGCCCGCCTATACCGAGTACTGGGCGACGCCCACCGCGAAGGACCCGCGCAAGATCGCCCAGGACGAGAAGCAGGCGTTCGTGCAGAAGGTCGTCGACCTCGCCGTCAAGACGAAGGAAGTCATCAACGTGAACGCGTCCGTGCAGCTCGAGCACGAGTGGAAGTACTTCGCGAGCTCAGAAGGCTCCTACATCGAGCAGGAGGTCTTCACGACGACGCCGTCGTTCACGGTCACCGCGCGCGTCGGCGATCAAACCCGCTCGCGGACGTTCACCGGCATTGCGATGACGGGCGGCTGGGAAGTCGCCGAAGCCGCGAAGATGCCGGACCACGCCGAGCGCATCGCGGCCGAAGCGGTGGAGTACTGCACCGCGAAGCCGATCGACATGGGCGTCAAGGATCTGATCCTCACGCCCTCGCACGCGATGCTCACGATCCACGAGATCGTCGGCCACGCGACCGAGCTGGATCGCATCCTCGGCTACGAAGCCAACTACGCGGGCACGAGCTTCATCAAGCTCTCGGACGTCGGCAAGCTGAAATACGGATCGAAGCTGTTCAACGTGACGGCGGATCGCACGCGGCCCGGCGCGATCGGCACGGTGGGCTACGACGACGACGGCGTGAAGACGCAGGAGTGGCCCCTCGTGCGCGACGGGATCCTCGTCGGCCTGCAGACGAACCGCGAGATGGCGCACCTCGTCGGCGAAAAGGCGAGCCGCGGGTGCACGCAGGCGAATTCGTGGCGCGACTATCCGTTCCTTCGCATGCCGAACGTGCACGTCGATCCCGGTCCGGCAGGCTCGCCCACACCGGAAGAGATCATCGCCGACACGAAGGACGGCGTGCTCATCGAGGGCCGCGGCAGCTATTCGATCGATCAACAGCGCTACAACGGACAGTTCGGCGGCAACGCGTTCTGGGAAGTGAAGAACGGCAAGAAGACGCGCATGGTGACCAACGTCACCTACAACGCGATCACGACCGACTTCTGGGGCAACCTCGACGCGATCTCCGGCAAGGAGTCCTGGGAGATGCACGGCACCGGCGGCGACGCGAAGGGGCAGCCGACGCAGACCAACAGCATCTCGCACGGATCGCCGTATCTGAGGATCAAAAGGATGCTGGTCGGCGCCGCATACGCGTAGGCATCAGACGATGATTCCTTTCCGCACCGCGTAGAGCACGATCTCCGCCGTGTTGTGGAGATTGAGCTTCTGCATCAAGTTCGCACGGTGGGTCTCGACCGTCGATAGCCCGAGATCGAGGAGCGTCGCGACCTCTTTGTTCGATCGGCCTTCCGCGAGGAGCTGGAGCACTTCCTTCTCGCGATCGGTGAGCAGCAGATAGGTGTCCGTCAAACCTCGCGCGCGAAGCTGCCGCATGTAATCTTCGACGAGCACCGCGGTGACCGCCGGACTGAAGAACGGTTTCCCGGCGGCAACCGCTCTCACCGCGGGCAGCAGATCTTCGTCCGTCGCATCCTTCAAGAGATACGCGCGCGCGCCCGCCGCCAGCGCGCGCGTGATGTACGACTCGTCCGAGTGCATGCTCAGGATGATGACCGCGGGCGGCCGCTCCAGCTTCTGCGTCCGCGCCGCGACCTCGATCCCATTCATCTTCGGCATGCCGACGTCGACGATGAGCGTGTCGGGGTGATGTTCCTCGCAGAGGCGCAGCGCCTCGAGTCCGTCCGACGCTTCCGCGACGACGGTCAGCGACGGCTCGCTCTCGAGCAGGCTTCGCAAGCCGCGACGGACGATGCCGTGGTCGTCAGCCAGCAGCACGCGCACGCAGCACCTCCGTCTCGCGCGGCGGCAGCGGGACACGGATCTTCAGCGTCGTGCCGCCGCCCGCCGCGCTGCGGATCTCGATCGTGCCGCCGAGCTCGCGGACGCGCTCCTCGATCCCTCTCAGCCCCAGGCCGTCCGCCTTCCGCGCCGGATCGATCCCGATCCCATCGTCTCTGACGGACACGGTGAGGCCGTGGGCCTCGTCGGTGACGGTGACGTCGATCTGGTGCGCGCGCGCGTGCCTGACGCAATTCGTCATCGCCTCCTGCACCGCGCGATAGACGCACGTGCGGTGCTGATCGGTCAGTCGGTCGAATTCGCCTGTCATGACCAATTCGACCGGCACGCCGTAGCGCCGGCCGAAGTCGCGCACGTGCCACTCGAGCGCGGGCTGGAGGCCGAAATCGTCGAGCATGCTCGGGCGGAGTCCGAGCGCGAGATCGCGAACGGTGCGGACCATGTTGTCCACGAGCTGCCGGCATTCGGCGACGGCGCCGCTCACGCGAGGCTCGGACTTGTCGGCCGATCGCAGGCGATCGATGCGCCCGAGCTCCATGCGGAGCGCCGTGAGCATCTGCCCCACGTGATCGTGCAGCTCGCGCGAGAGCTTCTTGCGCTCTTCTTCCTGCGTCGCCACGAGCTGCTGCGAGAGCTGCCGCATCTGGCGCTCGGCTTCTTCGATCACGGAGCGCTCGCGCTCGGATCGCCGCTCGAGCACGCGCAGCCGGATGACCGCGGTCATGGCAACGATGAGGCCGAGGAGAAGGCTGCCCCAGAGCAGCTTCTGCAGCTCGCCGCGGAACTCCGCGTACTGCCGGTTGATCTCCGCGCGCTGGATGCCGTGATTCGCGTTGTTCAACGCCTCGATCTCCGACGCGATCGCGAGAACGGCCTCGCGCCGCGGCAGGACCTCGCGCTTGAGGAATCCCGAGCTGAGAAGCATCTTCTCCGACGGCGTCCAGTCGAACAGCGGATCGAACGTCTGCCAGTAGTCGTCGAGCTTCGCGTCGAGATTGACGATGCGCTCGTCGTTGGCCATGTCGGGCGTCATCAGATCGCGAAGCTCCGCGACCGTCGTCTCGTGGCTCTCTCGGAACTTGGCGAGCTGCGCCCGGTACTCGGAGGCGCGCTCGCGCTCCGGATCCAACAGGTAGTCGCGTATGTAGATCCCCGACAGATGCAGATCCGATCGCAGGCGCCGCAGCTTGGTCTCGACCTCGCGATGGTGCGTGTTCAACTGATCGAGGCGCGAGTAGATCTGCTGCGCGCGATTCGACGCGGCCATGACGGACACGACGACGAGCAGGAGCAGCCCGCCGAGGCCGAGCGCTGCGACCGGCCACGTTCTGAAGCGCATGCGCTCAGCGTACTCCGAGAGCGGCCCGCGCGGGCATCCCCTGTTGGGGGGAGCTCATGCGTGCGAGGCCGTCCACCCCTGTCGAACGCGCGCGACGACTCCCCCGCGGAACTCGAGACCGCTCCCCTGTCGACAGGATGGCTCCGGCACGCGGCGATGCCATTAACTGTGGATATGTACACGGCGAGGCTCGTGAGGCCCGGCGAACCTGATGCATGCGGCATCTGGACCGCCGACCGGCTCGAGGCGTGGCTGCGCTCGGGCATCGAGCGCGAGCCGGTGATCGTGCTGGCCAATCGCGCGCTGGGCGCGCGCCGCGAGGCGACGAGTCTCGCCTCCGCCATCGAGCCGCTCGTGCGCACGTGCACCGGCACGTGGATTTCTCCCGAGGACGGCGAAAACGCCGCCGGCGACGCAAACGACGTGAAGGTGCGGACCGTGCGTTGGCAGAGCGACGAGGAGCGCGCCTTCTACTACGGCTTCGCGAACGGGGCGCTCTGGCCGATGTGCCATCGCGCGCACGGCAAGCCCGTGTTCCGCGCCGACGACTTCACGACGTATTGGCGCGTGAACGCGCAGTTCGCGGATGCCGTCTACGAGGAGGCGCCGAACGAGTCACCCCTCGTCTTCGTGCAGGACTATCACTTCGCGCTCGCGCCGCTCCTCGTCCGCGAGCGCCGGCCCCACAGCCGCATCGTCACGTTCTGGCACATTCCGTGGCCGCATTGGCAGGCGTTCGAGATCTGCCCGTGGTCCTCGCACCTGCTGGAGGGATTGCTCGGCAGCAGCATCATCGGATTCCAGACGCCGCTCGACTGCCGGAACTTCATCGAGACGGTCGAGCGGTGTCTCGGCGCGCATATCGATCGACACCAGGAATCAATCACGTACGACGGACGGCAGGTGCTGGTCCGCGCCTACCCGACGTCCGTGCGATGGCCTGGTTGGTGGACGTCCTGCTCCCCGGAGGTGGAGATCTGCCGCGAGAGCATCCGGCGGCAATTGCGTCTGCCAGCCGACGTCAGCCTTGGCCTCGGCGTCGATCGTCTCGATCACACGAAGGGCTTGGAGGAGAAGTTTCTCGCGATCGAACGGCTGCTCGAGTGCTACCCGGAATTCCGCGGCAAGTTCGTGTTCGCGCAGATCGTCGAGCCGTGCGCGGAGCCCCCGGCGGTCTGCGACGAGTTACGGAAGCGCGTGCTGCGCGTCCGCGACCGCGTGAACGCCGCGTTCGGGAGCGACGCGTACCAGCCGATTGTCGTTCTCGAAGGGGACTACGCGCCATCGCACGTCACGCTGTTCCTCCGCGCGGCGGACCTGTGCCACGTCGGCAGCCTGCACGACGGCATGAACCTCGTGGCGAAGGAATTCGTGGCGGCGCGAGACGACGAGCGCGGGGTGCTCGTGCTCAGCAGCTTCGCGGGCGCGGCGCGCGAGCTGCGCGACGCGCTGATGCTCAATCCGTACGACATCGATGCCGCCGCGTCGCTCCTCGCCAGGGCGTTGACGATGGGCGCCGACGAGCAGCGCGATCGGATGCGTCGCATGCGCGCGGTGGTGGCGGAGTTCAGCGCGTGGAGGTGGGCGGCGCAGATTCTCAGCGATGCAGCGCGCCTGCGACGGTGACGTTGACGGGACTGGCGGTCTCCTGGACCTCAGGCAACGTCGCCGCGCGGGTCGCGCTGCGCCAATTCACGTACACGCTCGAACGAATCGCCGGTCACGCCTGACACGTTGTCGATCCCGGTAACGTCTCGATCCAACCTTCATCTTTGACAAGTCGTCCCAGCGGCCGCAGAATACGCTCCTCTCGGTGTGACGAAGGGAGGACGTCAAAATGTACGGAGCCGCTCGGCTTCTTCTGGCCACGCTCATCGGTCTCTCGTTCGCTGCGCCCGCGCTGGCCCAAGGCGGAGGCGCGACGACATCGCTCTCCGGCACCGTCACCGACGCATCGGGCGCGATCATTCCCGGCGCCAACGTCGCGGTGAAGAACGCGGCCACCGGGACGACGTTCGAGACGGTGACCAACGAGAGTGGTTACTTCTCCGTGCCGGCCCTCGATCCCGGCACGTACACCGTGACCGTCACGCTCATGGGGTTCAAGACCGCCGTCGTGAACGACGTCCGCGTCAACGCGTCGACGCCGGCGACGGTGAAGGTGGCGATGGCGGTCGGCGGCCTGACCGACACCATCGTCGTCCAAGGCGGCGCCGAGATCATTCAGACGACGACGCCTGCGGTGACGTCGACGATCGACACCAATCAGATTCTGAAGATTCCGACGGGCAGCCGCAGCGCGCTCGAGTTCGTCACGCTGCTGCCGGGAATCAACACGCCGGGCGGCCCCGGTGAAAGCCGGGACTCCACGGTCAACGGTCTGCCGCAGAGCGCAATCAACATCACGATCGACGGCATGAGCGCGCAGGACAACCACCTGAAGACGGGAGACGGATTCTTCGCGCGCGTCAGCCCGCGCCTCGATGCCATCGAGGAAGTGACGGTCAACGCCGCCGCGCAAGATGCGGCGAGCACGAGCCAGGGCGCGGTGCAGATCCGGTTCGTCACGCGTTCGGGCACCAACCAGTACGTCGGCAGCGCGTACTACTACATGCAGCACTACAAGCTGAACGCGAACACCTGGTTCAACAACCGCGACGGCGCACCGAAGGCGGACGACGTGTTGTATCAGCCCGGCGCGCGGCTCGGTGGACCGATCCTGCGCAATAGAGCGTTCTTCTTCGTCAACTACGAGGAGTCGCGATCGCCAGGCGGCAATACCGAGAATCGTACGATCCTGCACCCGCGCGCGGAGCAGGGGTGGTTCCGGTACACGGCGAGCGGACAGACGCGCGAGGTCAACGTGCTCGCGCTCGTCGCCGGCGCGCGGCCGACCGACGTCACGACGATCGATCCGACGATCGGGCGTCTGCTGTCCGATATCCGCACATCGACGAGCGGCAGCACAGTCGTCGACAACACGAATCCCCTGACGCAGAACTTCACGTATTCGTACGACACGAACAACATCACGAAGTATCCGACAGGCCGCATCGACTACAACATCACCGACAAGCACCGCCTGTCGTGGTCGATGACCTACACGGATCTGGTGTCGACGCCCGACACGACGAACAATCGCGAACCGAACTTCCCCGGGTTCCCGAACACGGGCAGCCAGGTTTCCGATCGCTACATCACACGCGGCACGCTGCGCTCGACGCTCGGCGCCAACCTCGTGAACGAGTTCACGGTCGGAGGCTCCGGCGGGCCGACGAGGTTCTCGCCCGAAATCGCCGCGAGCCAATTCAGCGGCACGCCGGTCGCCGATCAGGCCGGGTTCCTCCTCAACATCAATGCCGTCGGCGGCATCACGAACGCGGCGTCGACCGGCTCGTACTCCGCGCGCGAGGCGTCCACGAAGGTCGTCGAGAACACGCTCAACTGGCTCCGCGGCTCCCACAGTATTCAGGCCGGGGGCAACTGGACGCGCGTCGACATCTGGCTGCAGAACCAGCAGTACGTTCCGACGATCAACTTCGGCGTCGACACGAACGATCCGGCGAACGGTCTGTTCACCACCGCCAACTTCACGGGCGCATCGCAGGCGCAGCTCGACAACGCGCGAAACCTGTTCGCGGTGCTGACCGGCCGCGTGCTCTCGATCACCGGCGAGCAACGGCTCGACGAGGAGACGAACCGGTATCAGTTCCTCGGGCTCGGCATGCAGCGCGCACGGCTCGTCGATTACGGCTTCTTCGTCGCCGATACATGGCGGCTGAAACCCAGCTTCACGCTCAACCTCGGCCTGCGCTACGACCTGCAGCTGCCGTTCTACCCGCGCAACGACAGCTACTCGAAGGCTACGATCGCGGACGTCTGGGGCCGTTCCGGCGTCGGCAACCTGTTCAAGCCGAACGTGCTCTCGGGTCAGGTGCCGTCCTTCGCTCAGTACAGCAAGGGCGAGGGCGCGTACGACACCGATCGCAACAACTGGGCGCCGAACGTCGGGTTCGCCTGGACCGTCGGCGGCCGCAACTTCCTCGGCCCGCTGCTCGGCAAAGAAGCGGGCGACAGCGTTCTACGCGCGGGCTTCTCCATGGGCTACAACCGGCCCGGCACGTCGGATTTCACCGGCGCGATCTCGAACAATCCGGGCGTGTCGCTCTCGGCGAATCGCAATCACTCGCTCAACAACCTCGGGACGCCGGGCTCGATCTTCCTGCGCAACCGGAGCGCGCTCGGTCCGCCTGCGGACCTTCCGAGCGAGCGCGTGTATCCGCTCAGCGACGTGTTCACCGGAGACATCACCGCGTTCGAGCCGAACCTTCAGGTGCCGTACGCGATGACGTGGACGGCGGGGTGGCAGCGCAAGCTGTCGAGCAACACCGTGGTCGAGGCGCGCTACGTCGGCACGCGCTCGCTCGATTCCTGGCAGACCTACAACTACAACGAAGTCAACATCGTCGAGAACGGATTCCTGGACGAGTTCCGTGCCGCGCAACGAAACCTCGAGGCCAATCGCGCCGCGGGGAACGGCAACACGTTCCGGTACACCGGCGCGCCGGGCACGTCGCCGCTGCCGATCTTCCTGGCGCACTTCCAGGGACTGGCGAGATCTGCGGCCGACAACCCGGCGAACTATCTGGCGTCGAACAGCAACTGGACGAATGCCACGTTCCTGGGCTTCCTCGCCAAGAACAATCCCGACCCGTACGGCTTCCTGCCGGCGACCGGCAACAACAGGGACTCGCGGCTGCTCGGGAACTCGACGTTCCGGAACAACATGCTCGCGGCGGGACTGCCGGCGAACTTCTGGCAGGTCAATCCCGACCTCATTGGCGGCGCAAACATCGTCGGCAACGGCGGCTACACGAAGCACAACTCGCTGCAGCTCGAGCTGCGCAAGCGGCTGTCGCACGCGCTGCAGTTCCAGACCAACTACGTGTTCGGCCAGACTTGGGGCTCGAACCGGTTCTCGCTTCGCCTGCCGCGCAGGAAGGTCGAGGACACCGGCACGGTCGGCGGCGTGACGCACGCGTTTCGCGCGAACTGGGTGTACGAGCTGCCGTTCGGTCAGGGCCGCCGGTTCGCCGGAAACGCCGGTCCGTGGATGAATCGCCTGGTCGGCGGCTGGTCATTCGACGGCATCGCGCGCGTCCAGAGCGGCCTCAAGCTCGATCAGGGCAACGTCCGCCTCGTCGGCATGACGCCGGATGAATTCAAGAAGGAGTTCAAGCTGCGGTTCGACAACGAGCGGCGGCTGGTCTTCATGCTGCCGCAGGACATCATCGACAACACGATCCGCGCCTTCAGCACGAGCGCGACGTCGACTACCGGCTACAGCGATCAGGGCGTGCCGACCGGCCGGTACCTGGCGCCCGCCAACAACCCCGACTGCATCGAAGTGGCACCGGGATTCGGCGATTGCGGCGTTCGCTCGCTGGTCGTCTCCGGGCCTCCGCTCTACCGTTTCGATCTCAGCACCTCGAAGCGCGTGACGATCGCCGGGAGCACGACCTTCGAGTTCCGGGCCGAGTTCCTCAATGCGTTCAACACGCCGTGGTTCGAGGCCGTTACGACCACGAGCACGAATCCGGACAACTGGCGCGTGACGAATGCGCAGTCCGGGCGCGAGATTCAGTTCGTGTTCAGACTGAACTGGTAGACCGCGCGTCAGCCGTACCGTTCGCACCCGAGCCGTGGGGACGCGCG